>DATMGD010000048.1:0-91201 GCA_035555855.1 Xanthobacteraceae bacterium
GTCGGGCTCGGGCAGGGCGCCGTTCGGCGTCACGCGCTGGCCCATAACGTCGCCAGCGATACCGCCGAACACCGTGGAGTTTGCAACACCATTGCCGCCGAGGCGATTGGCGCCATGCACACCGCCGGTGTCTTCGCCTGCTGCGTAAAGTCGCGGCAGCGCAGTGGTGCAGTCCTCGTCGAATTCGAGCCCGCCCATCATATAATGTGCGGTCGGGATCACCTCGACGCGGCCAGCCGCAAGATCGAAGCCGCAGTCGGCGCAGCGATCGACCATGCCTTTGAACTGGCGGCGCACCTTGTCGGGGCCGAGGTGGCCCATCTCGATATAGACACCGCCGTGCGGGCTCGCAAAACCCTTCCGGATACGGTCGAAGATCGAGCGGCTGACGATGTCGCGCGTCGCGCGCTCGCCGCGCTCGTCGTAGTCGAACATGAAGCGTTTGCCCTGCGAGTCGACGAGATAGCCGCCCGCGCCGCGCAGGCCTTCTTCAAGCACCGTGCCGGTCATGCGTGTACCTTCACCGGCCAAGAGGCCGGTCGGGTGAAATTGCACCATCTCGATGTCACGCAGCGTAAGGCCCGCGCGCAGCGCCATCGCGAGGCCGTCGCAGGATTTGTCGCCGGATGGCGTGTGATACTTGTACATCGTCGGCCCGCCGCCGGTAGCGAGCAGCGTCGCGCGCGCGCGAACCATGAGCGGCTCACCCGTGCGCATGTCCAGCATCAATACGCCCGCAAGCTCGGAGCCGTCGGCGCTCGGGATCAGGTCGAGTGCGCGATGATCTTCGATGCGCTTTACATCGCGCCGCCAGACCTGCTCGGCGAGCCGGTTGATGATCTCGATGCCGGTGAGATCGCCCTTGTGCACGGTGCGGTCGAAGGTCTGCCCCGCGAACGCTTTCTGGTGAACTGTGCCGTCGGGATTGCGGTCGAAGAAGCAGCCAAGCTCGGTCTCAAGCTCGCGGATGCGCTTTTGCGCGACGGTGACGAGCGTCCAGGCAAGGTCCTGCCGGTTCAGCCATTTGCCGCCCTCGATCGTGTCCATGAAGTGGCGCTCGACGGAGTCGTTCGGCGACAGCGCGACGTTGTAGCCGCCTTGCACCATGCGCGTGCAGCCGCATTTGCCGAGCAGGCCTTTGACGGCGATCGTCACATCGAGATCGGGGTTTGCTTTCTTGGCGTGCAGCGCCGCGAACAGACCGGCGCCGCCTGCGCCCAAAACGAGAATATCCGTCTCGATGGCCTGCATTAGAGGCCACCGATCTTGGCGAGCACGTCGGCGCGCTTCGCAGCAGCACCCGCGTTGACCTCGGCATGCATCGAACCGCCGTGCGAATCCATCGTGACGAGGAGGGGGCCGAAGCCCTTGATGCGGAACTTCCACAGGCTCTCGGGGTGGAGGTCGTCCATATCGACGTCCTCGATTTCCTCGATCCAGGTCGTTTCCAGCGCCGCCGCGCCGCCGACGATGGCGAGATAGACGCCGCCGAATTCTTTCAGCGCATCCAGCGTCGCCGGGCCCATGCCGCCCTTGCCGATGATGATGCGCACGCCTTCGCGCTGCATGAGTTGCTTCGTAAAACGCTCCATGCGCATCGAGGTCGTGGTGCCGATGCAGACGGGCTCATAGCCCGAATTGTTGCCGGGGCGCGTGTCGACCCTCTTCACGTTCGGCGCGGTGTGGATAACGGCATGGCCCTTGAGATCGAAGCGCGTGCGGCGATCCTTGTCGAACATCGCGATCAGGGTAGCGTCGCGAATACCAAACAGTGTCTTCTCCAGCGTCACCGTATCGCCGAGCTTCAGCGCGCGCGCCTGCGCCTCGTCAATCGGCATGTTGAGAACATGATGCGTCATGATTGCCTCACGCGAACGCGATGCCGCCCGGCGTGATCGTGGCGCTCGCGCGCCGCGCCGAGTGGCACTGGATATTGACCGCGACAGGGTTCATCGTGATGTGGGTCGCCGCGACCTCGACATGGACGCGGAACGATGTCGAGCGTCCTCCAAGACCCTGCGGCCCGATGCCGAGTTCATTCACGGCTTCTGAAAGTTGTGCTTCGATCCTGGCGCCTTCCTCGTCGGCGCATTTCGAGCCGAGCGGGCGGGTCGCCGCGACCTTCGCAAGGTGCATGCAGACATCCGATGTGCCGCCGATGCCGACGCCGACAATGGTCGGCGGGCAGACACGGCCGCCGCATTCGATGACCTTATCGACGACGAAACGCTTGACCGCGCCGACGCCATCGGCCGGGATCAGCATTTGCAGGAACGAGCCGTTTTCCGAGCCCGAGCCCTTCGGGATCATTTCGATCTCAAGCGTTTCCGGGCGCTCGTCGAAGTCGATGTTGATGACGGGAACGCCGATGCCGCACGAGGTCTGCTCGTTCTTGCGGGTGATCGGGTGAACGACGGAGGAGCGGAGCGGATGCTCTTTCGTCGCGCGCTCGCAGCCTCTACGGATCGCCTCTTTCATCGCCGCGCCGTCGAGCGAAACGTCACGGCCGATCTTGATGTTGTAGATCGGGATGCCGGTGTCCTGACACAGGAGGTTCTTGGTGCGCTCGGCGACGGCGATGTTCTCGACCATGGTGCCGAGTACTGTCTTGCCGGTCGTGCTCGTCTCGTCGCGCATCAGGCGCTCGAAACCCTGCTTGATATCGGTGGGCAGCAGTTTCAGCGCGCGAATGTAAAGTGTCTTCGCGACTTCTTCGATTTCTTTGATATCGACTTGCATGGTTGCCTCACAATACGAGCGTCACGCCGGAGGCCATCAACAGGACGGCGAGTGCTTGGCGGAACCGTCTGTCGTTGAGCCTACCGAAAAGTTGCCAGCCGATCCATGTTCCGAGCAGCACAGCCGGCATTACTGCCGCGAGCAGCTTCAGGCTCATGGTATCGAAGGCAACGAGAAAAATGCCGGCAACCGTAATGGCCTGCACGACGATGACATAAGGTTGATAGACGCCGCGCGCGGCTTCCTTGCCCCAGCCGCGGAGCTGGGTCCAGATCGTCGGCAGCACGCCGGAATAGCCGCCGATGCCGCCGAGAATGCCGCCGATGAAACCGACGGTTCCATCGAGCGTGCGTCCGCCCGTGGTGATGCGCGGCAGCGCCGGCGCGAGCAGCGAATAGGTTCCGAACACGATCAGGAATGTGCCAAGCACGATCTTCAGCGTCGCGCCATTGGTGAAGGCGAGAATATAGACGCCGAGCGGAATGCCGATCACGCCGCCGATCACGAACGGCAACAGCCGGCTCATGTTGACGTGCGGCCACAGCGGTTTCAGCGTCGTGAGATGCAAAAGCGTGCCGCAGGCGGTAGCGAGGATCGCCGAGTGCAAAGGATCGATACGGTGCAGCCAGATCGAGGTTGCCGCTAGCGCGAAGGCGAAGCCGCTGGCGCCCGCGGCGATGCCGCCCAATAGCCCGCCGAGCCAGAGAAATTCGAGCGTCTCGATCGGAAGGCCGAAGATCATCGCTCAGCCCCCGTTGAGAAGAAAAACGAGGCCGACCGCGAGCACCGCCGCTGTGCAGGCAGAGAGCACCGCCGCGCTTTTTTCACGAAAGGCGAAAAACTCAATCGCCAGCAGACGAAGCCCGAGCGACATGTGGATTGCCAGCGCAACAACGATGCCCCATTCGGCGAATTTCACCGCGGGCTGCTGCGTGAGCGCGAGGAAGCTGTCGAGCGCATTGGCGCCGGAAAGCGCGGTTCCGAGCGCCAGAAAATGCAGCGGCAAAAAAATCGCAAGCGCGATCCCCGAGAGCCGGTGGAGCGTCGCGGCGATGAAACCGCGCTGGGTGTGCGAGGCGCGCATCACACATACACCGCGTAAACGGCGCGCAGGCCGAGTGCGAGCAGCAGGAGCGAGAAGAGCGCGAGCGCGATATCGAGCGAACGCCCGCGCCACGGCGTCCATTCGCGCAGCACGTTGCGAAGGCCGATCGGCGCATGAACCGCAACGGCGATCACGAACGCTGCGTAAAAAAGCGCGAAAGCAAGATTGCCGTGCGTTCGCGCGAGGATTTCACCGGCGCTCAGGCCGCCGCGCACGGCGTAGAGGATTGTCGCAAGATGCACCGCGACGGCAGCCGCAAGCACGAAAGCCGAAAGCCGCTGCGCGACGAACAGTTTCGGGTTCACGATATCCCCCAGAACGCGCGCCACCACACTTTGCGCTTGAGGCCCGCAATCGAGTAGGTCGGCGCGATGCCCTTGGGGCAGAACTGCGTGCAGTTCATATGCGTGTGACAGGCTTGGCAGCCTTCGCTTTTGGAGATGGCGTCGAGGCGCGCGGCATTGCCCTGATCGCGCACATCGTTGACCAGAGTCCAGGCGCGGTTGAGCGCGGCCGGCCCGAGATAGTCCTTGTCCCATTCCACGACGTCGCAAGCTGAGTAGCAGACGCCGCAACCGATGCACTCGATGCTCTCATCGACGGCGCGGCGCTTCTTGCTGTCGGGCTTCACGACGGCAAAATCCCCGGCGGGTTTCTCACCCGGCTCGAAATAGCCGCGCGCATTCTTCCACTTGTCGAAGAACGCTGTCATCTCGACCGTGAGATCCTTGACGATGGGGAGATTACGGAGCGGCTCAAGCCGGATGTGATTGCCGTTCTCTAAAACTTCGCTCACCCGTGTGCGGCAGGTCCAGCGCGGCCGGCCATTCACGACCATCGCGCAGGAGCCGCAGATGCCGACACGGCAGGCAAAACGATAGGAGAGCGTCGGGTCCTGCTCGCGCTGGATTTCGGTCACAACGTCGAGCACCGTTTGGTGCTCGCGCCGCGGCGTCTTGAAGGTCTGGAACGATCCTTCCTCGGCGCCGCGCCAGACTTCAATTTCGAGCGCGGACGCGCTTTGCGTCATTGCTGCATGCCCCAGAGGTTCACGGTGCGCGCCTCGATCGCCCGGAAGATCACCGATTCAACCAGAAGACCGATCAGGATTACGGTGAGGAGGCCTGCGAACACCGTCGCGGTGTCGAGTTCATTCCTCGCCTCGAATATGTACCAGCCGATGCCGCCCGAACGCGCCGACACGCCGAACACGAGTTCGGCCGCGACCAGCGTGCGCCAGGCGAAGGCCCAGCCGATCTTGAGCCCGGCGAGGATCGACGGAAACGCCGCCGGGATCAGGATCAGCCCGACATAGCGCGCGCCCTTGAGGCCGACATTGCGTCCACCCATGCGCAATGTTTCCGGCACGCTGCGAAATCCGCTGAGTGTATTGAGTGCGACCGCCCACAACACCGAGTGGATGATGACGAAAACGATCGACGGCGTTCCCAAGCCGAACCAGATCAGCGCGAGCGGCAAAAGTGCGATGGCCGGCAGCGGGTTGAACATGGCGGTGAGCGTCGAAAGGATGCGCGTGCCGATGCCGCTCGCGACCGCGAAGGTCGTGAACACGCCGGCGATCAGGAGCCCGAGCGTGTAACCGATCACGAGGGTGCGAAGCGAGGTTATCGTCCGGTTGACCAGCGTTCCGTTCATGATGTCGTGCCAGAACGTCCGGATCGTTTCGGTGAAGGTCGGAAACAGGAGCGAGTTGTTGAGCCAGCGCGCATAGACTTCCCAAATCACCAGCAGTGTGACGAGAATGGCGAAGCGCTGAAACGTCTCGTTGGTGATGATGCGCTCAATCAGCGAGAGCGGCCGTTCGACATCGCCGACGGTGCCTGCGTCGGTCAGTTCGATTTCGATTTCCGGACGGGCCAATACATTGCTCATGTCTATGCACTCGCTTTTTTCGCGGCGCCGCCCTGCGGCTCGGCGAACAACAGGTCATGGATGCGCTTGGTCATCGCGCCGAATTCGGGCTTGTCGACCGCGTCGTAATCGAGCTGACTGGCGTCGAGTTCCGCACGCACGCGTCCCGGATGCGGCGAGAGCACAAGGACGCGCGAGCCGACAAGCACGGCTTCTTCGATCGAGTGTGTCACGAACATCACAGTGAAGCGCAGCTGATCCCACAGCGACAGGAGTTCCTGCTGCATCGAGCGGCGGGTGAGGGCGTCGAGCGCCGCGAACGGCTCGTCCATCAGGAGAATATCCGGCTCGAGCGCCATCGCGCGCGCGATCGCGACGCGCATTTTCATGCCGCCCGACAGCATGTGCGGATAGATGTCCTTGAACTTCGACAGCCCGACTTTTTCGATGACGGAGTTCGCGCGCGCCTCGGCTTCGGCGCGCGGGAATTTCTTCGTCACCGCCATTGGAAACAGCACGTTGCCGAATACGGTCTTCCACGGCATCAACTGCTCGAATTCCTGGAAGACCATCATCCGGTCCGGCCCCGGGCCGTCGACCTTGCGGCCTCGGATCTTGATCGAGCCTTCGACCGGCGACATGAAGCCGCCGACCGCCTTCAGCATGGTGGACTTGCCGCAGCCCGACGGGCCGAGGATGACGTAACGGTCGCCCTGGTGAACGTTGAAGCTCACCCGGTAGGTCGCCGTCACCAGATGGCGCGGTGTCTTGTATTGCAGCGTGACGCCGCTGACATCCAGCAGGGCAGACGCCGCGCTGGGCGGCGTCTGCGGTGCTGTGGCTCGTACGGTTGCGTTCACGATCAGCTTCCGGGGAGGTTGTGAATGTTCTTGACGTAAAGATCCTTCCAGCTCTCCGGCTTCACCGGGATCATGCCGACGCGCGACATGTAATCGGCAAAGGCCATCGTCTTCTTCGGCGTCATCGTCCACTCGTTTTCCGGCAGCTTGATGATGCGCGCGGCTTCCTCGACCGGAAGCTTCGAGTTGTTGTTCTTCACCCACAGCTTCGCGGCGCCATCGGGATCGGCCTTGATGTATTTCATCGCTTCTTCAAGTGCCGCGAGGAACGCCTGGATGACCTTCGGCTCGCCTTCGTAGAGCTTCGCCGTCGCCCAGATCGAGTTGAAGGTGTGCGGCCCGCCGAGCACTTCGTAGCTGTCGAGCACCTTGTGAACGCGCTTGTCCTTCAACTCTTCATATTGATAGGGGGCTGAAGTCAGATGCGCGGTGATCTCGGACTTGCCGCTCATCATCTGCGCGAAAGCGTCGGGATGGCTGAGCGAGACGGTCCACTGATCAAGCTTGTGCTCCTGGCCTTTGCCGAAGACTTTCTCGGCCGCCATCTGCAGCACGACCGCCTGGATCGACACCTTCACCGCCGGCAACGCGATCCGGTCTTTTTCGGTGAAGTCCTTGATCGTCTTGATCTCGGGCTTGATGGTGTTCAGGAACAGCGGCATCGCGTTGATCGCGGCGATGCCCTTGATCTTGATGTTCTTCTGGGTGCGGGCCCATGCCGTCACCAGCGGGCCGACGCCGCCCGAGGCGAAATCGAGATTGCCCGAGACGATGGCTTCGTTCATGGGGGGGCCGCCCGTGAAGCGCAGCCATTCGGTCTTGAGATCAAGACCGAGCTTTTTGCCTTCGGCTTCGATCAGGCCTTTTTCTTCCATCACCGAGAGCGGCAGATACGAAATGCCGAACTGCTTGGCGACCCGCACGGTGCGGGGCTCGGCGCTGGCAGTGGTCGCGGAGTAGGCGAGAACGGCCGCTGCCGCGAACAGCGATAGTGTCCATTTCTGTCGAGATTTACTGATCATCTCATAACTCCATGTGTTTTTTGTAGTTTATATTATTCCCCACATATCATCTGCTATTTAGCGATGATGGCAACATGTTTTTTTGCGGGGCGGCGTTTCCTCAAAAGCGGCTCTCACTCCTTTCATTTCAGATCGGACAGATAGTGGGTGATGTCGGTTCGGCAGACCGAGACGCGCCACTCGGTCGGCTTGCCGTCGAGCGAAAAGGCCGTGCGGTCGATCGACAACAGCGGCGCGCCGACTTTGACGCCAAGATGCTTTTCCTCGCGCCGCTTGGCGGCAACCGCTTTCAGCTTCTCGGTCGAGCGCGCGATCGTAACACCGAAGCGCGAGCGATAAAGCTCATAAAGATTGTTCGGAAGTTCGAGCTTCTCGGCGCCGGTGAACGGCGTGTAGGGCAGCGTGATCGTCTCGGCAATCACGGCTTTGCCGGCAAACGAGCGGATGCGCTCAATCTGCAGGACGCGCGCGCCTGCGCGTAATTTCAGGATTTTTGCAGCCTCGGCACTGGCGGTGCCGACATCGGTGCGCAGTATCTTACTTGTCGGAAATTCGCGCACGCCGGAATCGGGCGTCAGCTTGAAGAACTGAAAGATGATGCGCGCGTCGTCATGCCGCGCGACGAAGGTGCCGCGGCCCTGATGGCGGATGACGAGATTTTCCGATTCCATCTCGTCGAGCGCCTTGCGCGCGGTGCCGGGAGAGATGCCGAGATCGGCGGCGATTTCCATTTCGCTCGGGATTGCCTGACCCGCCTGCCAGGTGCCGTCGTTGATGCGGCCGACCAGCACGTCGCGCGCCTGCCGGTAGAGCGGGCGAAAACCGAGTGCGTTGCGAGTCTCCATCGGCCCATCCCTGTTGCCGCGAGGTTTTTCATTGACTCTGACTTATATCTTATAGAAGAATTGGGGTCTGGCAAGACAAAGGGACGCGCGATGGCAATTCCGCAGCTGCTGGTTCACGAGAAAAAAGACACCGTCGGTGTCGTGGCGATCGAAGGCCTGAAGGCCGATACCGACATGCTTTGTGTCGTGACCGCCGATAATTCTTCCTTCAACCTGAAATCGAAAATGGATGTTCCGATCGGCCACAAGATTGCGCTCGTCGACATCAAGAAGGGCGACACGGTCATCAAGTACGGCCAGGACATCGGCAAGGCCGTCGCCGATATCGCGAAGGGCGAGCACGTCCACGTTCACAACCTCAAGACCAAGCGGTGGTAATCATGGCCCAGGGCAACGGTAAGTCGAACATGAAGTTTCAGGGCTGGCGCCGCGAGAACGGCCGCGTCGGCGTGCGCAACCACGTCGTCATCCTCCCGCTAGACGATCTGTCGAACGCGGCTTGCGAGGCGGTCGCCAACAACATCAAGGGCACGCTCGCCATTCCGCACGCCTACGGGCGCTTGCAGTTCGGCGAAGATCTCGAGTTGCACTTCCGCACGCTGATCGGCACGGGCTCGAACCCGAACGTCGCGGCGGTCGTCGTCATCGGCATCGAGGAGCAGTGGACCAATCGCGTCGTCGAAGGCATCAAGAAGACGGGTAAGCCCGTCATCGGCTTCGGCATCGAATTGCACGGCGATATCGACACCATCGCTCGCGCCTCGCGTGTTGCGAAGGAATATGTCCAGTGGGCGTCCGAACTAAAGCGCGAAGAGTGCGACATCTCCGATTTGTGGGTCTCCACGAAGTGCGGCGAGAGCGACACCACCACCGGCCTCGCGTCGTGCCCGACAGTCGGTAACATGTACGACAAGCTGATCCCGAAGGGCATTCACGGTGTGTTCGGTGAGACTTCCGAGATCACGGGTGCCGAGCATCTCGCGAAAGCGCGCGCCATTTCGCCGGAAATCGGCGAGAAGTGGATGAAGACCTGGCAGGCCTACGAGGACGACGTCATCCAGGCCCACAAGACCAACGACCTTTCGGACTCGCAGCCGACCAAGGGCAACATTGCCGGCGGTCTTTCGACGATCGAGGAAAAGGCGCTCGGCAATCTCGAAAAGATCGGCCGCACCTGCAAATACATCGACGTGCTGGGGCCAGCCGAAGCGCCGGCCAAGGGCCCCGGTCTCTACTATATGGATACGTCGTCGGCCGCGGCCGAATGCGTCACGCTGATGGCGGCGGGCGGCTACGTCATCCACACCTTCCCGACCGGGCAGGGTAACATCATCGGCAATCCGATCGTGCCGGTCATCAAGATCACCGGCAATCCGCGCACGGTGCGGACGATGTCGGAGCACGTCGACCTCGACGTCTCGGGCATCCTGCGCCGCGACCAGACGATCCCGGAAGCGGGCGATGCGTTGATCGAGATGATCATGCGCACCGCAAACGGCCGCCTGACCGCCTCGGAAGCGCTCGGTCACCGCGAATTTGTGCTGACAAAGCTCTATCGCAGCGCGTAATTTCCCGCGCATGACCGATCTTCTCATTACCGAAACGATCGACGAGGACGTCTTCAAGGACGTCCTCGCCGGTTTCAACATCATCTACGAACCCAAGCTCTTTCTGCGACACGACGACCTTTGCAAGGCCGTCGCGAACGTGCCGGCGATCATCGTCCGCAACAACACGCAGGTGAACGCCGACGTGCTCAAGCACGCGACGAAGCTCGTCGCGGTCGGCCGCCTCGGTGTCGGCCTCGACAATATCGACATGGCGACCTGCAAGGCGCGCGGCATCGCGGTTTATCCCGCGACCGGCGCCAACGCCCAGTCGGTGGTCGAATATGTCATCGGCGCGGCCTATGCGCTGCTGCGCCGCGCCTTCTTCGCAACCCCTGAAGTGCTGGCGGGCGATTTCCCACGCGCCCGGTGGCAGGGCCGCGAAGTCGCCGGCAAGCGTCTCGGCATCGTCGGCTTCGGTGCGATCGGGCGCATGTTGGGTGCGACGGCGACGGGGATCGGCATGGAGGTTGTCGGCTACGATCCGCATCTCAAGGCGGACGATCCGGCATGGACGCAACCGTGGGGAAAAGTTCCGTCGCTCGATCTCGACACGCTGCTCGCGACGAGCGATGTCGTCTCGCTGCATGTGCCGCTCAACGCCGAGACCAAAGACCTGATCGACCGCGCGGCGCTCGCCAAGATGAAGCGTGGCGCGATCCTCGTGAATGCCGCACGCGGTGGTGTCGCCAACGAAGCGGCAACAGTGGAAGCATTGCGCTCCGGCCAACTCGGCGGCGCGGCCTTCGATGTTTTCACTGAGGAGCCGCTCTCCAAGGAGGGCGCCAAGGTCTTCGCCGATTGCCCGAACTTAATCTTGACGCCGCATATCGGCGCAGGCACGGCGGAGGCGAACCAGCGCGTTTCGTTCATGGTCGCAGAAAGAATTCGCGATCACTTCAAGAAATAACCGCGGAAGACAATCATGCCGACGCTCTCGCTTTCCGAAGCCCAGCAACTTGTGACGGCTGCGCTGACGCGTTCCGGTGCCTCGGCGGAAAACGCGGAAAGTGTCGCGCGTGCGCTCGTTGCCGCCGAAGCCGACGGTCTCAAGGGCCACGGCCTGTCGCGCGTTCCCACATACGCCGCGCAGGCGAAAGCCGGAAAAATCGACGGCCGCGCCAAGCCTTCGCTCAAGTGGCGCAAGCCGGGGGTCGCCGCGATCGACGCCGCGCATGGCTTCGCCTATCCGGCGATTGACCTTGCGCTCGCCGAATTGCCGGGCGCGGCGAAGAAGAACGGCATCGCTTCCGCTGGCATTCATCGCTCGCATCATTGCGGCGCGGCGGGGCTGCCGGTCGAGAAACTCGCGGAGCAGGGCTTGATGGCGCTGATGTTCGCCAACACGCCAGGCGCGATTGCGCCGTGGGGCGGATCGCAAGCCGTATTCGGCACCAACCCGATCGCTTTCGCCTGTCCGTTGCCTTCGCACGCGCCGATCGTCGTCGATCTGTCGCTCTCGAAAGTCGCGCGCGGTAACATCCTCGCCGCCAAACAAAAGAACGAAAAAATTCCCGAAGGCTGGGCGCTCGACGCGGGCGGCAAGCCGACGACCGATCCCAACGCGGCGCTCGGCGGCACGATGCTGCCCCTCGGCGATGCCAAAGGCACGGCGCTGGCGCTGATGGTCGAACTGCTCGCAGCAGGGCTCACCGGCGCGAACTATGCCGCCGACGCTTCGTCGTTTCTCGATGCCAAGGGCTCGCCGCCCGGCACAGGCCAGCTCCTGATCGTGTTCGATCCCGCAGCATTCGGCGGATCGCTAGCGCATTTTGCGACGCTCGCGCAATCGATCGAAGGGCAGGCGGGCGCGCGGCTTCCCGGCACGCGGCGGCTTCAGCTGCGCGACAAGGCGAAGCGTGATGGCGTCACCGTCGCCGATGCGCTGGTCGCCGAGATCAAGGCGCTCTGATCGGGCTAGGCCGCCAGTAAAACCGGCAAGTCTCCGGCGTCCCGCGCCGCCCTCATTATTTCTTGAGAGAGTGGTGAACTGACGATTCCTCGGCGCTGAAGAGCGATCGCGAGCACTGTGGCGCTTGTCTGCGAGGACGGGAAGGTAAGGCGGGGTGAATCCAACAATAGAACGGGCGATGCCAACCCCGGCGTATCAACAGAATTGCAGAATGGATTGATCGTCAAATAAGAATGGAACTGCACAGGTCTAGATGGTCCCTTGGCGTCAGACCCGGCATGCGGACGATTTCGAGTCGCCCGTCATCGCGCAAGAAACGGTGCAGGTTTCATGTCCAAGGCTGAAAAATTCGGCGACCCGCGCGTCGCAACCAACGCGCTCGTCAACGACGAAGTCAAATACACCACATGTTACATGTGCGCCTGCCGCTGCGGCATCAAGGTCAGCCTGCGCGAAGGCAAGGTCCGTTACATCGAAGGCAATAAAGACCACCCGGTGAACAAGGGCGTGTTGTGCGCCAAGGGTTCGGCCGGCATCATGCAGCACTATTCGCCCGCCCGCCTGCGCAAGCCCTTGCTGCGCACCGGCGAGCGCGGCAGTGGCGAATTCCGCGAGATCGAGTGGGAAGAGGCGATGTCGATCGCCACCGAGTGGCTCGGCAACATCCGCAAGACCGATCCGAAGAAGCTCGCGTTTTTCACCGGCCGCGACCAGTCGCAGGCGCTCACCGGCTGGTGGGCGACGCAGTTCGGCACGCTGAACTACGCCGCGCACGGCGGCTTCTGCTCAGTCAACATGGCGGCGGGCGGGCTCTACACCGTCGGCGGTTCGTTCTGGGAATTCGGCGAACCCGATTGGGAGCGCAGCAAATATTTCATGCTCTTTGGCGTCGCCGAAGATCACGACTCGAACCCGATCAAGATCGGCCTCGGCAAGCTGAAGCGCAGCGGCGCCAAGGTCGTTTCGGTCAACCCGGTCCGCACCGGCTATTCGGCGATCGCCGACGAATGGCTCGGCATCCGCCCCGGCACGGACGGCTTGTTCATTCTCGCGCTCGTTCACGAGCTACTGCGTGCCGGCAAGATCGACGCCGATTATCTCGCGCGCTACACCAATTCGCCTTGGCTGGTGATTCAGGAACGCGGCAGCGCCGAAGACGGTTTGTTTTTCCGCGTCGAAGGCGCGCCGCAAGTTTACGATCGAAAGCGCAAGAAAATCGTCAGCGCGCTCGACCCCGACGCTGCGCCCGCGCTTTCGGGCGAGTACCAGCTTCCCGATGGCCGCAAGGCCGTGCCGTCCTTCATGCTGCTCGCCGAGCGTTATCTCAGCAGCGAATATTCTCCCGAAGCGGTTGCCAAAAAGACTGGCATTTCCGCCGCGACGATCAAGCGGATTGCTGCGGAGCTTGCACATGTCGCCTTCGAACAGGAAGTCGTCGTCGAGCAGCCGTGGACCGATTGGGCCGGACGCCGTCATGAGCGCATGATCGGCCGCCCGATCAGCATTCACGCGATGCGTGGCATCTCCGCGCACTCGAATGGTTTTCACACCTGCCGCGCGCTGCATATGTTGCAGACGCTGCTCGGCGCGATCGATACGCCGGGCGCGTTCCGCTATGAGCCGCCGTATCCGAAGCCGATCCCGCCGGTCGTTAAGCCCGCAGGCCCCGCGAAAGCAGGCGAGAGCCTGAAGGGCTCGCCGCTCGGCTTTCCGCAGGGGCCTGAGGATTTGCTCGTCGATGAGAACGGCAACGCGCTCCGCATCGACAAGGCGTTCTCGTGGGAAGCGCCGCTCTCGCCGCACGGCATGTTCCACACCGTGATTGCGAATGCGCATCGCGGCGATCCGTACCGCATCGACACGCTCTTTATGTATATGGCCAACATGAGTTGGAACTCCGCGATGAACACCGCGGGGACCATGGAGATGCTCACCGACAAGGACGAGAACGGCGAATACAAGATTCCGCACATCATCTATTCCGACGCTTACTATTCGGAGATGGTGGCGTATTCCGATCTTGTTTTTCCGGATACGACTTATCTAGAGCGTTACGACTGCATCTCAATGCTCGACCGTCCGATCAGCAACGCCGAAAGCGCGGCCGATGCCATCCGTCAGCCGGTGGTGAAGCCCGATCGCGACGTTCGGCCCTTCCAGGATGTGTTGATCGATCTTGGCGCGCGGCTGAAACTGCCGGGCCTCGTCAACGAAAAGGGCGAGCCGAAATATCCCGGCCTGTTTCCCGATTACATGGTCAACCATGAGCGCAGCCCCAAGGTCGGCATGCTTGCCGGCTGGCGCGGCGACAACGGTGGCGAAGAAGCCATTGGCTCGGTCAATCCGCGGCAGCTTGAGCGCTATATCGAAAACCAGTGCTTCTGGCAGAGCGAAATCCCGCACGAAGCGCATTACTTCAAGCCGTGGAACAAGGCCTATCTCGATTGGGCCGTTTCGATGGGCTTTCTCAACAAGCCCGAGCCGATCTTCATTCAGCTCTACAGCGAGACGATCCAGAAATTCCGCCTCGTCGCGCGCGGCCACGGCGATGTGCCGATTCCCGATCAGCATCGCGAGCGTGTCGCGACCTATTTCGATCCGCTGCCGATCTGGTACATGCCGTTCGAGGAAGCGAGTGCCGGCGGCGATTTCGATTTCCATGCCGTCACGCAGCGGCCGATGGCGATGTACCACAGCTGGGGTTCGCAGAATGCGTGGCTTCGCCAGATCCACGGCGAGAACATGCTGCACATTCACCGCGAAACGGCGGCAGAACTCGGCATCAAGGAAGGCGATTGGGTCAAGCTCACGAGCCCGCACAGCACGATCACCGTGCGCGCAAAGCCGATGGACGGCGTTAACAAGAACACCGTCTGGACCTGGAATGCGATCGGCAAGCGCTCGGGTGCGTGGAATCTCGCGCCGGACGCCAACGAGTCGAAGCGCGGCTTCCTGCTTAACCACCTGATCCGCGATCTTCTGCCGCCGCGCGAAGGTGGCTACCGCTACTCGAACTCCGATCCGGTCACAGGGCAGGCGGCCTGGTACGATCTTCGCGTGCGCATCGAGAAGGCGGTCGGCAAGCATGAACACAGCGAGCCGCATTTCCCGACGATCGCGACACCGAACCTGCCGGAGCGGCCTGACATTCTGCGCTATGGCCAGAAATTCCGCCCCGAGGTGAAGCAATGACCTCGCTTCCGCAAACGACGGGCAAGAAGCTCGGCCTCGTCATCGATCTTGATGTTTGCGTCGGTTGCCATGCCTGCGCAGTGAACTGCAAGGAGTGGAACACCGGCGGCGTCGCGGCGCCGCTCACTGATCTGAAACCCTATGGCGAGGATCCGCACGGCGTCTGGTTCAATCGTATTCACAGCTACGAGATGAACGACGACGACCGCAGCCGTACGGTGCATTTCCCGCGCTCGTGCCTGCATTGCGAGGAGCCGGCCTGCGTCACGGTCTGCCCGACCGGCGCGAGCTACAAGCGCTCCGAAGACGGCATCGTGCTCGTCAACGAGGATCTCTGCATCGGCTGCAAGCTCTGCTCGTGGGCCTGCCCATACGGCGCGCGCGAATTCGACTACGACGTCGGCGTCATGAAGAAGTGCACGCTCTGCATCGACCGCATCTATAACGAGAACCTGCCCGAGCGCGACCGCGTGCCGGCTTGCGTCGCGACGTGCCCGACTTCGGCACGCTCGTTCGGCGATCTTGGCGATCCGAATTCGGCAGTGTCGAAGCTCGTCAAGGAGCGCGGCGGTTTCGAATTGATGCCTGAAATGGGCTATCGGCCGACCAACCGTTATCTGCCGCCGCGGCCGAAAAAGCAGTTCGGCGAACACACCGCATCGCCCGAACTTGCGCCGCTCACCCCGCAGCCGGGCGAGGGCTTCCTCGGCTGGATCGACCGCGTGCTGTCGAACTGAAGCGATCGAAATCATGCATCCCGCACTTTCCGTCATCCTCTTCACCACGCTGTCGGGCGCCGGCTATGGGCTTCTGTCATGGGCCGGGCTTTATGCAATCGCGGGCTATCTGCCGAACAGCCAGCTCTATGGCTTCATGGTCATGGCGCTCGCGCTCGGCGCGGTGACGGTCGGGCTTTTGTCTTCAACTTTCCATCTCGGCCATCCCGAGCGCGCGTGGCGCGCCTTCTCGCAGTGGCGCTCGTCGTGGCTGTCGCGCGAGGGCGTCGCTTCCTGCGTCACTTATATTCCGGCGGCGATCTTCGGCATCGGCTGGGTTTTCTTCGGCGCGGTCGACGGCGCCTGGGCTTTCGCCGGGTTGATCGCGGCGCTTTGCTCGATCGTCACGGTGATCTGCACAGCGTATATCTATCGTTCGCTGAAGACGATCCCGAGCTGGTACAACGACTGGGTCGTGCCGAATTACGTCGCGCTCTCGCAGATGACCGGCGCGCTGCTGTTCGCGGCCTTGAGTAATTTGTTCGGTTACCGGCTGCCGGGCTTGTACTTTCTTGCCGTCGTGACGATCGTCGTGGCTCTCGCCTGCAAGCTCGGTTACTGGCGGCACATCGACAGCGCCACGCCGAAAAGCACGATGAATACCGCGACCGGCTTGCCGGGGAATGTCCGGCTGTTTGAAGCGCCGCACACTTCGGAAAACTATCTGATGAAAGAGATGGGTTACCGGATCGCGCGCAAACATGCACAGAAACTGCGACAGATCGCGATGGTTCTCGCTTTCCTCATCCCCGCGGGCCTGATCGCAGCGGCGAGCTTGGTCGATAGCGGGCTTGCGACAGTGTGCTCGGTCGTAGCCGCGATTTCGGCAATGGCCGGCGTCTTGACTGAGCGCTGGCTGTTCTTCGCCGAAGCGAAGCATGCAGTGACGCTGTTCTACGGCCGCACGCTGGATCAGGCGGCCTGAAATGAAAAAACGCGGCCTTAGATAAAACTAAGGCCGCGCTTTGTTTCAGGATACCGCGAGGACGATCATGCCGCCTTCTTGCGGTTGGCCTCGAGCCTTGCATCGACGAGCGAGACGATGCCGTCGATCACCGGATGCGAAAGACCCTTTTGCTTGGCGATCAACTGCACGAGCTTGTCGGCCCGCTCGATATAGGGCGCGCCGTTGTTGAGCGCGCGCGCCGCTGAAGCGGGGCGGGTGAGGCTCTCGGCCGCCGCCGCGTATTTCTCGAACGGCACGAGGTCAGAGGGGTTCGCGCCGAGCTTCACGCAAAGATCGTTCACGAAGTTATAGACCGAGCGCGATTCCTCGATGTTGGTGTGCACCGCTTCCTTCGCCGTACGCATGCCGTCCTTGGTGATGCAGCGATAGTTACCGGCGAGTAGCATCGCCCATTTGGCGAGCGGCACGAAAATCGACTCGTGATATTTGAGCTTCACCGGCAGCTCGATCTTGCCTTCCGGCGCATCGAAGCGCACCGCTTCGACATCGGCCTGCAGCTGCTTGAGGATGTTGTTGTAGCTCTCATTATCGAAACGCGCGACCTTGAAGTTGGTCGGCAGCGTCACCTGCAACACGTTGACCTTCTCCTCCGGCGGGCGCACCGCCTGCGGATCGGGGCTGCACAGCGTCACGTTGCCGGGCTTGAACGAATCCCACACCGTCGGATCGGTATAGGCGGCCTTCAGCGCATCGTGATCGAGACCGGCAATGCGCTTCACATAGGGCAGCGGCGGCATGTTCATGATCGACATGCACGGCTTGCCGGATTTGGCGACGGCATCGAGCAGTTCGCGCACGCCAGGCGAGCGATATTGCGGCTCCTGCATCGCAAGTCCGATGAGATCGAAGTTGGCGGGGTTCACGTCGGCGGGGCCGGCGGCCGAGACCTTGCCCGGCAGCTTGCGGGAATCGATTTCGATCTGCTCCTTGCGGCCGCGCACCGGCATCCGCACGCGGAAACCTTCGGCGTTGATGAGATCGGCCTCCGCCGGAAGACAAACCAGCGTCACATTGTGACCGCCGAACATCAGCTTCGACGCCAGCAGCGATCCATACGATGCGCCGAGAATGAGAATATTATAGCTCGCCATGAGCAACTCCTGAAATTTCGCGATTGGCCGCGCGCTTGCAGCGGGAAAATTGATTCACTTTCCGTGTTGCGCATGCGCGCCAAAATCGCGCCCGGTTGAAACTGGATTTTGCAGATCACGAATGAGTTTTATCCGGAAATCCAGCGCTGCGGCGGATAATCATCCCGGATCACGCAAGCGTCAAGCTTGGCGGGCGCGGATAACGTGCTGCAACGCAAATTAGTGTCCGTTGTGTCCTGTAAGGACACTTATTGTCCTTGCGTTGCGGTGATACCGAGCAAACGAATCGCTTCAACGAAATTAAAGATCGTTCCGCATATCGAATTTGAACGACTGTTTCGGCAGGAAATATTGGCGGCTCGAATTATTTCGACCGCGAGGAAGCCTGTTGTACCGGCGAATCCGCCAGAACTTCCCCGCTCAAGGGATCGATTCGATTCCACCAGCCGCCGCCAAGCGCCTGAAACAGCGCGACGGTATCCGAAAGCCGCGACGCCTGCGCGTCGACGCGGGCAAGCGACGATTGCAGATAGGCCTGCTGCGCGGTGATCAATGTCGCGATGTTGACCTGGCCAAGCTCGACCTGCTTGCGCACGAGTTCAATATAACGTGATGACGAACGCTCGGCAGCGGTCGCAGCATCAATGGCGCGGGCATCGGCCTGCAAGGCGCGCAGAACATCAGCAACATTCCGGAAGGCCGCAAGCACAACGCCGCGATACTGCTCGACCGACTGCGCGGCGGCGGCCTCGGCGGCAACCTGCCTGTTTTGCAGCGTGCCGGCATCGAACACCGTTTGCGCGAGGCTGCCGGCAATCATCCACATGCCGGTGCCGGGCGAGAACAGTTGGGAGAGGGACGCTGCGGTGCTGCCGGCGTTGCCGGTGAGGGTGATCTGCGGCAGGCGATTGGCGATGGCGACACCAATCTGTGCATTGGCCGAGCGAAGGCTCGCTTCGGCTGCACGAATGTCGGGTCGCTGCCGCACGAGATCGGCAGGCAGGCTGAGCGGCAGCTTGCGCGGCAGCGTGAAGGACGAGAGTTGAAAATGCGCAACCGGCACGGCGGAGGGCAGCCGTCCCGTCAGCTGCGCGATCAGGTTATGCTGCTGCGCGAATTGCTTTTCGACCGGCACGAGCAAGAGCTTGGCCTGCGCGACGGCGCTTTCCTGCGCGACGACGTCGGTCATCGCGATCTGGCCTTCGTCGTTCTGCTTTTTCAGGATGCCGAGCAACTGGCTCTGCAACTCGATGCTGCGGCGAAGAACGGCAATCTGGCCCAGTAGGCGCGCTTCTTCGACCGCAGCCAGCGCAATGTTCGAGGAAAGCGTGAGATAAGTGCCCTCGCGCTGGAAGAATTGCATCTCGGCGATCGCATCGGCGCTCTCGATCTGCCGCCGCGTGCCGCCCCAGATATCGGGAACGAAGGCGACCGTCACTTGCGCCGTGTGCAGGCTGTAGAGCTCCGCATTCGAGGCGACGTTGGATGAAACGATATTTGAAATCTGCTGGCGGTTGGCATCGAAGCCCGCGCCCACCACAGGAAAGAGCGCGCCGCGCTGGGCAAGCGCATTGGCTTGCGCCACGCGCAGCGCAGCTTCCGCCGCGCCGACATCGGCATTATGCGTGAGGCCGTCGCGGATGAGGTCGCTCAGCTTGCGCGAGCGGAACGCTTCCCACCATTCGGCGGAGATGTCCGCGCCGTGCTCGATCTTGCGTCCGGCGACGGTATCGCCGTTTGCGCCATTGGGGCCGCGGCCGGTGAGATAGCTCGTCTCCTCCGGGCCTTCGGGCGTCAGGAAATTCGGACCGACGGCGCAGCCCGCGAGCAGCGCGGCAAGTGCCGTGCAAGCGAGCAGGCGAGCCCGCAAGCGGGCGCGTATCGGGCGCGGGTCAACCGGCTGCTTCACGCGCGGCCCTCCGCGATGCTTCGGCCGGCGTCCGTTGCGAAAACAGCGCAATCAAGGCGGGCAGCGTGACGAGAATGATGATCGGCGCAAGCAGCATGCCGCCGACGACGACAACAGCGAGCGGTTTTTGCACCTGCGAGCCGATGCCGTTCGACACCGCGGCGGGCAGCAGCCCGACGCCGGCGATGACGCAGGTCATCAGCACCGGGCGCATTTGCAGTTCGCCCGCCCGCAACACCGCGGTGATGCGATCCATGCCACGCTCCAGAAGGCGGTTGTACTGGCTGATGATGATAATGCCGTCCATCACCGAAATTCCGAACAGGGCGATGAAGCCGATGGCCGCGGAAACGCTGAACGGGAAGCGGGTGACGAAGAGTGCGATTATGCCGCCGACAATGGCCATGGGAATCACGCTGAGCGCCAACAGCATATCCGGAACCGACCCGAAATTGAGCCACAGCAAAAGCCCGATCAGCGCGATGCTGATCGGTACCACGATCTGCAGCCGGGCGATGGCGTCCTGCAGGTTCTTGAACTCGCCGACCCATTCGAGCCTTGTGCCCGGCGGCAGGCGGACTTCCTTGGCGATTTTCTCCTCGGCTTCCTTGATGGTGCTGCCGAGATCGCGCTCGCGCACGCTGAACTTGATCGGCAGGTAGCGTTGCTGCTGCTCGCGATAGATATAGGACGCGCCGGAGATGAGCTTGACGTTCGCCACTTCGCGCAGCGGAATCTGGACGATGCCGTTCGGCCCCTGAGCGCCGATCAGGAGGTTATTGATCGCCTCGGCGTTCTTGCGGAATTGCGGGGCGAGCCGCACCATGATCGGGAAGTGACGATCGCTGCCGTCCTCATAGACGTCGCCGGCGGCAGCGCCGCCGATCGCGACGCGGATGGTCGAGTTGATGTCGCCGGGTGAAAGCCCGTAACGCGCGGCCCGCGCGCGGTCGATGTCGATCTGGATCGTCGGCTGGCCGAGTGAAGTGAAGATCGCAAGATCCGTGACGCCCGGCACCGTCGCGAGCACGGCCTTGATTTTCTCGGCCGTGTCGGTGAGCACATGCAGGTCGTTGCCGAATACCTTGATAGAGTTCTCGCCTTTGACGCCCGACACCTGCTCCGCGACGTTGTCTTGCAGGTATTGTGAGAAGTTGAATTCGATGCCGGGAAATTCTTTCTCGAGCGCTTCCTGGATTTCGCTGGTGAGCGCCTCCTTGTCGAGGCCGGCGCGCCATTTGCTCGCGGGCTTGAGGGGGGCAAACACTTCGACGTTGAAGAACCCGGCGGCATCGGTGCCGTCGTCCGGCCGGCCCTGCTGCGAGACGGCGGCCTCAACCTCGGGGAAGCTGCCGATCACTTTGCGGATGCGGTTGGCGTAGCCGTTGCCTTCTTCGAGCGAAATCGTCGCCGGCATCGTGCCGCGAATCCAGAGATTGCCTTCTTCGAGCTTCGGCATGAATTCGAGACCGAGCGAACGGCCGAGCAGCGCGGAGACAAGAAGCAACGCGATCGCACCGCCCGCCACGATTTTTCGTTTCGCTACGGCCCAATGCAGTACGGGGACATAGTAGCGATGCAATGTGCGCACGAACCATGTTTCGGTTTCGCTGACATGCTCGGGTAGCAGGAAAGCGCAGAGCGCGGGCGTGACGGTGAAGGTCGCAATCAGGCCGCCAGCGAGCGCGTAAGCATAAGTCTTCGCCATCGGGCCGAAGATGTGGCCTTCGACGCCGCTCAGCGTAAAGAGCGGCAGGAAGCCCGCGATGATGATGGCGGCGGCAAATAAAATCGAGCGTTGCACGGCCGAGCCCGCCTGATAGATCGCGAGCAGCTTGCCTTTCAGCCCGACTTCCTCGGAGAGCTTGACGGGCGTCTTGGCGTTCTCGCCGAGCTGCCGGAATATTCGTTCGACCATGATGACGGTCGCATCGACGATCAGGCCGAAATCGATCGCACCGACCGAGAGTAAATTGGCGGACTCGCCGCGCAGCACCATGATGCCGATGGCGAAATAAAGCGCGAACGGAATGGTGGTGGCGACGATGATCGCCGAGCGCAAATCGCCAAGAAAGGCCCATTGCAGGAAGAAGATCAGCAGAATGCCCACGATCATGTTGTGCAACACCGTGTGGGTGGTGGTGTTGATGAGATCCTGCCGGTCGTAGATGCGCTCGATCTGCACGCCGGGCGGCAGCACGCCGGAGCGGTTGATGCGCTCGACCTCGGCTCTCACGCGCTCGATGGTCGGCGAGCTTTGCTGACCGCGCCGCATCAGCACGATGCCTTGCACAATGTCGTCGTCTTCATTCATGCCGGCGATGCCGAGGCGGGGGAGGTTGCCGACGACGACCGTCGCGACGTCGCGCACCAGCACCGGGTTGCCGCCGGCCTGCGTCAGCATCGTGCTGCCGAGATCCTCGATCGAGCGGATCAACCCGACGCCGCGCACGACAGCGGATTGCGAGCCGAGATTGATGGTGTTGCCGCCGACATTGATGTTGCTGCCGGCGATTGTCTGCATGAGCTGCGGCAGCGTGAGGCCATAGGCGACGAGCTTGCCGAGATCGACTTGCAACTCGAACGTCTTGGTCTTGCCGCCCCAGCCGACGACGTCGATTACGCCCGGCACGGTGCGGAAGCGGCGTTGCAGCACCCAGTCCTGCAACGTCTTGAGGTCGAGCACGCTGTAGCCCGGCGGACCCTTAAGGCGATAGCGGAAAATCTCGCCGATCGGACTGACCGGACTGATCTGCGGCTGCGCGCCGTTGGGGAGCGGGGGCATCTGCGCGAGGCGGTTCAATACCTGCTGAAGCGCCTCGTCGTAGCTGTACTCATAGGTGAATTGCAGCTTTACGTCGGAAAGACCGTAAAGCGAGATCGTCCGCAGCACGCGCGTATTCGGCAGTCCCGCGATCTGCGTTTCGATCGGGATGGTGATGTAGCGTTCCATTTCCTCGGCCGACAGGCCAGGGCTCTGGGTGATGACATCGACAAGCGGAGGGACGGGATCGGGATAGGCTTCGATGTTCAGCGCACGAAACGCAAACGTGCCGCCGACCATCGCGGCGAGCAGGATCACCAGCATCAGAATACGATGCTTCAGTGCCTGCGCAATCAGGGCGTTCATGGCGCAGCTTGGCTCTGGATCAGGACTGCGATCGGGCCGCGAGGCGATCGATGAACAGGCTGCCGCGCGTGATGACCTTTTCGTTGAGGCCGAGGCCTTCGACGACCTGGATCAGCTCGCCGTCGCTCAGCCCCGTCTTCACCGAACGCAACTCGACCGACTGATCGTCGTGCACGACCCAAAGCCGCGCCGTATTGCCCTCATAGATCACGGCGCCGCGCGGCACCGCGGCCATCGCGCCCTTGTCCTCGCCGACGACGAGGGTGACGGTCGCGAACATTTCCGGTGCGAGCAGATTGTCGGTATTGGGGACCGCGGCGCGTACCATGCGGCGGCGGCTCACCGGATCGATTGAAGTTGCAACATAATCAATTTTGGCGCGGAATGTTTTGCCCGGTTGGGCGAGCACGGTGAACTTCACATCCTGACCGAGCTTGATTTTCATGGCGTCGCTCTCGCGCACATAGGCGACGAGCCAGACCGTCGAGAGATCGCCGATCACATAGACAGGATCGCTCGCGCCCGCCGAAACATACTGGCCGGGGCCGACCTTGCGTTGCACGACGGTGCCGGAAAGGGGAGAGAAGACTTTCGTTTCAGCCGTGATCGCGCCGCTCTTCTGGAAATTGTCGATTTCGGCTTCGCTGCGGCCGATCAGCCGCAAGCGGTTGCGCATCGCTTCGAACGTCGTCTGCGCGCCGCGAAAATCGTTCTTCGCATTGGTGAGATCGACCTGCGCCTGCTGCCAGTCGCGTAGCGCGCCGGCATTTGCGTCATAAAGATTGTGCTGCCGGCGCTCGATCGTTTCAGCGAGATTGACCTGCGCACGCGCCTTGTCGACGGCCGCGGCGGCATTGATGAACTCGTTCTGTGCCTGCACGGTGTCGCTCGCTTCGAGCACGAACAGCGGCTGGCCTTTCTCAACATGATCCCCGGGCGCGGCGGCAAGTTTTGCAATGCGGCCGGTGTACGGCGCGAAGATCGCCGTCGAGCGATCTTCATCGACCGCGATCTTGCCTTCGGTCACGAGTTCGTCGCGAAACGATTGCGGCGTGACCGGCTCGACGGTGAATGAACTCCACTGCACCGCGCTCGGATAGAAGCGGTTGGGGTCGCGCAATGTGGGCTCCGGTACGCTGGCCGAAGCGGTATGCGTGTATTGCCAGACGGCAGAAACCCCTGCATAGCCGCCGGCCAACAGGACCAGCCCCGCCGCGATCTGTCGCCACGGTAAATTCCGCGCGAACGCATGCCATTGCCGCATATTCATCCCTACCCAGAGCCCCCTGAAGGTGCGCGCCGACGCGGGCGCGTGCATTCTCGATTCTTGTGTTTTGTTTTAGCGGGTCTCTATAACTCGCCACGCTTACAGCAGAATTACGCGTTTGCCGGGGGATTAAGGGGTATGGCGGCTGTGGATTCTCAAAAACCTTACACCAACCTTACGCGCCGGATGCGCGGCAAAGCCCGGATCGAGGTAATATCGGGAAAATGCCTTGTCTGATCGCCTGAGCGGAATGCACGCATGAGATTGCTCATCGTCGAGGATAATGAGGAGCTGGCGCAGCTGCTCGCGAAGGGCCTGCAAACGGCTGGCTATTCTGCCGATGTGCTGGGCCGCATCGATGACGCGCGCTCCGTGCTGGCCTCGACGCAATACGCCGCCCTGATCCTGGATCTCGGCCTGCCTGACGGCGACGGCCTCAGCCTTTTGCAGGAACTGCGCGCCAACAAGAATCCGCTGCCGGTTCTGGTGCTGACGGCGAGAAGCGGCGTGCACGACCGGGTGAGCGGTTTGCGCGGCGGGGCCGACGATTACCTCGTGAAGCCTTTTGCGCTTGATGAACTGATCGCGCGTATAGAAGCATTGTTGCGGCGCCCGGGGCAGTTGCTCGGCAGCTCGCTGCGGCTTGCCAACATTGCCTTCGATACCGAGTCCCGCCAGACTTTCATCGACGGCAATCCGCATGTGCTGTCCGCACGCGAGACGGCGGTGCTCGAATTGCTGATGCGCCGGAAGGGCGCGGTGGTGCCGAAGCGCATGGTGGAAGACCAGATGTTCGGTCTTGGCGACGTAAGCTCGAACGCCGTGGAGGTTTATGTCCATCGCCTGCGCAAGCAGCTCGCCGCCGGCGGCGCGCGTGTCAAGATTCACACCATGCGCGGCATCGGCTACGTCATGTCCGAGGAAGAATAGCGTGTTTCACTTCCGCTCCATCACATCGCGGATCACGTTCCTGCATATCTTGGCGATTGCCGTGACGGCCGGCGTGCTGCTGGTCGTGCATTACATTTTCATGAATGCGGCCGTCACGACGATTCATAACCGCGCGATCTTCGAGCAGACCGAATGGCTCGTCCGCCATCTCGAGTATCGTCCGAACGGCGAACTGGTTCTCAATCTGCCCGAAGGCTTGCGCGATCTGTTCTCCGAGAGCTACGGCCGTTACACCTATGCCGTCCTCGATGAAAACGGCAAGGTTCTGTTCTCTTCGAGCAAGGATCTCGAACCGGTGTTCTCCGGCTACGATAAAACCCGGGCCACGGAATTCCTCGAAACGCGGCGCGGCGATCACGAAATCGAAGGCGCGAGCGTCGAGAAGACGATCAACGGTAGAAATCTGAGGGTGCAGCTTGGCGAGAACCTGGCGCACCGCGACGTGCTGCTCGACGACCTGATCGCCGAATTCCTCAAGGAGGTCGGCTGGACGACGATTCCGATCATGTTGTTCCTGCTGATCGCCGATATCCTGATCGTCCGCCACGCCATGCAGCCATTGCTGCGGCTGTCGGCCAAGGCCCGCGAAATCAGCCCGGTTCGCATCAATGTCCGGCTGCCGGTCGATAACATTCCGAGAGAGATTTTTCCGCTGGTGACGGCGGTCAATCAGGCGCTCGACCGGCTCGAGAGCGGCTTTCATCAGCAGCGCGAATTTACCGGCGATGTTGCGCATGAATTGCGCACACCGCTGGCCGTGTTGCGCACGCGGCTTGAGACGTTCCCCGACCAGAAGAGTGTCGCGGCCTTGCACCGCGACGTTGAGATCATGAGCCGCGTCGTAAGCCAGCTGCTCGATTCCGCCGAGATGGAGACGTTGGTTGTCGATCCGGAGGAACGCGCCGATCTGCACGAGGTGGCGACCGATGTCGCCGAGTTCGTCGCGCCGCTGGCGCTCGCGCAGAAGAAAGCGATCAATCTGAGCGGCACCAAGCATCCGGTGTGGGTCAACGGCAACGCTGAGACGCTGCGGCGCGCAATCCGGAACCTTGCGGAGAATGCGATCCGTCACGCGCCTTCCGGTACGGCGGTCGAAATTTTCGTGGGATCGGATGGAACCGTCAGCGTGCTCGACCGCGGTGAGGGGATCGATCCTGCAAAACAGGAGGCGATCTTTGAGCGTTTCGTTTCGGGCGATAACCGCCGCACCGGCGGGGCGGGCCTCGGTCTTTCGATCGTGAAGAAAATTGTCGAAACGCACGGCGGCTCGATCACCGTGAAAAACCGCACGAGTGGCGGCGCGGAATTCAAATTGCATTTCATGGCGCTTCCCGCCGAACAGCCCGGTGCGATCAGCACCGCCGTCGCTTGAATCTAAATCGCCGCTCGAACGGAACCGATCGTCGAATGTGCTGTTGATCCCGGACGCCGCATTGATGCGGCGCTTTGCGTCATTCACCGCACATAGGGAAAGGTTCCACCATGGGCATCTTCACCAAGGATATCAAAACATTCGACGATCTGTTTTTGCATCAGCTGCAGGATATTTATTACGCAGAGAAGCAGATCGTAAAAAAGCTTCCGGGCATGATCGAGAAGGCGACCAATCGCGATCTGACGGCTGGTCTGAAAGATCATCTCGAGGAAACCAAAAAACACGTCGAGCGTCTCGAGCAGGTATTCAAGAAGCTCGGCAAGGAACCCAAGGGCGTGGATTGCCCGGCGATCGACGGCATCCTCAAGGAGGCCGAGGAACTCTCGGGCGAGATCCAGGACAAGGAAGTGCTCGATGCCGCCATTATTGCTTCGGCGCAGGCCGTCGAGCATTACGAAATCACAAAATACGGCACGCTCATCGCGTGGGCCCATGCGCTGGGCCACGACACGCTCGTCGCACCGCTATCGGCAACGCTGAAGGAAGAGGGCGCGGCGGATAAGAAACTCACGACGGTCGCCGAGCGCAAGAACGTCAACCGCAAAGCTGCGAGCTAAGCGGCAAACGGGAAGCCCCGGCTTTTGGGCCGGGGCTTCTTTTTGCGAACAGGATTTCGCGAGGCAGCTTCAGCCGATCGACTGGAGCTTGCGCCAGCCTTCCGAAACGCTGGCCTTTAATTCCCGCCAGTTGGTGCCAACCACATCCCAGTTGACCATCTGGCGCTCGGCTGCGGGTGCAGTTGCCGATGTAGGTGCCGATGCAGTTGTCGATGGCGCCGTGATGCTCGCATCATGCACATAGGCGACGCCGATCGTCAGCGCGACGCCCAGAATAAATCCGAAGATTGTCTGCATATCCGCTTCTCCAGTTGTATGGCGTTGGTTAACGCCGAGCCGAAGGAACGGGTTCCGCTACTGAACGGGGCGAAGCCGCAATTCCGCGACACCCGCGGCAACATTCAATCCAAGCTGGCCCTGAACCGAGAGCGGTTGAAGCGTAACCGTGCGGTTGGAACCGCCGACCAGCACATTGGCGCCGAGACCCGCGCCGATGGTCGCTTCGGCAGTAGCACCCGCATAATTTCCGGCCAGCGCGCCAAACGGACGTGACGTCGGCGCATAAACCGACCAGATCATCTGTCCCCCGCCCGTCGCCCCCAGATCGATGCCGAACTTGGTGATCGTGCCGGTATAAACTTCCTGCGGCGCATTGTTCACCGGCTTGAAGAGGCAGGTCAGATCTTTTCGAGAAGTCACGATCAGCCCGATGCCGGCCGAGATATCGCATTCAAGCACGCCAGCTTGGACCGTATCAGGCCCCTGCGCGTGAACGAGAGGGGTTGCGGCGAGCGTCAGCGCGGCGGCAAGGGCGACTGAAGCGGCAAACGAACGCATCGTGATCTCCATGATCGATAGCGGAAAGAATGAGAGCGAGAATACGCCGGTCGTAATGGCGAAGAAAGCAGCAGTTTAACTGCGATCGACGCTCAGAACTGCACGCGTCTGGCGGTCGGGGCCAAGGTCATCGAGGTCGTCGATGGACATCAGTTCGGCAAGCCGATTGCGTGCACGATTGACGCGGCTTTTGATCGTGCCGACAGCGCAGCCGCAGATCGCGGCAGCTTCTTCATAAGAGAAACCCGAGGCGCCGACCAGGATGACGGCTTCGCGCTGGTCATCTGGCAGCTTGTCGAGAGCGACGCGCAGCTCCTCGAATTCGAGCTTGGTGCTTTGTTCGGGCTGCGACTTGAGACTGTCGGCATACATACCGGTCGCGTCCTCTACTTCGCGTTTGCGCTTGCGATACTCGGAGCGAAAGAGGTTGCGAAGAATAGTGAACAGCCAAGCCGGCATATTGGTGCCCGGCTCGAATGAATCGATATTCTTCAACGCACGCAAAATCGTCTCCTGGACGAGATCATCGGCGCGATCGACATTGCCGCTCAGGGAAATGGCGAAGGCGCGGAGATTCGGGATCGCCGCCAGAATGCTGTCACGAGTTGCGTTGTCGAGGCTCATGAATGAGATCCTTCGCCGCCGCGGTCTTGGTTATCGAGCCGTTTCAGAAGATCGGTGAAGCGATCAGGCACGCCTTCTTTCACCACCTCGTCGTACATTGCCCGTAGCTGCTGACCGATCTTAATGGTCGCTTCGCGGGTCAATCCGGCGCCGGTGGTAAACTCTCCGTCTTTGGTCCGTTGCATGGGTTTTTCCGGCTTGTCGTCGCTTGTCGTCATTTCTGAACCCCGGCAGTCCCGAAACGGACTGCTTTTGCCCCTATATTCGTTCGGTATGTAACGTCCCCGGGGATATAGGGTTCCCCTTCAAGGGAACTTTTTTTTAAATCGCGGGTTAGGGCATCATCTTCGAACAGCGGAAGGGGAAAATCAGTGTCTATTTCTCAGCTTGTTGCGCAGCATTTGCCTTTTTTGCGGCGTTATGCGCGCGCCCTGACCGGCAGCCAAAAGTCAGGCGACACCTACGTAGCCGCTGTATTGGAGGCTCTTATTGAGGAGCCCCAGAGCTTTCCGGGGGAGTATGAGCCTCGGGTAGCCCTTTACCGCGCATTCACGCGGGTCTGGAATTCACTCGCTGGCGGCAGCCTTTCATCCTCCGATCCCAAGGGCGTGGGCGTCGAACAGCGTTTGACTCACCTAACGCCGCTCACGCGCCAAGCGTTCCTGCTGCTCGGGCTTGAGGGCTTTTCTG
Source organism: Xanthobacteraceae bacterium (assembly GCA_035555855.1). Taxonomy (GTDB): domain Bacteria; phylum Pseudomonadota; class Alphaproteobacteria; order Rhizobiales; family Xanthobacteraceae; genus Palsa-892. The sequence continues at coordinate 29,389 of DATMGD010000048.1, forward strand.
AAAAAGACGCTGCAGACATTCTCGGCGTCGATGTCGCGAAGCTCCGGCAGTATCTCGACGAAGCAGGCCGCGAGCTTGCGGCCGAGATCGCGACGGATGTGCTGATCATCGAGGACGTTCCTCTGATCGCCGTCGACATCGAAGGCATTGTCGAAAACCTTGGGCACAAGGTGACGGGGATTGCTCGCACGCATCGCGAAGCGGTGCAGCTTGCGCGCTCCAAGCCGCCGGGATTGATTCTTGCCGACATCCAGCTCGCCGATGGCAGTTCGGGTCTCGATGCCGTGAACGAGTTGCTACAGAGCTTCGAGGTGCCGGTGATTTTTATCACGGCTTACCCCGAGCGCTTCCTCACCGGCGAACGTCCGGAGCCGGCGTTTTTGATTCCGAAACCGTTCCAGCCCGCAACGCTCTCGGCCGTTATCAGTCAGGCGCTGTTTTTTGAGCGTTCCGCTAAGCGTCGCGAACGTCGTGCCAGCTAGATTTCGTCAATCCAATAAAGAACGGGTGTGATCGGCTGGCCGATCACACCCGGATTAGTCGGTCGTGCGGGGGGAGAAGGATGACCGACTGTCGGATTAACCCATGCCCGCTCCACATGTTCCCGCTAGTTAGCTGTGATTGAACCAGTTGGTACGAATTGAATTGAAGAATTACTGCGTTCGAAAATCTGAAAGATCGAGCATTCAAAAATGTCCATATACGCGCTTTGGAATGGCGCTCTCGATCGACTGAATTCATTCGGCGGTCAACGTGCTATTGATATTGTCATTGCGCTGGTCATTTTTTCGCTCGCAATGGCTGTGGCGTGGTTCGTGTGGTACCGGCGCAGCCGGAACCAGACTTCGCATATCCGTTCGCTCGAAATCGAACAACTCCGGCTGACGGCCGAGATTGCCACTCTTCTGCAGCGCTACGAGACGGCGCTGCGCGGCTCGGATGTCACCGTCTTCACACAAGACCAGGATCTTCGCTACACATCGATCAGCAACGATTTTCTCGGCTACCGGATCGATGAGATCATCGACCGTACCGATGAGGACCTGGTTCCGGCGGACAACCGTAGTGCGGTTGTCGAAATGAAACGTGCGGTTCTCAATTCAGGGCAGCCGCTCGATCGCGAGTTGCAGATTTTCGACGGCCAAATTTCGCGTTGGTACGATTTTCATGTTGAACCGGTGCGGAGCCGCGGACGGGTCACGGGCCTTACCAGCGCCGTCGTCGACATCACAGCGCGCAAGGAAGGCGAAGAACATCTTCGCCTGCTGATGCGCGAGATTTCGCATCGTTCGAAAAATCTGCTCGCGATCATTCAGGCGATGGCGCGCCAGACTGCGCGTCATGCAGGCAGCATCGATGATTTCCTGAACCAGTTTAACGCGCGGGTGCAGGCGCTTGCGCGTTCACACGATCTCTTGGTGCAGGAAGATTGGCACGGCGCCAGCATGAAGGATTTGCTCAAGATGCAGCTGGGCCCGTATGTGGATGCCGATTTCACCCAGGTTAGCATCGCCGGGCCTGCTGTTTTGCTGAAACCCGAGACAGCGCAAAATCTTGGCCTAGCGCTACACGAGCTCGCGTCGAATGCTTCAAAATATGGTGCGCTTTCGGTGGCTTCCGGAAAAGTCACCGCGCATTGGAAGCAGATCATGGACGGCGAACCGAACGGCATCGAGTTCATCTGGGCCGAGCAGGGCGGCCCGACGGTGAACGTGCCGAAGAAGCGCGGTTTCGGCAGCATGCTGATTCAGCAAAACTTGTCACGCTCGCTCGAAACCGATGTCGACTTGCGCTTTGAAAGGGACGGATTGCACTGCCGCATTATGATCCCCCGGGACCATCTTTATTCGCTGGCGCCGAAATCGGACCCGAACAGCTAGGGAACCCGATTTCGTTTCGGGGGTTATTTCGGTGACCCAACCGTTTTGTGCGGGAGGACACCATGTCCCTCGATTGGTTTAGTAATCAGCTTCGCAACCCGGCGCTGTCAGCGAGCCTCGTCGTCACGCTGGCCGCAGCCACAGCCGGTATCTTCACTATGGCGACCTCTACGACTGCGCCGGAAGTGAACCGGGCTGCAAAATCGGATCGCGTTATGGTCGAGCGGGACTTGTCCTCGCTCATTTTCAACGCGCAGCCGGTCGCAGGCAGCCACAAGATCATCCACAAACCGGAATATTTCGATCCATCGCGCCGCACGATGACCGAGCAGATCTTACCCGGCCGCGAACCGCCAGTAGACCGCGAGCCGCTGAAGGGTTGTGAATCAGGGCTGAGCCCTGACATCGCCCCGGCGGTTATGGTTGCGCCGAGCCGCTGCATGACGGAACTGAATACTTCAACGAAGTTCGCTTCTCTTCGTTAGCAGAAATAATGGGGGTAGGGGGTGCGATTGGACTCGAAACTTTGTTGTGTGCTTGTGGCTCTTGCGGCCACTCCGCTGCTGCTGGCGCAAACCAAAATGCCGTCGCGCGCGGAGCCTGTCACGGGCACATTCTTGAGCGTGCAGGCCAGCAATCAATGGCTCGCCACGCAACTCATCGGCATCACGGTCACCGGCGCCGGCGGTGAAAAAATCGGCAGCATTGACGATCTCGTCATCGATCAGAGCGGTGCGATCCAGGCCGTCATTATCGGGGTCGGCGGTTTCCTTGGCATCGGTGCCAAGGATATTGCCGTATCGTTGCAGATGATGACCATTGTGCGCGACGGCAACGGAGATCGGGCGAGCGTTCAGCTAACACGACAGGAGATCGAACTCGCACCCAGTTTTCAACGCTTCACTGGCAAGCCGGTAGAAAGCTTGCCGCAAATCTCTCCCAAATCGAAATAATGGCAATTATTCGGAATAGCCAGCTTTCTCGCGCGAGAAGTGTGGTGGCGCATACGGGCTGGCTAAACTACCATTGGAAACGATTGTGAATACAGACGGATTGAGAGCTGGTGTGAAGAACGATAACGCACTTTTGTTGTGGATCGGCCGTTCGCGCTCTTTCATAGTGCGCTACGGCATCGCGCTTCTTGCTTTCGTGCTGGCGACCGCAATTCATTTACTGCTGGATCGCATCCTGCCGACAACGGTGCCGTTCGCGTTTTATTTTCTAGCGGTGCTCGTCGCAGCCGTTGCGGGCGGCGCAGGCCCGGGGATTTTTACGATCCTACTGTCCTCGGTGACGTCGTGGCTGCTGTTCGTTACCCGCAGCTTTATGATCGATATTTCGCGCCTGCCGAGGGTGGAGGATCTGCCCTCGCTGGAGAAATTGCTGGCCGTCTTCAACGACCCGGCGCTGTTGCGGCCGGCGGCTCTCGCTAATCTTGCGGTTTTTCTGCTCACCAGCGTTCTGTTGCTGGTAGGTGCCACGGCTTTTCGAAATGCGGTGATCCGCCGGCGCGTCAGCGAGCGCGAACTGGAAGAGAGCGAGCGCCGTTTTCGCGCCGTTGCGGATACGATGCCGCAACTCGTTTGGTCGATTCGTCCCGACGGCCGCTATGATTATTACAATCAGCGCTGTCTCGAGTTCGCAGGCGGACCGCCGAACGAATATGGCGGCGCCTGGCAGGAGCTTATTCATCCCGACGATATCGAGCGCGCACGTGAGACCTGGCGGCGGGCGCTCAAAAGCGGTGGCCGCTATGAGAGCGAGCTTCGTTTGCGTGGAGCCGACGGCGAATATCACTGGTTTCTCGCCCGCGCCGTTCCGGTGCGCAACAGCGAGGGCGGCATTGAGCGCTGGTTTGGTTCGAGCACCGACATCTCGGACATCGTCGAAGCGCGTAATGCTCTCGAGCGCATGAACGAGAGGCAGGAGAAACTCGTCGCGGATCGTACCGCCGAGCTTGCCGATGCCAACCTTCGCTTGCGCGCCGAGATCAGCGAGCGTGCCCGTGCCGAGGAGCAACTTCGGCATGCCCATAAGATGGAGGCGCTCGGCCAGCTCACCGGCGGCGTCGCGCACGATTTCAACAACCTGCTGACCGTGGTGATCGGCAATATCGAGGCGCTCCAGCGCAGGCTTGGCAAGACCGGCGATCCGGCGCTTCGCGAATACGCGGCATTCGCGATGCAGGGCGGCAAGCGCGCCGCGGCATTGACGCAGCGCCTGCTTGCTTTTGCTCGCGGCCAGCCGCTCGAACCGCAGCCGGTCGACCTCAACGAATTGCTTTCCGGCATGTCGGAATTGCTCGCTCGCACTGTGGGCGAGCGTGTCACGATGCAGACGATATTTGCCGAAGACCTGTGGACGACGGAGGTCGATCCCAATCAGTTCGAGAGCGTGTTGCTGAATCTCGCTGCCAATTCACGCGACGCAATGCCCGAAGGCGGCGAGTTCACAGTTGAAACGGCCAAGACGTCGCTCGACGATAAATTCACGGCGCATCATTCGGATGTGAAGTCCGGCGATTATGTATTGGTGCGGGTGAGCGATACCGGCGTTGGCATGGACAAGGATACGCTCGCGCGTGTTTTCGAGCCGTTCTTCACAACAAAGCCCGTCGGCCAGGGCACGGGTCTGGGTCTCAGTCAGCTTTACGGTTTCATCAAGCAGTCGGGCGGCCACGTGACACTCGACAGCGAGCTCGGCAAGGGCACGACTGTAAAACTCTATTTGCCGCGCTCTGCGGTCGAAAAATCGGCACTGGTGCCGAAGTTGCGCGAGCTTGCGCCAGAGCCGCCAAAGCAGGACACCGTACTGGTCGTCGAGGATGATGAAGACGTTCGCCGCTATGCGGTCAGCATGCTGCACGAGCTTGGCTACTGCGTGATCGAAGCAGGCGACGGCGCGGCTGCCTTGCGACAACTCGAAGCGCACCCTGAAGTCCGGTTTTTGTTTTCCGATGTTGGGTTGCCCGGCGATTATAACGGCCGGGAACTCGCCGAAGAAGCCGTTCGCCGCCGTCCCTATCTCAAGGTGTTGTTCACGACAGGATATGGTCTCGACGGCATCATCCACGAGGGGCGTCTTGACGCCGGCGTTCAGCTGCTCACCAAGCCGTTCACGTTCGAGGAATTCTCGGAGAAGGTTCAGAAGGTGTTCGAGATGTCGCGCAAAAACAAGATCCTGCTCGTCGAGGATGAAGCGATGATCGCCATGCTCACCGTCGAGAACCTGCGCGAGCTAGGCTTCGAAGTAGAGGAGGCGGCCAACGCGACGGCCGCCCTTGCGGCAGCCAGGAAGAACATCAGCGATTTCGCCGCCGCGGTCATCGATATCGGCCTGCCCGATAGAAAAGGCGACGATCTCGCGCTCGAATTGAAGACCCTGCGCCCCGACTTGCCGATCGTCATCGCGACCGGCGAGGGTGACGGTGCGCTTGATGGCAAGCTGAAGAAAATCGACAATCTGACGCTGCTGAAAAAACCTTACGATAGCGCCGGGCTCGACAAGAGCCTGAAGGCGCTTGGCGTGGACGCGCGGGCGTAACGCGCTTTTCTCGCGCCGGCCTTTTCCTTACAAGGAACGGATGGCCTGCTTCGTTTATATCCTTGGCAGCAATGGCAAGGGCGGTATCCGCACTTACGTCGGCTGGACCCTTGATGTCGATGCGCGGCTTGCCCGGCACAACAATGGCAAGGGGGCACGCTCGACTCGCGGCCGGGTCTGGTTCCTGCTTTATACCGAGCGGCATCGAACGCGGCGTGCCGCGATGAGCCGCGAATGGTATCTCAAACGCGATCGCGCTTTTCGCAAACGCTTGCGGCAGGAATTTGAGTCGAGAATTTCTTGAGAATAAAGATCGGGCAAATAGAAACCCCGGGCATTGCCCGGGGTTTTTGATGAATTTGTCTTCGGTTACGGGCAGGGGTGGCGATAGCCGTCGTAGCCGAGATAGGTGCCGCTGCGCGGATCGTAGGATTTGAACCGCGACATGCAGTAGGCGACCGCGTCACCGCCGCCGCCATAATAGCCATAACCCGGCCCCGGGCCGTAGACAGGCGCGGGCGCATAGGGACCGCCGTACGGTCCGTCGTAATAATACGGACGCGAGTTGGCAATTGCGCTGCCGATAAGAGCGCCGCCGAGCACACCTGCGGCGATACCCCAGCCGCAGCCGCGGCAGCGGACGTTCTCAACGGGTGCGGAAACGGAATTGTTCGACACCGCGCCGGCCGCAATCGGCATTGCCGAGGCCGGGGCGGCCGTCAAAGCGGCGCCGCCGGACATGAGAGTTGCCGCCGCCAGGGAAAGCAATTGTTTTCTCATTTAGTCTTCTCCGTAAATTTACCCCCGCCGGATATTGCCAAAATTCCAAGCAGGCGTCACGCGTTGTCACATTACAGTTGCGTAACCAGCTAAGTTTTCACCGGCTCCGCCGTTGGTTAGCGCGAGGTTAGAATTTATAGTTCACACCGGCGCGCACGATATTTTCGTTGAACTTCACGTTGCTGCCGCAAGCTGCGCAGTTGAGCTTGCCGAGATCGACGTAAAGGTACTCGGCCTTGACCGTCCAGTTCGGCGTGAAGGCGTATTCAAGACCGCCGCCCACTGTCCAGCCAAGCTTTGTCGCGTCATCGGAAAGCCCGGTGCCCGGCAGATTCGCTTTGACGTTGCCGTAGGCCGCGCCGCCCGTCACGTAAGGCATGAAGCGGTCGGCCGCATAGCCAAGACGCAGCCGTGTCGTGCCGAGCCAGTCGCTGCTGGTGCGGCATAGACCGGCGCCGAGCGCGCAGACCGACGTTCCCTTGGCATTGTTCCAGTCGAAATCGCTTTCGACACCGAACACTGTCGAACCCCATTGGTAGTTGTAGCCGATGGTGCCGCCGAGCAGCGCGCCTTCCGGGGAAGTATTGCTGCCGTCGGCTGAAAAGCGCGAATTGCCCCAGCCATAGCCGCCGTTGATACCGGCGTAGAAGCCGGTCCAGTCATAAGCGCGATACTCCGGCGCCTTGACCGGATATGCCGCTCGCGGGGCGGGGCGTGCGATGTCGGCGGCGTTTGCTACCGGCGCCAATCCAAGACCCGCAAGGGCAGTAGCGAGGATGAGAATTTTCTTCATCGGAAACTCCATCACTTCCTCATTTAAATTCCGCTGCCGAGATAGTGTGGCTTTGGGGCTCTGCAAGGTTGTAAAGTTGGCAACAATCCGGCGTTTCTGCGCCGGTTATTCCGCAATCACGTCGACAACACGGCTCGTGGCCGGATCCACCAGCACAAGGCGGTTGTTGACGTAGACGTAGCGGTAGCGCCGCAACTCCGGCATCTCGATATAGGCGTCTTCCGGGAAGTCGGAGACGACGACTTCGCGCGGTACCGGCGCGCCAACCTCATAGCGAACGGCCGGGCCGGGCGCAGGCACAACCACAGGCCCCGGCGCGACGCGCCGCTCCTCGGTGATTGTGCGATAAATCACCGTGCGCTGTTCAGGGTTCAGAACCGACGGCCCGCGCGTCTCGGTGGTCGTGGTGATGGTGGTTTGGGCGATGGCGCTTGCCGGCAGTAGGACGAGCGCCAAGGCGGTGGAATAACGAACAAGTTTTTGCATGCCGCTCCCTCGTCTTTTTTGGGTGTCGCCCGATAACGCGAAGGGGAGTGCAGTAGTTCCTGTAAAAATTGATCCTTAAAAGCCGGTCCTATTAGGTGGCGGCGCCTGCGGCGTTTTCACACACATATATGGCCGTTAACTTGCCCGCTTGTAATTCCCATAATTCTGGTGCGGAATTGCCGCTCACGCTCGGACCTGGCGCCTGCCGGCGCCGCGGCCGAGCGTCAAAAAATGCGCCAGCAAGGAGGTCGCAACTATGAATACTCGTTTGATTGTTTCAGCATGTGCTGCCGTCGCGATCGGTTTCGCATTCACTGTTTCGACTCCCGCGCAGGCGCAGGACGCCAAGGCTTGCGGCAAGCAGTGGAGCGCGATGACCAAGGACCAGAAAAAAGGTCTGAAGAAAAAATCTTATGTGGCCGATTGCGTCGCCAAGGGAACGAGCGCAGCGCCCGCAACGGCGCCTGCCGCTGCCCCCAAGGCCGGCGGCACTGCGACAGGCAAGCCGGGCCGCGCGGCGATGATCGCGCGCGAGCGCGCTTGCGGCAAGGAATGGCGCGAGCAGAAAGCGGCGGGCCGCATTCCGGCCGGCCAGAAGTGGCCGCAGTACTGGAGCGATTGCAACAAGCGCATGAAGGCGCAAGGAATGTAAGCAATCTCTGCTTACGGCTTACGAAACAAAGGAGCGGCCATTGCGCCGCTCCTTTTTGTTTGCGCAAAAATTATTTCTTCAACGCAAGTTTCCCGGTCGGGCTCGCCTGATCGACGGCTTGCGGCAGATACTTCGCGATGACATCGAGCGCCTGATCGACCGGCAGGCCCATGGCGCGCGCGATCTGTTGCAGCTGTTTGTCGTTCAGCGCCGAGCGCAACTGATCGGAGGTGACCGGCATATTCTTACCCTTGGCGATCCACGAGGCGACCTCCTTGTCGAGGCCAGCCTGATGCAACTTGTCGAGTACGCCTTGCACGCCGCCAATCTTCTGGAAGGCCTGACCGATCAGCTCCGGATGTTTTTCCAGTTCGCCGATCGCTCCCCTGATGATGCTCGTCCAATCGATCGCCATAGGTATCTCCCTCGCAATTTAACAACGCAATTCCGGCGCAACCCGTGCCGGTCCTCGCTATTGTGCCATGCTGTACCCATAAACAGGCAACCAAAACGCCGCAGAAGTGTTATGTTCCGCATCTAGCTTCTTTGCGGGACGGGGACGCCATGAACAAAGCTAAAACGGCGTTGCAGCGCTTCAAGTTGGGCGTTCGGGACGCAAATCCGCTGGATACACCGAGGCGGTTTTGGCGCGGCGCCTCACAGACCGCGACCGTCGGGATGTTCCTGATCTTCTTTATCACGGCGCTTTATTTCGCGCGCACGATCCTGTTGCCCATAACGCTGGCGCTGGTGATCGGCACGATGCTGGCGCCGGTCACCAAAACAGCCGGGCGTTACGGCATGCCGGCGCCGCTCACTGCGGCGCTTCTGGTGCTCGGCTTTTTTGCCGCGGTTTCGGTCGGCATCATGCTGTCTGCCGATCCGGTGCGCGAATGGATCGGCAAGGCGCCGCAAATCGGCGAGGCGCTCAAGGGCAAGCTGCACGTGTTCGATGCGCCGCTCGCTGCGCTGAATGAAATTCGCCAATCGATCTCGGGCCTCGCGAAGAGCGCCGATCCCACCGTCATCACGGTCGATGTCAGCACCGGAATTTTGCAGCCGGTCGTCTCTGTTTTATCGCCGGCAATCGGCCAGCTCCTTTTGTTTTTCGGTACGCTGTTCTTCTATCTTTCGGGTCACAACAGCATTCAACAAAGTCTCGTCTCGGTGTTTCGTCATCACGATGCGCGGCTGCGCGCGCTGCATACGATACGTGACATCGAGCGCAATCTTGCGAGCTATCTCGGGGTCGTTACCGCAATCAACTTCACCATCGGCGTGCTCGTCACCGCAGGCGCGTGGGTAATCGGGTTGCCGGCGCCGTTCGCCTGGGGCGTGCTCGCATTCGTCCTGAACTATGTTCCCTATATCGGTCCTGCGACAACGCTGGTGACGCTGTTTGCCGTCGGGCTCGTCTCGTTTCCGTCATTGAGCTACGCGTTGATCGCGCCGGCCTGCTTCCTCGGTCTTTCGACGCTGGAGGGTCAGATCGTGACGCCGAGCGTCATCGGCCGCACGCTTACCGTGAACCCGATGATGGTGTTCCTGGCGATCGCCTTCTGGGCCTGGCTATGGGGGCCGCTCGGCGCGCTCCTGGCAAATCCGCTTCTCATCATGAGCATGGTGGCGTTGAAGCACCTGTTTCCGAAACAGAACGTCACGCTGCCGGAGTGATCGCGCGTGTGCGGATCTTGATCTCCGACGTCAGCGTGCGATGGACAGGGCACATATCGGCGATTTCCAGAAGCCGCGCGCGGGTCGCTTCATCTAGGTTTCCTTCGATCAGGATTTCGCGCTCGATCTGGTCGACCTTGCCTTCCTTCGTCTCGCAATCCTGGCAGTCCGTTGCATAGATGCGATCGTGCGAGAGCTTCACGGTCGTCCGTTCGAGCGGAATCTTTTTGCGCTCGGCGTAAAGCCGCAACGTCATCGAAGTGCAGGCGCCGAGCGCCGAGAGCAAAAGGTCGTAGGGCGTCGGGCCGCTGCCCATGCCGCCCATCGCTTCGGGCTCGTCGGCGAGGAAGCGGTGGCGTCCGGCCGTGATTTCCTGCTGGAATTTTCCGCGCCCCGTTTCGGCTACGACAACTCCATGCGTTTCGCCGCCGGCCTCGACGGACGGCAATTCGAGATAACGCTCGGCCCATGCGGCGATGACGTTCGCGACATAGGCGGCGTCGGCTTTTTTGCTGAGGAGATGATCGGCGCCCGCGAGCGAAACGAAACTTTTTGGATGCTTCGCCGTAACGAAAATCTTGGTGGCGTTCTCGATGCCGACGATATCGTCCGTCGGCGAGTGGAAGATCAGGAGCGCCTTGCGCAGATTGGCGATGTGATCGGCAAGCTTTTGTTTCTCGATGTCTTCGAGGAAGCTGCGTGCGATCCGGAACGGCCGGCCGGCGAGCGAGACCTCGACTTCGCCTTGTTGCTTGATGTCGTCGATCTTGTCGCGAAAGAGATGTGTGACATGCGCGGCTTCAGCCGGTGCCGAAATCGTGACAACGGCGCGGGCGCTCGCGATCTGTCCGGCTGCGGCGAGCACTGCGGCGCCGCCGAGACTATGGCCGATCAGGAGCGCCGGTGCACCGATTTCCTTTTCCAGGTGTTTTGCCGCTGCCACGAGATCGGCGACGTTCGAGGAAAAATGCGTATTGGCAAATTCGCCTTCGCTCCCTCCCAGTCCGGTGAAATCGAAGCGCAGAACGGCGATGCCAAGCTCCGTCAGCCCTTCGGCGATCCGGCGCGCCGCGTGCGTATCCTTCCCGCAAGTAAAGCAATGCGCGAACAGCGCATAGGCGCGCGGCTTGTCGATGGGCCGGTCGAGCAGGGCGGCGAGCCGCTCGCCCTTGGTGTTGGGAAAATCGAAGCGCTCTGCGGGCATGATGATCCTCCGGGCAGTAATTCGGGAGCATCATCGTTGCGTATGGCCAAAGGCGCAACGCCTTCGCGGGAATGTGATCTAATAGAGCCCCGGCGTCGCACCGCCGTCGACGGCAATCGCAGTGCCGTGAATATGCGCGCCGCGCTTCGAGCAAAGGAACAACGCGAGTTCGGCGACGTCCTCGGGCTTGGCGATGCGGCTCAATCCCGTCTTGTCGATCGCGCGTTTGATCGCTTCCTCGCGCGAAATGCCATAGGCCTTGGCGTGGCTTTCCATCAGTTCGAAGAAGCGTTCGGTCTCGGTCAGGCCGGGATGGATGACATTGACATTCACGCCGTCGCGCTTGCCGAGATCGGCAAGACCCTTGGAGAAATTGGCCAGCGCCGCGTTGACCGCGCCGCCGATCAGGAACGTCTGCTGCGGCGTGCGCGCGCCGCCGCCGACGATGTTGACGATATTGCCCTTGGCGCTTTTCAGCATCGGCCAGAACAGCCGCGACAGCCGCACGGCCGCGTAGAATTTCAGCGCGAAGCCGTCGTGCCATTCCTCGTCGTAAAGCTCGAGGAAGTTGCCGGCCCTCGTAGCCCCGGCGCAGTTGACCAGCACATCGCAGCGCCCGAACCGCGAATGCACGAGTTCGAACAGGCCTTCGCATTTTTCGGTCTGCTTGAGATCGCCGGCATAAGTGACGGCGGGCGGTCCGCCGGCCTTGCCGATGATCTCCGCGGCTTCCAGCAAGTTCTGCGGCGAGGAGGCGGCGATCACGGTTTGCGCGCCTTCGCGGGCGAAGGCTTTGGCGATCGCCCGGCCGATGCCGCGGCTTCCGCCGGTGACGACGACGATCTTGTGTTCGAACTCCCGGCTCATCCGCTTGCGCCGCGCTTACTGCCGCGCGACGCTGCGAACCTCATTCAGCACAAAATTGCCGAAGCGCTTGCCGCGATTGCGGAACACCTGCAACGGCGTCTTGTCGACGAAATAGGTCAGCAGGATCGAGTCGCGCGTCTTTACTTCCGGCCCGACCGTGTCCACCGAGTGATAGGTGTCCTTGTCGACGGCGAAGGCGTAGCCGGTGTTCGGCGAGAACGACATCTGCGCGGCCTTGCGGTACGAGTTGTCGTCGTTCTTGGCGTTGAACACCGTGCCGACGTGATTGATCGACTCGTCGCGCGGCAGGTACAGCTGGATCGTCATGCCCTTCCAGTGCGTGTCGGGATGGACGCCGATTTTGTAGCCCGGAACGTCGCGCGTCAGGATCGGGATCGGATACATGCCGATGCGGTCGTAATTTTCGCCGTGACGGCGCTGTAGTCCGGGCGCGAGCTTGCGGATGAACGCATCGCGCACCTTGTTCGCGCACAGCGCCTTGCCGACGAGATTCCACAGATCGCGCTTTTCCTGCGGCAGGTGGCGGATGTATTCGGGGAAGAGATCGATCTTCACGCGGGTGCCGCCGCCGTTCATCGTGCGCGTCGACTTGGTGCGGCCCGACATCGCGCGATAGTCGTCGGCGACCGGCATCAGCTCCATCATCCGCGCGTAGGTGTCGGGGGGAAAGACATTCTTCAGCTCGAGATGAAAGAACGGCTGCTGATCGACATGCGCATTGTCGATGGCGTTCGCGACGTGATCGATCACTCGGTTCAGTTCGGCTTTGTCCATGTCTGTAATCCGGCGCTTCGCTGCGGAAGGGTTGCCGGAATCACTAATGGAGCCGCTAGCGCCGCGCAAGGCTTTCGAATGCGCTGTGGAACTGACGGTTTTCGAATGATTCCAGCGTGTTGCGCCGAAGTCCGGCGCTGCTAAACTGGCCGCAACTGAGAAACCAAGAATACTGCCGGTCGTCGAGCGCGAAATGCGGCTCCGCCACGGCAGGAAAGGAGCGCCATGGCGGACGAACGCGCGGGGGGCGCGTCCGGCCTGCAAAGGCCAGCGCCGGCACGCAGACGCCGCCGGCGGTGGTCACATTTGCGGCAACAGGAGCGGCAGCAGAGCCGTCGCGCCGCGCCGGCGGAGCACTACTATGCGGCGCTCGATCTCGGCACCAATAACTGCCGGCTGCTGATCGCGCATCCGACGGAAGATTCCTTCCGCGTCATCGACGCCTTCTCGCGCATCATCCGGCTCGGCGAAGGGTTGTCGCGCACCGGGCGGCTCGCGGATGCGGCGATCGAACGCACTTTGGACGCTTTGAAAGTCTGTGCGCTCAAGCTCGGCCGCCGCAAGAATATCCGCGCCCGGCTGATCGCGACCGAAGCGGCGCGCGCCGCCGCCAACGGCGCCGAGTTCATCGCCCGCGTCAAGGATGAAACCGGGCTCTCGCTCGAGATCGTCGATCGCGAAACCGAGGCGCGGCTTGCGGCCTATGGCTGCGCGCCGCTGCTCGATCCCGGCGCGCGCGGCGCGGTCTTGTTCGACATCGGCGGCGGTTCGTCCGAACTCGTGCTGCTGGAAAAATCCGGCAGCGTCGATCGCGGCCCGCCGATCGCGAGCATGCGCGCCTGGACCTCGCTGCCGATGGGCGTCGTTTCGCTCGCCGAGCGGCATGGCGGCGAAGCCGTCACCTGCGAAACCTTCGAGGCGATGGTTTCGGAAGCGGTGCCGCTGGTGCGCGATTTTGCGCAGCAGGCGGGCGCCGAACGCATGCAGGATATTCATCTTCTCGGCACGTCCGGCACCGTGACGACGATCGCCGGCGTGCATCTCGAATTGCCGCGCTACGACCGCAAGCAGGTCGATGGCGTCTGGCTCTGCGCCAGCGAAGTCAACGCCGTCGTCGGACGCCTGATGACGACGAGCTACGCCGAGCGCGTCGCACATCCGTGCATCGGCGCCGAGCGTGCCGATCTCGTACTCGCCGGTTGCGCGATTTTCGAAGCGATCCGCCGCGTCTTCCCGTGCGACCGCTTGCGCGTCGCCGACCGCGGCTTGCGCGAGGGCATGCTCGTGCAGTTGATGCGGGAAGACGATGCCTGGAAAAAGCAGTAGCGAAAAAGCAGTAGCGAAAAATCGTGACCGACCGCCGCAAGAAAAAGCTCAAGCCATCGCGAAACCGCACGGTGTCGTCGCGGCAATGGCTGACGCGCCAGTTGAACGACCCTTATGTCCAGCGTGCCAAGAGCGAAGGCTATCGCTCGCGCGCGGCCTATAAATTGATCGAGATCGACGACAAGGCGCAGTTTCTGAAACGCGGCGGGCGCGTCGTCGATTTGGGTGCGGCGCCCGGCGGCTGGAGCCAGGTCGCGGCGGCGCGTGTCGGCTCGGAGAGCGGAAAAGGAAAAGGCGCGAAAGGCAAAGTCGTCGCGATCGATCTTCTCGATGTCGAGGCGATCCCCGGCGTCGAGTTCATGCAGCTCGATTTCAACGACGCCGATGCGCCGGAAAAACTGAAAGAGATGCTCGGCGGCCCTGCCGATGTCGTGCTTTCCGACATGGCGGGCAACACCACCGGGCATCGGCAGACCGACCACCTCAAGATCGTCGCGCTTGTCGAGATGGCGGCTGAATTCGCCCGTGAAGTGCTTTCACCCGGCGGCACGTTCTTGGCGAAAGTCATTCAGGGCGGCACCGAGCACACATTACTTGCCGAGCTGAAAAAGAACTTCGCGACCGTGAAGCACATCAAGCCGCCGGCGAGCCGCGCCGATTCCGCCGAGCTTTATGTGCTGGCGCAGGGTTTTCGCGGCTAGAGTTTTCCTGACTCCGGCGGCGGTGCTTCGGGCGGCGGCGCGGCGGTGAGCGACGCGCCGGCGTCGATCGGCAGCGGCAGCAGCACGAAGAACGACGACACCGAGATCAGCGAGACGAGCAAAATCGCCCAGCTGAAATCGGCCGCGACCAGCATGGCATCGCCCCGGAAGTGGCGCGCGGCCTCGAGGCCGAGCGCGCCGATAGCAATACCCGCCGTGATCGAAAGCTGTTGCGCGACGCTGGTGAAGCCCGTGGCCTTGCTCATGTCGCTGTCGCCGAGATCGGCGAAGGCAAGCGAGTTGATGCTCGAGAACTGCAACGAGCGGAAGAATCCGCCGATCAGCAGGATCGACAGGATGAACCAGTAGGGCGTGTCCACCCTGAACAATGCGCAGGCCGCGATGAAGGCCGACGCGATGCCGGTGTTGATGAGCAGCACGCGCTTGATGCCGAAGCGCCGCAGGATCGGCGCAACGCTCGCGCGCATCGCCATCGCGCCGGCTGCGCCCGCGAAGGTGAGCAGGCCCGATTGCAGCGGCGACAGCCCGAAGCCGATCTGAAACAGCAATGGCAACAGAAACGGCAGCGAGCCGACGCCGACGCGGAACAGCGAGCCGCCGATGACGCTCGCCCGGAAGGTCGGCACCGAAAGCAGCCGGAGATCGAGCAGCGGGAAGGGCGTCACCCGCGCATGCAGCACATAGGCGAAGGTGAAGGCGCCGCCGATGCCGAGCATCGCCAGCGAGATCGACGCCGGCATGAAAGCCTGGCCGATGGTCGTCAGGCCGAAGGCGAGCCCGGCGAGCCCGATGCCGGACAGGATGAAGCCCTTGGCGTCGAGCGGCGGCACATAATCTTCGCGGATGTTCTCGATGAATTTGGTGGCGAGCAGCACGCCGAGAATGCCGATGGGGATGTTGATCCAGAAGATCCAGCGCCACGAGAAATAAGTGGTGATGAAGCCGCCGAGCGGCGGCCCGATCATCGGCCCGATCAGTGCGGGCACGACGAGCCAGGCGAAGGCCGAAACGTATTCGTGCTTGGGAATCGAGCGCAGCACGACGAGCCGGCCGACCGGCGTCATCATTGCACCGCCGAGCCCCTGAATAATGCGATAGACCACGAAGTCGAGGAGCGAAGTCGAGAAGCCGCACAGCACCGAGCCGATGGTGAAGACGACGATGGCGAGCCGGAACACCGTGCGCGGCCCGAAGCGGTCGGCCATCCAGCCCGAGATCGGGATAAAGACGGCGAGCGTCAGCAGGTACGAGGTCAGTGCGAGCTTGAGCGCGATCGGGTCTTCATGCAGGTCGGCCGCGATCGCCGGCAGCGCGGTGGAGATCACCGTCGAATCGAGGTTCTCCATAAAGAGCGCGCAGGCGACGATGAGGGGGACGATGGCGTTGGTCGGCATGAGGCGGGTCGATCGGGTCGCGGCGGGAAATGGCTTGTTTAACGTCTGTTAGCGGCTTTCGTTCGCCTCGTCTGTACGCGCGGAAGCGGGGCAGTCTTGTTTGTCACGCAAAGCATTCCCACATTCTCCGGGCCGGAGGGAGGTAATCCATGATTTATCTGCTCGCGATTCTGTTGCCGCCGCTTGCGCTGCTGCTCAACGGGCAGCCGTTCAACGCCATCTTCAATGTCGTGCTGATCGTGCCGTGCCTTATCCTCGGGCTGATCTTCCATCCGCTGTTGCTGGTTCCATCGGCGCATGCCGTGATCGCGATCTATATGGAGCGCGAGAAGCGCAAGCATCGCGAGATCGTCGATGCCATCCGCCAGCACGGCGCGCCGGAGGACTGGAAGAAGTAGGCAGCCGTTCGCGTTACCGCGCGAGGATTTTTCCTGCCGGATCATCGTCAGGCTGCCGAACCACTCTTTTTTTGCGCGAATGGGGTAAACCCCAAGCGCGCGCAAATAAAACGAGGGCGGCGCGGGACGCCGGAGACTTGCCGGTCTCCACGGCCTGATGTGCGAGTTGAGAAGAAGCACACCAGAATATGTACTCACCGCAGTCGCCGGTTCGTAACCGGCATCCCGCGCGCGATGTTTGAGGCTTGCTCTGCTCGTACCCCCGGTGGTCCTACTGATTATACCCACCGCTATGATGCTCAGCTCCGGCTGTCGGCATGGTTGAGCCGCCAGACGAAGCCACCGGCATCCGTGGCGAGGAGAGGCCTCGCCGGGACCGCGCAGCTTGGGCCGCCATGTCAGGTTTGCGAACCCTTCATAGCCACCGCTCCCGATCCGCATTCCAAGACGCCTCTAGAAACGCCCCTCGTGGATCGAGACGAGGCAACAATAAGCCCGCCCGGACGGGTGGGGATAAGGTATCGGCAAATTTTTTAGTATTGGGATACGCTAGGAATTTAAGCAGTGATAGTTTCAGGTGCTGTTCATGCAAAGAACCGACCCTGCCCGCCGGGAAAGGGCGATAAATCGCATGATCGGGAGCCGAGCTGCGTAAAGCGTGTTACGGACATGAACGCAATTTGCTTGGCATTGGGGAGGCCGGCAGAAGCCCCGTGGTAATTCCGCATCCGAAAACACGCGAGTGTGACAAGGAAACAACAGGGGGCTTTTTATGCAATCGAGAGGGGAAAGCCCCTGATATTCGCGCCCCGGATTCGATAGCTTGGAGGTGCTGGATTCTCCACCTCGAAACTGGGCGGAACCGGCTGGGGAGAATCAGATGAAAAAACGGGGTGTCGCTGCATTCGTGGCGGCGGCGTTTTATGTGGCCGGTTCGGGCG
Organism: Xanthobacteraceae bacterium; assembly: GCA_035555855.1. Classification (GTDB taxonomy): domain Bacteria; phylum Pseudomonadota; class Alphaproteobacteria; order Rhizobiales; family Xanthobacteraceae; genus Palsa-892. Next base: position 46,844 of record DATMGD010000048.1, read on the forward strand.
CGGCGAGTTCGCAAGCCCTTACCGATTTCAACAAGATGTATCAGGACACGCCATCGATCTATGCGTCGGTCGGTGTTCTCACCATGCAGCGCAGCCGCCCCAGCGGCGGCACGACGGTCGCGGGAAATCCCGGCGGCACGCCGGCATTTCGCACAGCCAGGGATTTCGATTTCGGGTGGAACACCGGCATCGACGCAACGGTCGGTTTTCGCTTCTGGCGCACGGAAGCGCTCGAAGTCCGGTTCATGAATTTTGAGACGCGCACCTCCGACAGTTTCGTCACGCCCGGCAATTTCATCGGCGCGGGCTTCACCGGGCCCGGCGGCACGAGCTTCCGGGGAGATGCCGAAACCAGCATGCAGAGCTGGGAAATCAACTGGCGTCACCAGATGTCCGACCAGTTCACCGTTCTTGCGGGTGTGCGCCACATCAATCTGAACGACATGATGTTCTACAAACTCAACGGCAATGTCGCGACCGGCAAATACAATTACCAGAACCAGTTGTTCGGCGCGCAGATCGGTGCGGAATGGGCGATCATGCCCGTTGCGAATCCGTTCCAGGTCAATATGTACGGCAAGTTCGGTCTTTATAATGTGCGCACTGAGGGCGGCATTTTCGAGTTTCAAGGCAACAATCCCATCGGCAGTTTCACCGCCAGCGAAAGAGACCATGTCTACGGAGCGGAAGGCGGCGTGACGCTCGGGTATCGCCTCTCGAGCACCGTGATGCTGCGCGCGGGCTATCAGGTGATGTGGCTGAATGACCTTGGTCTTGCCGGTAACGCCGCAAGCGTCAGCCTTCTCAATCCGAGCCTGCTGCGCGACGTCCATCGCACCGATATCGTTTTGCAGGGCTTCAATTTCGGAATGGCGATTGCATACTGACCGAAACAAGCATCGCATCGTTTGCATATCGTTTGACCCCGGCCTCGCGCCGGGGTTTTTGTTTGCTACGCTCAGTCTCAAAGTTCCGGGGAACAGTTTGGTGATCACGATACGACCTGCGACCGATAGCGAGGAGCAGGGCCTCATCGGCCTCTGGCAAGCCTGCGGCCTCATCGTGCCGCACAACGATCCCGTGGCCGATTTTCGCTTCGCCAAGCGCGGGCCGAATTCCGATGTGCTGGTAGGCGTGAGCGAAAGCGGCCGCATTATCGGCAGCGTCATGGTCGGGCACGACGGTCATCGCGGCTGGCTTTATTATGTCGCCGCCGATCCGAATGCGCGCGGCGAAGGCATCGGCCGGCAAATGGCCATCGCCGCGGAAGACTGGTTGCGCGAGCGCGGCGTTCGGAAGGTGCAGCTCATGATCCGCGAGACGAATACCGAGGTCGCGAAATTCTACGAGCGGGTAGGTTATAAAACCGAGCCGCGCGTCGTGATGAGCAAGTGGCTGAAGTGAGGCGAGCTTTGTCCGCCCGAATGCTCAACTAAATTTCCTGAAATCCGGCTTTCTTCTTTCCGCAAATGCCTTGAATGCCTCCGCCGCCTCCGGCGTTTTCAGGCGCTCGGCGAAGATCGCCGTTTCCTGTTCGATGACCGATGCGATTTCGTTCGAGTCGCGCATCAGATTTTTGATCGCCTTGAGCGCACCGGCGGGTTTCGCGGCGAGCCGATGCGCCGTCTCTCGTGCGCGCGCTTTCACCTCTGAAGCGGGCAGCGCCGCCGTCGCAAGACCGATGGCTTCCGCCTGCCGGCCGCTGATCGCATCACCGAGCGCGAATACCGCATAAGCGCGCGCGTGTCCGGCGCGGGCAGGGAGGAGAAGGCTGGAGGCCGCTTCCGGCACCAGCGCGAGATCGGCGAACGGCGCCGTGAGCTTCGCATCCTCGGCGATATAAACCGCGTCGCAATGCAGAAGCATCGTCAGCCCGATGCCGACGGCATTGCCCTGCACCGCGGCGACGAGCGGCTTGTCGAACCAGGCAAGCGCCTTGATGAACGGGTAGGCGGCGAGCGTGTCGGCGGGCTTCGCGCCGGTCGCGATCGCCGCAAAATCGCCGATGTCGTTCCCGGCGGTGAACATGTCGCCCTCGGCCTCCAGCAGCACCGCCCGGATCGCCGGCGTCTCCGCCGCGCGTACGAGTTCCTGCACCAGCGTGGCGTACATCGCGTTCGACAGCGCGTTCTTCTTGTCGGGCCGGTTCAGGGTGAGGGTAAGGACGCCATTATCTTCGGTAATGCGGACGGGTTCGGTCATGTGAACTCAGTCATGGCTGCGGTTTTTTCGATTGGTTCATCCAGAAACACCGAAGCCTAGCCGCCGGACGGGCCCGTTTACCAGACATGCCCGGCAGATATGCCCTCCAGGCATGGCTTTTCGGGGTTCAAACACCCACTTACCCTTTTGCGTTGCCGGGTGGCCGTGCTAACCACTCTCGCCAACCCGGCGGCGATTCCGCCCGCCCGGCAGCATCCGGTAAGTATCCGGACCAGGAGTTGGCATGACCCGTCACATAGAGAACCATAACCGTGGCGGCCTCGTGCACGAGGCACTCACCTTCGACGATGTGCTCCTGAAGCCGGGCCTCTCCGAGGTCATGCCCTCCGACGCCGACATCCGCACCAATCTCACCCGCTCGGTTTCGCTCAATCTGCCGATCCTCTCCGCCGCGATGGATACCGTGACCGAAGCGCGGCTCGCCATCGCGATGGCGCAGGCCGGCGGCCTCGGCGTCATTCACCGCAACTTCTCGCCCGAGGAACAGGCCGAGCAGGTTCGGCGCGTCAAGCGTTTCGAATCCGGCATGGTCGTGAACCCCGTCACCATTCACGCCAATGCGACTCTCGAAGAGGCGCTCGCCGTGATGGATCGGCACGGCATATCGGGTCTGCCGGTCGTCGAAGGCGGCAATGGCAAAGCAGGCAAGCTCGTCGGCATCCTCACCAATCGCGATGTTCGCTTCGCCGAAAACCGCAAGCAGCCGGTTTCCGAACTGATGACCAAGAGCGTCATCACCGTGCGCGAAGGCGTGGATCAGGCGGAAGCCAAGAAGCTCCTGCATCAGAACCGCATCGAGAAGCTTCTTGTCGTCAACGCCGACTATCAGTGCGTCGGCCTCATTACTGTGAAAGATATCGAAAAGGCGGTCGCCAATCCCAACGCCTGTAAGGACGAGCAGGGACGGCTGCGCGTTGCCGCCGCGACGACCGTCGGCGACGGCGGTTTCGAACGCACCGAGCGCCTCGTCGATGCCGGGGTCGATGTCGTCGTCGTCGATACCGCGCACGGCCATTCGCAGCGGGTGCTCGACTCCGTCAACCGCATCAAGCGGCAGTCCAACAAGGTACAAGTGCTCGCCGGCAACATCGCGACGCGCGAAGGTGCGAAGGCCTTGATCGATTCCGGTGCGGATGCCGTGAAGGTCGGCATCGGACCGGGCTCGATCTGCACGACGCGCATCGTCGCCGGTGTCGGCGTGCCGCAGCTCACCGCCGTGATGGACGCCGCCGACGAAGCGGCGAAACACGGCGTTCCGGTCGTCGCCGACGGCGGCATGAAATATTCGGGCGATGTCGCCAAGGCGCTCGCCGCCGGCGCGCATTGCGCGATGGTCGGCTCGCTCCTCGCCGGCACCGAGGAAAGCCCGGGCGATGTCTATCTCTATCAGGGCCGCTCTTATAAGTCGTATCGCGGCATGGGCTCGGTCGGCGCGATGGCGCGCGGCTCGGCCGACCGTTACTTCCAGGCCGACATCAAGGACTCGCTCAAGCTCGTGCCGGAAGGCGTCGAAGGGCAGGTGCCGTTCAAGGGACCGCTCGCGACCGTGCTGCATCAGCTAGCCGGCGGCCTGCGCGCCTCGATGGGTTATGTCGGCGCGAAAACGCTCGAGGAGTTCCGCAACAAGGCGCAGTTTGTGAAAATCTCGGGCTCGGCCCTGCGCGAGAGCCACGTCCACGACGTTACGATCACCCGCGAGAGCCCGAACTACCCGACGCGGCTCTGATTGTTTTCAAAAAATATCAAGCGCGTCGGCGCGCCGGAATAACCTTCTTCCGGTGCCGCCTGAAGGCGACGATCGAGCGGTTGACGAGCCGGGTATAGTTCTCCTCGCCGCGCCGCGCCTCATTCAGCACGCAGAGCGAGAGCAGGGAACGATCTTCCTCTTGCTGCGCTTGTTGGTCATGGCAAACGACCTCCCAGGCGCGTTCGATGACACGCGTCATCATCGCTACTTGCTCGGGATCGAAGGAGTCAGCGGGAACATGACGGATTGATATTGGCATGACCCTGTCCCTTTGGAGTTCCATTTGCGCCGGTTGGCGAACGGATCGAGGGTTAAGGCCCAAGGGTCTTTACGGGTGCCCTGTAATTGCAAACAGCCTGCTCCCTTAGCGGAACCGAGTCCAGTTCCATGGCGTCACTGGCGAACCGGGCGCCGCGCATCGCCCCGGACAGGAAAATTTCCTCATGATTGCTAGGCGCTACGCATTGTCATGCAATTGAAGTGAAATTGAAATGATGGCTTTTGCGGTTGCCGAACTGGCTCTAAGAAGGTGCGGGTTGAAGCTGGGGAGCTGACATGAGCATTCAATTCGCACTCGCGCCCTTGTTCGTGCAGGTGGCGCTGACGTTCTGCGTTCTGCTCGGCATGAGCCTGCATCGCCGCCGGGCGGTTCTCGACAAGAAAGTGAAGCCGAAAGACATCGCGCTTCGCCAGCAAAAGTGGCCGGAACGCGCGACGCAATACGCCAACTGCTATCTCAATCAGCTCGAATTGCCGGTGCTGTTTTACGTGCTGACGCTGCTCGTTCTGTTCACGCGGCAGGCGGATATGTTTTTCGTGCTGATGTCGTGGGTCTTCGTCATCCTGCGCATCGTGCAGGCCTCGATCCACGTCACCGTGAACCATGTGAAGTATCGCAGCTATGCGTTCCGCGCCGGCACGGTGGTGCTGTGCGTGATGTGGATCGTCTTTGCGCTGCGCATTTATCTGCTCTGAGCGCTTGCCGTAACGGCAAAGCCTCGCTTCCGGTTGCGGGCGAGAACGGCTATGACAGCGGCTCCAAACCGGAGGCCGTCATGTCCCTTCAAGCCGTGCTCGCACCGCTGTTCGTCCAGGTTGCGCTGACCTTTGCGCTGCTCATCTCAATGGCCATGCAGCGCGGCAAGGCGCTGACCTCGAAAGCGGTGCGCTATCAGGACATCGCGCTTCGCCAGCAAAAATGGCCTGAGCGCGCGACGCAAATCGCCAACGCCTTCCATAACCAGCTCGAAGTGCCGCTGCTGTTTTATGTGCTGACGATCCTGGTGCTGTTCACCCGCCAGGCCGATCTTCTGTTCGTGCTCTTGGCCTGGGTGTTCGTTGTGCTGCGCATCGCGCAGGCCTATGTCCACGTTACGTCGAATTATGTTCCCCATCGCGGCATGTTGTTCGGCGCCGGTGTGCTGGTCTTGCTTGCGATGTGGATTGCTTTCGCGCTTCGCATTTTTGTTTTGTGATAAAACCCGATCATGACACCCTCCGCGCGGCTTTCGGCCGCCATTGAAATCCTGACCGAACTCGAAGCCCGCGCCCGGCCCGTCGCCGATGTGTTGAAGGAGTGGGGCCGCGCGCATCGCTTCGCCGGCTCCGGCGATCGCGCCGCGATCGGCTCGCTGGTGTATGACGCGCTGCGCCGCAAGGCTTCGAGCGCCTACGTCATGGGCGAGGAGACGCCGCGCGCGGTGGCGCTCGGCATGCTTGCGCTCGCGCGCGATCTCGATCTTGCCGCCATCGAAAAACTTTTCGACGGCTCGCGCTTTGCGCCCGAGCCGCTTTCCGACGACGAGAAGAAGCGGCTCAAAAAACCATCGCTCGCCAAAGCCCCCGCCCATGTGAAGGGCGATTATCCCGAATGGCTGGACGAACAGCTCAAGGAAGTCTTCGGCAAGGATCGCGCCGAGGAGGGTGAGGCGCTCGCCGCGCGTGCGCCGCTCGATCTTCGCACCAACACGCTGCTCGCGCCGCGCGAAAAGCTGCTTGACGATCTTTCGCATTTGCATGCGGTCGAGAGCGGCTGGTCGCCGTTCGGCGTGCGCATCCCGCTCGACGAGCACGGCCGCAATCCGCCGGCGACCTCCGAACCCGCCTTCCAGAAGGGCTGGTTCGAAGTGCAGGACGAAGGCTCGCAACTCGCCGCCGTGCTGACCGGCGCGAAAGCCGGCGAGCAGGTGCTCGATCTTTGCGCCGGCGCGGGCGGCAAGACGCTTGCGCTCTCGGCGCTGATGGAAAACAAGGGCCAGATTTTCGCGTTCGACGGCGACGTGCGCCGCCTCGCGCCGATCTTCGATCGCATCAAGCGTGCGGAGGCCCGCAACATTCAGGTGCGCGCCCCCAAGGGCAAGACCGAAGTGCTCGCCGACCTCAAGGGTCGCATGGATCTCGTGCTCGTCGATGCGCCGTGCACCGGCACCGGCGTGTGGCGCCGCCATCCCGATGCCAAATGGCGCATGCGCCCCGGCGCGCTCGAAATCCGCGTCCGCGAACAGACCGAACTCCTCGACCAGGCGGCGGCCTTCGCCAAGCCGGGCGGCCGCATCGTTTATGTCACATGCTCGCTGCTCCCGGCCGAGAACGGCGCGCAGATCGAGGGCTTTTTGTCGCGCCACGACGGCTGGCAGCCGACCCCTGGCAAGGACATCTGCAAGGCGCTCGGTGAGCGCGGCGCTATCCTGCAGAAGGCGGCGAAGCTCATGCCCGAAGGGCTTTTGCTTACGCCCAAGCGCACCAATACCGACGGCTTCTTCATCTCGGTGCTGCGCAAGGTCTGATCGAACGCCGCATGGTAAACACGGCGTAAACCATCCGCATCGAATTAGACGAAAGGTTCAACTCGGCTTTGAGGTTTGGTTGTAATGATGTGCGGCCGGGCTAACCGGCCGAAGACCAAGCATGCCGAATACCGAAAATCTCTCGCACACCCTTGAAGCGCCTTCGCTCGCGCCGGCTTCCGGCCGCTTCCGCGCGGAAGTCGTCGAGCGGCCCGCCGCCGAATGGGACGCGCTCGCCGCGGGCTTCGGCGATATGTGCATGGAGCAGACGATCGCGTTCATGGGCGCGCGCTGGAGCAAGCTGCATTCGCTCGGTCTTCTGCTGCGCGAAGAGGGCATTGTCGAACCGGTCGCGATGGCGCTCGTGCTGCTCGTCACGCTGCCGGTGATCGGTGCGGGCATGGCCTATGTGAAGTTCGGCCCGCTGTGGCGCGGCGCGAGTGCCGCCGCCGATCCGCAAATTCTTTACGCGATGCTGGAGGCGCTGAAAGCCGAATTTTCCGGCAAGCGTCGCCTCCTGCTGCGCATCATGCCGCCGGCCGATCCGGGTAGTGAGCAAGTCTGGCGCGATGCGCTGGCGCGCGCCGGTTTTTCCTTTCACGCGCAGGCGCCCGACCGCGAGCGCTATCTTGTCGACCTCACGCTTTCCGAACAGGAACAGCTTGCTTCGCTCGGCGCTTCGTGGCGTGCGCATCTCAAGAAGGCGTCGCGCGAACTCGAAATCGAGGAGCTGCCGATTGAGAGCGGGCTTCCGGTTTTTCTGTCGATCTATCGCGGCATGGTGGCGCGCAAGCGTTTCGCCGATCATCACGGCATCGACGACCTGCCGAAGATTGCCACGCAGGCGGGCAGCGCACTTGGCATGCGGCTCTTCATCGCGAGCCATCGGGGCAAGCCCGTCGTCGGCTCGATCGTGATCGGCAGCGGCGAGCGCGTCTTCGTGCCGTTCAGCGCGACGAGCGACGAGGCGCTGGCGCTTCGCGCCGGTTACGCCCTGCGCTGGGCGATCATCGACCGGCTGCGCGGCAGCAGCGCGCGCTGGCTCGACCTTGGCGGCGCCGAGGGCGATGCGGGGCTCCGCAGCTATAAATTGGGCAATGTCGGCAAGCGCGGCCGGGTAGCCGAAATTCCGGGCGAGTTCGATTTTTCGCCCAACCCGCTGTCGGCGGCGGCCGCCCGCGCCATCGAGATCGGCCGCGATCTCGTCCGCACCCCGGCGCTGAAAAAGATCGTGGCTTACCTGCCGATTTGAGCCGCCGGCGAGTCGACAGCCCGCCCGCGAGGTTTTAGAAGCGCGCATGGCCGCGCCCGCCCAGATTCACCACGACAAAATCCTCATCATCGATTTCGGCTCGCAAGTGACGCAGCTGATCGCCCGCCGTGTCCGCGAGGCCGGCGTCTATTGCGAGATCGTGCCGTTCCAGAAGGCCGCCGAAGCCTTCCGCACCATGCAGCCCAAGGCCGTCATCCTGTCCGGCGGGCCTGCCTCGGTCCATGAAGCGGGCGCGCCGCTGCCGCCGCCCGAAATCTATCAGGCCGGCGTGCCGATCCTCGGCATCTGCTACGGCGAGCAGTCGATGGCGCTCCAGCTCGGCGGCAAGGTCGAGGGCGGCCATCACCGCGAATTCGGCCGCGCCGAACTGGAAGTCAAAAAGCCGTCGCCGATTTTCGAGGGCGTCTGGCAGCCCGGCGAGCGTTACCCGGTATGGATGAGCCACGGCGACCGCGTCACCGAATTGCCCGCAGGCTTCGAGGTCATCGGCATTTCCGAAAACGCGCCGATGGCGATGATCGCCGACGAGAAGCGCAAATTTTACGCAACGCAATTCCATCTCGAAGTCGTGCACACGCCGCAGGGCGCGAAACTGCTCTCAAATTTCGTGCACAAGATCGCCGGGCTGAAATCCGACTGGACGATGCGCGCCTTCCGTCAGGAAGCCATCGAGAAAGTCCGCGCGCAGGTCGGCAAGTCGCGCGTGCTGTGCGGGCTTTCGGGCGGCGTCGACTCTTCTGTCGTCGCCGTGTTGCTGCACGAAGCGATCGGCGATCAGCTTACTTGCGTGTTCGTCGATCACGGTTTGCTGCGGCAAGGCGAGGCGCAGGAAGTCGTCAAGCTTTTCCGCGACACATATAACATTCCGCTCGTACATGTGGATGCCAGCGCGCAGTTTCTCTCCGCGCTCAAGGGCGTCACCGATCCCGAGCAGAAGCGCAAAACCATCGGCAAGCTATTCATCGACGTGTTCGACGAGGAAGCCAAGAAAATCGGCAAGGTCGATTTCCTCGCGCAGGGAACGCTCTATCCCGACGTCATCGAAAGCGTGTCGTTTTCGGGCGGGCCTTCGGTGACGATCAAGTCGCACCACAATGTCGGCGGCCTGCCGGAGCGCATGAAGTTGAAGCTCGTCGAGCCGCTGCGTGAATTGTTCAAGGACGAGGTGAGGGCGCTCGGCCGCGAGTTGGGCCTGCCCGAAACGTTCGTCGGCCGCCATCCGTTCCCGGGGCCGGGGCTTGCGATCCGCATGCCGGGTGAGATCACCAAAGAGCGTCTCGACGTGCTGCGGCTCGCCGATGCGATCTATCTCGAAGAAATCCGCCGCGCCGGGCTGTACGACACCATATGGCAGGCCTTCGCCGTGCTGCTGCCGGTGCGCACCGTCGGCGTCATGGGCGACGGCCGCACATATGATGAAGTGGTGGGCCTGCGCGCCGTCACCTCGACCGACGGCATGACCGCCGACTTCTTCCCGTTCGACATGGGCTTCCTCGGCCGCGTCGCGACGCGCATCATCAACGAAGTCCGCGGCGTCAACCGCGTCGTCTACGACGTGACGAGCAAACCGCCCGGGACGATCGAGTGGGAGTGACTTAGAGGAGGTTCCCAGCGAGCATCTATCCTGTGATGCTCGCCTTATCCTCGACTGTCGTCGCGCCACGAGACGGAGAGTCACGCGCGGGGAAGACCCATCGTCGGGCTGGCCGAAGCACGGCCTGTCGACGGCCTTGCGGTCGATTTCGTTGTCGAGTCGGATCGCGTTCAGTTGGGCGAGATCGTCCAGCGGGTGCGGGACGGACGGCTGCGAACGCATATCGGCACTGTCGCGGCACTCGACGATGCGGTCGCCGCTTTCAATCCGACCAAACGGGTCAGCGGGAAGACGGTCATTCGCGTCCGTTCGTGAAGGCTTCGGGCGGAAGTAGCCGGCGGCGAAACTGGAATCTCGCACGGAAATTTTGCGATTGCTGAAATGAAGCGCAACTATAACGCGCTGCTCGGACACTCCATTCCATCGTCGCGTGCTTCGCGCCGCTGTCCATAGATCGCATCCGCCACGATGCGTTTTACCGCTCTTATCGTGCAAACATTTTGGTTGGTCTCTGTGCTTGCCGGGGCGCTAGGTTCGATTCTTTCAAGCACAAAGAAAAGGAAGACGATCATGCACAACCGACTCTCTGGTCCGCGGAAACTGGGGCCGCTGACGCCATTGGTCGGCGAATGGGAGGGCGATGTTGGGATCGACCTCTCTTACCACAACAAGGACGACGAGACTTCCGAAACCACCTACTTCGAAAAGGCGTGGTTCAAGCCGATCCCGATTCAGGAGAACGGCAAACAGGAATTATGGGGCCTTCACTACGGCATGACCGCGTGGCGTCATGGCGAGGAGGCGATGGACCCGTTCCACGACGAAGTCGGCTTCCTGCTGTGGGACAAGGCTCACGGCGAAGTCATGCGCAACGTGGTGTTCGGGCGCGGCATCGCGATCCTTGCCGGCAGCAGCGCCAAGCCGCATGACACGGTGCTCACGTTCGACGCCAAACCGGGCGAGGCGCACTACGGCGTGTTGCAGAACAAATATCTGCTGGAACGCGCGGAAATCCGCGACTTCAAGAGCACCTTCACGATCAACGACGATGGCACCTTCAGCTATATGTCCGATCTGCTTCTGAAGCTCGCCGCCACCGGCGCAGAAATGCATCACACCGACCGCAACACCTTGCGCCGCGTCAAGCGTTATCACCCCAGCATCGACGGTTGAAACGATACCCGCGCGTCGCCGCTCAGGAGGAGGCGACGCGCGTGTTGACCGGCGCTACTGCTTGATCTCCGGCTCCACGAGCTTGGCTAAATTGCGCAGCGACTCCTGCCAGCCGAGGTAACACGCCTCCGCCGGGATGATGTCGGGGATGCCGGCTTGCTCGATGTTCACTTCGGTGCCGACCGAGACCTGCTTGAGCGTGACCGTGACTTTCATTTCGCCCGGCAGGTTCGGGTCGTCGAAACGGTCCGTGTAAACAAGGCGTTCGCCGGGCTTAAGCTCGATATATTCGCCGCCGAACGAGTGGCTGTGGCCGGTCGTAAAATTGCGAAACGACATTTTGAACTTGCCGCCGACTTTCCCGTCGAACTGATGCACGGTGCAGGTGAAGCCGTTGGGCGGCAGCCATTTGGCGAGGGCGTCGGCTTCGATGAAGGCGCGATAGACCTTCTCGGGCTTCGTGGTCAGGACACGGTGCAAGCGGACGGTGCCGGGCATGTCGTTTCCTCTTCGGTGAACGGTGCGAATACCGTCGAATATGTTTGTGTCGGCTTCAAGCGGCGCACCTTAATGCAAATGTTTCAGCTTGTCCGGGTTCCGCGTCACATAAATCGCGGCGATCTTGCCGTCCTCGATGTCGAGCGCGGTGGTCTGGATTTCGCCGTCGGCTTCGAGTGTGATGAAACCGGGAAGGCCGTTGATGGTGGCAACACGCATGAGTTTCGATGGGTTGTGCTTCACGACGACCGCAAGCTTCATCCAGAGTGTCATCACCGCGTCATAACCAAAAATCGGTTTTGGGAAGGCGGGGCGCTTGCCGCCGCCGTCGGCGTGCACGCTGACATCGGCGGATAGCATCGTGCCGAGCGCCTTCATATCGCCGCTGCGCGAAGCCGTATAAAACGCTTCGGCGAGTTCAAGCCCGTGCTCTTTCTCTACTTTGAAGCGCGGCTTCGCGTCGCGCACATGCGCGCGCGCCCGCGCGGCGAGCTGACGGGCGGCCGCCGGATCGCGCCCAATCGCGGCGGCGACCTCGTCGAAATTCTGCCCGAACACGTCGTGCAGTAAGAATGCCGCTCGCTCCAAAGGCGAAAGCCGCTCCAGCACCAGCATCAGGGGAAGCGTGACGTCCTCGACTTCTTCCTCTTCGACGACCGGATCGGGCAGCCAGGTGCCGATATACGTCTCGCGTTTCTGCCGTGCCGATTTCAGCTGGTCGAGGCAGAGCCGCGTCACCGTGCGGCGCAAGAATGCTTCCGGCTCGCGTACTTCGCTCCGGTCGGCCTTCATCCAGCGGATGAAGGCCTCCTGCACGATGTCCTCGGCGTCGGACACCGAGCCGAGCATGCGATAGGCGACGCGCTTGAGCTTCGGACGCAGCGGCTCGAAGGCCGCCGCTGCGTCGTCATGCTCGTGCGAAGCGTTTTCTTGCGAAACATTCGTCATCAGGCAGCCTTGTTCATTGCCTTCACCTGCGCGGGATCGGCCCACAAGCCGAAGCCGACCGCGAGGCGGTTCCAGCCGTTGATGATGTTGATCGCGAGCGTGAGCTTGATCTGCTCCGCTTCGCTGAACTGCGCCTTCAGCGCCTCGTAGGCCGCTTCATGCGTGTGGCCTTCGGAAATTTTGGTCAGCGCCTCGGTCCAGGCAAGCGCCGCGCGTTCACGCTCGGAATAGCAGGGCGCTTCGCGCCACGCCGGCAGAAGGTTGATGCGTTGCTCGGTCTCGCCTTCCTCGCGCGCGAACACGGTGTGCATGTTCAGGCAGTTGGCGCAGCCGTTGATTTGCGACGCGCGAATCTCGACGAGATGCACGAGCTTCGGATCGAGGCTGGCATTGATCGTCATCGACGCAGCGTGCCACGCTTTCATTTCGCGCGGGGCAACGGTGAGGGGGTTGATTTTGTCGGCCATGATGGGCCTCCTTTGGTTGGCTCTGGTATCATGACGAGCGGGCCAGCCTCGTTGTGACATGCCGTAAGGCCTTATTTAGCGCCGCGGCTTCAGATGTCAGCATAATGGAACCGCCGCTGGCCGTGGAACTCGGAATCTGTATATGCTGCAGGGCCCTCCACGGGTGGCCCTTTTCGGACAGCGCAAGCACGAAAAGCGGCGGGAATCAGGGGCCGGACGCAGCGTCATGAATACGGTTGAGGGCTATCTCGATACCACGACGGTGATCGTGTTCGGCCTTCTCATGAAGATGCTGCTGGCCATCCTGTTTTTCGTGTTCTGGTCGCGGAGCCCGCGCCGCCGCGCGATCTGGTTCGCATGGTGGGGTGTGGCGCTCCTGCTCGGCAACGTCGCCTCCGGCAATATCATCTGGCACGGTTTCAAACCCGATTTTTGGGGGCTCGGCATCACCGGGGCGAGCCTGATCGCGAGCTTCGGCTGCTGCTGGCAGGGCGCGCGGGCCTTCGAGCGGCGCCAGCCGCTGTGGCTGCCGCTGGCCGCGGGAGTCGGCGGCTGGCTTGCCTTCAGCATCGTGCCCGCCGTGTTCGAACACGCACCTTATCGTGTCATCGTTTCCTCGTTTCTGGTTTGCTCGTTCCTGTTGCTCACGGCGATCGAGTTCTGGCGCGGCCGGAGCGAGCGGCTGGCCTCGCGCTGGATGATGATTGCGCTGTGCGTGAGCCTCGCGCTGGTGTTCGCCGTCCGCATTGTGCTGGTCAATATCGCGCCGTTTCCCTTCGGTGCGTTGCCGGCCTCGGCCGACTGGCTCGCAGCCTACAACATGATCATGTTCTTCCACACCATGATTCTCGTCGTGCTGATGGTCGCGATGACGAAGGAGCGGCTCGAGCTTGAGCAGCGCATGGTCGCCAACACCGATCCGCTGACCGGCGCGTTGAACCGCCGCGCGCTCGACGGCCGCGGCCGCCGGTTGCTGGCGCGTCACGAGCGCGACCGCCAGGAGCTTTGCGCGCTGTTCCTCGATATCGACGATTTCAAGCGCATCAACGATCTTGCCGGCCATGCCGTCGGCGATCTCGTGCTGAAACGCTTTGCCGAAATCGTCAACAACGTCATCCGGCCGACCGATTTCCTGTTTCGCGTCGGCGGCGAGGAATTCTGCTGCCTCTTGCCGCAGACCGATGCACAGCAGGGCAGGCGGGTCGCCGAGCGCATCCGGCAGCAGGTCGAGGCGGCGGCGTTCGATGCGAAACGCTCACGCACGGCCGAACCGTTGAAGGTGACGGTCAGTATCGGCGTCGCTTCGACGGTGCTGACGGGCTACGACATCGACGCGCTCCTGCGCGAGTCGGACGGTGCCGTCTATGCCGCGAAGCGCCTCGGCCGCAACCAGGTTGTCAGCGTCGAATTGAATGGAGCATCGCCCGGCGGGCTTGGGCTCGCGGGCGTTTCGGCGGCGGCAGCGCCCGGCAATTCATAAAGCGTCTAAAGCATCTGCTATTGGACAGCTGCCTCAGCATGGATGTGCCGCAGGGTTCTGTGCAAGGACGGCGAGCGTTTCTTCCGCGATCACCTGCTGCTCGTCGGTCGGGATGACGAGCACTTTGATGCGGCTCCCGGCGCTGCTGATCGTAGAATTGTTTTGCCGGTTTGCTGTGGCGTCCAGCGCAATGTCGAGCCAGCCGAGCCGTGCACAAATCGCTTCGCGGATTTCCGGCTGGTGCTCGCCGATCCCCGCCGTGAAGACGATCGCATCCAGCCCTTCGAGCGTTGCGGCAAGGCGTGCGATTTCGCCGGCGGTGCGGAACGCGAAAATGTCGAGCGCCTGTTTTGCTTCCGGCGTATTGCTCGCGATCAGATCGCGCGTGTCGGCACTGATGCCGGAAATGCCCAGAAGCCCCGAGCGGTGGTAGAGCAGATCCTCGATCTCCTTCGCGCTCATGTTTTCCGGACCTTGCAGATGCAGCACGACGCCGGGGTCGAGCGCGCCGCAGCGTGTCGCCATCGGTACGCCATCGAGCGCCGAGAAGCCCATCGAGGTATCGACGCTCTTGCCGTCCTGCATCGCGCACAGGCTCGCGCCGCTGCCGAGATGCAGAACGATGACCTTGCCTTTGGCGAGGCTCAAATCCCGGCGTGCGAGTTCGCCGGCGATGAACTGGTAGGAGAGGCCATGAAAGCCGTAACGCTTGATGCCGCGGTCGAACATCGCGCGCGGCAGCGCGAAGCGGCGCACGAGATCGGACTGGCACTGGTGAAACGTCGTGTCAAAGCAGGCGGTCTGCGGCAATGCGGGCCTCAGCTTGCGCACTGCGCGGATCAACGCGAGCGCCTGGCCCTGATGGAGCGGCGCGAGCACGGCAAGGTTCGCAATCGCCTCGATCGCTTCATCGTCGAGCAGGCAAGGGTGCTTGAAGCGGTCGCCGCCATGCACGACGCGATGGCCCACGGCTTGAAGCTTGCCGAGATCGAAATGCTTGCCGAGTGCGTCGAACGATTGCCGGGCAATGCTCGTGAGATCGTCCGGCGATTTTGCCGAAAGCGGCACGTCGAACGCGGCCTTGCCGTCGCTCATCTTGAAACGAAAGGGTGACTTCCGAAAATCGATCGCGCCGTCAGCGAGCGCGCGCGGCTTGCCGTCTTCGATCGCATAGAGGCCCGTCTTGATGGTCGAGGAGCCACAGTTGAAGCTGAGCAGCAGGCGGTCGCTCATCGTTCGTTCCTTGTTGGGGATGGCGATCATACATATTTACAGACACATTTTCTTGAGGGCTGGCGCGCTCGCGCCGGAGGGTTGCGTGCGATAAAATGGCCTTTTCGCGCAGCCCGCGAGCCCGCCATTCCGCTGCTTCTTCGAAGGATCACCCCATGCGTTACAATACCCTCGGCAATACCGGTTTGCTCGTTTCGGAGATTTGTCTCGGCACCATGACCTTCGGGGCGGGGACCGGCATGTGGGCCGATATCGCGGGCCTCGATCAGGCGGCGGCCGACCGCATCACGGCGCGGGCGCTCGATGCCGGCGTCAATTTTCTCGACACTGCCGACGTCTATTCCGACGGCCTCTCGGAAGAAATCACCGGCAAGGCGATGAAGAATTCCGGCCGCGTCCGCTCCGACATCGTGCTCGCGACCAAGGTGTTCAATCCGGTCGGCAACAAGGGGCCGAACGACCGCGGCGCTTCGCGCATTCATGTCATGGATGCGGTGAAGGCGAGCCTCAAGCGTCTCGGCACCGATTACATCGACCTTTATCAAATCCATGGCGTCGATCAGGTGACGCCGATGGAAGAGATGATCCGTGCTTTCGACGATCTCACGCGTCAGGGCTACATCCGCTACTTCGGTCTTTCCAACTGGCCGGCGTGGATGACGATGAAGGCGCTTGGCGTCGCCGACAAATTGAACATGGCGCGGCTCGTCAGCCTGCAATCCTACTACACTATCGCCGGGCGCGATTTGGAGCGCGACGTCGTGCCGATGCTGCAATCGGAGAAAGTAGGCCTCATGACTTGGAGCCCGCTCGCCGGCGGATTGCTCTCGGGCAAATATGATCGCGAAGGCAAGGGGCCGCAGGGTTCGCGTCGCGTCAATTTCGATTTCCCGCCGGTCAATCGCGAACGCGCTTTCGATTGCGTAGATGTGATGCGCGACATCGCCAAGGCCCACAACACGACGGTCGCCGGCATCGCGATTGCGTGGATTTTGCACAAGCCCTTCGTCTCGACCGTTATCATCGGCGCCAAGAACAACGAGCAGCTCGACGCCAATCTCGCTGCGACCGCGATCAAGCTCACGAAGGAAGACATGGCAAAGCTCGACAAGGTGAGCGAGCTGCCCTCCGAATATCCGGGCTGGATGGTGACGCGGACGACCGCCAACCGGCTGCCGCAACCTTAAAGCGGCGCGGTCTGCTGCATCGAGGGCCGCGCGCTGAACGTTTCGAACCATGCTGCGAGCTGCGGGCGGCCGTTTCGCCATTGCAGATGGCCGAAACGGAAATCGAGATAGCCGAGCGCGCAGCCAACCGCGATCTGGCCGATATCGAGTGACGCGGGAAACTCTTTTGTTTCGTGCTCTAACTGATCGAGCGATTGCACGATGCGCCGCGTCTGCGCCTCTTGCCACTCGGGCCACTTCGTCACCGGCCGCGCATCCTCGAAGCGCAGCATGATTGCGGCATCGACGATGCCGTCGCCGACGGCTTGCCGGCAAAGCGCCTGCCAGCGTGCTGCCTTGTCCGCCGGAAAGATCAACTCGTCGTTATGCAGGCTGTCGAGATATTCGCAGATCGTCCGCGAGTCATAGAGCGTTTTGCCGCTCTCCAGCATCAGCGCCGGAACTTTCATCAGCGGATTGCGCGCTGAAAGCTCGGCATGTGCAGGCGTGTCGAGCGCGACATGGGTGCCGACTTCGGTCGCGACGAGTTCGATCTTGTCGATCAGGCCGCGCTCATGCGCGAGCACGAGAACCTTGCGCGAGAACGGCGAGAATTTTGTGTAGAGGAGCTGCATTTGTCCGGCGGGAATTAGAGGATCGACTATATTCGACAGGGCGTAAGAAGTCATGGCAAAGGAGAGGGCGCGTGGCGGTCACGATCTACGGCATCAAGAACTGCGACACCATGAAGAAGGCGCGCGCCTGGCTGGAGAAGCACGGCGTCGAATACGCCTTCCACGATTACAAGACCGCGGGCGTCGAGCGCGAGCGGCTGGAGAAGTGGGCGAAGAAAGCCGGCTGGGAGACGCTGCTGAATAAGTCCGGCATGACGTTCCGCAAGCTGCCGCCGAAGGATCAGAAGGTGACAGACGCCAAAAAGGCTATCGTGCTGATGCTGGCGCAACCCTCGATGATCAAGCGCCCGGTATTGGAACTGCCGGGCGGCAAGCTGATCGTCGGCTTCAAGCCGGAGATTTATCAGGCCGCGCTTAAGTGACGCGCGAACCCGCTGCGGCAGGCATAACAGCGAAGCGAGAATCCGGTCAAACGCATCAGTCTCAAGCCAAACGCGCTGCTTCAGGTTCGGCTGATGGTATCAGGAGATGGCTGAGCCGTGCTTCGCTCTGTTCGTTGTTGGCAAGCAGGCGGCGGCTGATGAGCCGCAGAAAATAGAACCCGAACCGCGGGTTCTGGAAATAAAGCTGCCGCGCCTGATCGTAGGACATGACGAGCAGCGTGCCGTCCTCGATACATTCGAAACTTTGCGTGCGGCGGTTTTCCGGTGTGACCAGTCCCATCTCGCCGACGATCTCGCCCTGTGCAAGTTCGAGGCCGAGTTCGCTCAGCCGATAGCGGCCGCTCGCGATATAAAACAGCGCGTCAGCCGTTTCGCCTTTGGCGAAAATCTTCTCGCTCTTGCGGCAATGGCGCTGCCGAGTGAACAGCTTGATCCAGTCCATCGAGAGATCGCCCAGCGAAGCGTCCTTCACCTGCGAGATTAGCCGTATCATCTGATAAAGCCGCACGATGTTGAGCGGCAGCAGGATCGAATGGAGAAGGAGGTTGGGATAGGCCGCGGCGAGATAGCCGTAGGTGATGAACAGGCAGTTGGCGCAAATGCCCGAAATGCGAAGCGGGATCATCGTCCGCATCGAATAGGTGGCGACGGTGAAACAGGCCGCGAGATAACCTGCAAGTTCGCCCGGATGTTCGAGCGTGGCCAGAACTTCTTGGTAAAAATCGAACCTCATGCGGCGCTTCCTGTTATTTTCTCGTTCCGCGCAAAATTGCTGGGAATATCGACCCGCATTTTGCCGCAGAAGGGACCTCAGCGCACGTTGCAGTGCAGCTTTTCGCCTTGATCCGGCTCGCCATTGCTGGCAAAGCCTTGCCCGCATGACTCAGCCCGCTATCAGCAATACCGGCACGGCACGCTCGCCGATTGCGACGGAAGTCGAACGCCGCCGCACCTTCGCGATCATCTCGCATCCGGACGCCGGCAAAACGACGCTCACCGAAAAGCTTCTGCTGTTCGGCGGCGCGATCAATCTCGCCGGTCAGGTCAAGGCGAAGCGCGACCGCCGCTCGACGCGCTCCGACTGGATGGCGATCGAGCGCGAGCGCGGCATTTCGGTCGTGACGTCGGTGATGACGTTCGAATATGGCGGGCATGTCTTTAATCTGCTCGACACGCCGGGCCACGAAGACTTCTCCGAAGACACCTACCGCACGCTTACCGCGGTCGATAGCGCCGTCATGGTGATCGACGCCGCGAAGGGTATCGAGGCGCGCACGCGCAAGCTATTTGAGGTCTGTCGCCTGCGCGACATCCCGATCGTCACCTTCATCAATAAAATGGATCGCGAGAGCCGCGATCCGTTCGACATCCTGGACGAAATCGAAAAGACGCTCGCGCTCGATACGGCGCCGATGACCTGGCCGATCGGCCGGGGCCGCGATTTTGCCGGCACCTACGATCTTGCCGCGCAGGCCGTTCGCCTCATGGAGGACGACGGCAAGACGAGCGAGCTGCGCAAGATGAGCATCGACGAGATCGTCGCCGCGCGCCCCGCCATCGAGCCGAACGCGCTTTCCGAGGAACTCGGCCTCGTGCAGGAAGCCTGCAAGAAATTTGAGCTGCCCTCTTTTCTCGAAGGCCATCTGACGCCGGTGTTCTTCGGCTCGGCGCTGAAAAATTTCGGCGTCAAGGATTTGCTGGATGCCATCGGCAGCGAAGCGCCGGCGCCGCGCGCCCAGGTCGCGAATACGCGCACCGTCGCCGCCGAGGAGCCGAAGCTCACGGCCTTCGTGTTCAAGATCCAGGCCAACATGGATCCGAACCATCGCGACCGTATCGCGTTTGCGCGGCTCTGCTCCGGCAAGCTCACGCGCGGCATGAAGGTCAAGCAGACCCGCACCGGCAAGCTCATGAGCCTCAACGCGCCGCAGTTCTTCTTTGCACAGGATCGCTCGGTCGCCGACGAAGCCTATGCCGGTGACGTCGTCGGCATTCCGAACCACGGCGTGCTCAGGATCGGCGACACGCTCACCGAGGGCGAGGAACTTACCTTCATGGGCGTGCCGAGCTTCGCGCCGGAAATTCTTCGCCGCGCGAAACTGGGCGATGCCATGAAGGCAAAGAAACTGAAAACCGCGCTTCAGCAGATGGCGGAAGAGGGCGTGGTTCAGGTCTTCAATCCGCAGGACGGCTCGCCCGCACTCGTCGGCGTCGTCGGCCCGCTTCAGCTCGATGTCCTGCGTGCGCGGCTTGCCGCCGAATACAATATCGAAGCGAGCTTCGAGCAGAGCGAGTTCAATCTTGCGCGCTGGGTGTCGGGCGAGGATCGCAAGAAGGTCGACGATTTTGCGAACGGCAAGTCGTCGTCCGTCGCCACCGATCTCGATGGCGATCTCGTTTTTCTCGCCAAGAGCCAGTTCGATCTCGACTACACCCGCGAGCGCGCACCGGGCATCGAATTCAGCGACGTCAAGGATGTCAAAAAGCAGGGCGGCAAGTAGCTGCCGCTTCGGCCACGCTTTTATTCGGGCGCAATCCTTCCCCTTGCACTTACTTTCGACTCCTTCTTAACTGCGCGCCGCGAGGTGCTCTATGAAACTCATGCTGCTCGGCTTGCTGGTCTTTCTCGGTACGCACGTCTTCACCACGATGCGCGTTGCGCGCGCGGGGCTGATCGCCCGGATCGGCGAGGGGCCGTACAAAATTCTTTATTCGATTTTGTCCATCGTCGGCCTCGTCATGGCGGCTTACGGTTTCGCGGCATGGCGCGCGGCGGGCTCGCTCCAGCTCTGGATGCCGCCGGTGTGGACGAAGCATCTCGCGATGCCGCTCGTGCTGTTCGCCTGCATCTGCATCGTCTCGGCTTATCCGCCGACGCATCTTCGCGTCTGGCTCAAGCACCCGATGCTGGTCGGCGTCAAAACCTGGGCGCTCGCGCATCTTCTGGCGAACGGCGATCTCGCCGGCGTCGTGCTGTTTGCCGCGGTACTGGCCTGGGCGGTGATTAGCCGCATCTCGCAAAAATATCGGCCCGCGCCGCGCTATCCTGAGCCCAAGCTCACCGCCGATATTATCGCGACGGTAATGGGGTTAATCCTGTTCTGGCTGCTCGGTACCTTTTTCCACTCCCGTGTGGTAGGCATCCCCGTACTGCCGACCTAGGAGGCCGCGATGTCCGTCCAGCAACCTGTTCGCCGCATCACTGCGCCCGAGCTGCGCGCGCGCAAGGGCAAGGAGCCGATCGTCTCGCTCACCTCCTATCACGCGCACACCGCGTCGCTCCTCGATCAATATGTCGATTTCATTCTGGTCGGCGATTCGCTCGGCATGGTGATGCACGGCCTGGAAACGACCGTGCCGGTCACGCTCGACATGATGATCCTGCAAGGTCACGCCGTCATGCGCGGCTCGAAGCGCGCGCTCGTCGTGGTCGATATGCCTTTCGGCTCTTATGAAGAAAGCAAGGAACAGGCCTTCCGCTCCGCCGCGCGCGTTCTGAAAGAAACAGGCTGCGGTGCGATCAAGATGGAAGGCGGCGTGAAATTCGCCGAGACGATTCGCTTCCTCGCCGACCGCGGCGTGCCGGTGATGGGCCATATCGGTATGACACCGCAATCGATCAACACGCTCGGCTCGTTCAAGGCGCTCGGCCGCGAGGAAAAAGACTGGGGCCCGTTCCTCGACGATGCCCGTGCCGTCGCCGATGCCGGCGCCTTCGCCATGGTAGTAGAGGCGGTCGCCGAGCCGCTCGCCCGCAAGATCACCGAGAAGGTTCCGATACCGACCATCGGCATCGGCGCTTCGGCTGCCTGCGATGGCCAGATCCTCGTGCTCGAGGACATGCTTGGCCTGTCGCCGCAGGTGCCGAAATTCGTCAAGCAGTACGGCCATCTTGCCGAGGGCATCGAGTCCGCGGTTCGCGAATATGCCCGCGAGGTGCGAAGCCGCGCATTCCCGGGCGCGGCGAATGTTTATCCGCTGAAGGCGAAGGCCTGAGCCTCGCGCTGCACGCTTAGCGAGGCACGGCGAAGATATCGAAGTTGTAGCTTTGGTGCATCTCGGCTTCCGACGATAACGGATTCAACTGCCACTTGTCGTCGAGCGTATGGACGCCGTAGCCGAGCTCCGTGAGAAACTGGAACGTCTCGCGCCGCCGGTCGGCGGAAAGCCATTTGTAGACTTCGGTGCGGATGTAGGGACGCTTTGCCGCCAGCAAACCGCGGATCGATTTCATCACGCTCAGATCGTAACCTTCGGTGTCGACCTTGAGGTAGCGCAGCTTTTCGAGAACTTCGGGGTGCTTGTTTTTCAGGAGCGGTTCGAGCGCAACGCCTTTGACGTCGAGCGGAAAAGTATGGCCGTGACGGAAGACGGAAATTCCTTCCTGAAAGCCGCCATTGCTGTAGCCGGGATCCGAATAGTTGAAGACGAAATCACCGTCCTGTTCGGTGACCGCATAATTGAGCGGAACGATATTGACCCGTCCGCCATTCAGCCCGCTGTTAACTTCCAGCACCTTGAAAACGTAGCGGTTGGGTTCGAAAGCCAGCACCGTTCCGTTCGGCCCGCAGGCGAGGGCCATCGGTAGTGCCGTGTCGCCGAGGCGTGCGCCGATGTCGATGGCGCAGTCGCCGGGGCGGATGAAGCTGCGAAGGAAGTCGACCTCTGCCTGACTGAACCGATAGGGGTTCTGCTTCGGGTGCAACCAGTTCGCATATTCGACCGTGCCGCCATCAACCGGATAGGACGCGATTTTGTGGCCGTAAGTTCTGGCCGCAGGCCGAAACCCGAGCAGATACAGTAATTCCTTCCCCTTCATTGAGATTTGTCTCCTGCCGCCAAAGTCTCGCTTTTGGCGCTCCAAAGGGCTATTTGTGCTGATGGACGAAAGCCTTAACGGATTTGCCTCTTTCCGTCCACATCTCTAGTGTACGGCCGCGCTGCGCTTCGAGAGCGTATGCTGCCCCGAACCATCCGAAAGAACGACGAGCCGCCTATGTCTGACGCTAATTTTATGCGCGAGATCGAAGAAGAAGTCCGTCGCGACCGGATGATCAAGCTGTGGGAGCGCTACGGCCATTATATGGTCGGCGCCGCGGTTCTGATCGTGGTCGCAGTCGGCGCGTGGCGCGGCTGGCATTGGTATCAGGCGCGCGAAAACGCCCGGGCCGGCGAGCGCTACGAGCAGGCGCTTACGCTTGCCGAAGCGGGCAAGCAGGCGGAAGCGGAGCAGGAACTCGTCGCGCTCAGCAAGGATGCGCCGGCAGGCTATCGCATTCTGGCACGGCTGCGGCTCGCCGCCGAAAGCGGCAAGACGAGCGCCGTCGAGGGCGCCAAGGCATTCGATGCGATCGCCGCCGACACCTCGGTCGATCCGGTGCTGCGCGATCTTGCGCGTCTTCGCGCGGCATTGCTGCTCGTCGATAGCGCGCCGGTATCCGAAATCGAAAGCCGCGTCGCGCCGCTTACCGGCGCCAAGGCGCCGTTCCGCAATTCAGCGAAGGATGTGCTGGCGCTTTCCTATTACCGCAGCGGCGATCGGGCGAAGGCGGGCGAGCTTTACCGCGAAATTCTCGCCGATACCGGGCTGACGCCGGCGCTCGCCAATCGTGCGCAGATCATGCAGGCGTTGACCGCGGAAGCGGCGGCCAAGCCCGCGGCGAAATAGCGTAGTGCAGTAGGGCGATACATGCGGCGCGGTTTGCTTTTCCGTTTGGCGGTTGTCGTGCTGCCGCTTGTGCTCGCAGCTTGCGAGGACGCCGACATTTTCGCCGAGAAGAAGGTGCCGCTGCCGGGCGTGCGCAAGGAAGTGTTTCCGGGCGGCGTGGTGCCGGGCGTCGATTACAACCAGCCGCCGGTCCAGCCGTCGAATTCCAACATCTCGGTCAATACCGAAGTGTCGAAGCAGCTGCTGCGCGACGAGCCGACTACGGCTCCCACGCCGCCGCAGGAGGCCCAGCAGCCATCGCGCGGCCGCGCCGCCCAGCAACCAAAAGCCGCGCCGCGCCGGGGGGGCGCCCAGAACGCCGACCCGGACGACCCATGGGCCGGCGCCCGAAGCACCGAATAGTTCGGGCTGGTTTCAAGCCGCGTTTTACTGTACCCGCCTCATCATGTTCACCGTCGCCCTGGTTGGCCGGCCCAATGTCGGCAAATCGACGCTCTTCAACCGCCTGATCGGGCGGCGCATGGCGCTGGTCGATGACCGGCCCGGCGTCACGCGCGACCGCCGTGAAGGCGAGGCGCAGCTTGGCAACTTGCGCTTCCGCGCCATCGACACCGCGGGCTTCGAGGATGCCGACGCCGAGAGCCTTGCGGGCAGGATGCGCGCCCAGACCGAGGCGGCGATTGGCGATGCCGATGCCATCCTGTTCCTGATCGATGCCCGCGCCGGGATTATCCCGGACGATCGCGTCTTTGCCGATCTCCTGCGCCGCGCCGGCAAGCCCGTTGTGCTGGTCGCCAACAAGGCCGAGAGCAAAAAGGGCTGGGACGGGGCCTATGAGGCCTTCGAGCTTGGCCTTGGCGATCCGGTGCCGGTCTCGGCCGAGCACAACGAGGGCATGAGCGACCTGCACGATGCGCTCAAGGCCGCGCTCGAATCCACACACGAAACAGCGCCCGCAACCGATTCAGACGACTCCGGAATTTCCGAAGGTAACGAAGGCGAAGACGCCGCCAACCGCCCCATTCGCGTTGCCGTCGTCGGCCGTCCCAATGCCGGGAAATCGACCCTCATCAACCGGCTGATCGGCGAGGAGCGCCTCGTCACCGGGCCGGAAGCCGGCATCACGCGGGATACGATTTCGATCGATTTCGAGCACGGCGGCCGGCGGTTCGTGCTGCACGATACCGCCGGTATCCGCCGCCGTCCGCGCGTGCAGGACAAGCTCGAAAAGCTCTCGGTCGCCGATGCGCTGAACGCCATCCGTTTTGCCGAAGTCGTCGTGCTGCTTCTCGATGCCACGCATCCGTTCGAGGAGCAGGACCTCAGGATCGCCGATCTCGTGCTGAAGGAAGGCCGGGCGCTCGTTCTCGGCATCAACAAGCGCGATCTCGTGGACGACAAGGACGTCGCGCCCAAGAAGCTCAGGGAAGACGCCGACCACTGGATCCCGCAAGCCAAGGGCGTGCCGATCTTCGCCGTCTCCGGTCAGGCCGGCGAGGGGCTGGAGCGACTAATGCACGCGGTGGTGAAGATGCATGAGGTCTGGAACAAGCGCCTCTCGACCTCGGCGCTGAACCGCTGGCTCGAAGGCGTCACCTCGGCGCATACGCCGCCGGCGCCGTCGGGCCGCGTAATCAAGCTTCGCTACATGACGCAGCCGAAATCGCGGCCGCCGACGTTCATCCTGTTCGGGACGCGCACCTCGATGCTGCCCGACGCCTATGTGCGTTATCTCGTGAATTCGCTGCGCGATACGTTCGACATGCCGGGCGTGCCGATCCGCCTGCATTTTCGCGAGGCGGATAACCCGTTCGCGGACAAGGACTAGATGAACGCCTTCGTCCGGTAATCGTAAATTCTGCCGTTCTCTGTGCAGCCTGGCAGGCACAGCGGAAGCAGGGCCTCTGCTACTTGCTCCGGCGTATCGAGCGTCATCGGGTCTTCGCCTGGCATCGCCTTGGCGCGCATTCGCGTGCGGATCGGGCCGGGGTTGAACAGATTGGCTTTGATGTTGGTTTTGCCAAGTTCGCCCGCATAAGCGATCACCAGTGCGTTCAGCGCGGCCTTCGAGGCGGCGTAAAGCCCCCAATAGGCTCGCACGTTCCGCGCAACGCCTGACGTAATGAATACCGCGCGTCCCGCGTCCGATGCGCGCAGCAGGGGGTCACACGAGCGGATCAGGCGATAATTGGCGGTGAGGTTCACCGCCATCACATCGTCCCAGGTTTTCGGCTCGATATGGCCGACCGGCGTGAGCGAGCCCAATTGCCCTGCATTGCCAACGAGTACGTCGAGTTTCTTGAATCGCTCGAACAGCGATGCGCCAAGCCGGTCGATCGCCGGAAAATCCTTGATGTCGACCGGCACCAGCGTTGCGGATGAACCGAGCTTGCGGATTTCGTCGTCGAGCTCTTCGAGACCGCCGACAGTGCGGGCCGTTGCGATGACATGCGCGCCGGCCTTGGCGAGTTCGAGTGCGACCGCGCGCCCGATGCCGCGCGAAGCACCGGTGACAAGCGCGATTTTTCCGTCAAGCGGCTTGGTCATATCAGGCAGCCGATGAGATCAGCTGGCTTCGGCGAGCAGCGAAAGCTGCTTCGGCGCGTCGCCGCCATTCTTGTCGGTGAGCGGCGTCGGATAGTCGCCGGTGAAGCAGTGGTCGGTGTATTGCGGCTTCTCGGCGTTGCGCCCGTTGTGGCCCATTGCCTTGTAGACGCCGTCGATGGAGAGGAAGGCGAGCGAGTCCGAACCGATATATTTCCGCATTTCCTCTAAGCTATGCGTCGCGGCGAGGAGCTTCTCGCGCTCCGGCGTGTCGATGCCATAATAGTCCGAATGCGTGATCGGCGGCGAAGCGATCCGCATATGCACTTCGGTTGCGCCTGCTTCGCGCATCATGCGGACGATCTTCACCGAAGTCGTGCCGCGCACCAGCGAGTCGTCGATCAGCACGATACGCTTGCCGGCGATCGCGGCGCGGTTTGCCGAGTGCTTCATGCGCACACCGAGTTCGCGGATGTGCTGCGTCGGCTCGATGAAGGTGCGGCCGACATAATGGTTACGGATGATGCCCATCTCGTAGGGCACGCCCGTCACCTGCGAGAAGCCGATCGCGGCCGGCACGCCCGAGTCCGGCACCGGTACGATGACGTCGGCGGGTACCGGCGACTCGTGGCCGAGCTGGATTCCGAGGTTCTTGCGCACCTGATAAACCGAATGCCCGCCGACGATGGAGTCAGGGCGGGCAAAATAAATATATTCGAAGATGCAGGGGCGGGGCGACTGGGCCGGAAACGGTTTGATCGACTGGATGCCGGTCTCGTCAATGACGACGACTTCGCCGTTCTCGATGTCGCGAATGAATTTGGCGCCGATGATGTCGAGAGCACAAGTTTCCGACGCGAGGATGTAAGCGCCGTTCAGTTCGCCCAGTACCAGCGGACGAATGCCCAGAGGATCACGCGCGCCGACGAGCTTCTTGTTGGTGAGCGACACAAAAGCATAAGCGCCTTCGAGTGCGCGCAGCGCGTCGATGAAGCGCTCGACGAAGCGCGGCATCTTCGAGCGCGCCAGCAAATGCAACATCACTTCGGTGTCGGTCGTCGATTGCATGATCGCGCCGTCGCGCACCAGCTGGCGGCGCAGCGTGAGGCCGTTCGTCAGGTTGCCGTTATGGGCGATGGCGAAGCCGCCGCCGTCGAGTTCGGCGAACAAAGGCTGCACGTTGCGAAGGAGGGTCGCGCCGGTCGTCGAGTAGCGCGTGTGGCCGACGGCCTGGCGGCCGGGCAGGTTGTCGATGACGGAGCGTTTGGAGAAATTGTCGCCGACGAGACCGAGGCGGCGTTCGGAGTGAAAGTATTTGCCGTCGAAGCTGACGATGCCGGCGGCTTCCTGGCCGCGATGCTGAAGCGCATGCAGCCCGAGCGCGGTGATCGCGGCGGCGTCGTCGTGGTTGAAGATACCGAAGACGCCGCATTCTTCGCGGAGGCGGTCGTCGCCGAACTTGCTTTCGGAATCGCAATCCGAGCCGGACCAGGTTTGGTGTTCGGCTGTATCCATGTCGTCCTCCGCTCGGCTAGCGCGGCGAGCCGCCGGTGCTTTCAATCAGTTGGTCAAAGCCCTGACGATCGTTGCGCTTATAGCTCGATTCCGGGTTTTGGCTACGGCTTTGGTCTGCCGCCACCCGGGCCGGAGCGTTAAGCCCCGAACGCTGTCCCGGTACTGCTGGTGCCGCTCCGGGTGCGGCTGGCGCGTCGGCAGGCGAACCTTCTTCGCCGTCCTTCGGCTTCTTCAACCGCTTCAAGATGGTGCCCTCGGGGTCGTCCGGCAAGACCGACAGCAGCCAGTCGCCGGTGCCCTGCAAAACGGGCCTGGAGCGGGCTTCCTGCACCCAGGTCGGCTGGCTTTTCGCGGGGATCAGCCAGACCAGGAAAAGGTAGGCGACGACCATGATGATGAGGCCGCGGGCGAGGCCGAACAGGAAGCCGAGCGAGCGGTCGAGCGCGCCGACGCGGCTGTCCAGGATCATGTCCGAGATTTTAACCGTAAACAGCGAAACCACGAGCAGCGTGCCGAGGAACAGGACGCCGACCGAGGCGCCGGTCGCGATCAGGTCGTTCGAGATGTACTGCTTGGCGATCGGCACGGCCTTCGAGTAGCCGTAGAGCGTGACGAGGGCGGCGATGCCCCACGAGGCGATCGACAGGATTTCGCGCATGAAGCCGCGAACCATCGCGAGCACGCCGGAGATCAGCATCACGCCGATCAAAGCAATATCGAGCAGGGAAAAAGGCATCTTGCGCAGGGTTCCTGACGGGGTTCCTGAATTGTGGCGGGCAATGCCGTGGCCGCGGCGACGGTATAGCGGGCGAAACGCCCGCCGTCACCCGTCTTCTGCACCGCCCACAGCCCGTCTCGGTGCGCGCGGGCTGCGGGCCGCGATTTCCGCGACGAGCGCGGTCAAGGCCGCGACGCTGTTGATCTGCAAGCCTTCGCCGGCCTCGTTTTTTCCGGCTTCCGGAATAATGGCGCGGGCAAAGCCGAGCTTGCCGGCTTCCTTGAGGCGCGCCGCCGCCTGCGGCACGGCCCGCACGGCACCGGTGAGGCTCACTTCGCCGAAATAGACGGCGTCGGCCGGAAGCGATGCGTTCGAGAGCGAGGAGACGAGCGCGGCCGCGACCGCAAGGTCCGCCGCCGGTTCCAGAATGCGCAGGCCCCCCGCGACATTGATATAGACGTCATGGCCCGAGAGCCGCACGCCGCAGCGCGCCTCCAGCACCGCAAGGATCATCGACAGGCGGCTCTGATCGACGCCGACGGCGGCGCGCCTTGGCGTGCCGAGCGAAGTCGGCGCGACAAGCGCCTGAATTTCCACGAGCAAAGGCCGCGTGCCTTCGATGCCGGCGAATACGGCCGTGCCGGGTGAGCCGAGGTCGCGGTCGGAAAGAAACAGCGCCGACGGATTTTCGATTTCGCGCAGGCCTTCGCCGGTCATTTCGAACACGCCGATTTCGTCGGTCGGGCCGAAGCGGTTCTTCA
Source organism: Xanthobacteraceae bacterium (assembly GCA_035555855.1). GTDB lineage: Bacteria > Pseudomonadota > Alphaproteobacteria > Rhizobiales > Xanthobacteraceae > Palsa-892. The sequence goes on from DATMGD010000048.1 coordinate 75,716, forward strand.
GCGCGCGCAGGATTCGGAACTGATGGGCGTTATCGCCCTCGAAATGCAGCACCGCATCGACCATGTGCTCGACGACGCGCGGGCCTGCGATCTGGCCGTCTTTGGTAACATGGCCGATCAGCACGACGGCGGCGCCCGAGCGCTTGGCGTAGCGCAGCATCGCCTGCGTCGAGGCGCGGACTTGTGTCACGGTGCCGGGTGCGCTGTCGACCGTCTCGGTCCACAGCGTCTGGATCGAATCGACGACGACGAGGGCAGGGGTTTGTGAATCCTTCAGCGTCGCGAGGATGTCTTCGACATTGGTTTCGGCGGCAAGCTCCACCTTGGCCTTGCCGAGCCCGAGCCGGTCGGCGCGCATGCGCACCTGTGCGATGGCTTCCTCGCCCGAGACATAGACGACGCGCTTGCCTTTTTTCGTCAGCGCCGCCGCGGCTTCAATGAGCAGCGTCGATTTGCCGATGCCGGGATCGCCGCCCAGAAGCAGGATCGAGCCCTTGACGAAGCCGCCGCCGGTGACGCGATCGAATTCCTTGATGCCGCACGCGGTTCGCGGCGCTTCCTCGCTCTTGCCTTCAAGCGGCTCGAGCGCGAAGGCGCGGCCCTTGCGCTTGGTGCGCAGCGCGGCCGGAATCGAGTCGTTGCCGCCGCCTTCCTCGGCGATGGTGTTCCACTCGCCGCAGGCCTCGCACTTGCCCGCCCAGCGCGGATAGACCGCGCCGCAGTTCTGGCAGACGAAGTTGGTGTGGGATTTGGCCATGACGTCCCGGGTTCTTGCCACGGATATGGAGATTCGCTCCCCGAACGCTAGCACGGGCAGGCCAGGGCCGTTTTCGACGAAAAAAAAGCCCCGCAGCCAGTTTGGCGCGGGGCATAGAGGAGGGAGTTATCGATGCCTCCGAGTCGTCGGAACGGCTCGTCTGCTACTAAAGACGGAAAACAGCATGAGATGGCTTTTTTTGGAACGTGGCAGGGTGTCACAAGGCCAAAATGGCGCGGTGCTCGGTCAAGACAGGCCGATAACACTCTGATTTCGCTCTGCGGGCTGTGGATATCGAATGCGCGCGTCGGGTTCAGTGCAGGTTCGGCTGTTTGAGAAACTGCGACCGCTCGCCCGAGCGAATCGTTACATCGAAGGTATCGCCCTCGCGATGGATGGTGAGCGGCACATTCACGCCCGCCGAGCCGAGCGACCAGACGCGGCGATAGAAGTCGGCAAGCTCGCGCACCTCATGGTCCCCGACCGCGAGCACGACGTCGCCGGTCTTGAGCTCGGCGCGCCGCGCCGGCCCGCGCTTGGCAACCCCGGCGATGACGATGTGATCGTCGATCTCGGTCGAATAGATGCCGAGCCACGGCCGTACGGGGCGGTTGGTGCGTCCGAATTTCAGAAGGTCGTCGAACACCGGCTTCAGGACGTCGATCGGCACCATCATGTTAATGGGCTCGGCCTTTGCGTCGTCGCGCATGCGCTCGAGTTGCAGCGAACCGATGCCGAGGAGTTCGCCCTGCGATCCGATCAGCGCCGTACCGCCCCAGTTCGGATGCGACGGCGCGGTGAAGATCGCCTCATTCAAATAATATTCCCAATAGCCGGCAAACGATTGCTTTGCGGCGATCTTCGCCGCGACCGAATGCGTGCGGCCGCCGGCGCCCGCGACGACGACAGGGTCGCCGACCTGCGCCCCGGCGGACTCGCCAAGCTCGAGGAAGGGCAGGCCTAGTCTGGTCAGCGGCTGCACGAGGCCGAAGCCGGTCTCCTGATCGAAAGCAAGCACATGGCCCGACACCGAACGCCCGTCGGAAAGTTTCAGCCAGACCGTTTCGGCTTCGGTGATGAGATAGCCGATCGTGAGTATGAGACCGTTCTCGCGGATGATGACGCCGTGGCCCATGCGCTCGGTGCCGAGCGCGTCGGCGGTGGCGGCATCTTCCGGCACCAGCGCGCGCACGCCGACGACGGACGAAAGCGCGCGGTTGAGATCATAGACGTAGTCAGCCGATTTCGGCTGGAGTTCGGGTGCGATGATCCATTCTGTGCCTGCCATCATTCACCTTCATAGACCCGGCGATAGCGCCGCCCGAGCCGCGTCAGGATTTCGTAGCCCACTGTACCCGATGCGCGCGCAAGATCGTCAACCGAAATGCCTTCGCCGAGGAGGCGCACCATGTCGCCGCGCTTGACCTCGCCTTCGGGCACTTCCGTGACGTCGGCGACGACGAGATCCATCGAAACGCGCCCGACGATCGGGCAGCGCCGCCCGGCGACGACAGCTTCCATGCCGCGCTTCGTGTCGGTCGAGCCGGACGCGCGCGGAATACCGTCGGCATAGCCTGCCGAGAGCACGGCAAGCCGCGAGTTGCGCCGCAAGGTGTATTCGCCGCCATAACCCACGGTGTCGCCCTGTTTGCCGTGCCGCACTTGCAGAACATGAACGTCGAGCCGCACTACAGGTTTCATCAGATTTTCGCCGTCGATCAGTGCTTCGCCGCCATAGAGCGCGATGCCGGGGCGGACGAGATCGAAATGCGAGTCGGAATGCGCGAGCAGCCCCGCGGAATTGGCGAGCGAAGCAGGGATGCCGGGAAACAGCGTGACAATGCCGGCGAACTTCTCGACCTGCGCTGCCGTCATTTCGTGGCTCACTTCATCGGCTCGCGCAAGATGGCTCATGATAAGCGTCAGCGCGAAGCTAAAATTGCTCTGCTTCTTCGCGACCGCTTCGGCTTCCGCGACGGTAAGGCCGTGGCGTGACATGCCGGTGTCGATATGGATCGCGGCGGCAAGCGGCTCGCCGATCTGCTTTGCGTAGCGATCCCATTCCTCGATTTCTTCGAGCGAGCCGAGCACCGGTCGCGCGTTGATATCCTGAAAAGCCGATGCCGTGCCGGGATTGAAGCCGTTCAGCACATAGATCGCGGCATCGGGCGCGACCGTGCAAACGCGGAGCGCCTCGTCGAGCAGCGCCACGAAGAAGGTTTGGCAGCCGGCCTTGGCGAGCGCGGCGGCGACCGGCTCGATGCCGAGCCCATAGGCGTCGGCCTTGATGACGGCCGCGCATTCGGCGTTGCCGGCGCGCTCCTGGCAGTCGCGCCAGTTGTCGGCGATCGCCGCAAGGTCGATCGTCAATACGCCGCCCGCGCCGCGCTCGTTGACGAAGGTGGCTTCGTCTTCCGCCAGTTCCAGTTTGGACGCACTGTCGCTCATCTCGAATCCAGTCGAACTTTACGCCATTCTTCCCGTTATTCGTGGGTGAGGGAAATGGCGTAAATCAGGCTATCAGGTTGGGAGGCCGCCGATGATCCGCAAGCTCGCTTCGGGAAAATACCGGCTCTATTCGCGGAAGAAAAATCCCAAGACCGGCAGGCGCCGCAACCTCGGGACATTCACGAGCCGCAGTGCGGCCGAGAAGCACGAGCGCGAAGTGCAGTATTTCAAGCGGCACTAGAGCATGATCCCGAAAAGTGGCGACCGGTTTTCGGATCAGATCATGCTCAAATCAAAATCTACCCGCGGCGCTCGGGCAGGTGATCTTCCTCGGCGAGATCCGAGAAGCGCGTGAACATCGGCTCGAATACGGTTTTCACCGTGCCGGTCGGGCCGTGGCGCTGCTTGCCGATGATAAGCTCGGCGCGGTTTTCCGCCATCTTCATCTCGGTTTCCCATTTGAACCATTCCTCCGAGCCCTCGCGCGGCTCGCGGTTCTTTAAATAGTATTCCTCGCGATAGACGAACATCACGACGTCGGCGTCCTGCTCGATCGAGCCCGACTCGCGAAGGTCGGCAAGCTGCGGGCGCTTGTCGTCGCGCGCCTCGACCTGACGCGAGAGCTGCGAGAGCGCGATGATCGGAATCTCGAGTTCCTTCGCGAGCGCCTTGAGGCCGGTGGTGATCTCGGTGACTTCCTGCACGCGGCCTTCCGAGGCGCGGCGCGACGAGCCGGTGAGGAGTTGCAGGTAGTCGACGACCATGAGGTCGAGGCCGCGCTGGCGCTTGAGGCGCCGCGCGCGCGCCGTAAGTTGCGCGATCGACAGGCCGCCGGTGTCGTCGATGAACAGGGGAATGCTCTGCATCGTTTGGGCGGCGGCCGCGAGCTTGGAGAATTCCTCCTCGGTGATGTCGCCGCGGCGAACCTTGGACGAGGAGATTTCGGTCTGCTCGGAGAGAATACGGGTGGCGAGCTGCTCGGCGCTCATTTCGAGCGAGAAGAAGCCGACAACGCCGCCCGAGACCGTCTCGATGCTGCCGTCCGGGCGTGGATCGCCGCGATAATCGGCGGCGATGCTGTAGGCGATGTTGGTGGCGAGCGCTGTTTTGCCCATGGCCGGGCGGCCGGCGATGATGATGAGGTCGGATTTCTGCAAGCCGCCCATCAGGAGGTCGAGCTTGCTGAGGCCGGTGCCGATGCCGGAGAGGTGGCCGTCGCGCTGGTAGGCCTTGCTGGCAAGATCGACGGCGTCTTTCAGCGCGTCGGAGAACTTCAGGAAGCCGCCGTCATAGCGGCCGGTTTCGGCCAGCTCGTAAAGGCGGCGCTCGGCGTCGTCGATCTGTACATGCGGCGCGAAATCGACCGGCGCGTCGTAGGCAAGGTTCACCATGTCCTCGCCGATGCGGATGAGGTCCCGCCGCGTCGAGAGGTCGTAGATCGTCCGGCCGTAATCGGCGGCGTTGATGACCGTCGTCGCCTCGGCGGCGAGCCGCGCCAGGTAAATGGCGGGCGACATGCCGGCAACATCGGCATCCGGCGGCAGGAAAGTTTTGAGCGTCACCGGGGTCGCAACTTTCCCCGCCCGGATGATCCCCGCCGTGACCTCGTAGATCTTCTGGTGGATCGGCTCGAAGAAGTGCTTCGGCTCGAGGAAATCCGAGACGCGGTAAAACGCCTCGTTGTTGACGAGGATGGCGCCCAAAAGCGCTTGCTCCGCCTCGATATTGTGCGGGGCCTGCCGATAGTTAGAGTCCGGCTCCGGCTGGGGTTTCCGGACCGTCAGTTCGAGCGCCATGGCAAGTCAGTCGTATTCTTTGAATGGAGTCGCGTTTAATTTGCTTAGCAGTTTCGACTGCGCGGGAAAGGCCTAAGTTGGATTTCCGGCCATATCCACAAACGCAAACGAATCACGCCAGCGAATGATGATCGCACTTGACGGGGGAGGAAACGCGGCAGTTAGATTGCCCGGCAGAAAAAAGTTTTGAGTTGTTATTCGCCCGCAAGTCTCAGCTTTGGCTTGCGGTTGCGCTCGAGTGTCCGCAACCGTGCCTCCGCTGCGCCGATATAGTCGCGGGTGAGCGGCACTGCTTTCTGATCGCAGGCAAGCTGGATGTGCAGCACCATCAGCCCGTGATGGCGGAAGGCCATCTCCGAACAAACAAGGTAGAATTCCCACATTCTGCAGAAGCGCTCGTCGTAAAGGGCGGCGGCCTCCTCGCGGCGGGCAAGGAAGCGCTCGCGCCAGGCTTTCAGTGTCTCGGCATAGTGCAGGCGCAGAATCTCGATATCGGTGGCGACCAGCCCCGAATGCTCGATTGCCGGCATCACTTCGGAAAGCGCGGGGATATAGCCGCCGGGGAAAATGTATTTCCTGATCCACGCGCAGGTGGTGGAGGGGCCGTCGGAGCGGCCGATGAAATGCAGCACCGCCACGCCGTCTTCCTTCAAAAGCGCCCGCGTTTGCCGGAAGAACTTGCGGTAGTGGTTCACGCCGACATGCTCGAACATGCCGACCGAAACGATGCGGTCGAACTGCTCGTCGATGTCGCGGTAATCCTGCATGCGGAATTCCACGCGCCCCTTCAGACCCTGCTCGGCGACGCGGTTGCGGGAAACGGCAAGCTGTTCGTCAGATAGCGTCACGCCAGTGACGTGCTTGGCGCCGGCGATCTCCGCGAGATAAATCGCCAGCCCGCCCCAGCCCGAGCCGATGTCGAGCACCTTGAGGCCCTGGCGGTCCATCAGGAGCTTGGCGGCAAGGTGGCGCTTCTTGGCGAGCTGCGCCTCATCGAGGTTCTGCTCGTCGTCTTCGAAATAGGCGCAGGAATATTGCTTGTCGGCATCGAGGAACAGCGAATAGATGCGGCCGTCGAGATCGTAGTGGCGGTGAACATTCTTGCGCGCGCGGCTGCGCGGATTGAATTGCATGATCCTGCGAACGACATAACGCGCGCAATCCATGAAGAATGCGAACCAGGTAATATTGAGTTGGTGCTGGTGTTGGGAGCCGAAAAAATCCATGAAGTCGGCCAGCGTGCCTTGCGTCACGCGGAAGGTACCATCGGTATAGGTTTCGCCCGCGCGTAAGTCGGGATCGGCCAGCACACCGAGCAAAATCCATGCATTGTCGAAAGCGAGGGTAAGAGGCTTGCCGGTGCCGTCACCGACGGTGAAGGAGCGTTCCGGGCCTTCCGGCGGGCCGAGGGAAACCGTCAGCGTTCCACGCGGGAACAGCTTTTGGAAAATGTACTCGAACCACTTGTCCAACAAACGGTCCATGACGCTTTAACCCTGCGCCTGCACCCCCGCCAAATTAAAGCAAAGAGCTACCGGAGGAGCAATATCGCCGGGAAATCCCCGTTCTTACACGGACTTAACGCATCACGGGACTTTCAGGTTCCGCTGAGGCCGTCAGGTTTCGTCTCTTGCTGGTGGATTGCCGCCGGTGTGCGGGCGTCAAGCGGCTTTGATGAAGCGGACGCCGATGCGGTCAACGGTCTTCCACGCGACTTCGCAGGGCCGCGAGAAATTGTCGATGGGAATCGACAGCTCGAACTTGTCCGGTAGCGACGTCGTTTTGGTCACGAGGCATGCGCCCGCGTCCGAAATATTCTTGACCATGCATTCGACGGCAAACAGGCCGCGGTTGTAAATGATCTTGCCGGTTTTCAGCGTGCGGTGCCGCTGCGTTTTTCTTTTTTCGTCCATCGCGTCAGCTCAAGCTTTCCCAAACCCTGCCGCCTTAATAAGTGGAAACTCTTTGCTTAAAAATTAAAGCAATCGATGAAATCGCCCTCGATTTCTCGGAAAGCATACGAGTACGAAGCGGGCGCAAGAGTTCGTTAAACATCCGCAACCTGCGATATGCAGAGTGAGGTTTGAATGCTTCTCTCAGGTTGCGAAAAACGAAAGCGCCGCCACCGAAAAGCGGTGACGGCGCTCGCCGTATGTCGGATAGCGTACTTTTATGTTAGGCGTCGGGCTTCGCGTCGCCTTCCTCGGTAGCTTCGCCTTCGGGCTCCTTCTCGAAGAACTTCTCGGCTTCGAGCTTGGCTGCCGCACGTTCTTCGTCCTGGTCGCTGCGCGCGATGGTGAGGTCTTCGCCAGCGGCCTGGCGCTTGGCTTCTTCCTCGCTGCGCGCGACGTTGACGGTGATCTTCACCTCGACCTCCGGGTGCAGCTCGACCGGCACGGTGTGCAGGCCGATGCCCTTGATCGGCATGTTCAGCACGATGTGCTGGCGGGCAACATCAAAGCCGCCGGCTTCGAGCGCATGGGCGATGTCGCGCGTGGTGACCGAGCCGTAGAGCTGGCCGGTTTCGCCGGCCTGGCGGACGAGCACGAAGCTCTGGCCGTTCAGCTTGTGGGCGAGGCCCTCGGCCCCGGATTTCTTCTCGGCGTTCTTGGCGACGAGTTCGGCCTTCATCGACTCGAATTTTTCCTTGTTCTGTTTCGTGGCGCGCAGCGCCTTGCCCTGCGGCAGCAGGAAGTTGCGGGCGAAGCCCGAGCGGACGCGCACGACGTCGCCGATCTGGCCGAGCTTGGCGACGCGCTCAATGAGGATGACTTGCATGGTTACTCTCCTTGTTCGAAATCAAGTTTGACTGGGGTGGGAATTGGGCGGGCCGGAACGGCCGCGCAGATTCAGGAGGCCGTCGGCGAGGCCGAGCAGGGCCAGGAGCACGACCGGCCAGCCGAGTACGATGAGTAAAGTCCAGGCGGCGCCGAGGATCAGGCCGCGAAACGCATTGCCGCGCGTGATCGCGTGCAGCACCGCGAGCCCCGCGATCGCGTAGGCCATCAGCAGGCAGGCCGTGAGTACACCGCCCGCGAGCCCCGCGATCGAATGCAGGAACGACACGGCGAAAGCAGCGAGCAGCAGAAGCGGCGTCGAGAACGGCAGCGCCGTCTGCGACAGATCCGGCCACGGCCGCGATAGCCTGCCGGAGGCGCGGGCGATGCGGCCGGCGAGATACATGTTGGCGAGCAGCGTCACCATCGAGACCGCCGAAGCCAGCGGCGGCATGACATAGGTGAGAACTTCGAGCGTGCGGTTGACGTTCGCGCCGTTCGGAAATTCGAGCGGCTTGCCGTCGGGGATCGCGAGTTGCGCGCGCAGGACGCGGCCGAAGATTTCCTTGATGCCTTCGCGATAGCTGTCGATATCGGTGCCGAATACCGGCACCGTGAGTGCCATCGCGATCGTCGCGAGCACCGCCGCTGCGGTGACGATGCGGCCCGGCGGAAACCATTCCATGCCGTTCGCGTTCGAGCGGGCGAGCATCGCGAGGTAGATGAGCGTATAGGCGGGGACGCCGATGCCGGCGAGATACGCAATCGCGAACCAGAAGCCGGCGCCGATGCCGAGGCCGCCCGCGGCGGTCAGCGTCGCGAGGAGGGCCGCGAAATGATTCCAGCCGAGGCCGGCAAGCATGATCGGCAGCGGCGCGAAATAAAACAGCGCGAGCGCCAGCCCCGAGCCCGAGGCGAGCGAGATGAATAAGAGTGCCGAAGCAATACCGGCGCCGAGGCCGACCAGGATCGTTTGCATCGTCAGCTGTCCCGCGTGAAGCGGTTAGAGGCTTTCGCCCCAACCATCGCCGCCGGACCAGCCCGGCGGCTTACGAGTATGAAACCGGGGCGGCGGACCGCCCCGGCCGTAATTAGCGAATGACGTACGGCAGCAGACCGAGGAAGCGCGCGCGCTTGATGGCGCCCGCGAGCTCGCGCTGCTTGGCAGCCGAAACCGCGGTGATGCGGCTTGGCACGATCTTGCCGCGCTCCGAGATGTAACGCTGCAGGAGCTTGACGTCTTTGTAGTCGATCTTCGGCGCGTTCGAGCCCGAGAACGGGCAGGTCTTGCGACGGCGGAAGAACGGGCGGCGGCCGCCGCCGGCTGCGGGAGCGGCGCTCATTGCGACACCTCTTCGTTGCTGTTGGAGGAGGAGCCATCGAAGTCTTCGCCATCACGGTCGCGGCGGCGGTCGCCGCGGCGCTCGTCGCGGTCACGCTTCTGCAGCATGACCGACGGGCCTTCTTCGTGTTCCTCGACGCGGATCGTCATGAAACGGATGACGTCTTCGCTGATGCCTTCGAGACGCTCGATTTCCTGAATGGCGGCGGGCGGCGTATCGAGACGGAGCATCGAGAAATGCGCCTTGCGATTCTTCTTGATGCGGAAGGTGAGCGACTTCACGCCCCAGTATTCGGGCTCGCCCACGATCTTGCCGCCGTTCTGTTCGATGACACCCTTGTATTGATTGGCAAGCTCTTCGACTTGCTGCGCGGTCATTTCCTGACGCGCGAGAAAAACATGCTCGTAAAGAGGCATTCGGAGTCCTTTCCTGTTCGTTCGCTTCTTCGGCGCCGAGCCCTTCGAGCCTCGGGAAAGGCTCGAAAACTTCTCGAAGGCGAGGACACGGGATGCCGGGCGGTTGCCCTGCCGCTTTTCAGCGGCCATCCGTTCAGCCCTCGGCCGAAAGCCAGCGAAGGCCGCGTTTATACGCGATATTTGCCGCGGTGCAACCCGCGCCGGGCTGCAAAAGCCGGGGTTTTACGGGGCTTTTTACCGCCTTCGCTTGACAGGGGTGGCGGGAGCGTGGCTTTTCACCCCACCTTTTACAGGGATTCCATCGTGACAACCGCTTTCGTATTCCCCGGCCAGGGCAGCCAGGCCGTCGGTATGGGTAAAGGCCTCTCGGACAATTTCGAGGCTGCTCGTAAGGTTTTCGCCGAAGTCGACGACGCCCTCGGCGAAAAGCTTACCGCCATCATGTGGGACGGGCCGGCCGATCAGCTGACGCTCACCGAGAACACCCAGCCCGCGCTGGTCGCGACCGCCGTTGCCACGGTGCGCGTCCTGGAAGCGGAGGCGGGACTCGATGTCGCGCGCGATATCGCTTTCGTCGCCGGTCACTCGCTCGGCGAATATGCCGCGCACGCGGTGGCGGGAAGCCTCTCGCTCGCCGATGCGGTGAGACTCGTGAAAACGCGCGGCCGCGCCATGCAGCAGGCGGTGCCGGTCGGTGTCGGCGCCATGGCGGCACTCATGGGTCTTGAACCCGACGCCGTGAAGGCGGTCGCGGCGGAAGCCGCGCAAGGCGAAGTCTGCGATGTCGCGAACGACAACGCGCCCGGCCAGATCGTCGTCTCCGGTCACAAATCCGCTGTCGAACGCGCCGTCGAAATCGCCAAGGGCAAAGGTTCGCGCGCGATGATGCTGCAGGTCTCCGCGCCGTTCCATTGCAAGCTGATGCAGCCCGCCGCCGACGTGATGGCGAAGGCGCTTTCGGAAGCCAAAGTGAGCGCGCCGAAGATTCCGGTGATCGCCAATTTCACCGCGCAGCCGGTGACCGATCCGCAGGAGATCGTGAAGCTTCTCGTCGCGCAGGTGACGGGCACCGTGCGCTGGCGCGAGTCGATCGGTTATCTCGCGGCGAACGGCGTGACCAATGTCGTCGAGGCCGGCACCGGCAAGGTGCTCTCGGGCCTCATGAAGCGTATCAACAAGGAAGTCGCGGCGCAGAACATCGGCACCGCCGAAGACGTTGCGGCCTATAAGGCCAAGGCCTAAAGCACAGAGATAGAGAGAGGACACGCGATGTTCGATCTGACTGGCAAAACCGCGCTCGTGACGGGCGCCTCCGGTGGCATCGGTGGCGGCATCGCTCGCGCGCTGCACAAGCAGGGCGCGACGGTCGCGATCTCCGGCACCCGCAAGGATGCGCTCGAAAAGCTCGCCGCTGAGCTTGGCTCGAACGTCCACATCTTCCAGTGCGATCTGTCGAACAAGGATCAGGTCGAGGCGCTGGTGCCGGACGCCGAAAAGGCGATGCAGAAGCTCGACATCCTCGTGTGCAACGCCGGGATCACCAAGGACAATCTGTTCGTCGCGCTCAAGGACGAGGACTGGGACAGCGTCATCAACGTCAATCTGACCGCGACTTTCCGGCTCGCCCGCAAGGCGGTGACGACGATGATGCGCCGCCGCTTCGGCCGCGTCATCGGCATCAGCTCGGTGGTCGGCGTGACCGGCAATCCGGGGCAGGGCAATTACGTCGCCGCCAAGGCCGGCATGATCGGCATGATGAAATCGATCGCCGCCGAATATGCCAAACGCGGCGTCACGGCCAATTCCATTGCGCCCGGGTTCATTGCAACGCCGATGACGGACAAGCTGAACGACAAGCAGCGCGAGGCGATTTTGTCGCGGGTTCCCGCCAATCGCCTCGGCACGGCGGATGACATTGCCGCCGCGGTGGTCTATCTGGCCTCTGACGAAGCGAGCTATGTCACCGGTACGACCATCCACGTAAATGGTGGTATGGCGATGATCTAAAAAGGATTTTCGCCCGTGCGCGGTGCGGGCGGAACGCTAGTCAAGCCAGAATAGCTATGGTAACAACCGCAGTCGCCTCGTGGGGCAAACAACAAAATTGGGATCGGCAAAGGCACAACGATGAGTGATATTCCTGAGCGCGTGAAAAAGATCGTCGTCGAGCATCTCGGGGTCGACCCGGAGAAGGTCACCGATAAGGCGAGCTTCATTGACGATCTGGGCGCGGACAGCCTCGACACCGTCGAGCTGGTCATGGCGTTCGAAGAAGAATTCGGCTGTGAAATTCCGGACGACGCGGCGGAAACGATTCTGACCGTCGGCGACGCCGTCAAGTTCCTTGAAAAGAACGCCGCGTAATCGCGGTTTTTCTCAAGCACTTCAGTGATCTTGCAGCATTTCCTTGATCGGGCCATGAAGGTCCGGTCAAGGAAGTTTGGTTTTTAAGCCCCCTCAACACCGCCCGGAGAGTTTCATGCGACGCGTCGTCGTCACCGGTTTGGGAATGGTTACGCCGCTCGGCGCTGACGTCGAAGCGACGTGGCAGAACATTCTCGCGGGCAAGAGCGGGGCGGCCAGGATCGAGAAATTCGATGTCTCGGATCTGCCCTGCAAGATCGCCTCGCAAATCAAGCGCGGCGACGGCTCGAACAGCACCTTCAATCCCGATGCGTGGATGGAGCCGAAAGAGCAGCGCAAGGTCGACGACTTCATCATCTACGCGATGGCGGCAGCTGGCCAGGCCATCAAGCATTCCGGCTGGGAGCCGAAGACCGAAGCCGACCGCGATAACACCGGCGTCCTGATCGGCTCCGGCATCGGCGGCATCGAAGGCATTGCGGAAGCTGCGCTGATTTTGAAAGAGCGAGGGCCGCGCCGCATCTCGCCGTTCTTTATTCCAGGCCGCCTGATCAATCTTGCGTCCGGCTACGTTTCGATTCAGTACGGCTTCAAGGGCCCGAACCACTCGGTCGTCACCGCATGCTCGACCGGCGCGCACGCCATCGGCGATGCGGGCCGTCTGATCGCGCTTGGCGATGCCGACGTCATGGTCGCGGGCGGCACCGAATCTCCGATCAATCGTCTTGCGATCGCCGGCTTCTCGGCCTGCAAGGCGCTCTCGACTGCCTATAACGACACGCCGGAGAAGGCGTCGCGTCCTTACGACAAGGATCGTGACGGCTTCCTGATGGGCGAGGGCGCGGGCGTCGTCGTGCTCGAAGAATACGAGCACGCGAAAGCGCGCGGCGCGAAAATCTACGCCGAACTCGTCGGCTATGGCCTGTCGGGCGATGCTTTCCACATCACCGCGCCGTCCGAGGACGGCAACGGTGCATTCCGCTGCATGTCGATGGCGATCAAGCGCGCCGGCATCACGGCGGGCGAAATCGATTACATCAACGCGCACGGCACCTCGACGATGGCCGACACCATCGAGCTTGGTGCGGTGGAGCGTGTCGTCGGCAACTCTGCCGCCAAGATCTCGATGTCTTCCACCAAGTCCGAGATCGGCCATCTTCTCGGTGCGGCGGGTTCGGTCGAAGCGATCTTCTCGATCCTCGCCATCCGCGACCAGGTCGCGCCGCCGACGATCAACCTCGACAATCCGAGCGTCGAGACGCCGATCGATCTCGTGCCGCATACCGCGCGCAAGCGCGATATCAACGTCGTGCTGTCGAACTCCTTCGGCTTCGGCGGCACCAACGCCTCGCTGATCTTCCGCCGCGCGGCATAAAGAAGGCGCTTCGCGCTTTCGCCATATTTCCCGGTAGCTTACCGGGCAGGACGAACACGGCAGATACGGCACGCGAAGTGCCGATGATCGACGGCTCGCAACTTCGCCGTGGGATTCGGATAACAAAAGCGAAGGCAAGAGCGAAGTAATGTCTGGCGAGCAAGACCCCACCTTTCAGACCCCGGAGCCGCAGGAGCCGCGCCGCTATGTGCGCGGCACGCGCGATGCGCTGACTCCGCAACGCGTGCCGCCGCCGCCTTCGGCCCGCGTGCGCAATCCGATCGTCATGGTCGGCAACGCGATCTTCACCGGCCTGCTGCTGTTCATCATGGCGGCGGGCGGCGTGATTTATTTTGGCAAGGAAAAGCTGGAAGCGCCGGGCCCGCTGGAGCGTGACCGCAGCGTCGTGATCGAAAGCCGCAAGGGCGTGCGCGAGATCGCCGATGTCCTGAAACGCGAAGGCGTTATCGATCAGACCATTCCATTCATCGCGGGTGCAAAAATTCTGGGTGTCGGCGACGAGCTGAAAGCCGGCGAATATCAGTTCGAAGCGCGCATCAGCATGGCCAAGGTTTTGCAGACCATGGTCGAAGGCCGCTCGGTGCAATATTCAGTGACGATCCCCGAAGGGCTCACCAGCCAGCAGATCGTCCAGCGCCTCAAGGATTCGGCGGTGCTGACCGGCGACATCACGTCGGTGCCCGCCGAAGGAACGCTCTTGCCGGAGACATATAAAGTGACGCGCGGCTGGACGCGCGAGCAGATCCTTCAGCGCATGAGCGCCGCGCACAAGCGGCTCGTCGATGAGGTCTGGGCGAAGCGCGCCCCTGATCTCCCGGTCAAGTCGAAGGAGGAGTTCGTCACGCTCGCTTCGATCATCGAGAAGGAGACCGGCAAGGCCGACGAACGTGCGCGCGTCGCGGGCGTGTTCGTCAATCGCCTCAGGAAAAGAATGCGGCTGCAATCCGACCCAACGATCGTCTATGGCCTGATGGGCGGCAAGGGGCCGCTCGGCCGCCCGTTGCTCAGGGTCGAGATGGACGAGCCGAACCCGTACAACACCTACCAGATCGACGGCCTGCCGCCGGGGCCGATCGCCAATCCGGGGCGTGCTTCGCTCGAAGCGACGGCGCACCCGATGAAGACCAACGAGCTTTATTTCGTCGCCGACGGCACCGGCGGGCATGTCTTTGCCGAGACGCTGGACGAGCACTCCAAGAACGTCGCGCGCTGGCGCGGCATCGAGCGGCAGAATGCGGCGCAAGCCGCGCCGGCACCGGCGCCTGCACCCGAACCGCAGCCCGAGATCGCTCAGCCTGTAACCCCGCCGGCGCCTGCGGCCGCACCGGCCGCGTCGAAACCGGCGGGCCCGCTGACCTCGCCGAAGACGCATATCGCGCCCAAAAAGAAAACCGAGAAGAAGTCCGAAAAGAAGAAGCAGGCGCCCAAGGAAAAGCAAAAGGAAGCGCCCAAGGAATAGGGTGGCCGCGAGACTTGAGCGGCGCGAGGCACGCGGTTAAAGCTTGCGGGCCTGACGACTCGGATTTTTCAGCCGGATTTTTCCAGATATGCCGCTTGCCAGCATGACCGGTTTCGCCCGCGCGCAGGGGATCAGCGGTCCCTATGCCTGGGCGTGGGAAATGAAATCGGTCAACGCCAAGGGGCTTGATCTTCGCCTGCGGCTGCCGATCGGTTGGGATGGGATCGAAGCACCGGCGCGAGCCGCACTGTCCCGCAGCGTCACGCGCGGCACGATTTCAGCGACACTCACGATCGATCGCAGCGGCGCCGCGCCCACGGTGCGCGTCAACGAAGATGTGCTTGCGGCGCTGGTAGAGGCGGCAGGCAAGGCGGCAGCGCGCTTCAAGATCGCGGCGCCTTCGCTCGACAGCCTCTTGGGCATGAAGGGCGTCATTGAAGTCGCCGACAACGAGGAAAAGCCCGACGAGAAGGCAGCGGCCGAAGTCGCCGTCATCAGGGGATTTGAAGAGGCGCTGAAGGCGCTCGGTGAGATGCGCGCGCGCGAAGGCGCGGCGCTCGGCAAAATCCTTTCCGACCGCATCGACGAGATCGAGAAACTTTCCACGGTGGCCGAGGTCAATCCGGCGCGCAAAGCCGAAGCGATCCGCCAGAAGCTTGGCGAGCAGGTCAAGGCGCTGCTCTCGACTGGCGAGAAATTCGACGCCGACCGTCTGCATCAGGAAGCGATG
>DATMGD010000049.1:0-35987 GCA_035555855.1 Xanthobacteraceae bacterium
TGAGGATAATTTGTTCGCAATGTCAGATCGTAAACAAACTGCGATGCCAGTGCTACCACTGCCGCTCGTTAGCGTCGTCATCACCAATTTCAACTACCGGAACTATGTCGGGCAGGCGATCCGTTCGGTCGCGGCGCAAACTTATACGAATTTTGAATGTGTGATCGTCGATGACGTCTCGACCGACGGCTCGGCGCAAGTCATCGAGGAGACCCTCGCAGAGCTTGCCGACCCGCGCTTCTCGTTGTTCGTCAACCCGGTAAACACGGGCCAGATGGGCGCGATGAAGGCGGGGCTTGCGCGCACGAATGGAAAATTCGTCGTCTTTGTCGATGCCGACGATATGCTGCTGCCGGATTTTCTCGCGCAGCATGTTCGCGCGCATCTCGACGCTTCCAGTTCCGCCGGCACTTCCTCGTCCGACACGATCCAGATCGACGAAACCGGCGCGATGGTGGAGGGGACATATCCGATCTTCCCCAAAAATCGGCCGCGGCAGCGCAAACGCGGCACACGGCTGCATGAAACGTCGTTCGGCCATGTGACAGCAAGCGGGATTATGCCGCCGGCGGTCGACAATCCCGCAGTCCGGTTTATCAGCCGCCGGGTGGATGGCTGGCACGGAGTTGCGACCTCGGGTTTCATGTTCCGCAAGGATCTGGTCGACCTGATCATGCCGGCGGATACCGAGCCGTTGCGTGTCTGCGCTGACGGCTATCTCGTGAAGTTTGTGCACTACATCGCCGGCACGCTCGCGATCGAAGCGCCGCTCGGGTGCTACCGCGTGCATGGCTCGAATCTTTGGGCGCGAAACCCGCATCTCGGCGGCGGCCATGAGCTCGGGAATTTTTCGCCGAAGCAGACTGCGGCAACGATGGATTTAATGCTGCTGCACTTAAACGCGAATCGCGAAGTGTTTAGGAAGACTCTCGGAAGTAACGGCGTAAAAAAAATAATCGCCCGAATGAAATTTTACATCATCCTCTGTCACATCGGGAATCCATTCTATCGTTAGACTTTGCCTTCCGATTTGAAGGCCTGGCCAGCGACTCGAACTGAAGACGCTGGATGGCGGAGAGGGTGGGATTCGAACCCACGGTGGGCTTGCACCCACGGCGGTTTTCAAGACCGCTGCCTTAAACCACTCGGCCACCTCTCCCTGGCGCAGCAATGCGAGATTGCCCCGCCAAATGCAACCCGCAGTTAAAGCGTTGAAAACTCCTTTGAAAGTCCGGTTTCGATGGCCTATATAGTCGCCCGCCAGCCGCCGATTCATGAATGGTTTTTGGGTGATGACGAACCGATTTAGGGCGGACCTCAACAAACCGTATGTCGAGACCACGCGCAGTGGCTACGATCTGCTCAACAGCCCGCTCTTGAACAAGGGGACCGCGTTCACCGAGGAGGAGCGCGACCTATTCGATCTCCACGGTCTTCTCCCGCCGAGAGTCGCGACACTCGACGAACAAGTTTCGCGACGGCTTGAAGCGTTGCGGCAACTGCCGAACGATTTCGAGCGCTATGTTTTTCTTCGCGGCCTGCAAGACAACAGCGAAGTTCTTTTCTACGCGCTGCTCGTTCGCAATCTCGAGGAGCTGCTGCCGATTGTCTACACGCCGACGGTCGGCCTCGGCTGCCAGCATTTCAGCCAGGCGTTCCGGCGGCCGCGCGGCCTTTTCCTCAGCATTCCGCATCAGGCACGCATCAAAAGCATCCTCAGTCATCCGCGCTTCGCCAATGTCGAAGCGATCGTGGTGACGGACGGCGAGCGAATTCTAGGATTGGGCGATCAGGGCGCCGGCGGCATGGGCATTCCGATCGGCAAGCTCTCGCTTTATTCGGCCTGCGCCGGTCTTCACCCGGCAACGACGCTGCCGATCTTTCTCGATGTCGGCACCGACAACGCTGAGCGATTGCAGGATCCGCTCTACATCGGCTGGCGCCACAAGCGCGTGCGCGGAGCCGAGTATGACGAGTTCATCGAAACTTTCGTCTCGGCGGTCATCGAGCGCTGGCCGCACGTCTTTTTGCAGTGGGAAGACTTCTCGCGCGATAACGCGACGCGCTTGCTCGAGCGCTATCGCGATCGGCTCTGCACATTCAACGACGATATTCAGGGCACCGCCGTTGTCGCCGCCGGTACGCTGCTCTCGGCCGTGAACGTCACCGGCACACCTTTGCGCGAGCACCGCATCGCGATCCTGGGAGCAGGCGGCGCCGGTAGCGGCATCGCTTCGCTGCTGCGGCGGGCCATGATCGAGGATGGCCTTTCCGAACAGGAAGCGCGGCGTCAATTCTATCTGGTCGACCGCGACGGTCTTTTGATGGACGACATGACTGGCTTGATGCCGTTCCAGAAACCATTCGCGAAATCGAGAAACGAACTGCAAGGCTGGTCGCTTGAAAAAGCGGGCACCGTTTCGCTGACGGATGTGATCAAGAATGCCGCGCCGACCGTTTTGATCGGCGTGTCGGGCCAGTTCGGCGCTTTCACGGAAGAAATGATCCGCTCGATGGCCGCAGGTGTTTCGCGCCCCGTCATCTTTCCGTTATCGAACCCGACCTCGCGCGCCGAGGCGACGCCGGCGGATTTGATGGCTTGGACGGACGGCAGGGCCGTCATTGGAACGGGAAGCCCGTTCCCGCCGGTGCTGCGAAACGGCTCGTTCGTGCGTGTCGATCAAACCAACAATTCGTATGTGTTCCCAGGCATCGGCCTCGCGGCAGTTGCAGTCGGTGCGCGAAGGATTTCGGACGCGATGCTGATGGCGGCCGCTCGCGCGCTCTCCGAGCTGTCGCCGGCGCGGCTGGATGCGAAAGCCAACCTGCTGCCGCCCGTCACTGAATCTCGGGAGATCGCAGCCCACGTGGCGCTCGCCGTGGCAACGCAGGCCTGCCAGGAAGGTTTGACCGACCCGATGACGGCTGATGAAATTCGCCAGAGAATTCAAGCCAAGATCTGGAATCCGGTATTTCGGCCTTACCGGCGGAAATCCGAGACGCCCTGAGTTGGGCTGGCCGTTTTTCATACTTTCTGCATAGGGCCGTTTCATCCGCATTATTGCTGGCAGGAGATAGTTAACCACATTCGAAAATGAGCCGTAATTACGCCTTACTGGAAAGGAGTCTGTGGTCGAATCCAAGCGATTGGATTTAGGGGTGAGGGCGCTTCCCTCTAAGACAAAGAATGGCCAGACTCGATCGGCGCTGCCGCGATTGCGGCGCGGCGGCGGGCGGAAATCGAAGGCGGATGGCGGCGTGTCGGGGCGTGACGGGGTGAATTTTTCAGTTTTGAGTTTGAGCGCGAAAGCGCAGCGTGCGGCGGCGATTGTTGCTGCGGCGCTCGTGCTCGCCGGTTGTTCCGCGACCGGAAAATATGCGGGCAATGTCGATCCGCAGTACGGCGTCTCGTCGAGCCCGCGCGTCATCGCCGAAGGTCAGCCAGTGCCGAAAGGCGGCGGAAAATATCGCGTCGGCAAGCCCTATACGGTTGCCGGCCGCGTCTATACGCCCGAGCACAATCCGAATTATCGCGCCGAAGGCATGGCGTCGTGGTACGGCGCCGATTTCCACGGCCGGCTTACTGCGAACGGGGAGGTCTACGACAAGGAAGCCATCTCTGCCGCGCATCCGACGATGCCGCTGCCGAGCTATGCGCGCGTCACCAATTTGCGCAACGGCCGCTCGATCATCGTCCGCGTCAACGATCGCGGCCCCTATGCCAAGGATCGCCTGATCGATCTCTCGTCGAGAGCCGCCGAACTGCTGCACTATAAATCAGTCGGGCTCGCGCGCGTGCGCGTCGAATATGTCGGCCCGGCCTCGATCGAAGGCTCCGACGACCGCAAGCTGCTCGCGACCTTGCGCGAAGGCCAGCCGGCGCCCGCGCCGAGCGTCATGGTGGCTTCGACCACCAATTTCGTTCCGCAGGCGAGGCGCGATTCCGCCGCGTATCGCTCGGCCGCGGCACCGGTTCCGCCCGAGCGCCCCTATGATCTTGGCCGCTATACGCCGCCGCCCGCCGAGCAGGTTGCGCAGGCTGCACAGCCGATCCGGACAGCGCGCTATCAGGCTGCGCAGGAGCCCATTCGGGCGCCGGCCTATGCGCCGGTGCAGCCGGCGGGCTTTACCTCAGGCCGCGGCCTCTATTAAGACTGGCTATATTAACAGCATCGATTTCGGGCCGTTGATCGGGCCGGAATGCGCCTGTAAACAACCCGCCGGGGGCACTGAGCCTATGGCAGGGAGAGTCGATCGTGCCGCATTCGAGCCGGGATAAATATCCGGCGAGCCTCCAATTACTGGCATTGTCCTTTCTATTTTTTGCGGCGCTCGTGCCGCGGCACGCGCATGCCCAGACTCAGCAAGTGACGGGTGCGACACCACCTGCGATTTCGGCGCGCCATGCCGTGCTGATGGATTACGAGAACGGCAGCTACCTTTTTGAACGGGCGGCCGATGAAGCCGTGCCGCCTGCAAGCCTGACCAAGCTCATGACGATGGAAGTCGTCTTCCAGGCGTTGAAGGAGGGCAAGCTTAAGCTGGATCAGGAATTGCTCATTACGCCTTACGCCTGGCGCACCGGCGGCGCGCCTTCAGGCGGCTCGACGATGTTCGCCTCCGTGAATAGCCGCGTGAAAGTGGAAGACCTGATCCAGGGCGTGATCGTCGATTCCGGTAACGACGCGGCGATCGCTTTCGCCGAAGGCCTTGATGGCAACGAGCGCGAATTCGCCGCGCACATGACGCGCCGCGCGCATGAGCTTGGCCTTGCGACGGCGAACTTCCAGAATGCGACGGGTCTGGATGCGCCTAACCACAAGATCTCGGTGCGCGATCTCGCATTGCTTTCTGCGCACGTTATTCGCAGCTATCCGGATTTCTTCAAATACTACAGCCAGCGCGATTTCACCTGGAACAAGATCACCCAGAAGAACCGCAACCCGCTGCTTGATCTCGACATCGGCGCTGACGGCATGAAGACCGGGTACACCAAGGAGTCCGGTTACGGCCTCGTTGGCACGGCCATCCAGAACGGCATCCGCCTGATCGTCGTGGTGAACGGCGCGCCGTCGCTGAAAGAGCGCGCCGACGACGCCAAGAAACTGTTGGAGTGGGGCTTCCGCAGCTTCGATCCGAAACCGCTGGTGAAAGAAGACCAGATTGTTGCCGAAGCCAAAGTATTCGGCGGCGATGCCCGTTACGTGCCGCTCAAGGCTGAAAAAGCGCTCCGCATCTTCACGCCGCATGGCGCCAACAGTCGACTGTTGATCCGCGTCGTCTATACCGGCCCGCTGCACGCGCCGATCGCCAAAGGGACGCAGGTTGCGCGCCTGAAGGTCTGGCGCGAAAAGCGCCTTGTGCTCGACGCGCCTCTCTTTGCGGCGGCTGATGTCGGTAAGGGCGGGGTTGTTCGCCGTGCCGCCGATGGTGCTTATGAGCTCGCTGTCGATCTCGTGCGCCTCGCCCTATCGAAACTGAAGCGGAGCTGATCTCGATGAGCTCCAACGATAGCGCGATGAGCCGGACCGGACGCTTCATCACCTTCGAAGGCGGCGAGGGCTCGGGCAAATCGACTCAAGTTCGCCGGCTGGCCGAACGGCTGCGGCTGCATGGCATTGAGGTCGTCGAGACGCGCGAACCCGGCGGCTCGCCCGGCGCAGAAGCGATCCGTCATCTCTTGCTTGCCGGGATTGCAAAACCGCTCGGCACCGAAGCCGAAGCGATGCTGTTTGCCGCCGCGCGCGACGATCATATGGACGCAACCATCCGTCCGGCGCTAGCGCGCGGCGCATGGGTGATTTGCGATCGCTTCATCGATTCCACCCGCGTCTATCAGGGCGCGCTCGGCAATGTCGATCCGCGTTTGATCCGCTCGCTCGAGCGGCTCGTCGTCGGCGAAGACATGCCGGACCTTACGATCATGCTCGATCTCGATCCGAATATCGGCCTTACGCGTGTCAGCAAGCGCGGCGCCGATACCGACCGCTTCGAGAGTGAAAATTTCGAGTTTCATAAACAGCTTCGCGCTGCCTATCTCGACGTTGCCGAACGCGAGCCGGAACGCTGCGTGATAATCGACGCCGATGCCAACCCCGATGTCGTTGCCGTCCGCATCTGGATGGCAGTGTCCGAACGGCTGATGCGTCCGTTGCGCGAGACCGGCAAAACGCGGGAAGCAGTGTGAAAACCGAAGCCGAGCGCGAGGAGGGTGACCGGCTCGCGGGGACGCCGCACCCGCGCACGACACTCGCACTTTTCGGGCATGACGCGGCGCAAGCTGAAATCCTCCATGCGTGGAATTCGGGACGGTTTCCGCACGCGCTTTTGATTGGCGGGCCGGAGGGCATCGGCAAGGCGACGCTGGCCTACAAGATCGCGCGCTTCGTGCTTTCCAATCCGCCGGCGATGGTGAAGAGCCTCGATGTTCCGAGCGACCACCCGGCTGTGCATCAGATCGCGGCGTTGTCGCATCCCGATTTTCTGCTATTGCGGCGGATCGCACCCGACGAGGACAAGAAGGTTCCCACTGAAATTCCCGTCGGCGAAATCCGCAAGCTGGTGAAATTCTTCGGCTCGACCGCCGCAGGCGGCGGCTATCGCGTCTGCATCGTCGATGCACTCGACGATCTCAATAAGTCGGGCGCCAACGCACTCCTGAAAATCCTCGAGGAGCCTCCGGCACGCTCGCTCTTTTTGCTGATCTCGCATTCGCCGGGACGGCTGCTTGCCACCATCCGTTCGCGCTGCCGCAAGCTTCTGTTGCGCCCGCTCTCGACCGAAGAAGTCACGCACGCGCTGAAGAACATCGCACAGGAAACCGGTGATATTCCGTTCGACAAGATTGCCGAGGCGGCGGAGGCAAGCGGCGGCAGCGTGCGCCACGCGGTTTCGCTGCTCCTGGGCGAGGGGCTCGAAGTGCGCGGCATGACCGAGAAGCTGCTCGCATCGCTTCCGAACCCTGATGGCGAGAGCCTGCATCGGCTCGGCGATTCGCTGCGCGATCGCGACGGCTTCTACGTTTTTGCCGAAACCGTCGAAGACTGGCTGGCCGCCGCCGCGACCAAACCGGGCGCTCCACCCGCGCGCCTTGCACGCTTTGCCGAGACATGGGAAAACGTTCGCCGCGCCGGCATTGAAACCGACGCTTTCGGTTTGGATCGCAAACCGTTCGTGTTTAAGGTTTTTGCCATGCTCTCCGAGGCGACCCAGCCCTCTTAAGAAGCGCGCGCCCGAAGGTTCATGATGGCGGACAAACCGCGTTACTACGTCACGACTGCGATTTCCTATCCGAACGGCGCGCCGCATATCGGCCACGCCTACGAAGCCATTGCGACCGATGCGATCGCGCGTTTTCAACGCCTCGACGGTTACGATGTCTTCTTCCAGACCGGCGTTGACGAGCACGGTCTCAAGATGGTGCAGACCGCCGCCAAGGAAGGAATATCGCCGCGCGATTTGTCGAACCGCAACACGCCGCTGTTCAAGGCGATGTGCGACAAGCTGAATGTTTCCTACGACCGTTTCATCCGCACGACCGAGGAAGCGCATTACAAGTCTTCGCAGGCAATCTGGCAGAAGATGGCCGACGCCGGCGACATTTACCTCGGCAATTACGAGGGCTGGTATTCTGTGCGCGACGAAGCGTTCTATGCCGAGTCCGAAACCACGGTAGGCGAGGACAAGATCCGCCGCGGTCCGCAGGGTACGCCTGTCGAATGGACCAAGGAAGAAACCTATTTCTTCAAGCTCTCGGCCTATCAGGACAAGCTGCTCGCATACTACGAGAAGCATCCGGATTTCATTCTGCCGGAAACGCGCCGCAATGAAGTCGTGAGCTTCGTCAAAGGCGGCCTGCAAGATTTATCCGTGTCGCGTACATCGCTGACTTGGGGCGTGCCGGTGCCGGGCGCGCCGAAGCATGTGATGTATGTCTGGGTTGATGCGCTGACGAACTACATTACCGGCGTCGGCTACCCGGATGTGGATGGCGAAGCGTTCAGGAAATTCTGGCCTGCCGATCTTCACGTCATCGGCAAGGACATCGTGCGCTTTCACGCGGTCTATTGGCCTGCTTTCCTGATGTCGGCCGGGATCGAGCCGCCGAAGCGCGTGCACGGCCACGGCTTTTTGTTCAACCGCGGCGAGAAGATGTCGAAATCGGTCGGCAATGTCGTCGATCCGTTTTCGCTCGCCGATGCCTACGGCGTCGACCAGTTACGTTATTTTTTCCTGCGCGAAGTGCCGTTCGGCCACGATGGCAATTACAGCCACGATGCAATCGTCAACCGGACCAACGCGGATCTCGCGAACGATCTTGGCAATCTCGCGCAGCGGTCGCTGTCGATGATCGCGAAAAACCTCGGCGGCAAATTGCCGGGACCTGAAAAGTTTAACGACACGGACAAAGCAATCCTTGCCGCCGCCGATGGCATGTATGCCAAGGCACATGAGGCGATGGCGACGCAGCAGCTGCACATTGCGCTGAATGCGATCTGGTCGGTCGTCGCCGAAGCCAACCGCTATTTCGCAGGCGAGGCGCCGTGGGAATTACGCAAGAAAGACCCGGCGCGCTTCGCAACCGTGCTGTGGACGACTGAGGAAGTCGTTCGCCAGGTCGCGATCCTCGCCCAGCCGTTCATTCCGGCAGGTGCTGCAAAACTCCTGGACTTGCTCGCCGTGCCCGCGGATGCGCGCAGCTTCAAATCATTGGGTGAAACGGGCCGCCTCAAGGCCGGTACGGAATTGCCGGCACCAAGCGGCGTCTTCCCCCGCTTCGTCGAGCCGGAGGAGAAGGCAGGCTGATGCTCGTCGATAGCCACTGCCATCTTGATTATTTTGAAAATGAACTCGATGCAGTCGTGAGCCGCGCCCGCGCGGCGGGCCTCTCGCGCATGGTGACGATTTCGACGCTGGTCGGAAAGTTCGACGGCATTCGTGCGATTGCCGAGCGTTTCGACGATGTGTTCTGCTCGGTCGGTACCCATCCGCACCACGCAGACAAGGAAGAAGACATCACGGTCGCGGATCTTGTCGCGGCGACGAAGCACCCGAAAGTCGTGGCGATCGGCGAGGCGGGCCTCGATTATCACTACGACAACAGCCCGCGCGACGCACAGGAGCGGGGCTTTCGCCGCCATATCGCGGCCGCCCGCGAGACGCAGCTTCCGCTCGTCATTCATACGCGCGAAGCGGATGAAGACACGGCAAACATTCTTGAAGAAGAAAGCGCCAGGGGTAAATTTCCCTTCGTGCTGCATTGCTTCACCGGCGGCGAGAATCTCGCGAAGCGCGGCGTCGCGCTCGGCGGCTATGTCTCGTTCTCAGGTATTCTCACCTTCAAGGCGAGCGAGAACCTGCGCGCCATCGCCGCGATGCTGCCCGAGGACCGCATACTCGTCGAAACTGATGCGCCGTATCTTGCACCGCTCTCGCGCCGCGGCAAGAAGAACGAGCCTTCTTACGTCGTCGAAACCGCAAGCGTGCTGGCCGGCGTGCGGGGCGTTACTCCCGATCGGGTGCACGCCATCACCACGGCGAATTTCCATCGGCTCTTTAGCAAGGTTCCGATGGCTGGCGCATGACGATACGTTTCACCATTCTTGGCTGCGGATCGTCCGGCGGCGTGCCGCGCGTCGGGCAGGGCTGGGGTGATTGCGATCCGAATAATCCGAAGAACCGCCGCCGCCGTTGTTCGCTGCTGGTCGAGCGCATTTCTGCAAAAGGCAAAACGACGGTTCTTGTCGATACCGGCCCCGATCTGCGCGAGCAACTTCTTGGCGCGAACATCACGAAGCTCGATGGCGTGCTCTACACGCATGACCACGCCGATCATACCCATGGTATCGACGATGTGCGGCCGCTGGTGATTGCGCAAGGCAAGCGCATCGACGTCTATCTCGACGAGCAGACGTCACGCATCATGAACGCCCGCTTCGGCTACTGCTTCCATACGCCGGAAGGCAGCGAATATCCGCCGATCGTGAATGAGCACAGGATCAGTATCGGCAGTACGGTCACGGTCACAGGCGAGGGCGGCCCGATCGAGGCGCTGCCGATCCTGCATCAGCACGGCCGTAACGTCACCGCGCTCGGCTTCCGCTTCGGCGGCCTCGTTTATTCGCCGGACGTCAACGGGTTTCCAGCCGAGAGCCTGTCGGCGCTTCAGAACATCGATGTCTGGCTGCTGGATGCGCTGCGCTATCGGCGGCACCCGAGCCACTTCTCCGTCGAGGAAGCGCTGGAATGGATCGCGCGCCTCAAGCCGAAGCGCAGCGTATTAACCAATCTGCATTCGGATATCGATTACGAGAAATTGCGCGGCTCGCTGCCGGCCGGTATCGAACCGGCATACGATGGCATGCAGATCGAGCTGTAGCTTTTAGGTGTAAGACGCAAGCCAGCGCGAGTGATCTTCGTCCTCGGTACCGTAGACTTCCGACGCGAGCAATGGTGCATTCTCAATGACGCGATTGCGGCCCGCGCGCTTGGCTTCATAGAGCGCGGCGTCAGCGACCACGATAGCGCCGGCAAGGCTCGTCGCGTCGTCTGGTACGACCGCCACACCGACGCTGCAACCGATGTCGAGGCTGATGCCGTCGACGACGAATACCTTGTCCATGGCGTTGCGGATTTCTTCGGCGATACCGCGCGCGAACTCGCGATGATCGCCGATCGGCGGCAACTGGATCACGGCGATGAATTCGTCGCCGCCGAGCCGCGTCAGCGTACCGCGCTCATCGACCGTCATCGCGATCCGCCGCGCGGCCGCCGTCAATACGCGGTCGCCCATGGCATGGCCGTAGGTGTCGTTCACCGGCTTGAAACTGTCCAGGTCGATCGCGAGCACAGCTTGCCGTACATTCCCTGCAAGCAATTTGTGGCTGTTCAGCATGCGCTCGAGATAGCGGCGGTTGGGCAGGCCGGTCAGCCGGTCGAGATAGGCCAGCCGCTCGAATTCCGCGGTCATCGCGTTATAGGTTGCCGCAAGGTCGTCGAGCTCGGCTGCGACCAGCTTCGGCTGCTGCACACGAACCCCCATCTTGCCCGCTTTAAGCCGCAGCGCCGCGCCTTTGAGCAGCCGCACGCCGCGCAGCACCGCAAATTCAGCGAGGATCAGCGATGCCGTGACCGAACCGGCCGCGACGAGAAGCAAAAACAAAAGATCAGAACGGAAAGCGCGCTCGATTGGCGCGAGCACAGAGTCACGGGAGAGGGCGACCGCTACTTTCTGACCGTGCGCGAGTTTCTGGATGCCGTAAATGCTGCGGATGCCCTGCTCGTCGGCGATCTCGACCGTCGGCGTATCCGCCTTCAGGATCTTGTCGATTACGATGGGATTTTCAAACTTGCGACGGCTTCGCTTGCCTTGCGGAAGATCGGCAAGCAAATGTCCTTGTTTGTCGAACACAAGCATCCGCCCGCCGAAGCGCTCGCGGGCTTCCACGGCGATGGCATTGATCTGATAAAGATCGGCGCCCAGCGTCAGCGTCATATCAAGCTTGCCGTCGCTGTCGTAGATCGGCAGCGTCGCGCCGATAATCAAACGCTTGCTCATCCGGCCCAGTAGAATACCGCTCGTGGAGAACTGGTGGTTCTCCATCATCTGCTTGAAATATTCGCGATCTGCCAAATTAACCGATTTGCCGTTGTTGAACGTGCCGCAGACGTAATTGCCCTTGGCGTCGGTCGTGAACAGGCCGGTGATCCAAGGCGTCGTGCCTTGGCCGACGACGAGATGCTGCACCCAGCGCAGGAAGCTGCCGCAGTCGTGATCGGCGCGCGGCAATGTCGTGGCGCTTGCCAGCGTCTCGAGGACGTGGCGGGACTTAACCGCAATGTCGGCTTCGACATTGGCGGCGCGCGTCGCAAGCTCGTGAACCTGGCTGCGGGCCTCGGCCAGCGCTTGGGCACGGTTGGTCTGGAGGCGGCTGAAATAGAGGACGAACACAGGCGTCACCGCGATCAACACGATGAGTCCGAACAGCCAGTGCAGATGCACACGGCCAAAGCGATTGCCTGTTGGAATATGCACGAACGTCCCCCTGAACAGGCGAACATTGGCAGCACCGTTTTAAGAACCGCGTCGGAAAATGCCTCAAATTTGATGGATATAATGCCTTGAACGGATTGGCTTATTTCCACTCATCATCAGGTCTCCATAAAATATTCCATAATATGTCTTCTGCGAATCATAGAGAGCCAGAGCCGGCTACAGCTCGAACGGTTAATTGCGTTCGTTAACGGCGCGCCGGCCTGTCTCCGCTCTGCTATGGCATGGCCAGTGAATGCGAAGCGAATGCTGGAGCCCCGACCTTGAAACCATCTCGCGACATTGCACGGCTGATCGAATTGATGGCGGCGTTGCGCACGCCCAAGAGCGGTTGCCCATGGGATCTGCAGCAAAACTTTGCGACCATCGCGCCCTATACGATCGAGGAAGCCTACGAAGTTGCTGATGCGATCAACCGCAATGACATGCCTGGGCTTGCCGAAGAGCTAGGCGATCTCCTGCTGCAAGTCGTTTTTCACGCGCGCATGGCCGAGGAGCAAGGCGCATTCGATTTTGGCGACGTCGTCGAGGCCATCACGTCGAAACTGATCCGCCGTCATCCGCATGTCTTTGGCGATCTGCGCGGACTTGGGCCGGACGAAGTCAAAAACCTGTGGCAGAAGATCAAGAACGAGGAGCGTGCGGCAAAGCCGGGCGGTGATAGGCAAAAGGCGGCCAGCCTCCTCGATGGCGTCGCCCTCGCCTTGCCGGCGCTCGACCGCGCCGAGAAGCTACAAGCGCGCGCCGCGACCGTTGGCTTCGACTGGCCAAGCGTCAAGGAAACGCGCGCCAAGGTCGAAGAGGAATTACAGGAAGTAAAAGAGGTCGAAGACGATCCGAAGGCCGCCTTCGAGGAGATCGGTGATCTATTGTTCGCCGTCGTCAACTATGCGCGCAAGCTCGATATCGATGTGGAAAGCGCGCTACGTGCCACCAACGAGAAATTTCAGCGGCGCTTTCGTTCGATCGAGACTGCTTTGCGCGCACGCGGCAAATCGCCCGAACAATCCGATCTTGCCGAAATGGATGCGCTCTGGAACGAAGCCAAACATGCCGAGCGCAAAGCTTAACGCGCAGCCGTCAGGCGGCCGCCGCGACGGCGCCCGGAAATTTCCGCCGGATCAGATCGGCCTTGGCTGGCTCGACCCGTATGCGCACGCGCATGCGGCCACGCTTGGTTAATTCGCGCTCCAGCACTTCGCATTGCCGGTGCAGCCAGCTCAAGCTCGCACCGTCGGCGGCATCGATCTCGACCGAGAACACAGGCCGGTTGGCGGAAAGTCGCGCCTCGATCGCTTCGATCAGCGCCGGAATGCCTTCGCCGGACACCGCAGAGAGCAGCACCGGCCGCGTCTCCGCTGAGCGTCGCGCCGCGGCGTTTTCCACCCCTGCCCGCATTTCGGCGTCCAGTTTGTCGATCTTGTTCCAGACCTCGATAATGCGCCGGTCGTCGTTCGCATCAATGCCGAGTTCGCTGAGAATTTTGACGACATCGGCCGACTGCGCCTCGCTGTCGCCATGCGAAATATCGCGCACATGGACGACGATATCGGCCTCGACGACCTCTTCGAGCGTCGCGCGAAATGCCGCGATCAGCATCGTCGGCAATTCGGACACGAAACCCACCGTATCGGAAACGATGACGCGCGGACCGTTCGGCAGATCGACCGCGCGTAGCGTCGGGTCGAGCGTCGCGAACAGAAGGTCTTGCGCACGCACGCTGGCTTGCGTCAGCGTGTTAAACAGCGTCGATTTTCCGGCATTGGTGTAACCGACGAGCGCGACGATCGGGTACGGCACGCGCTTCCGGTTCTCGCGATGAAGCGCGCGCGTGCGCTTCACCTTCGCGATTTCCTTTTCAAGCTTTGAGATGCGCTCGCCGATCATCCGGCGGTCCGCCTCGATCTGCGTCTCGCCCGGCCCGCCAAGAAAGCCGAAGCCGCCGCGCTGGCGCTCCAAGTGCGTCCATGAACGAACGAGCCGGCTCTTCTGGTAGGTGAGATGCGCAAGCTCCACTTGCAGCGTACCTTCGCGGGTGTGGGCCCTCGCCCCGAAGATTTCAAGGATCAGCCCGGTGCGGTCGACGACCTTGGCGCTCCATGCCTTCTCGAGGTTGCGCTGCTGTACCGGCGTGAGCGCCGCATCGACGAAAACGAGTCCCGCTTCGTGTGTGCGCACGATGCCGGCGAACTCATCGACCTTGCCTTTGCCGAGATACGTCGCAGGCCGGATTTCCGAGAGCGCGACGGTACCGGCCTCGGCGATCTCTAAATCGATCGCCCGCGCAAGCCCGATCGCTTCATCGACCTTCGCTTCGATGCTGCGCGGCGCAACGTCAGCCACGCGCGCGCTACGCGGCGCCTTACGGTTGAGGTAAGGCACGACGACGATCGCCCGTGAGGGCGACCCGGTAAAGCTGGTTTCCGCCTCGCTTTTCGCGCGGCGGCGTTCATCAAGCGGCTTCAATCAGGCTTTGTCCATCGCCACGGAAACATCCTCGGACTCGAACAACTGAACGGGATGCCCCGGCATGATTGTCGATATCGCGTGCTTGTAGACGAGTTGCGAATGCCCGTCGCGACGCAGCAGCACGCAGAAATTATCGAACCAGGTTACGACGCCCTGTAGCTTGACGCCGTTCACGAGAAAAATCGTGAGCGGAATCTTGGCCTTACGGACGTGATTGAGAAAAGTGTCTTGCAGGTTTTGGGCTCGTTCCGCCGCCATTTGCCATTTTCCTTCTTGTTGATTGGGCGAGCGATGCTTCTCGATATTGTTTCACCGGGCAGTTGGGCTGCCCGGCGGGCTTATTAAAAGGCTGATGGTTATAGGGCGCAAGGCCCAAACATGCGCCAAAACAGCCGCAGTTCGCCCAAGATTTGCCCGTCAGCCCGTAATCTCGGCGATTTCGTAGAAACGCGCGCGTAACGCCGTCGCCACCTCGCCCGGCTTGCCGTCGCCGATTACGGTACCGTCGATTTTGACGACCGGCATGACGATTTGAGTCGCGGAGGTATTAAACGCCTCTTTCGCATTAAGCGCTTCCTTCAACGTGAATGGCCGCTCATCGATGTGATGCCCGAGCTTCTTGGCCACTTCAAAAATAACCGTGCGCGTAATGCCGCGCAGGATCCCGTGCTCGGCCGGCCGCGTGACGATCTTCTTGTCCGCCGTCACCATCCAGGCGTTCGAATGTGAACCTTCGGTGACAAAACCATCGCGGTCGATAAGCCAGGCTTCATTCGCGCCCTGCTCTTTGGCGTATTGGCTCGCAAGTGCATTCGGCAGCAGACCGACGGTTTTGATGTCGACGCGGTCCCAGCGATTGTCTTTGGTGGTAACAACGGCGATGCCGGCTTGCGCCGCGCTTTCGGTCTTCGAGCGATCTTTCGAACGGGCAATGGCAACGATGGAAGGCTTCGTGCCTTCCGCCGGAAATGCGAAATCGCGGCGCGCGACGCCGCGCGTGATCTGGAGATAGACCAGGCCGTCCTGCACGCGATTGCGTTCGATCGTCTCGCGCAATACGACACCGAGCGATTTCAGTGTCATCGGCATCGCAATCTTCAATTCACCCAGTGAGCGGACAAGACGCTCCATGTGGCGGCGCTCGTCGACGAGTTTGCCCGCCCTCACCTCGCAAACTTCGTAAACACCGTCGGCGAATTGATAGCCGCGATCCTCGATATGCACGCTCGCGTGGGCATACGGAACGTAGCGGCCGTTGACATAGGCAATGCGGGACAAGTTGTATTCCTTCAATCGACGCCGAGCGCCTTCAGCTTGCGATGCAGCGCCGAGCGCTCCATGCCGACGAACTCGGCGGTGCGCGAGATGTTGCCGCCGAAACGGCTGATCTGCGCGACAAGATATTCGCGTTCGAACGCTTCGCGCGCTTCCCTGAGCGGCAGGCTCATGAGGTGTTCGCCGCCGCCGAAACCGTTCGGCATGCTCGGCACCAGCGCGGCGACTTCCTGCGGCAACATGCTGGCCGTCACCGTCGCGTCCGGTACGCCTCCGGCGAGGATCAGCAGGCGCTCGACATTGTTGCGGAGTTGCCGGACGTTGCCCGGCCAATCGTGGGATTCGAGTACGGCGAGCGCATCGGCACCGACTTGCCTGCGCGGCAGGCCGGTCGTCGCGGAAATCTGATCGAGGAAATGATCGACAAGCAGCGAGATATCCTCGCGGCGCTCGGACAAGGGCGGGATACGGATCGGTACCACGGCAAGCCGGTGATAGAGATCCTCCCGGAAATTTCCGTCGGCAACTTCAGATTCGAGATTTCGTCCGGTGCACGAGATGACGCGCACATCGACATGAATGCGCGCGCTGCCGTTGACGCGCTGGAAATTCTGCTCGACCAGCACGCGCAAGATCTTGTTCTGCGTTTCGCGCGGCATATCGGCAATTTCGTCGATGAACAACGTTCCGCCATCGGCTTCCTCGAGCGCGCCAACCTTGCGTTCGGTTCCGTTCACCGCTTCCACGCCGAATAATTCGGTTTCCATGCGCTCGGGTGTGATGGTTGCCGCATTGATGACGATGAACGGCCCGCTCACGCGCGAGGATTGAGCGTGGATCATGCGCGCCACGATTTCCTTGCCCGAGCCTGACGGGCCGACGATTAAAACCCGGCTATTTGTCGGTGCCACGCGCTCGATCGTCGTGCGCAGTTGGTTCATGACCGGCGAAGTGCCGACAAGTTTGTCGGAATGCGGGGCAAGCTGCTTCAGCGATTTTACTTCGCGCCGGAGGCGCAGCGTTTCGATCGCTCTGCCCGCGACCAGCACCAGGCGGTCGGCGTTGAACGGTTTTTCGATGAAGTCGTAAGCGCCGCGGCGAATGGCGGCGACCGCCGTTTCGATCGTGCCGTGGCCGGAAATCATCACGACCGGCATGTCGGGATATTCGCCCTTGATCACATCGAGGAGCGCAAGGCCATCGAGCCGGCTGCCCTCTAACCAGATGTCGAGCAATACAAGGTGCGGCCGGCGCGACTGGATCGCGCTGATCGCGTCGTCGGCGTTCTTTGCCGTACGGACCGAATAGCCTTCGTCTTGCAGAATACCCGCGACCAGTTCGCGAATGTCCGCTTCGTCATCGACAACAAGAATGTCGGTTGCCATACCCTAAACTCCGGATGTTTCCTGGCCCGTGAGTAATCCGTTTTGCGCCGCGCCGGGGATGCCTTCCGCCACGAAGACGAGCCGCACCCAGGCGCCGCGCCTCCCGCCGTCGGACCGCTCGGGTCCGTCGCGCAGGCTGATGCCGCCGCCGTGTTCTTCGAGAATCTTGCCGACGATCGCGAGCCCAAGACCCGTGCCCTTCTCGCGCGTCGTCACATAAGGTTCCAGCAACCGGTCGCGATCTTTTTGCGGCAGCCCGATGCCGTTGTCGATGACGTCAATAATGGCAAGCTCGCCCTGCTTGCTCACCTGCACCGAAATCTGCCCCTTGCCGCGAACGTCGGCTGGTACGGCCTCGATCGCTTCGACAGCGTTCTTGATGATGTTGGTGAGCGCTTGCGAGATCAGCCGGCGGTCGAAACGCGAGGTCAGCGGCTCGTTCGGCACTTCGATGTCGAATTTCACATCGGGATAGCCGACACGCATGAGGAATACGACCTGGCGTGCGATCTCGGAAAGATTGTGCGTCTCGACGACCGGCTTTGGTGTTTTCGCGAAAGCAGAAAACTCATCGACCATCCGGCCGATATCGCCGACCTGACGAATGATCGTCTCGGTGCATTGCTCGAACACCTCGCGATCGCCGGTGAGCTGCTTGCCGTATTTACGGCGCAGCCGTTCGGCGGAAAGCTGGATCGGAGTCAGCGGGTTCTTGATCTCATGCGCAATCCTGCGTGCGACATCGCCCCACGCCGAGGTTCGCTGCGCGGTGACGAGCTCGGTGATGTCGTCGAGTGTGATGACGTAACCATGCTGCGTCTCGGACGAACTTTCCGTCGTCACCCGGACGTCGATCGTCCGGTTGCGTGCGCCGCTCTTGAGCGTCACGGTTTTGCGGACATGGTCGTTGCCGGCGAGCGCTTCATCAACGAGCGGTGCGATTTCAGGGATGATTTCGGAAATTGGCGAGCCGATCAATGCCGCCTCGTCCTTGCCTACCAGTCGCTCGGCCGAGCGGTTGAGAATAGTGATGCGTCCGCCGGTATCGAGGCCGATCACGCCGGCACCGACGCCCGCAAGCACCGCTTCGGTGAAGGCGCGGCGCTGGTCGATCTGATCGCGCGCGCCGACCAGGTCTTCGTGCTGGACGCGCAATTCGTGCGTCATGGTGTTGAAGCTCTCGCTCAGATTGGCGAGGTCGCCTTCGCCGCGGCGAACCGGCACGCGGGCATTGAGATCGCCCGTCGCGATCTGGTCGGCCGCCGTGATCAGGCGGCGGATCGGCGCGACCAGCGTATTCGCGAAATTAAGACCGACCCACACCGCCGACAACAGCAGGATCAGTGAGATCACCGTATACATCAGCGCGAACGCGATCTGCACGCCGAATCGACGCTGATCGAGCCCGGCATATTCGGCGACGCCCGCTTCCGTCTCGCGAAGATAATGCAACACCGCGGGATCGATCGGCCGCGCGACATAGAGGAACGTGTCGTCGAAATTGGCGAGCGGCACGATCGCAGCGACGAAATCGGCCTCGTTCGAGAAGTAGATCAGCGGCCGCTCGACCGTCGCTTGCCGCACAGCGATGTTGGTCGGGACTACAGCATTTGTGCTGTAGCTGATGTTGGCGCGCTCGACGATGGAAAAATCGCCGCGGATGATGAGCGCGACCGGCAGGCCGCGCACCGTCGCCTGCGAAGTCAGAATTTCCTTGAAGCGATTACGGTCGCTCTCGAATAGAGTGTGCAGACGGCCCATATCGTCCGCCATCGCAACGGTGTCGGCGCGAATATTGAGCGCGTGCTCACGAACATAGGTTTGCGCGATGGTGATCGCGTTGCCGACGATCGCGCGGGTACGGGTCGAGAACCAGCGGTCAAGGCCGCGCTCAAGTGTGATCGAAGCGACGACGGCAACGAGGATCGCCGGCACTGCCGCGACCAGCCCGAACATCAGCGCGATCCGGATATGCAGCCGCGAGCCTGCCCGGCCCTTGCGCCGTGCGCGCACGAGATCGACGAAGCTCCAGACTACGATCACGAACAGGATCGCGGCCATCGCCGCGTTGGCGAGCAGGACCGACACCACCACCCGGTGGGTCGGGATGATCGATGTAAGCCCGGTCAGGATCAGGAAGGTGCAAAGCGCCGACAGAAGCGCGAGAACGATCATCGCCGGCGTCAGCAGCCGGCTCCACGAGCGCGGCGGCTTCGGGAACGGCGGTGAGTCGCTCAATTTGGCGGCGGAATCGGGCATAAACGACCATGAAGAAAGGCTACTGGTGCCTTCCTACAACACTGGTGCAAAAATGTGACAGAGACAAATGCTTTTTCGCGAATTATGCGATTTTACCGTCCGCCCCGGATCACCTGGACATCGAGATCGCGGATCTTCTTGCGCAAGGTATTGCGATTTACCCCGAGCAACTCGGCTGCCTTGATCTGGTTACCTCTGGTCGCAGCGAGCGCAGCCGAGATCAATGGCGCCTCCACTTCCTTCAGCACCCGATGATAGAGGCCCGGCGGCGGCAGGCTATCGCCGGGGTAATTCCCGAAGTAACGCGACAGGTGCCGCTCGACGGATGACGCCAACGCCTCCTCCGATTTCTCGGTTTCGAGCGAATTGATGACCGGCTGCGCAAGCTCGGCGTCGAGCGTTGCCCCGCCGATCACTTCCTGCGGATAGAGCGCGGCAAGACGACGAATGAGGTTTTCAAGCTCGCGGATGTTACCCGGCCACCGATAGCGCTTCAGACGATCGAGCGCCGCCTGATCCAGCTGCTTGCGCGGCAGACCTTCCTTTTCAGCGAGCGCGAAGAAATGGCGCACGAGATCGGCAATGTCTTCGCTGCGCTCGCGGAGCGGCGGAAGCCGTAGCGGCACGACATTCAACCGGAAGAACAGATCTTCGCGGAACAAGCCTTGCTGGATGAGAATGCGCAGATCCTTGTTGGTCGCCGCGATGATGCGCACATCGGTCTTGATCGGCGTGCGGCCGCCGACTGTGGTGTACTCGCCCTGCTGCAGGACGCGCAGAAGACGCGTCTGCGCTTCCATCGGCATGTCGCCGATCTCGTCGAGGAACAGCGTTCCGCCTTCGGCTTGTTCGAACCGGCCCGAGCTGCGCGCCGATGCGCCGGTGAACGCGCCCTTCTCGTGGCCGAACAATTCCGATTCAACAAGATCGCGCGGGATCGCCGCCATGTTGATCGGAACGAACGGGCCGTTACGCCGCTTGCCGTAATCGTGCAGTGCCCGCGCCACCAGCTCCTTGCCGGTGCCGGATTCGCCCGAGATCATCACGGTGAGATCGGTTTGCATCAAGCGCGCGAGCAGCCGGTAAATTTCCTGCATTGCCGGCGAGCGCCCGACGAGCGGGATCCCGTCGATTTCTTCGTTCTTCGCCGTCGCCCCTTCTTTGCGCTTGGGCTCCGACATGGCGCGGCCGACGATCGCGATCAGTTCCTTGAGATCGAACGGCTTCGGCAGATACTCATACGCGCCGCGCTCCGAAGCGCGGATCGCCGTCATGAAGTTGTTCTGCGCGCTCATCACGATGATCGGCAGATCGGGCCGTGCCTTCTTGATGCGTGGCAGGAGATCGAAGGCGTTCTCGTCCGGCATCACGACGTCGGTGATGACGAGGTCGCCGTCGCCCTGCGAAACCCAGCGCCAGAGCGTCGCGGCGTTGCCGCAGGAGCGCACTTGATACCCCGCGCGCGACAGCGCCTGGTTGAGCACCGTGCGGATTGCAGCGTCGTCGTCAGCGACAAGAATGCTCGCAGCCATCGATCAACTCTTTCCTGCTGGGGTGATTTCGGATTGTTCGGTAAACTCGCCGCTGTACATCGGCATCAACACGCGAAAGATCGTCCGCGCGGGCTGGCTGTCGCATTCGACGATGCCGCCGTGGTCGCCGATGATCTTGGCGACCAATGCAAGCCCGAGCCCGCTGCCGGTCGGCTTTGTCGTGACGAACGGATCGAAAAGATGCGGCATCAGGTCTTCGGGCACTTCGGGCCCGTTGTTGATGATGCAAAATTCCATCGGCAGTCCGACGCGGGTGTTCGAGCCCGGCACCGTGAGCCGCACGCCGGAGCGGAATGCGGTGGTGAGGCGGATTTCGCCATCGGCCGTATCGCCGATCGCTTCCGCTGCGTTCTTCACGAGATTGAGAAACACCTGCACGAGCTGGTCGCGGCTCGCGAGCACGGGCGGCAGCGATGGATCGTACTCTTCGATAAACCTGATATGGCGCGCAAAGCCGGATTGCGCGAGCCGCTTCACATGGCCGAGCACGACATGGATGTTGACCGGTTCGCGCTCGACCGGGCGCTCGTCGGCGAACACATCCATGCGATCGACGAGCTTCACGATGCGGTCGGTTTCGTCGCAGATCAGCCGCGTCAGCGCGCGATCCTCGTCGGTCGCCGACTGCTCGAGAAGTTGCGCGGCCCCTCGAATGCCGGAGAGCGGGTTCTTGATTTCGTGCGCAAGCATCGCTGCAAGCGCCGTCACCGAGCGCGCGGCACCGCGATGCGTGAGTTGGCGGTCGATCTTGTCGGCGATCGAGCGCTCCTGCATCACGACGACGACATGACCCGGCCGCTCGGGCAACGGAGCGACGTGAAGGTCCGCAAGACGTTCGGTTGCATTCCGCGGTGTGCCGAGATCGACGCGATATTCGTTGACCGGCGCGGTCTTGTTACGCACCTGCTCGATCAGCGAAATCAGCGGGCTGCCGAACGGCACAAAATCCTTCAAGGGGTGACGACGCAGAACTTGCAGGCCGGATTCGAAGAAGGCTTCGGCGGCGACATTCGCTTCGACGACGTAACCGTTTGGCGCAATGGTCATCACCGGATGCGGCAGCGCATTCAGAATCGCGCTTTGCAGCACAGCGGTTTCCGGTTTTATCTGCGCAACACTCATGCGGCCTGCTTCCAAGCAAAATCCTCGAACGCCTCGCAAATTCCATGCCTGACGCGCGACGGATCATCTTCGGCGAGCAGTTTCGCCCGCCAGGTTTTGACATCGTCCTCGGGCCTGCCGGCGGTTTCAGCAGCGGCGAGCAGTGTCCAGCCAATGTGCTTGCGCGCTTCGCGCACACCGCGCGTAAGTCCATACTGCGAAAGCCAACCCTCATAGAGTTCGAGAAGGACGTCGCGCTGTACGGTGAGCGGCGGATCGGCCGGTACTTCGCTTGTCGCGAGATAGCGGCCGACATGACCGGGAAACCAGGCCCGGCCTTGCGCGCCGCGGCCGATCATTACCGCGTCGGCTTGCGCGAGCGCATACATTTCGGTTGCGTCGTCGTAACTCGTGAGGTCGCCGTTCGCGACCAGCGGTACGGCGATTTCCGATTTCACTTTCGCGATGGCCGCCCAGTCGGCGTCGCCCTTGTAGAATTGCGCGCGTGTGCGGCCGTGCACGGTGATCATTGCAACGCCTGCCCCTTCGGCGCGGCGTGCGAGTTCAGGAGCAACGATGGAATGCTCGTCCCAGCCGAGCCGCATCTTGAGCGTCACCGGCACTTTCACGGCGGCGATAACCGACTTGATCAGACGCTCGGCCTCGTCGATGTCGCGCAGCAGCGCCGCACCGGCCTGCTGGCCGCTCGTGACGCTTTTGGCGGGGCAGCCCATGTTGATATCGACAATGTCGGCGCCGGACGCTTCGGCGATCCGCGCACCCTCGCTGAGCCATTTGGCTTCGCAACCGGCAAGCTGCACGACATGCAGGCCCACGCCGTCACCTTCCGCGCGCAGCATTGCCGAGGCGTTGCCACTCGCGAGCCATTCGCCGGCGATCATCTCGGAAACGGCAAGCCCGGCGCCAAAGCGCATCGCCATCCGGCGCACCGGCAGATCAGTGATGCCGGCCATTGGCGCAAGAAAGGCCCGGCTGGCGAGCCGGTGCTTTCCAATGCTGAAGCCAGTTGCAGGGCTATCCACTGCCTCGATTTTCATCACTGATGCCTAATTAATAGGCTATTGAATTTATGCTTATATCTTAATCAAATAGAAGCCCGGGCACAAGCCGTTTGTTGCAATGCAGCTACGACCGCACGAGAGGAATGAGATACAAGGCATTATGCGCATTGCAGCCATCATCGTCGCCGGCGGGCGGGGTCATCGCGCCGGCCAGGGTAAGCCCAAGCAGTACCGCCCGCTCCAGGGCGAGCCACTGATCCGCCGGACGCTCCGCACATTCCATGAGCACCCGGCCATCGACCGGATCGTGCCGGTCATCCATCGCGACGACGCCGGTGACTACAAGGCTGCTGCACGCGATATCGGACCGAAATGCGCGCCGCCCGTATTCGGCGGCGCGACGCGCCAGGATTCCGTACGCGCCGGCCTCGAGGCGCTGCAAACGAACGCGCCCGAGATCGTGCTGGTGCACGACGCCGTTCGCCCCCTCTTCTCCCATGCGCTGCTCTCACGCGCCATCGACACCGCGAGCCGCGCGGCGGCGGCCGTACCGGTGTTGCCTGTCACGGATACGGTAAAGCGCGTCGACGACATCGGGATCGTTACGGAGACCCTGAACCGCGGCGAACTGCGGCTGACGCAAACGCCGCAGGTGTTCTCCTATGCAAAACTTGTCGAGGCTCATCGCCGTGCCGCGGAAAAAGGCTTGCATGATTTTTCCGACGACGCTTCGCTCTCCGAATGGGCGGGGATTCCCGTCGCGACCTTCGCAGGCGAGAGCGGCAACGTGAAATTCACCACGGCGGATGACTTTCTGCGCGCCGAGCAAGCAGGCGCGCTGTACGAATTCAGGAACGGCACCGGCTTCGACGTTCACACCTTTGGCCCTGGCGACCATGTGACGCTCGGCGGCGTGAAGATACCGCACGGCCATGCGCTCACGGGTCATTCGGATGCCGACGTGCTGCTGCATGCATTGACCGATGCTGTGCTCGGCGCGATCGGCGAAGCCGATATCGGCGCACACTTCCCGCCCTCGGACGAGCGCTGGCGCGGCGCATCCTCCGATCGCTTTCTGCGTCACGCGATTGAACTCATGCAAAAGCGCGGCGGCAGCCTCGTCAATCTCGACGGCACGCTTCTGTGCGAAGCGCCGAAGGTCGGCCCGCATCGCGACGCCATTCGCCAATCCATCGCTGCGATTGCCGGCATTGATATTTCCCGTGTTGCCGTCAAAGCGACGACGATGGAGAAGCTCGGATTCATCGGCCGCGGCGAAGGCATTGCCGCGATGGCAAGCGCCACCGTGCGGCTGCCCGTGAGCGGCACATGACCGGCGCGGAAATGTTCGAGGCGGCTTCCGAAGTGATGGGTCTCTGTGCCCGGCATCGCTTCCGCATCGTCACCGCCGAATCCTGCACCGGCGGCATGATTGCGACTGCTTTCACGGCGACATCCGGCTCTTCAACGGTTTTCGAACGCGGCTATGTCACCTATTCGAACAACGCCAAGATCGAGGACATTCATGTGCCCGCCGATCTCATCGAACAGCACGGTGCAGTGAGCGAGCAGGTCGCGCGCGCGATGGCAAAAGGCGCATTGCAGGCGTCGAACGCGGATATTTCGATGGCCGTCACAGGTGTGGCGGGACCGACCGGCGGCACGCCGGAAAAGCCTGTCGGCCTCGTCCATATCGCTGCCGGTCATCGCGACGGCAAGATTCTGCATCGCGAATGCCGTTTCGGCCCGATCGGACGCGGTGAGATCCGCAAGCTGTCGTCGATGGCGGCGCTCGCGCTCGCCAAGGAGCTCTTGCTGCAGTTTTAAGCCGGGCGTGCGCCGTAAACGATATCGGCGCGTTGTTCGAAGGCTTCCGACAGCTTGTGGAATGCCTTGTCGAACACGCTGCCCATCAGCATGCCGAGCGTGCGCGAGCGGAATTCGTAGCTGATGTAGAAATCGACGCTGCAATGTGTGTCGCCGTCCGGCCGGAAGCGCCAGCGGTTCTCGAGCTGCTTGAACGGACCGTCGATATATTCGACGAGGATCGCAAGGTTCGGCCGGTCGAGCGTCACCTGGCTCGTGAAGGTTTCCTTCACCGGACCGAAGGCGACCGTCATGTCGGCGACGATGACCTTCGTGCCCTCGCCTGCTTCCGTGCTGCGGCGAATGCGCAGCGACTGGCAGAGCGGCACGAACTCGGGATAGTGCTCGACATCGGCGACAAGGTCGAACATCTCCTCGGCGGTATGCTTGACGCGCCGTGTCGTGCGAAACGATGGCATGGGTTTAGCCGCGCGCGAGCTGCGCGGCACGCGCTTTCTGCAATTGCGCGAAGTCGTCGCCGGCATGGTGCGACGAACGGGTGAATGGCGACGACGACACCATCAGAAAGCCCTTGGCGTAGGCGATCGATTTCAGCGAGTCGAATTCTTCCGGCTCGACATAACGGATCACCGGATGATGCTTGATCGTCGGCTGCAGGTATTGCCCGATGGTGATGAAATCGACGTTCGCGCTGCGCAGATCATCCATCACCTGCAAGATTTCGTTTCGCGTCTCGCCAAGCCCCACCATGATGCCGGACTTGGTAAAGATCGAAGGATCAATTTCTTTCACGCGCTCCAAGAGCCGAACCGAGTGGAAGTAACGCGCGCCCGGCCGCACCGAGAGATACAGCGAAGGCACCGTTTCGAGATTGTGGTTGAATACGTCGGGCTTCGCCGCCACGACCTGCTCCAGCGCACCTTGCTTGCGCAGAAAATCTGGCGTCAGCACTTCAACAGTGGTGCCCGCGCTCTTCTCGCGGATTGCGCGGATCGTTTGCGCAAAATGATCGGCGCCGCCATCGGCGAGATCGTCGCGATCGACCGATGTCACCACGACATGCTTGAGACCGAGCTTTGCCGTTGCCTCGGCGACATGCACCGGCTCGTCGCGATCGAGCTCGTTCGGTAATCCGGTTTTTACGTTGCAGAAGGCGCAGGCCCGCGTGCAGGTGTCGCCCATGATCATGAAGGTCGCGTGACGCTGTGCCCAGCACTCACCGATATTCGGGCAGGCCGC
Source organism: Xanthobacteraceae bacterium (assembly GCA_035555855.1). Classification (GTDB taxonomy): domain Bacteria; phylum Pseudomonadota; class Alphaproteobacteria; order Rhizobiales; family Xanthobacteraceae; genus Palsa-892. Next base: position 26,183 of record DATMGD010000049.1, read on the forward strand.
TTCGGCGCAAACCGTATTCAGGTTATGCTCGCGGACGATCTTGCTCGTCTCGGCGAACGCTCCCGGCCCCGGCGCGCGCACGCGAATCCAGTCGGGCTTCTTGCCTGACGGCTGGTCCGGTTTATGCGCCTTTTCGGGGTGGCGCACCTTTTTGATCGTGTCGAGAACGACAACCATGCGGCTTATATAGGCCGTTTTCTAACGGCGTTGAATGGCCCGCCAAACCCACAAAAGAATGACGGCGCCGATGGCGGCAGCGCCCAGATTGCGCCAGAAGCCGAAAACCTGGATCTGCATCACTTCCGCGAGCTTGGCGCCTACGAAGGAGCCGGCAATGCCCACGATAAGGTTGGTGAAAATGCCGTGATCGGAGGCCGTCACCTTCTCGGCGATCCAACCGGCGAGAAGGCCGATGAGCAGCATCGAGAAAAAGCCGATCGTCGGGTCGTTCAAGAAGGTTTGCATCGTATTCATTGCAGGCTCCTGTTTTCTTCAGAGCTACATATTCAGCGCGCGGCCATAAGCATCGAGCACGCTTTCATGCATCATTTCGGAGAGCGTCGGATGCGGGAACACCGTGTGCATCAGCTCTTCTTCAGTCGTCTCGCAATTCATCGCGATGACGAAACCCTGAATAAGCTCCGTGACCTCGGCACCGACCATGTGCGCGCCGAGTAGCTGACCGGTCTTCTTGTCGAAAATCGTCTTGATGAGACCCTGATCCTCGCCGAGCGCGATCGCCTTGCCGTTGCCGACGAACGGGAAGCGACCGACGCGGATTTCGCGCCCTTCGGCTTTGGCCTTCTTTTCGGTAAGGCCGACCGAAGCGATCTGCGGGTCGCAATAGGTGCATCCCGGGATCATGTTCTTGTCCATCGCATGAGGCTTGAGGCCCTTGATCGCCTCAACGCAAATGACGCCTTCATGCTCGGCCTTGTGGGCGAGCATCGGCGGGCCTGCGACGTCACCGATCGCGTAGATGCCCGGCACATTGGTGCGGCCGTAACCGTCGGTCTGGATCGTCCCGCGCTCAAGCTTCACGCCAAGTTTCTCAAGCCCAAGGTTTTCGACATTGCCGACAACACCGGCGGCCGAGATAACCCGTTCAGCTACAAGCGTTTGTTTTTGGCCCTTGCCATCCTGCAGCGTGGCGGCAACCTCATCCTTTTTCTTCTCGACCGAAACGACCTTTGTGTCGGTCAGGATCTTGATGCCCTGCTTTTCAAAGCGTTTGCGGGCATTTAGCGCGATCTCTTCGTCTTCCACCGGCAGGATCTGCGGCAGGACTTCAACAACGGTGACTTCCGAGCCCATCGTACGGAAAAAGCTCGCGAATTCGATACCGATGGCGCCCGAGCCGATGACGAGCAGCGACTTCGGGATTTTCGGGGCCACCATCGCTTCAAAGTACGTCCAGATCAGCGAGCCGTCCGGCTCGATGCCCGGCAGCACGCGCGGCCGCGCACCGGTCGCCAGAATGATGTGCTTGGCCTGATAGTTCCCCGGCCCGAGCGCGCCCTTGGGCGGCTCGGTCTTGAGGCGGCTGTCGCTCGCCTTCACCGTGACCTTGCCCGGCGCGTCGATCGTCGCCTCGCCCCAGATCACCTCGACCTTGTTCTTCTTCATCAGGAACGCAACGCCGGTCGAGAGCCGGTTGGCGACGCCGCGTGAGCGCTTCACCACGGCCTGCGGGTCGAAGCCGATCTTCTCGGCCGATAACCCGTATTCCTTGGCGTGCTGCATGTAGCGGTAGATTTCCGCCGAGCGCAGCAGCGCCTTGGTGGGGATGCAGCCCCAGTTGAGGCAGATGCCGCCAAGATACTGTTTCTCGACAATTGCCGTCTTGAGACCGAGCTGCGCGGCGCGGATCGCGGTGACGTAACCGCCGGGGCCGGAGCCGATGATGAGAACGTCGAAACTGGTGTCAGCCACGAAAAGCCGCCTTTCAGGCGAGAAGCGAGAGCGGCTTCTCGACATATTCCTTGAATGCACGAAGCAATTCCGCGCCGAGCGCGCCATCCACCGAGCGGTGATCGCACGACAGCGTCGCGGACATGATCGTCGCAACCGCCGGCTTGCCGTTCTTCACGACAACACGCTGCTCGCCCGCACCGACAGCGAGGATCGTCGAATGCGGCGGGTTGATGATCGCGGTGAAGTTCTTCACGCCGTACATGCCGAGATTGGACACCGCCGACGAACCTCCCTCGTATTCGTGCGGCTTGAGCTTGCGATTGCGAGCGCGCACGCCAAGATCGCGCATCTCATTCGAGATAACGCCGAGCGTCTTCTCCTCGGCATGGCGGACGATGGGGGTAATCAGCCCACCGTCGAGCGCGACGGCAACGCCGATATCCGCGTGCTTGTGGCGGATCATGCCGCTTTCGAGCCAGGTGACGTTGGCCGCCGGAATCTTGATCAGCGCGAGCGCGAAGGCCTTGATGACGAAATCATTGACCGAGAGCTTGTAGCGCGCCTTGCCGTCGGAGCCCTTCGGCGCCGAGGCGTTGATTTCCTCGCGGGCTTTCATGAGCTCGTCGATCTCGCAATCCATCGTGACGTAGAACTGCGGAATCTGGATGCGCGCTGCCGTAAGCCGGGTCGCGATCGTGCGGCGCATGCCGTCATGCGGGATGAAATCGTAGCTGCCTTCCTCGAACAGCGCCTTGATCTTGTCGTCAGGCATCGCACCCGGAAGCACGAAACCTTGCGACGGCGTTGCGCCAGGCGTCGCCGGTGCATGAGCTGCCGCTGCACCCTTCGGCGCACCCTCGACGTCGCGCGCGATGATACGGCCATGCGGGCCTGACCCCTGAATGCGCGAAAGATCGATACTGTTTTGTTTGGCAAGCCGCCGCGCAAGCGGCGATGCAAATACGCCGCCGGGGCCCTTGCCGCCAACAGGCGCGGCTGCCGCAGGACGCGGCGCGGGAGTAGGTACAGGCTGCGCTGCGGCTGGAGCAGGCTTCGGCGCAGATTTTTCTGCGGGTTTTGCCGCGGGAGGCACAGGAGCTTTCGGCGCCGCCTTGGTATCTCCGATCGCGGACTTGTCCTCGCCCTCTTCGAGCAGTACGGCGATCACTTCGTTGACCGGCACATCGGCCGTGCCCGCGGCGACGACGATCTTGCCGATCGTGCCCTCGTCAACGGCTTCGACTTCCATCGTCGCCTTGTCGGTCTCGATCTCGGCGATCACGTCGCCGGCCTTGACCTTGTCGCCCTCTTTCTTGAGCCACTTGGCAAGGTTGCCCTTTTCCATCGTGGGCGAGAGTGCAGGCATGAGGATGTTGACGGGCATTTTTGCCTCAGCGTTTCTTTTTAGATTTTTTGCCGGACTTCTTGCCACGCACCTTGTTAGGCTTCTTCGCGGTTTTCTTGACCGCCTTCTTGCCTCCGCGCGCCGGCTTCTTCGCGGGTGCCCGTGTAGCGGCGGCTGCCGGATCATCGGTAATGAAGGCTGAACGGATGCGCAGGACGACATCCTTTTCGTTCAGTTTGCTCTGTTCGGCATAACTGCGGGCAATGCGCTCGACGACCTCCGAGAGGAGTTCGCCCCAGTGATGCGGCTCCTCGAAGGTCGGACGCAGCGTGACATGCAATTCGCTGTCGATGATCGCCGCGCGTAAAAGTTCGACGCCGCCGCGTTCCAGCGCATCATTCGGAATAACCAGCGCCTCGAAGCGCCGGACTTGAGTCGACTTGCTCACCCGCTCCTCCTTGCCGCGCTCGTCATGAAATGCGTCGGCGTCCAATTGCGGTGCCGCCGCTCGCGGCGTCCGGCTGCATCCTCGTGATCGAGATCGACCGGCTTCGCCGGCCGGTCGCAAAGCCCCTCGATCATCAATCCGGCGGCATTCAGCGTTGCGCGCTTTTCAGGGCCATCGTTGATGACGGCTGCGATATAGACGCCGCAGTTCGCGCACAGAATATAATCGGCGGTGCGAAGGCCGAAGCGATAGCGCGACAGGCCGCCGGCAGGCGCGGCAATCGTCAGATTGCCGTTGGGATCAGTGACGGTTTTCGCGCCGTGGCGGCGGCAGAACGAACACTGGCAAGCGCGGATTTCCATCATTGCAGGCACCAGCGCGGTCTCGAACGAGACCTCGACCCGGCCGCAATGACATCCTCCGTGAAGCAGCATCGCCTCACCTGTATGTAACTGCGCGCGCCGCGGCGATGACATCGGCAACGGTCGGCAGCGCGAGCTTCTCGAGGTTCGCGGCATAAGGCATCGGGATGTCCCGGCCTGTGACGCGCTTCACCGGCGCGTCGAGATAATCGAATGCATTGTCCATGATCTGCGCCGCGATTTCGGAGCCTACGCCTGATTGCGGCCAGCCTTCCTCCACCGTCACGCAGCGGCCCGTCTTCTTCACGGACTCGATAATGGTCGCGACATCCATCGGCCGGATGGTGCGAAGGTCGATGACCTCGGCGAAGATGTGTTTCTTGGCGAGTTCTTCGGCGGCTTCCAGCGCATAGCGCATGCCCATCGACCACGACACGATCGTCACGTCCTTGCCGGGCCGCGCGATCTTCGCCTTGCCGATCGGCACGGTGAAATCGTCGAGCTTCGGCACCGGCGAGCTTTTGCCGTAGAGCAATTCGTTTTCGAGGAAGATCACCGGGTTCGGATCGCGGATCGCGGATTTGAGCAGACCCTTGGCGTCGGCGGACGAATAGGGAGCGACGACCTTCAAACCGGGAATATGAGAATACCAGGCGGTGAAATCCTGGCTGTGCTGGGCGGCGACGCGCGATGCCGCGCCGTTCGGCCCGCGGAAGACGATCGAGCATTTGATCTGGCCGCCGGACATATAAAGAGTTTTTGCGGCCGAGTTGATGATCTGGTCCATCGCCTGCATGGCGAAGTTGAAGGTCATGAACTCGACGACCGGTTTGAGGCCCGCGAAAGCCGCGCCAACACCCAGGCCCGCAAAGCCATGCTCGGTGATCGGCGTGTCGATCACGCGCCTTGCGGTGAATTCCTGCAACAAGCCCTGCGTGACCTTGTAGGCGCCCTGATACTCCGCGACCTCTTCGCCCATCACGAAGACATCGGGATCACGCCGCATTTCTTCGGCCATCGCGTCGCGAAGCGCTTCGCGCATGGAAAGATCGACCATCTCGGTGCCTTCCGGCACTTCGGGCTCGACAGTCTCGATCGGCACCGGCGCGCTGTGCGGCGCGGCCGGCACAGGCATTTCGTATTCGCCTTGCGCCGTCTTTTCCCCGACCGGCGGTTCGGATTCGGCTTCCTCGGCACTCGGCGCGGCTTTGGCCTTGGTACCGGTGGCGCTCGGCGCGCCGTTGAGATTGTTCTTGTCTTCGCCTTCGCCAAGGATCAGCGCGATCGGCGTGTTGACGGCGACATCGACGGTGCCGGCGGGCACGAGGATTTTGCCGAGCGTGCCTTCGTCGACGGCCTCGACTTCCATCGTCGCTTTATCGGTTTCGATTTCGGCGATGACGTCGCCGGCCTTCACCGTGTCCCCTTCGTTCTTCACCCACTTGGCGAGATTGCCCTTCTCCATCGTGGGCGAAAGCGCAGGCATGAGGACTTCGATGGGCACGTTACTCTCCGCTCAGCGCAATACGTCGGTGGTAAGTTCGGAAACGTCGGGTTCGGCGTCGTGCGTGGCGAACTCGGCGGCCTCGTTGACGAAATTACGCACTTCGCCGTCGATTTTTTTGAGTTCGTCCTCGCTCAGAATTTTCTGCTCGAGAATGCGGGCGCGCACCTGCTCGATCGGGTCGTGCTCGGTGCGCACTTTCTGCACTTCGTCTTTCGAGCGGTACTTCGCGGGATCCGACATCGAGTGGCCGCGATAGCGGTAGGTTTCCATGTCGAGGATGTATGGGCCTTTGCCGGAGCGCGCATATTCCATCGCACGGGCCCCGGCTGCGTACACCGCGCGGACATCCATGCCGTCGACCTTCTCGCCGGGAATTTCAAACGAAGCGCCGCGCTTGGAAAAATCCGTCTGCGCCGACGAGCGATGCACTGCGGTGCCCATCGCGTATTTGTTGTTCTCGATGACGTAAACCACGGGCAGCTTCCAGAGCTGCGCCATGTTGAAGCTCTCATAGACCTGGCCCTGGTTCGCCGCACCGTCGCCGAAATAGGTCAAGCAGACGCGGCCGTCGTCGCGATACTTGTTCGCGAAAGCGATGCCGGTGCCGAGCGAGCATTGCGCGCCGACGATGCCGTGGCCGCCGTAGAAATTCTTCTCGATGCTGAACATGTGCATCGAGCCGCCCTTGCCTTTGGAGTAGCCGCCCCTGCGGCCTGTCAGCTCCGCCATCACGCCTTTGGGGTCCATGCCGCAAGCGAGCATGTGGCCGTGATCGCGATAGCCGGTGATCATCTGATCGCCGTCGCGCATCGCCATTTCCATGCCGATGACGACCGCTTCCTGTCCGATATAGAGGTGGCAGAAGCCACCGATCAGGCCCATGCCATAGAGCTGGCCGGCCTTTTCTTCGAAACGGCGGATGGTGAGCATCGCGCGATAGGCGCTGACCTCATCCTCGCGCGACCATTCGGCCGCCTTGCCGCCTGCCTTGGGTTTTTCTTGGGATTTTGCCTGTGCCGCCATACTTTGGGCTTAGCCCAAAATTTTATTTCGCGCCATATCCACGCGCGCGCTGTGCATGAAGCAACAGAGTTTCGCGGAACCCGCCAACCGCGCAATGCCGTTTCAACGGCTGGGGTTCAGCTTTACCAAATCGTTCGGGTAGGCGAAGCCGAGATCGTGGCGGGCAAGCTCTTCAACCGTGTCGGGGTCGATGCTTTGCGGGCGAAGCAGCGCGACGCGGCGGCTCCACTCCTCACGGTCGTTGCGCAAGTCGTCGCGCTGGCGTGTCAAACGCTCAATGTCGGCCTCATAACCTTTGCGGGCGTTGAGACCGTAATTGCCGTGATAGGCGTGGAACGCAAAATACCCGATCAGCGCGAGCGCCGCGAGATGCAGCAGCAGGCCCTGGGATACCTGACGGAATCGGGTGCGCGCGATCATGCGCCTTTATGAGCGCGCAAGAGTTGCACGGGGGTTAATTTTTGCTGCCGCCATATCCGCCCTTGTCGCACTTTAACATTCTCATCAAGAACATTCTCATCAAGGCTCCTGAAGAAACGGCACCAGGAGTTTCACGGTCTGCTCGGGCTGTTCTTCCATGATCCAGTGACCTGAATCTTTGATGACGCCGGCTTTCACATTCGTGGCAACCTGATCGAGGTCTTCCTTCATCACCAGCCCATAGGATTTCTCGGCGCCGATGGCGAAGATCGGCATCGTCAGCTTTCCTTTCGCGAGAAACTCCTGATTGTCCTTGCCGTCCTGTGGAAACGCTTCGAATTGCTGAAATGCGTTATGGATTGCCTTCGGGCGCGCATAAAGCTTGGCGTAATGCTCGCGCGTCTGCTCGTCGATGGCGGCCGGGTTCGCGGAAAGCTCGTTGTAGAAACGGTCGAGTAAAATACGCTCCCGCCCCGCAACCAGCCGTTCGACATCCGGGCCGCGGAAATTGAAGTGCCACGTCTTCGGGTTGCTTAGCTGCGCCTGCCAGATTTCGCCGATGCCCGGCAGCGGCGCATCGATTGCCGCCCAGCGGGTTACGCGATCGGGAAACTGCGCGGCGAAAGCGTAGGCGACCATATTGCCGATGTCGTGCGAGACGAGCGCGACCTTCCCGATCTTCAGATGATCGAGCACGCGCGCCAAATCCTGCGCCTGGCTTTTCTTGTCGTAACCGGTTTCCGGATGCGACGAGAGCCCCATGCCGCGCAGGTCGGGCACGATAATCGTGTGCGTTTTCATCAGCGCGACGGCGAGCGGCTGCCACATGTCGCCGGTATCCCCGAAGCCATGCAGCATGAGGATTGCCGGACCCTGACCGCCGACACGGACATAAATTTTTGCTCCATCGACCGCGACTTCTTGGGTCTTGAAGCTTGCTGGAAATTTCTCGACCCGCGCGTGAGCGGGCAACGCTAAAGCAGCGGCGATGAGAGCAGCAAAGAAAACGCGGATCATTCGGCAGCCCCTGTTCTGGAGACGCCGATTGTAGGAGATCGCCGGACCTAAGCCAGCGCCTTCAATGCTGCCCTACCTGCGTACCGGGCTTCCTTGCCAAGCTCCTGCTCGATGCGCAGCAGCTGATTGTATTTCGCCGTCCGGTCGGAACGCGCGAGCGAGCCGGTCTTGATCTGTCCGCATTGGGTGGCGACCGCGAGATCGGCAATCGTCGAATCTTCCGTTTCCCCGGAGCGATGCGACATCACCGCGCGATATGCCGCGCGCTGCGCCATCTCGACCGCTGCAAGTGTTTCGGTGAGCGTGCCGATCTGGTTGACCTTGACGAGGATGGCGTTGCCGATGCCCTTGTCGATGCCCTGCTTCAGGCGCTTCTCGTTGGTCACGAACAGATCGTCGCCGACGAGCTGCACTTTTGCGCCGATTTTGTCGGTGAGAAGTTTCCAGCCGTCCCAGTCGTCTTCCGCCATGCCATCTTCAATCGACACGATCGGATAGCGCGCACAAAGGTCGGCGAGATAGTCGACTTGAGCAGCCGCGTCGCGCGTCTTGCCTTCGCCTTCGTAGGCGTACTTGCCGCCCTTGTAGAATTCGGTCGAAGCGCAATCGAGCCCGATCATGACATCGTGCCCCGGCTTATAGCCGGCCTGCTCGATCGACTTCATGATAAAGCCGAGCGCCGCGTCGGCGTCCTTCAGGTTCGGCGCGAAGCCGCCCTCGTCGCCGACATTGGTGTTGTGACCGGCGTCCTTCAAACCTTTCTTGAGCGTCTGGAAAACCTCGACGCCCATGCGCAGGGCTTCGCGGAAGGTCGGCGCGCCGACCGGCAGGATCATGAATTCCTGGAAGTCGATCGGGTTGTCGGCATGCGCGCCGCCGTTGATGATGTTCATCATCGGCACCGGCAGCGTGCGCGCGTTGGCACCGCCGACATAACGATAGAGCGGCGTGCCATGCGCCTCGGCCGCCGCCTTGGCGACGGCGAGCGAAACGCCGAGAATTGCATTGGCGCCGAGCCGCGCCTTGTTGGGCGTACCGTCGAGCGCGATCATCGTTTCGTCGATCTTGGCCTGCTGCTCGGCATCCATGCCGCCGAGTGCTTCAAAGATTTCGCCCTCGGCCGCGGCAACCGCCTTCTGCACGCCCTTGCCGAGATAGCGTTTCTTGTCACCGTCCCGAAGCTCTACCGCCTCATGCGCGCCTGTTGAAGCGCCCGACGGCACGATGGCGCGGCCCTTGGAGCCGTCTTCCAGGATTACGTCCACTTCGACGGTTGGGTTGCCCCGGCTGTCGAGAACTTCGCGCGCGATGATGTCGATGATGGCGGTCATGATGGGCTCTCTTTTCCGCGCCTTCTATACGATGCCCGATGCTTCGCAAAGGACGAATGTGCATCGTGTGACGGAATGGTTTAAGGAGACGCCAGAAGACCGGAATGAGAGAACCGGAATGGCCAAAAATACCAAGAACACGCTGCAACTCGGCAAGCCCGCGCGAATGCCCGAATCCCCGGAACAGGCGGTGCTCGACCGCGTGCCGAACCCGCATCGCGACACCGATTATCTGGCGCGTTTCACCTGCCCCGAGTTCACCTGCCTCTGCCCGATCACCGGCCAGCCGGACTTCGCGCATTTCGTCATCGACTACGCCCCCGGCAAATGGCTGCTGGAGTCGAAGTCGCTGAAACTTTACATGGCGAGTTTCCGCAATACCGGCGGCTTCCACGAGGATTGCACGCTCAAGATCGGCAAGCGGATTGCGAAAACGAT
>DATMGD010000050.1:0-43128 GCA_035555855.1 Xanthobacteraceae bacterium
CGTCGTTCAACCCGCCGAACTGGATCTTTGCGCCGGTGTGGGCAACGCTCTACGCCATGATGGCGCTCGCGGGCTGGCGCGTCTGGCGGTTTCGCGGCTTTGCCGGCTCGCAGCGCGAACTGACGCTGTTCGGCGTGCAGCTTGTGCTGAACTGCCTGTGGTCGATCTTGTTTTTTGGCTTGCGGCAGATCGGCTGGGCGCTCGCCGATATCGTTATCCTGCTTGTGCTGATCGTCGTTACAGCAGTGCTGTTCTGGCGCCGCGAACGCCTCGCGGGTTTGTTGCTAGTGCCTTACGCAATTTGGGTGGCCTTTGCTGCGGTGCTGAATTACGCGATCTGGCGGATGAATTAGCGCAGTCACTCCGCCGCCACGCGCTTCCTTTTCTTCGCGCCGCGCTCCAGCACCGGCTTCAAAAACTCGCCGGTGTAGCTCTTCTTCGCCTTCACAATATCTTCCGGCGTGCCTTGCGCGACGATCTCACCGCCGCCGTCGCCGCCTTCGGGGCCAAGGTCGATGATCCAGTCGGCGGTCTTGATGACTTCGAGGTTATGCTCGATCACCGCGACAGTGTTGCCGCTCTCTACGATCTCGTGCAGCACTTCGAGCAGCTTCGCTACGTCGTGGAAGTGCAGGCCCGTAGTCGGTTCGTCGAGAATGTAAAGTGTGCGGCCGGTCGCGCGCTTCGATAGTTCCTTCGCAAGCTTGACGCGCTGCGCTTCGCCGCCGGAGAGCGTCGTCGCCTGCTGGCCGATCTTGATGTAATCGAGGCCGACGCGCGACAGTGTCTCCAAGGGCCGCCGGATCGACGGCACAGCCGAGAACAACTCAAGCCCTTCCTCGACCGTCATGTCGAGCACATCGGCGATGGATTTTTCCTTGAAGACGACTTCCAGCGTCTCGCGGTTGTAGCGTTTGCCCTTGCAGACGTCGCAGGTGACATAGACGTCGGGCAGGAAGTGCATCTCGATCTTGATGACGCCGTCGCCCTGGCAGGCCTCGCAGCGGCCGCCTTTGACATTGAACGAGAAGCGGCCCGGCTCGTAGCCACGCGCCTTCGCTTCGGGCAGGCCGGCATACCACTCGCGGATCGGCGTGAAAGCACCGGTATAGGTGGCGGGGTTCGAGCGCGGCGTGCGGCCGATGGGCGACTGGTCGATGTCGATGACTTTATCGAGATGCTCGAGCCCCTCGATTTTCTCGAACGGCGCGGGCGCGTCGTGCGCGTCGTTCAGCTTGCGCGCGACCGCCTTGTAGAGCGTGTCGATCAGCAGCGTCGACTTGCCGCCACCCGAAACGCCGGTGATGCAGGTCATGAGACCCAGGGGAATTTCGGCGGTGACGTTCTTAAGGTTGTTGCCGCGCGCGTTGATGATCTTCAGCTTGCGCGCCGGATTGGGCTTCCTGCGCTCATGGATCGGCACGTCGAGTTCGCCGGAAAGATATTTGCCGGTGATGGATTCCTTCGAGCGGATGATGTCGTCGGCCGTTCCCTTGGCGATGATGCGGCCGCCATGGATGCCGGCGCCGGGACCGATATCGACCAGAAAGTCCGCCGTGCGGATCGCGTCTTCGTCATGCTCGACGACGATCACCGTATTGCCGAGGTCGCGCAGCCTTCGCAGCGTTTCCAGCAGCCGCGCGTTGTCGCGCTGGTGCAGGCCGATCGACGGCTCGTCGAGCACATAGAGCACGCCCGTGAGGCCCGAACCGATTTGCGATGCTAGGCGGATGCGCTGGCTTTCGCCGCCCGACAGCGTGCCGGACGAGCGCGCAAGCGTCAGGTAGTCGAGGCCGACGTCCACGAGAAAGGTGAGGCGCTCGCGGATTTCCTTGAGCACGCGGACGCCGATTTCGTTTTGCTTCTGCGTCAGCCGTTTCGGTAGCGCCTCGAACCACTCGCGCGCCGCCTTGACCGAAAGCTGCGTCACTTCGGCAATATGCTTGCCGTCGATCTTGACGGCGAGCGCTTCCGGTTTGAGGCGAAAGCCGTGACAGGCCTTGCATGGAATCGAGGAGAAATACTTCTCGATGTCCTCGCGCGCCCAGTCGCTCTCGGTCTCGCGGTAGCGGCGCTCGAGATTGACGACGACGCCCTCGAACGGCTTCTTCGTCTCGAACGAGCGCGAGCCGTCGTCGTAGATGAATTTCACTTCATCATCGCCGGAGCCGTAGAGAATGACGTCGCGGGTTTTCTTCGGCAGATCCTTCCATGCCGTATTGAGCGTAAATTTGTATTTCCGCCCCAAAGCTTCAAGCGTCTGCGTGTAATAGGGCGAGCTTGATCGCGACCACGGCGCGATCGCACCCTGGCGCAGCGTCTTGGCCTGATCGGGGATGACGAGATCGGCGTCGATTTCCTTCTCGACGCCAAGGCCGTCGCAGGACGGGCAGGCGCCGTGCGGGCTATTGAACGAAAAGAGCCGCGGCTCGATCTCTTCGATGGTGAAGCCGGATACCGGGCAGGCGAATTTCGCGGAGAACACGATGCGGTTCGGATCGTCCGCATGGCCGCGCTTCATGCCTTCTTTTTTCACGGCTTCCGGCGCGCCGTCAGCGAATTCGACCACCGCGAGGCCATCGGCGAGTTTCAACGCAGTTTCAAACGAATCCGCGAGCCGTGTCTTGATGTCTTCGCGCACGACGAGGCGGTCCACGACGACATCGAGATCGTGCTTGAGCTTCTTGTCGAGCGTCGGCGCCTGCGGGATTTCGTAGAACTTGCCGTCGATCTTCACGCGCTGGAAGCCGCGCTTCAGAAATTCCTGCAAGTCTTTCTTGTATTCACCCTTGCGGCCGCGCACGACCGGCGCCAGCAGGTAAATGCGCGTACCTTCCGGCAGCGCCATCACCCGGTCGACCATCTGCGAAACCGTTTGGCTCTCGATCGGCAGCCCGGTCGCGGGCGAATAGGGAACGCCGACGCGCGCCCACAGAAGGCGCGCATAGTCGTAAATCTCGGTCACAGTGCCGACCGTCGAGCGCGGGTTCTTCGATGTCGTTTTCTGCTCGATGGAAATCGCCGGCGAGAGGCCTTCGATGCGATCGACATCCGGCTTCTGCATCATCTCCAGGAACTGCCGGGCGTAAGCCGACAGGCTTTCCACGTAGCGCCGCTGACCTTCGGCATAGATCGTGTCGAAGGCGAGCGAGGACTTGCCGGAACCCGAAAGCCCGGTGAATACCACAAGCTCGTCGCGCGGGATGTCGAGATCGACGCCCTTGAGGTTGTGCTCGCGCGCTCCACGGATCGAGATCACGCGGGTATCGCCGTGCTTGGGAGTGGAGCGGCTCATGCGGGAAAACGGCTTCTATTTCAGATCTGAAGGTCGGCTTGCGAACGTAAGGCGCACAAAGCCGCTTTGCCATCTCCAAATGGCGGTTTTTCCCGCGATTTCAATAGCGCCAATCATGCGGTTTTCTGCACCCAGAATTTGTACATTTGCGAAAACGTCCGCGGGTATTTTTCCTCGAAGCGCTGCCAGTTATCCAGATCGACCATCGCGAGATCGCCGGGGAATTCGCGGGCATAAAGCTGCCGCGTCTCGGGCGGCAGATCCCAGCCGATGAAGTCGAGACCGTTCTCCGTGAGGAACTGTTTGATTTCGGGGATTGTCACGCGCAGTTCGTGCTCGTGGAACAAGAGGTCGCGGAGGTCGCTCGTGCTGTAGAAATCGGGCGATTTCAGCACGCGCTTCATCGGCTCGCTGTCGGGGAGCGCCATCATGTCCTGGCGGAAGCGGCGGATTTCGTCGGCGCTTTTGCCGTAGCCGTGCTCCTTGATGTAGGCCCAGCCTTCCGTGACTTCCTTACGCGCGATCTCGCTGTAGAAACCGATATGCATGAAGCCGCCGGGGTTGAGCATCGACACGAGCGTGCGCCAGGCGCGGAACGGCTCGGCCATGTGATGCATGACGCCGGTTGAGCTGATGACGTCGAAGCGCCGCCCGAGCGAAGGCAATTGCAGAATATCGGCCTGGCCGAATTCGACGTTTTTGATGCCGTACTTGTCGGCCATTCGCTTGGCGTAGCTCAGGCTGGACAGGCTGAGATCGACGGCGAGGATTTTGGCGTTGGCGACCAGTTGTGCAAATCCCGCGACGACACTGCCGGTGCCGCAGCCCGCGAACAGCACATCGACCTTATCCTTGAAGTCGCGTCCCTGCGCATGCGGAAACAGGATCGTCAGGTATTCGCGAAAGGTGATCTGCCGCTCGGGTGTGGAGGTGGAGATCCAGCGCGGGTAGGGGTTCTCTTCGTATTGCCCGCGTACCTTGACGGATATCTCGTCTTCGATCGGCGTCAGCTGTGGCAGCTCGGCGCGAATTTTCCGTTCTTGCTGCGGCTCGTCGATCTGTTGATGGAGCAGCGCCTGCAAGCCGGGGTCGTTCGCGCGGCCGAGTAATTTCACGGCATTCGGCAGGCGATGGAGCGGCATGTAGCTCGCGAGGATCGCGAGCCGGTGCGCGGGAATCTCAGTGCCGGCATCGAGATCGGCCGCAAGTTGCGTGCGGAGTGCCTCGACCTTTTTGGTTTCATCGGCGCTTACCGAGAAAGCATATTCGTTGGCGAAGCACTGGCAGGCGATCGCGCCGGTCAGGGCGAGATAATTCGGATCGACGGCCGCCTGCGGCGCAAGATCGAGGAGCGCCGCGCGCAGCATCGTCAACATCTGCTCGATATCGGCATCGCGTAGCCGCGTAGAGCCGAGATAAAACAGAAGATACGGGTTCTTTGCGGTTTCGAGAAAGCGCGGGTCGCTCAGAAGTTCTGCGGCCGGCGCGTGCGCGGGCCATGCGGCCTTTGCCCGCGCGATGAGATCGAGTACCGCCTGGTTGTCCTTGATGATGGTCGCGGTGAAATTCTTTTCCGCCAGAACCGTCAGCAGGTGGCCGAAATTCTGGAAGGCCTCGTGCAATGAGGGCTTGAGCGTAAACGCCTCATGGAAATGCCGCAGCGCCTTGCCGCCGTCGCCCAGCTGCGCATAAACGAAGCCGAGCTGGTTATGCCCCTCGGCATTGGTCGGTTGCTGCGCAAGCGCCGCTTCGAACGCCGCGCGGGCTTCCGGCCATTGGCTGCGGTTGGCGAGATCGGTGGCTTTTTGAAACAGGGTGAAATCCGAGTTTGTGTTCATGATTGCCTTGGATGAGCCGGGAACGGGCAGGAGCGGAAGTTATTAACAGAAGTGTCCCGAAAAACGACGAACAGAGACGGAACATGGGGCCTTGCAGGTCTTAATTCGATTGCACAGATTTTTTGGTAAATTACCCAAAACCCTTGCGGCGAGGGGAAAACCGAATTAGAACATACCGCGAACAATTTGAATGTGTCTTAGGTGTGTCAAACTGCAACCCCTTGTGGAAAAATCGTTAATACCCTCTGCGCCGTAGCGGGAAAATAGCGCAGTGTCGATCCTTGCAGGAATACGAAAGCCATAGCGGAGGAAGTGATGGCCGGCAGCGTCAACAAAGTCATCCTGGTCGGCAACCTCGGAGCCGACCCCGAAATCCGCCGGCTCACCGATGGCCGGCCGGTCGCCAACCTCCGGATCGCCACCTCGGAGAACTGGAAGGACAAGAACACCGGCGAGCGCCGCGAAAAAACCGAATGGCATCGCGTGGTGATCTTCAATGAGGGCCTGTGCCGCGTGGTCGAGCAGTACCTGCGCAAGGGCGCGAAGATTTACCTCGAAGGCCAGCTCCAGACCCGCAAGTGGCAGGACAAGGACGGCCAGGACAAGTATTCGACCGAGATTGTGCTCCAGGGCTTCAACTCGCAGCTTGTGATGCTGGACAGCCGTGGTGGCGGCGGAGGGGGCGGCGGCGCGCTGGAAGATTCCGGCGGCGACTTCGGCTCCTCGGGTCCGTCCGCGCGGCGCCCGGCACCGGCTGCGGAGAGCCGCCGCGGCGATCTCGACGACGAGATTCCGTTTTAGAGCTTCGGGTTTGAACGCTGTCATGCCCGTCACAAGGTCGAGCATGACGGCGTCCATGCAATCGCTCCCGTCATGATGATCGGCTAGTCTCGCGCCATGCGAATCCTGGTGGTGGGGGCTTACGGGTTTATTGGCGCGGCGGTTGTCGCGCGCCTGTCCGCTGACGGTCATGAAGTGATCGGCGCCGGCCGCCGCATCCGCAACGCTTCCTATCGCCGCCCCGATCTTCGCTGGATCCATCTCGATTTTGCGCAGGCGCGCAAACCGGAGAAGTGGCGGCTCTTGGTGCGCGGGCTCGATGCCGTCGTGAATTGCGCCGGCATCCTGCAGGACAGGCCCGGTGAATCGACCGAGAAGGTTCACGTCAGCGGCCCCGCCGCACTTTATGAGGCATGCGCGCGCGAAGGCGTGCGCAAGGTCGTGCACATTTCCGCAGTCGGTGCCGGTGCGGAGGCAAGCACGCGTTTTGCGCGCAGCAAATTTGCGATCGAAGAAAAACTGAAATCGCTCGATCTCGATTGGGTTGTCCTGCGGCCGTCGCTCGTCGTCGGCCGTACGGCCTATAGCGGCACGGCGCTTCTGCGCGCGATGGCGGCGATACCGCTTGTCCTGCCGCTCACCAGAGAGAGCGCGAGCGCCCAGCCGGTGCAGGTCGGTGATCTCGCACGCGCCGTTTCGTTCTTCGTTGCGAAGGATGCGCCGGCGCGGCAGATGCTGGAAATCGCCGGCCCCGAGCGGTTGCCGCTCCGCAAGATCATTACGCTCTATCGCCAGTGGCTCGGCTTTCGGCCTGTCGAGATCATCCGGCTGCCGCCGAGCGTTGCGACTACGCTCGCTCGCGTAGGCGACGTCGTGAGCTGGTTTGGCTGGCGGCCGCCATTCCGCTCGACATCACTGCGTCAGCTTTCGCACGCCTTCGCAGAAAAGCCTGACGAGTGGACTCGGGTTACCGGCATCGAGCCGCAGCAGCTTGAAACCGCATTGCGGCTCGATCCTGCCGCTGCACAAGATCGTTGGTACGCTTACCTGTATCTGCTGAAGCCGGTCGCGCTCGTTGCGCTTGCCTGTTTCTGGTTGCTCACCGCCGTGATCGGCCTCGGGCCTGCGCGCGGTCTTGCCGCCGAGCTTCTGAAGGAAGTCGGCTTCGGCAGCTGGGCGTCGATCGCCGCCGATGCTTCCGGTCTTCTGCATCTTTTGATTGGCCTTGGCATTATCTTCCGCCCGACGGCGCGCTTCGCACTTGCATTCAGCTTGCCGGTGATCCTGATTTACATCGCTGCCGGAACGCTGATGCGCATGGGCCTGTGGCTCGATCCGTTGGGTGCGCTCGTCAAGATGATCCCGCTTCTTGCGCTTACGCTGATTACGCTCGCGATCTGGGACGACCGTTAAACCAACGCGCCCGTACGTAACGAAGTGCAGGACGAAAGGAAATTCAGCATGGACTGGGAGCCGTTGCTCGCCGCGTCATTGCCGATCCGCTTTCACGCCTTCGCCGCGATGGGTGCATTCGCGCTTGGTATCGTGCAACTGACCGCGCCCAAAGGCACGCTGCCGCACCGGACGATCGGCTGGATATGGGCGTTCCTGATGCTCATAGTGGCGATCAGCAGTTTCTGGATACACGACATCAAATTGTGGGGGCCGTGGAGCCCGATCCATCTTCTCTCTATCTTTTCGCTCATCACGCTGCCGGCCGCGCTTTATGCCGCACGGTTGCACCGCGTATCGACCCATCGCCGCGCCATGATTTCTCTTTTCGTCGGCGCGCTATTGATCGCAGGGATCTTTACCTTCGTGCCTGGCCGGATCATGCATGGAGTTGTTTTCGGGCACTGAAATTCGATCCAAAGCGCGGCTTTTGGCGGCCCTTTTCCGGCGCCGCTTTCGTGCCTGAAAGCGCCCATTTAAGATATTGATATAAAAAGAAAATATAGCAAAAAATCACTGGCTTTTAGCTTGGTTTCCAAGGGCGGAATCGGCTATAAGGCGCGAGCGTTTTTCGCGTCATTTTGAGGCCACTTGTCCGACACCGATACCCCGAATTCGGGGGAGCCGGCTGCTCCGTCTCCCACCGATATCAAATCGATTTCGCTTAGCGACGAGCTGAAGCGCAGCTATCTCGATTACGCGATGAGCGTGATCGTTTCGCGCGCGCTCCCGGACGCGCGCGACGGCTTGAAGCCCGTTCATCGCCGCATCCTCTATTCGATGAACGAGAACGGCTACGAGTGGAACAAGCCGTACAGGAAATCGGCGCGCGTCGTCGGCGACGTCATCGGTAAATATCATCCGCACGGCGATCAGTCGGTTTACGACGCGCTCGTGCGCATGGCGCAGGAATTCTCGATGCGCCTGCCGCTGATCGACGGTCAGGGCAATTTCGGCTCGGTCGACGGCGATCCGCCGGCGGCCATGCGCTACACCGAAGTGCGTCTGATGAAAGTCGCATCGGCCCTTGTCGAAGATCTCGACAAGGACACCGTCGACTTCCAGGAAAACTACGACGGCTCCGAGAAAGAGCCGACCGTGCTACCGGCGCGCTTTCCCAATTTGCTCGCAAACGGTGCCGGCGGCATCGCCGTCGGCATGGCGACAAACATTCCGCCGCACAATCTTAGCGAGTTGATCGACGGCCTGACCGCGCTGATCGACAACCCGTCGCTTTCGATTGACGAACTGAACGAGATCATCCCCGGGCCGGATTTCCCGACCGGCGGTTTGATCCTTGGCCGCTCCGGCATTCGCGATGCATACCGCACCGGACGCGGCTCGATCATGATGCGCGGCCGCGCGGCCATCGAAGAGGGCCGGGGCGAGCGCGAAAGCATCATCATCACCGAAATTCCCTATCAGGTGAACAAGACGACGCTGATCGAGAAGATCGCGGAGCTTGTGCGCGACAAGCGGATCGATGGTATCGGCGACATCCGCGACGAGTCCGATCGCGACGGCATGCGTATCGTCATCGAGTTGAAGCGCGAGGCGATGAGCGAAGTCGTGCTCAATCAACTCTATCGCTTCACGCCGCTGCAATCCTCGTTCCCCGCCAACATGGTGGCGCTCTCGGGCGGCCGCCCGGCGGTGATGACGCTGCTCGATCTTCTGAACGCCTTTGTAGCGTTCCGCGAAGAAGTCATCGGCCGGCGCACCAAGTTCCTGCTCAAGAAGGCGCGCGACCGCGCTCACATTTTGGTGGGCCTGGCGATCGCTGTCGCCAATATCGACGAAGTCATCAAGATCATCCGCGGCTCGAAGGATCCCGCCGAAGCACGCGAGGCATTGCTGGCGCGCGAGTGGAAGGCGTCTGATGTGGCCGACCTCATTGCGCTGATCGACGATCCGCGCCACCGGATGCTCGAGGGTTCGGACAAGATCAAGCTCTCCGACGAGCAGGCGAGGGCGATCCTCGATCTGCGCTTGCAGCGCCTGACCGCGCTTGGCCGCGACGAGATCAAGGCCGAATTGGACGGTCTCGGCAAGGAAATCACCGAATATCTCGACATTCTACGCTCGCGCGCGAAGATCCGCGGCATCGTCAAGACCGAGCTTGCGGCGATCAAGGAAGAGTTCGGCACGCCTCGCAAGACCGAAATCACCGAAGGCGGAGCCGAAGTCGAAGAAGAAGACCTCATTCAGCGCGAGGATATGGTCGTCACCGTCTCGCACGCCGGCTACGTCAAGCGCGTGCCGCTTTCGACCTATCGCGCGCAGCGCCGCGGCGGCAAGGGCCGCGCCGGCATGCAGACGCGCGAAGAGGATTTCGTCACGCGCCTGTTCGTCGCCTCCACCCACGACGAGGTGCTGTTCTTCTCGTCGAAAGGCAAGGCCTACACGCAGAAAGTCTGGCGTCTGCCGCTCTCCGCACCGCAGGCGCGCGGCAAGGCGATGGTCAACGTCATCAACATCGACGCGGATGAGCGCATCACCTCGATCATCACGCTGCCCGCCGACAATGCCGAGCGCGAGAAGCTGAACATCATGTTCGCAACGACCGGCGGCACCGTCCGCCGCAACGCGCTCTCCGATTTCACCGGCATCCGCCCGTCCGGCATCATCGCCATGAAGCTGGAGGCGGGCGATGCCATCGCCGACGTCGCGCTCTGCACCGACAAGGACGACGTGCTGATGTCCACCGATGGCGGCCATTGCATCCGCTTCCCGGTGAGCGACGTGCGTGTCTTCACGGGCCGCAACTCCGTGGGTGTGCGCGGCATCAAGCTCGCTGACGGCGACAAGTTGATTTCCATGGCGATCATTCGTCACATGGAAGCGACCTCCGAGGAGCGCGCCGCGTATCTCAAGATGGCGAATGCCGTCCGCCGTGGCGACGACGACACCGACAAGAACGAGGACGACGAGGAAAAGGTCGACGCGATTGAGCTGACGCAGGCGCGCTACGCCGAAATGGGTGCTGCCGAGCAGTTCATTCTCACTGTCACCGCAAACGGGTATGGCAAGCGCACCTCATCGTTCGAATACCGTATCACCGGCCGCGGCGGCAAAGGCATCGTCGCGATGTCGATCGGCAAGAAGAACGGCAAGATCGTCGGCTCTTTCCCGGTGGAGGAGAGCGACCAGATCATGCTGGTCACCGACGCCGGCAAGCTGATCCGCACGCGCGTGAATGGTATCCGCATCGCCGGCCGCTCGACGCAAGGCGTGATCGTCTTCGATACCGCCGATGACGAGCGCGTCGTTTCCGTCGAGCGCATCGGCGAGGAGAGCGGCGAGCAGGAGTAACGGCGAGAAAGTGCGATGAACCTCCAGCTCTTCTCTGCGTTCCTGCTCATCACCATCGTGCTGTTTCTGACGCCGGGGCCGATCGTGACGCTCGTCGTCTCGACCGGTGCAAGCCGCGGCACGCGTGCGGCGCTCGGTGTCGTCGCAGGTTCGACTTGCGGCAACGCCATCCTCATCACTGCAATCGCCTGCGGCCTCAGCTTTGTCGTACGCAATGCTGCGCTGCTGTTCGAGATCATGCGCTGGGCGGGCGTCGCCTATCTCATCTGGCTCGGCGTGCAGGCATGGCGCCATGCCGATCGTACCGTCGGTGCGACGCCGCCGGCGCGCGGTGTCTATTTTAGGCGCGGCTTTCTCGCGGCGATCACCAATCCGAAGACCATCGCCTTCTTCACCGCCTTCCTCCCGCAGTTTCTCGATCCGGCATTGCCGGTCGAGCGGCAGCTTGTCGTGATGAGCGTGGTGTCGGTGCTGCTGGGTGCCGTGATTGACAGCGGCTGGGCCGCGGCCGCGGGGTGGGGGCGTTCGTGGTTTTTGGCGCCGGCGCGCGCGAGACTGCTGGGTCGCGTCTCCGCGCTTGCACTGATTGGCGGCGGTATCTGGCTGTCGCTCGCGCGGCGGCCCGCATAAGCGGCTGTTTATCGTTAACGGCGGGCTGCTTGTCACCCGCGCGCGCAACCGGTAACTCTTTTCCATGTCTCGCACAGCTCTTTATGCAGGCTCGTTCGATCCGATCACCAACGGCCACCTCGACGTGGTGCGGGGCGCATGCCGTCTTGCCGGCAAGCTCGTGCTGGCGATCGGCGTGCATCCCGGCAAGTCGCCGCTGTTCTCGGCCGACGAACGGCTCGCGATGCTGAAAGAAGTCTGCGGGCCTATCGCGAATGCCGAGAAGGTCGTGCTCGAATTCGTCACTTTCGACAATCTCGTGATCGAAGCTGCAAAGAAAGCGGGCGCGACACTCCTGATCCGCGGCCTGCGCGACGGCAGCGATCTCGACTACGAGATGCAGATGGCCGGCATGAACGGCACGATGGAGCCCGCGATCCAGACCGTTTTCCTTCCGGCTTCGCCGCTCGTGCGCCCGATCACCGCCACATTGGTCCGGCAGATCGCAGCAATGCGCGGCGACGTCTCGCCGTTCGTGCCGAAACCAGTTCTCGCCCGGCTCACCGCCAAATTTCCCAAGTAGTGTCCGCGTAATCCAAGTAAACCGGAGCCATCATGATCCGATTTGTTGCGCTCGCTTTCCTTTGCCTGTTTGCGTTCGCCGTTCCGGCAAGCGCCCAGAACGCCGACCCGCAGAACACCCTGATCCTCGAGACGACCAAAGGCCGCGTCGTCATTCGCCTGCGGCCCGATCTTGCGCCGAAGCATGCCGAGCGTCTGAAATTGCTCGCGCGCGAAGGATTCTACAACAATGTGCCGTTCCATCGCGTCATCGACGGCTTCATGGCGCAGACCGGTGACGGCCAGCATGGCAACGGCACCGGCGGCTCGAAGCACCCGAACCTGCCGGCCGAATTCTCACAAACGCCGTTCGTGCGCGGCGTCGTCGGCATGGCGCGCAGCGCCAATCCGAATTCCGCGAACAGTCAGTTCTTTATCATGTACGCTCCGAACTCGGGCCTCAACGGTCAATACACCGTCGTCGGCAATGTCATCTCCGGCATGGAGAATGTCGACAAACTGAAGAAGGGGCCGGAGTCGATGAATGGTAGCGTCACCAATCCCGACAAGATCGTCACCGCGCGCGTCGCCGCCGACAAACAGTAACGAGAAGAAGCAAGAGCGAGAGGAGCCGTCATGGCCGACAAGGAAAATACTTTGATGCTTGAAACCACTCAGGGGCCCGTCACCATCGTGATGAAGCCCGATCTTGCGCCGAACCACGTCAAGCGCATCAAGGAGCTGGTGCGCGAAGGCTTCTATGACGGCGTCGTGTTTCATCGCGTCATCGACGGCTTCATGGCGCAGACCGGCTGCCCGCACGGCACCGGCACCGGCGGCTCAGGCCAGAAGCTGAAAGCCGAGTTCACGCCGACCAAGCATGTGCGCGGCACCGTCTCGATGGCGCGCGCGCAGAACCCGGATTCAGGCGACAGCCAGTTCTTCATCTGCTTCGCCGACTCGCCGTGGCTGAACAATCAGTACACGGTATGGGGCGAGGTGACATCCGGCATGGAGAACGTCGACAAGATCAAGCGCGGCGAGCCGGTGAAGGATCCCGACAAGATCGTGAAAGCGAAGATGGCGGCCGACTAACGCTTATTGGTTGTCATTGCCGGGTAGAACCCCGGCAATGACCGACTGATAAGCCGCTTGTTCTACCTGTTCATACAGCCCTTGATGTAAGCGCGGCGCTTCTTCAGATGAAGCCCGCGCTCTTTTGCCTCTGCCTTGCAGGCGCTTTTGCGCGCGGCATGTTCTGCAACCGCAGCTTCCTTGGCCTGAACTTTTTCGGCCGCGAGTGGCGACGTCTGCGCATTCGCCTTAGGTGTTAGCGCGAGACAAAAGACAAACGCACTCGCGAGTGTTATCGTCCGTAACAAATTTGTCATATATGACATTGGCTTATCTCCCCAAGCGGCGTGCTTGTAGAGGCGCGCTGCAATGGGTGCAAGGATCGTCGGGCTTTGCGCACAGACCTTTTCGATTTTGAGTTGCCGCCGGAGCGGATCGCTCTTCGGCCCGTAACGCCGCGCGACGCGGCAAAGCTTCTGGTCGTTGCGCCGGGTGCGGCGAAAGAGCTCACTGACCGAACAGTCGGCGATCTGCCGAAGCTGTTGCGCAAAGGCGATGCATTGGTCGTCAACGACACCAAGGTCATTCCAGCACGGCTGATGGGCGAGCGCGTGCGTGAAGATGCTCGCGCCAAGATCGAGGCAACGCTGGTCAAGCGCGAGGGCGGCGATACCTGGCGTGCGCTCGCAAAGCCCTTGAAGCGGTTGCAGGTCGGCGATCTCATCCGCTTTGGCAACGAAGCGCGCGTCTGCATGCTGGGCTCGCTCGACGCCCATGTCGAGGAGATCGGTGAGGGCGGCGAGATTCTGCTGCGCTTCGACTTTCACGGGCCCATTCTGGAAGAGGCGATCGAGGCGCTCGGTCACATGCCGCTGCCGCCCTATATTGCCGCGCGGCGCGATGACGACGACCGCGACCGCGACGATTACCAGACGATGTTCGCGAGGCACGAGGGTTCGGTCGCGGCGCCGACCGCGGGATTGCATTTCACCAACGAGATGCTTGCCGCGCTCGACGCGAGCGGCATTTCGCTTCACCGCGTGACGCTGCATGTCGGGCCGGGCACCTTCCTGCCGGTCAAGAGCGACGACACTGAAGGTCACAAGATGCACGCCGAATGGGGCGAGGTGCCGAAGGAAACGGCGGAAGCGCTGAACAAGGTGCGTGCCTCGGGCGGCCGCATTGTCGCGGTTGGTTCGACGGCATTGCGGCTGATCGAAAGCGCTGCGCAGGACGACGGTACGCTTAAGGAATTCCGCGGCGAAACTTCGATCTTCATCACGCCCGGCTATCGTTTTAAGGCGGTCGATATGATGATGACGAATTTTCATTTGCCGCGCTCGACCTTGTTCATGCTGGTCGCGGCTTTTTCCGGGCTGGAATGCATGCAGCGCGCTTACGCTCACGCCATCGCCGGGAAGTATCGTTTTTACTCTTACGGCGATGCCTGCTTGCTTTTCCCTGCGCACGCCCGATAACGTCCGGCGCTCGTAAGGAAAACCGGTTTGTTTCAGTTTCAACTTCAGGCTCGGGATGGCGCGGCGCGCTGCGGCGAAATCGTAACGCCGCGCGGCACGATCCGCACGCCTGCGTTCATGCCGGTCGGCACCGCCGCCACAGTGAAGGCGATGTTTGCCGACCACGTTCGCCAGACGGGCGCCGACATCATCCTTGGCAACACCTACCATCTGATGCTGCGGCCCGGCGCAGAGCGCATCGCCAAGCTCGGCGGCCTGCATAAATTCATGGGTTGGCGCGGGCCGATCCTGACGGACTCCGGCGGCTTTCAGGTGATGTCGCTTTCGAAGCTGCGCAAGATCGACGAACAGGGCGTCACGTTCAGTTCGCATCTAGACGGCACCAAGTTCGAGTTGACGCCGGAGCGCGCCATCGAAATCCAGAATCTGCTCGGCTCCGACATCGTGATGCAGCTTGATGAATGTATCCGCCTGCCGGCCGAGGACAGCGAAGTCGAGCGCGCCATGCGCCTCTCATTGCGCTGGGCCGAACGCTGCAAGCGCGCTTTTGAGGGCGCGAGCCCGGGCCGCGCGCTGTTCGCGATCGTGCAAGGCGGAACGAATGCGAAGCTGCGCAAGGAGTCGGCGCGCGCGCTCGTCGATATGGTTTTCCCCGGCTACGCCATCGGCGGCCTCGCGGTCGGCGAGCCGCAGGATGTCATGCTCGCGACGATCGAGGAGACGATGCCGGAGCTGCCGGTCAATCGGCCGCGCTATCTGATGGGTGTCGGCGAACCCGACGATATCCTTGCGGCGGTCGAGCGCGGTGTCGATATGTTCGACTGCGTGTTGCCGACACGGGCAGGACGTCATGCGCTCGCCTATACGCGTTTCGGCAAACTGAACCTCAAGAACGCACGCCACGCCGATGACCCCGCGCCGATCAACCCCGAAAGCAATTGTCCTGCTGCGCGCGATTATTCGCGGGCCTATCTGCATCACCTGGTAAAGGCCAACGAAATTCTTGGCGCCATGCTGCTGACCTGGTCCAACATCGCCTACTATCAGGAACTGATGCGGGGCATTCGTCAGGCGATTTCCGAAGGGCGGCTCAAAGATTTTGCCGCCGAGACGCGCGAGAACTGGCAGCGCGAAATTCGTCAGTAGCGCCAGATGCTGCGCACGCCGGTGACGAGCGCGTGCTTGCCCGGCTCGCCGCCCGGGTGCCACACATAGGTGACGATCGGCTGCACCGTCCAGCCATTCGCGATCTGCCAAAGATAATTGAATTCGATATTCATCTCGTAATCGCGAACGTAACCGGGCGTGCCGAAGTCGATCAGATCCTGATCGTATTGCCGCAGGCGATCCGAGAAGCGTGCATACATTACGCTGACGCCGAACTTGTCGTTCGGCCGCGCCGCGAGCATCTTGTCGAAAACGATACCGCCATCGGCATAGAAGCTGATCGGGCTCCTATCGGTTGGGCTGAAGGCGATGCGGCTGAATACGCTGATGCCATCCTCCGGGCCGCCGCCTTTGGGCCGGTAGAGCTGCTGCTCTGCGGTCGCATAGACGCCCCAGGTGCCGCGATGCAGAAGCGGCACGCGGCTGCTTAAAGGGTCTGCCAGCAGCAGGCCGTCATCTGCATAGCGCTGATCGTCGAACTTGCCGAAATGCCCCCAGCCGCCAAATTTAAACGTAGAGGAGAGACCGGCATCTTCCTTCTTCTGATTGGTCTTGAATTGCGCCTCGCTCATCACGAGCGGCGGATCGTTGACGCGAAAGTTCAGGCCATAGCGGTTGCGCAATTCCGCGTCGTCCCCGAAACCTGCGCCGGAAGGATCTCCGTTATAGATCGCGAACAGGAGCGTAAGCTGCTCGTTCGGATCAACCTTGAGCCGTACACCGGGCGTCGAAAGCGGATAGGCGGGGCCGCCGCTCGGCAGATTGGCGGCGGTAATCGTCGGCCAGTCGCTTTGCAGAAAGCTCTTGCTGACATCGGCATAGAAGAACTCGGTGTCCGCCGTGAGTTGACCAAAGCGCAGGCTTGCCTTGTCGCCGGCAAACTTCTGCTCGAGCCACAATTCCGAGAGCCGCACCGTTGGTGTCGCTTCGATCTCGGCGATCGTATTGATGCCGCCAACATAGTCGCGGCGCATACGGCCGGTGTTGTAGATCGCGAAAAAATTCGTATAGAAACTCAGGCCCTTCCAACCGGCGAATTTCTCGAAATCGATCGACAGCGCGCCGTCGAATTTTCCTTGCGCAATCGCGCCGCGTTTCTGGCCGCCGCTGATATTGGCGAGCACATCGTTTACCCAGAAGATGTTGTAGGTGATGCCGCGCTCGGCCAGCGTGCGCCGTGCGCTGTTGGCATCGCTTTGCGCAAACAAGTTCCGCGCGACCGAATGAACGGGCAGGCCGTCAGCGCCGAAATCGACTTCTTCCGCGAGCGCCGCCGGCGCAGCGAGCGCAAGAGCGCCGACAAGAGCGACGATCGGTAAACGTGCTCTTGTTTTCTTTTCAAGCACGGCCGCCCCTTGGTTTGCCGTTTAACGTATTGAAATCGCCGCTCTATTTGCAGGCCGCTCTAGTTGCAAATCATTCGCAACTAGAAACTCGCACGATTGGCGCGCGAGGGCAAGGGTGAGGTGAACGCTATCGTGGATAAAAAACAAGCGCTGCGATTGGCCGCAGCGCTTGTCATCAGGCTTTTGCCGTTTGTGTTGCAGCGAACGTTCAGACAGCGTCGGCGATCGCCTTGCCGACGTCCTGCGTCGAAGCCTGTCCGCCGGCGTCGGGCGTGCGCGGGCCTGCTTCGAGAACTCTTTCGATCGCGTGCAGCACGGCGTCGCCCGCCTCGTCGTGACCGAGATGCTTCAGCATCATCGCGCCGGACCAGATCTGGCCGATCGGGTTCGCGATGTTGCGGCCGAAAATATCCGGCGCCGAGCCGTGCACGGGCTCGAACATCGACGGGAACTTCTTCTCAGGGTTCAGATTGGCCGAAGGCGCGATTGCAATCGTACCGGTGCAGGCGGGTCCGAGGTCGGAAAGAATGTCGCCGAACAGGTTGGAGCCGACGACGACATCGAAGCGATCCGGGTTCTGCACGAAATGCGCGGTCAGAATGTCGATGTGATATTGGTCCGCCTTGATATCAGGGTACTTGTCGCTCATCGCCTTGAATCGCTCGTCCCAGTACGGCATCGAGATCGAGATGCCGTTCGATTTGGTCGCCGAGGTGATGTGCTTTTTCGGGCGGCTTTTGGCGACCTCGAAGGCGTATTTGAGGATGCGGTCGGTGCCGTGGCGGCTGAACACCGCCTGCTGGAACACGACTTCCCGCTCGGTCCCCGCATAGCTGCGGCCGCCGACCGATGAATATTCGCCTTCGGTGTTCTCGCGCACAACGATGAAATCGATATCGCCGATCTTGCGTCCGGCGAGCGGCGACTTGATCCCCGGCATCAGTTTCACCGGGCGGACGCTGGCGTACTGGTCGAACTCACGGCGGATCGGGATCAGGAGGCCCCACAGCGAAACGTGATCCGGCACGCCCGGATAGCCGACCGCGCCGAGGAAAATCGCATCATGGCTGCCGATCTGCTTCAGGCCGTCGGCCGGCATCATGTGGCCGGTTTCCTTGTAGTACTCGCAGCTCCACGGAAAGTGATCCCACTTGAAAGCGATGCCGAATTTCTTGCCGGCAGCTTCCATCACCCGGATGCCCTCCGGCAGCACTTCCTTACCGATTCCGTCTCCGGGGATTGCGGCGATGCGATAGGTCTTCATGTGTTATTCCTGAACAGCTAAGGGGAACCGGCATACCGGCCGCATGGAGATATCGGGGTGGGCGCATTCCCGCAACCGAATCATGACGGTCAAGCCGGTATAAGGGGGCCAGTTCCTCTGCCGCGGCCAATCTGGACAGCGAAAAAAGCTGATGCCACCATGCCGGTATGAGGACCGATAGCGAATTTCGCCGATCTGTACCCCAATCTGTTCCCCATGTGGAAGACGCGCTTGTCGAGCGCATTTCCAGCGGCGCTTTGGTGCCGGGACACAAACTGCCGCCGGAAGACTCCCTGATCGCGGAATTCGGCGTAAGTCGAAGCGCCCTCCGGACGACGATCCAGAACCTGGTTCAACGCGGTTTCATCGAGAACCGGACCAACGGCAAGTTCATTACCCGGCCGAAGATCACGCAAGAGCTCAAGGAG
Source organism: Xanthobacteraceae bacterium (assembly GCA_035555855.1). Lineage (GTDB taxonomy): Bacteria > Pseudomonadota > Alphaproteobacteria > Rhizobiales > Xanthobacteraceae > Palsa-892. The sequence continues at coordinate 18,605 of DATMGD010000050.1, forward strand.
CTGACGAGCTTCGTCGAAGACATGCAGTCATTGGGACGGAGTGCGACGGCAACCGTCATCGATCATCGCATTGTCGCGGCCGATGAGGTCGTGGCACGCAAGCTCGCCATCCCGGTCGATACGATCGTGATCCGCATTCAGCGCGTGCGCCTTGCCGATCAGATGCCGCTCTCGTTCGATGAAACGTATCTGCCGCGCGAACTGGGCGAAAAGGTCATCGCTGAAAATCTCGAAACCGAACCGATCTTTTCGATCCTCGAAACCAAATGCGATGTCCCGCTCGTCGGTGCCGAATATCGTCTCGAGTCGTCCCTGGCCGATGCCAGTGTTGCCGAGGCGCTGCAAATCCGCGAGCGTCAGCCGGTCTTCCTGATCGAGCGCACGTCCTATTCGGAAGGACATCGGCCGGTCGATTACGAAAAGCTGCACTATCGCGGTGACCAGATTCAGTTCGTCACCTGGCTGGCGCGGCGAGGCGGCACCATGCACAACGTACGTGGTCCGCGCCGGTCATACCGCAAGACGGCGGCCAAAGCCGGCAGCTAGGCTGCCGCTTTGCGAGCATGACTTACGAAGATTAATCGCGGGGCTTGTGCTTCTTCTTGCGATGCAGGTCGCGCTGCATTTCGTCGGGTGAAGAACGATACCGATAGGTTTCGTTGCCGTACGCGTCGCGATCATAGGCACGGGGATTATCGTAGCTCGGCCGGGTCGTATTTCCGCTATTGCCGCCTTGCTGGGCCAAGGCGCTGTTCGAGGCACCCGCTGCGCCACAGATCATCAGCGCGCCTGCCATCAATCGAATGGTCGTTTTCATCTGGTTCTCCGTTACGCCCTGATCACGACAACGGCAGAAAAGCAGAATTGTTCAGAATTGCCGTTCGCGACGGCGACAACCAAAGAAAACAAGAACACTAATGTGTTGGAATATTGGTGAGCCCGGATGGGATCGAACCATCGACACCGTGATTAAAAGTCACGTGCTCTACCACTGAGCTACGGGCCCGCCGCGCAAACACCTACGGAGCGCGCCGCGTCGCGTCAATAGCGCCGAAGGAATGCATTTTGTCTGGGGATAGAGCAGGTTAAGCTCCATGCCATCGCAGGAAATTGCCCGCTTCAGGCGGAGCCCAGAATTCCCGACTTTTTCAGATAATCAAGAATGACAGCGACGAGTTGCTCCGGGTTTCCGGCGGCCGTGTTGAGATGCAACTCCGGATTTTCCGGCACCTCGTAGGGAGCATCCACGCCGGTAAAGTTGCGCAATTCCCCGCGCGCGGCCTTCGCGTAAAGTCCCTTCGGATCGCGCTGCCGGCACACCTCGATTGGTGCGTCGACGAAGACTTCGACGAACTCACCCGGCGCGGTCTTCTCGCGCAGCTGCTGGCGGTCCTGCCGGTAGGGTGATATCAGCGAAACGAGCACGATCACGCCCGCGTCAACGAATAGCCGCGCGACTTCCTGTACGCGGCGCACGTTCTCCACGCGATCGGTCTCGGTGAAGCCGAGATCGCGATTGAGGCCGCCGCGTACATTATCGCCGTCCATCAGATAGCTGTGGCAGCCCATCAGGTTGAGCTTTTGCTCGAGCAGGCTCGCGAGCGTTGACTTGCCAGAACCGGAGAGGCCGGTGAACCACAACACCGCCGGCTTGTGACCCTTGATGGCGCTGCGCGCCGCGCGGTCGACAGCGAGCTGCTGGTGATGAATGTTGCTGGCGCGGCGCAGCGCGAAAGTGATCGCGCCCGCTCCGACCTCCTCATTGGTCGTGCGGTCGATCAGGATGAAGCTGCCGGTATCGCGGTTATCGGCGAATGCGTCCACCGCCACCGGCGCGTCGAGCGCGAGATTGCAAAAGCCGATCTCGTTTGAATTGAGCGTCTTTGCCGCGATATGCGCGCCGGTCTGGATGTCGATACGGTAGCGCAGCGAGGTGATTTCCGCGGGCAGCTTGCGGGCACCTGCTTGCAGCAAATAGGAGCGGCCCGAAATCATCGGCGAATTGCCAAACCAGAGGATGTTTGCCGCGAATTGATCGACTACTGCCGGCTGCATATCTGCCGGACAAATTACATCGCCGGGGTTTGCATCGACCTCTCGATCGAAGGCGAGCATCACCGTATCGCCAGTTGCGGCGCTGTCGCGCTCGCCGGCGCTGCCGATGATCCGCGTGACCTTCATTTCGGCTGGCGCACCCGCGATTGTCACGACATCGCCGAGCTTCACGCCGCCGCCGCGGATCGTGCCGGCAAAGCCGTGGAAGTCGAGGTTCTGGCGGCCCGTCCACTGGATCGGCAATCGGAACGGCGAAGCCGTGCGGTCTTCCGGTAAAGGGACGGTTTCCAGCCGCTCGATCAGTGTCGGCCCGCGATACCAAGCCATTGCTTTGCTGCGATGAACCACATTATCGCCGTGGCTCGCAGAAACCGGGATCACGGTCACGCTGTGGAAGCCGAGCTCTTTCGCGAATTCCTTGTAGGCGCGTTCGATCTTGCCGAAGACTTCTTCGGAATATTCGACGAGGTCCATCTTGTTCACCGCCAGCACGAGATGGCGGATGCCGAACAGCGACACGATCAGCGAGTGGCGCAGCGTTTGTTCCGGCAGCCCCTTGCGCGCATCAATGAGCAGCAGCGCGAGATCCGACACCGAGGCGATGCCCGCGATATTGCGAGTGTGCTGTTCGCGAGCAGAGCTGTCCGCCACGATGAAGCTGCGGTTGGGCGTGCGGAAGTGGAGGCAGGCAACGTCGATATTTCGTTCGGCTTCCAATCCATCGAGCAGGCAGGCGAGATCGGTTTCGCTATCGCGCGTCGTCGCTTCCTTTTTCAGAGAAGCGTTTGCATCGGCGGGAATGATATCGAGATCATGCAGCAGCCGTTCGATCAGTGTGGAATTGCCGTCGCATGCGCTGCCGCAGACGAGAAAACGCAGCGGAGCCGAACCGGCACCTGAACTGTTTCCGGTTTCGGCGCGGGTTGTTGTCGCCGGATCGCGCATTAAAAATGGCCCTCGCGCTTCTTCAGGTCCATCGACGCCCTCGTACAGGATGAAGTAGATAAAATAGCGCGTTACCGCTGAGCCACGGCCCGCAGGCAGGGCAGAGGTACGGGGGCCGCTGCGCCGGGTCAATAGCGCCCGAAGAAAGCATTTTATTTGGAGACAGAGCAGGTTAAGCTCTATCTTTCACCATCTTTATGCAGACCCGTCGGAGCTTGAAGAATGCCCGTTTTGAACCGGATTGCCGATCGTGCCGACGAAATCGCCGGCTGGCGCCATGATTTCCACGAGCATCCCGAGCTGCTCTACGAAGTGCACCGTACGGCGGGCAAGGTCGCGGAGATGTTGAAGGGGTTCGGCTGCGACGAGGTCACGACCGGCATCGGCCGCACCGGTGTTGTCGGCGTGATCCGCGGCAAGAAGAAGGGCGGCAAGGTCATAGGCCTGCGCGCCGACATGGATGCGCTGCCGCTCGAGGAGATTACCGGCCTGCCTTATGCGTCGAAGACGCCGGGCAAGATGCACGCCTGCGGCCATGACGGCCACACTGCGATGCTGCTCGGCGCCGCGAGGCATCTTTGCGAGACGCGCAATTTCGACGGCACTGTTATCGTCATCTTCCAGCCAGCGGAAGAGGGCGGTGCGGGCGCGAAGGCGATGATCGACGACGGCCTGCTGGATCGCTGGAACATTCAGGAAGTTTACGGCCTGCACAATTATCCCGGCATCGCGCTTGGCACTTTCACGATGAAGGCCGGCCCGCTGATGGCGGCAGCCGATCGCATTCGCATTGACGTCGAGGGCGTCGGCGGTCATGCCGCGCGCCCGCATAAGGCGATCGACACGGTCGTCGTCGGCTGCGCAATCGTCGGCGCGCTTCAGCACATCGTTGCGCGCAATGTCGATCCGCTCGAGAGCGGCGTCATTTCAATTCCGATGTTCCAGGCCGGCCACACGGACAACGTCATTCCGCAGACAGCACATTTGCGCGGCACGGCGCGCAGCTTCAATCCGAAAGTCCGCGATCTTCTCGAGAAGCGTATCATCGAGGTCGTGAACCACACCGCGGCTGCCTACGGCGCCAAGGCGACGGCGACTTATTTGCGCGACTATCCGGTTGTCGTGAACACGCCGAAGGAAGCGGATTTTGCCGCGAGCATCGCCGGCGAAATCGTCGGCAAGCAGAATGTCCATCCCGCCGTTCCGGTGATGGGCGCCGAGGACTTCGCCTTCATGCTCGAGAAGCGCCCCGGCGCCTTCATCTTCATGGGCAACGGCGACACGGCGAACCTTCATCACCCGGCATATGATTTCAACGACAAGGCCATTCCGCTCGGCACGTCCTATTGGGTACGGCTTGTCGAAAATGCGATGCCGGCATAGGCGTCTGTTTCATCGTTGAAATAGTAACATCCATTTTCGCAGCAATCCGGTCGTGGGCATGCTTCCAGAAAACGTCATGCGCTACATCCGGCCCGTCTTCGGCCGGACGAATGTCATGTTCATTTCGTATCCGAAGTCGGGCCGCACATGGATGCGGTATGCCGCCGGTCTCGCCGGGGTGAAGATGAAATTCTCCCATGCCGGTCACGGCACTTCGACCGTGGCGGAGATCGGTGAAGCCTACAGCGGCCTGCAAAAGGCCGACCTGCGTTCCACCAATATTTTCATGTTTCGCAATCCGCTCGATACTGCGGTCTCGCTCTATTTTCAGGTGCAGAAAACCGATCTCGCGCCGGGCGGAGACGATTATGCGGAAAAAATCCGAAAGCTCGAACGGCTGGGCCGGTTGCCGCCGCAGGACATCAACGAGTTCGTGCTGCATCCGGTCTGGGGCTGCGGACAGATCGCGAAATTCAACCGTGACTGGTACGACTACTTCACATCGTCGCGCGAACTCACACTTCAATATGAAGATATGCGGAAGGATCCGCGCGCGGCGCTGCAACGGGTTTTCGATTATGTCGGAGCCCGTGGCCGCGACGTCGAATCCATCGCGGCAACCAGCAGCTTTGAAAAGATGCGTAATGTGGAATTGAACGATGCCGATGCCAAGCAGAAGTATCGCTTGCAGGGCCGGCGCGGCAGCGACGACGAATCGATGAAGGTCCGCAGGGGCCTTGTGAAGGGATACGTCGATTATCTCCGTCCGGAAACGATCGAGGCGGCAGCTGCGATCGTGCGCAAGCAAGGGTTCGAGATCTAGCGGCGCCGGGCGATCATCCGAGAAGTTTCGGCGCCTGGAACATCAGCCACACCGCGACGAACCACGCACATAGGCCGAGGAAGACCGCGAGCCGGTAATCCATCTTGTCGGCAAGAAAATACGCGGTGCCGAGAAAGCTAAGATAGACCGGTATTGTCTTCGCGGCGGCGGTCGCCGTTTCGTGAAAGCCTTCAACGCTTCCTTTTGCGCCGATTGCGAGCAGCGAAAAGATCGTGAAGATCGGAAACAGCGGCAGTACGCCCGGCAGCACGTTTCCGCGTTTCGCGGCCCATGCGATGGCGGCGGTCACAAGCCCGCCCAGTATGCCCTTCCAGAGAATGTCCAAGGGAGAATTCCTGTTGTCGTTGCGGGGTGGACCGCCTGAATCGAAGCGAATGTATTCGTTATATTTCGCTTGATCCAATGGCCCTCCCTATGATTTCAACAACAAGGCTATCCGCTCGATACATTCTATGCAGAGAACGATCGAGGGAACGATCCAGGGAATGCACCAAGGAACGCACCCATGAAAGAGATGTCACGCCGCGCCTTCGTGGCGACAGCTGCCGTATCCGCGAGCCTTTGGAACGTACGCGGGGGGAGCGCGCAGGAGCAGACACCGGCAAACGCAGCGACCGATCCGCAACCGGCGCCGGCAGCCCCCGCTGCCGCTCCAGCGGCGCCCGCGCCCGCGCCAGCCGCGATGGCACCGGCGCTGCCGAAAGGGCCATTCAAGCAGCCGCCGCTGCCGTTCAGTGACACCGCGCTCGAACCGGTGATCGGCGAGCGTACGGTAGCCTTGCATTACCTGCGGCATCACGCGAGCTACTACAACAATCTCAATGCCATCACGCCCGGCACCAAATACGCCAAGATGACGCTCGAAGAGATCATCATCGAAGGCGACCGCGACGTCGACAAGCGCTTCTTCAACAACGCCGGGCAAGCCTGGAACCACGAACGCTATTGGGAGGCACTGAAGCCAGGCGGCCCGCAGGTGCCCGGCGGCCGCCTCGCGCAGCTAATCTACGATAACTTCGGCTCGGTCGCCGACCTGAAGCAGAAGATCATTCTAGGCGCCGCCAATCTGTTCGGTTCGGGCTGGACGTGGCTGGTGCAGGACGGTGCAAAGCTTTCGGTGCTGAACACAATCGGCGGCGATGGGCCGCTCACCTTCGGCAAGACGGCGCTCCTTGGCATCGACGTTTGGGAACATGCCTATTATCTCGATTACGAGAACCGGCGGCCCGAACATGTGAAGGATGTACTAGACAAGCTCGTGAACTGGGACGTGGTTGCTGGCCGCCTGAAGTAATCAGCGGTTCAGGAGAACCTTGCCGGTTTCCCGCACTGCGTAGCCGGTCAGCGCATCGGCCCGCGCCTTGAATGCGGGATCGTGCGCGAAGGTGAGCAGAGTCTGGATGCTGGGCTCAAAATAATTGCGCCGGCGAACCACGAGGTCATAGCGCTCCCACACCAGCGAAACGAAATCGAGCCCGCGTGTCGAAGCCGTCGCGCGCGTTGCGATACCGCAATCGACGCGGCCTTCGCGTACTGCAAGCGCGAGATCGTCTCCTGTGCGCGCGACCACGCCGCGCTGCAAGTTTTGCAGATCGATGTTGCCGAGCTTGCAAAGGCGAAGCAGCAGCGCCTGCGCGCCGGCGCCGGCCTGGCGTTCGGCAATGCGCGCACGTTTGCGTGCGATGTCGCTGATATTTTCGAGCTTGAGCGGATTGCCTGGTGCAACGACGATGCCTTGCTCGCGTCGGCACCACGACAGCACGACACAATCGCTGAGCGCGCTGTCATTCTCGACAGCGATCAGATTTGCACCTTCATCGTCGCCTTCGGTGTGATGCAGATGGATGCCGGCCACCATTGCTTCGTTGTTGCGTAGCCGCTGTAAGCCGGTTTCACTGCCTTCGGGCAGCAACGCGAGCCCCGATTTGCTCTCGCGCAGTGCCCATTCGAGCAGCGGGTCGTGGCTACCGCCGACGATCGGCGGGGCGGGCGGCTGCGGGAATTCGTTGCGCTCATTGAGGTCCGAAGACAGCCACTGATCGAGCGCGGCCTTCGGAAACAGCCATTTGCCGGTCGCTTTGGTGCACGGAATCCGCCCTTCGGCGACAAGCTCGTAAAGCTTGCGCTCGCTCAGGCGCAGATAATCGGCGGCTTCGGCCGTGGTGAGATATTCGTTCAAAAATTTACGCATTTGCGAATCTTGCTGCATCTTTTACGAAATTTGATGATTTGGCAAATTTGTGCGCTTAAATGCATATGGGTGACTTCTCGCAGGCGATTTTACTGGCATTTGGCCTGATGACGTCCGGCGATCCGGGCCTCTGGCAGATTGTCGGCCTCTCGATCGCCGTGAGCCTTTCCGCCGTTTTGATCGCGACGATTCTCGGCCTTCCGGTTGGCGCGGCGCTCGCGCTCGGCCGATTTCCGGGGCGGGACGCGCTCACCGTGACTTTCAATGCCGCGATGGGCCTGCCGCCTGTCGTCGTCGGCTTGCTGATCTATCTCCTCCTGTCGCGCAGCGGCCCGCTTGGCGAGTTCGGGTTGCTGTTCACGCCCAAGGCGATGGTGATCGCGCAGGCCTTTTTGGTGTTTCCAATCATCGTCGCGCTCTCCCGTCAGGTGATCGAGGATCTGTGGGCCGAATATAGCGAGCAGCTTCGTTCGCTCGGCTCTAGCCCGCTGAAGAGCATTGGCACGCTTCTGTGGGATGGCCGCTTCAGCCTTGTCACCACTGTACTCGCCGGATTCGGCCGAGCGGCGGCAGAGGTAGGCGCGATCCTGATCGTCGGCGGCAACATTGACGGTTTCACTCGCACCATGACGACGGCGATCGCGCTCGAGACATCGAAAGGCGATCTCCCGCTCGCGCTCGGTTTAGGCATCGTGCTTCTGGCCATCGTGGTCCTCGTGAACATCGCCGCATGGATGGTACGCGGCGTTGGCGAACGTTTCGCGGGTGCGTGATGCGGATGCTGGCTCACAGCCTGCCGCTATTGCTTGACCGCGTAGCCTTCGCTGCGGGGGACGTTGAAATTTTGCGCGATGTTTCGCTGACGATTAGCGGCGGCCAGCCGACGATATTGCTCGGCCCGAACGGCGCCGGAAAAAGCGTGCTGCTTCGTTTGTGTCACGGCTTGCTGACGCCCACAGCAGGCACTATCCGCGCCGGAAACGGTGGCGCCTCGACCGAACATACCGCGCTTGTCTTTCAGCGTCCCGTCATGCTGCGCCGCTCGGTGCTGGCCAATATCGCATATGGAATGCGCGGCGGTAATACACACACGCGCGCGAGCGAGTTGTTGCAGCGAGTAGGGCTTTCCCATCTTGCGGCGCGGCCGGCGCGCAAGCTTTCGGGCGGCGAGCAGCAGCGCGTTGCGCTCGCACGTGCCTGGGGCCGCGATCCGGAAATCCTGTTTCTCGACGAGCCGACAGCAAGCCTCGATCCTGCCGCAACCCGCGCCGTCGAGGAAATCATCGGCGAGATCGCTGCGCAGGGCGTGAAGATTGTCATGGCAACCCACGATCTCGGACAGGCGCGGCGCCTTGCCGGCGACGTTCTGTTTCTCCATTGCGGGCAGCTCTACGAGCATACGCCTGCCGCTGAATTTTTCGCCGCGCCGAAAACGCCGGAAGCTGCGGCCTTCCTGCGCGGCGATCTTTTGACCTGAGAAAATAAGCTAGAGGAGATTGTGATGCGACTACTGCGACTTGCACTTGCCTTTACGGCGATCCTTGCCGTGACGGTGCCGTCCACCGCACAGGAAAAATCGATCACTGTCGCTTCGACGACTTCGACGGAAAATAGCGGCTTGTTCAAATACCTGTTGCCGTTGTTCAAGCAGAAGACCGGAATTGACGTGAAGGTAGTCGCACTTGGCACCGGCCAGGCGCTCGATGTCGGCCGTCGGGGCGATGCCGATGTCGTTTTCGTTCACGCCAAGCCGCTTGAAGAGAAGTTCGTCGCCGACGGCGAAGGCGTCGCGCGCTACGAGGTGATGTACAACGATTTCGTCATCATCGGCCCGAAGTCCGATCCCGCCAAGATCGCCGGATCGAAGGATGTGGTTGAGGCGTTCAAGAAAATCGCCGCCGCCAAAGCCTCGTTCATTTCGCGCGGCGACAAGAGCGGCACGCACGTCGCCGAGCTGAGGCACTGGAAAGAAGCGGGCATCGATCCCGCGGCCGGCAAGGGCACCTGGTACAAAGAAATCGGGCAGGGCATGGGCGCCGCGCTCAACACCGCGTCGAGCAGCAACAGCTATGTGCTTTCCGATCGCGGCACGTGGATCTCGTTCAAGAACCGTGGCGATCTCCAGATCGCCGTCGAAGGCGACAAGCGCCTGTTCAATCAGTACGGCGTGATGCTGGTCAATCCGGCAAAGCACCCGAACGTCAAGAAGGACCTCGGCCAGACGTTCATTGACTGGATCGTGAGCCCCGAAGGCCAGAAGGCTATCGCCGCTTACCAGATCGCAGGGCAACAGCTCTTCTTCCCGAACGCGACCGGGAAGCCTGCTTCGTAACTACTGGCTAATGGCTGGCGGGCTCGCCGGCGGAATTCGGTGTGGCATGAGCCACGCGATTTTCGCCGCGAGCTTGCGCCAGAACGCATAATCGTTCCACGCCGAGCGTTCGAGCGCCGCGATGAACGCTGCCGACAGGAACGGCAGGCTCTGCACGACGAGGACAACGGCGAAAATATAGATTTCCCGCACTTCGTCATGGTTTGTCATCAGCAGCACAACGGCCCCCGCTACCAGTAGGACGCCCAGGATCGCTTCAAAGCGCGCCGGGAAGCCAGGTTGCCTGCGAACGCCGCCCTTATCGGTGCGGATGAAGGGCAGGTGATCCTTGATGACGCCCTCCGCGACGGCCTTCGCAATCGTGAACTGCAAGCCCATCGCGGCAAAGGCCGAACCGATCGTCTGCTTGATCGAAATATCGACGCGCGCAAGATACAGGGTCAGGAAGTGGATGATCGTGACGAGGAACGTCGCGAGAATCGGCATCGTCAGAATACGTTCGGGGATCGCGATACCCGCGAACGCGACGATGGGTACCCAGACGATGTTGAGCAGCGCGACAAGCACGCCGAGGCTTTCCGCGCCCAGCCAGCCGATCCAGCCGACGATGAATTCGAGTTTTTGCCGCGCGGTCAGCAGGCTGCCGCCGGGCAGGAAACGCCGCCAGTGCTTGCGGATGATCTGCACGCCGCCATAGGCCCAGCGATGGCGCTGCTTCATGTAGGACTCGAAACTTTCCGGCAGCAGCCCCCAGCCATAGCGCCGGTTGGTGTAATGCGCGCGCCAGCCGCGCTCTAACATCGTGAGACCGAGATCGGTGTCTTCGCAAATCGTGTCGCTCGACCAGTTGCCGGCATCGAGCAGCGCAGTCTTCCGCACGAGACACATCGTGCCGTGCACAACGATGGCGTTCGCCTCGTTCCGCTGCACCATGCCGATGTCGAAGAAGCCGGCATACTCGCCGTTCATTAATCCTGCGACGACGCTCTTGTTGCCGTCGCGATGATCCTGCGGCGCTTGCACCAGCGCAACCTTCGGATCCTCGAAAGCGGGCACGAGATCCTTCAGCCAGTTCGTTGCCACGGCGTAGTCGGCATCGATGACGCCGATAATCTCGGTATCGGGCGCGACGTGATCGAGCGCGACGCGCAGTGCGCCGGCTTTAAAGCCCTTGAGGTTATTGAGATTGAGAAACTTGAAGCGCTCGCCGAGCAGTTTGCAATGCGCCTCGATCGGCTGCCACAGCTCCGGCTCCGGCGTGTTGTTGACGATGACGATGCACTCGAAATTCGGATAGTTGAGCGCCGCGACGGAATCGAGCGTCTGCTTCAGCATCTCCGGCGGCTCTCTATGTGCCGGGATGTGAATCGAAACCATCGGGATCGGGCCGGTGAACGCCGTATTGACCGGCGCATTCCAGAGCCGTTGCGGCTTCAACCCGAAGATGACTTCCGCAAGCTCTTCGATGCGGTAGAGCGCGATCAGCACGAGCGGGATCAGAAGCAGCATGCCAAAACCGAGCGCGAGGATTGCGCCAAGAACGAAGTAGTGGCTGACCCAGTAGCCGAGCACGACGGCAAACCACGCGCCGACGAAATTCGCCGCCGCCGCGAGCACCAAAGCCTGCATCGCCGTGACACCAATGATCGAGAGGATCGGCAGCGACAGCAGAAAACCGAAGATCACCGCGGCGATCGCCTGCGTCCGCCAGGTCGGATCGTCGATCATGCCGGTGAGCGGAAATTTCAGGTTACGGCTGGCGTCGAACACGCCCCAGTAGGGGCCGACGCTGCCTTCGAAGTTCTTCCACGGCTGATCGAAGGCTTCGACGATGTTGTAGTCGATGCCCATCGAGTTCGCGCGATCGACAAAATCGCGCACGATCTGGCCCTGCACGATGCGGCCAGGATCAGCCTTCTTCATGTTGTAGCCCGCACTCGGCCAGCCGAACTCGGCGATCACGACTTTCTTGCCGGGGAAGGCGGCGCGCAGCTTTTCGTAAATTTCGAAAGCGCGATCCGTCGCGTGTTCTTCCGGCACGCCTTCCCAATAGGGAAGAATATGCGCGGCGATGAAATCGACGGCGGAAGCAAGCTCCGGATGCTCCAGCCACACGTTCCAGATTTCGCCGGTCGTTACCGGCACTTTCACTTCGCGCTTTACGCGCTGAATGTATTTGATGAGTTCGTCGGTCTTGATCTCGTCGCGCAGGATCGTTTCGTTGCCGACCACAATCGCGGTGATGTTGCGGTTATGCTTCGCCGCCTCGATGACGTTCTCGACTTCCTGCTCGTTGCGGTCGCTGAATTTGTCGATCCACGCGCCCGCGGTGACCTTGAGGCCGAACTCGTTGGCGACTTTCGGCACCAGCTCTAACCCGCCAGTCGAGGCATATGTACGGACGGCGTGCGTGTAGGGCGCGATGACCTTGAGGTCGGCCCGGATCTGTTCTTCGTTGGTCAGCGCACCCTTGTCGGGTTTGTCGACCGGATTGAAGGGAGCGAAGGAAAGCGACCAGAAGGCGCTGCCGGCGGCAGGGGCCGAGCCGGTTTGGCGGATAATGAGCCAGATGCCTGCGTGTAAGGCTGCAACCAAGGCGACGATAATGGCAGCCACGCGCATTTTAGTTTTGTCTCCCCGCGACCGGCAATGAGTTAAGCAAAAAACGAACCAGAAGGCTTTTCTATGTTCGCGAATAACCACGCGCCTTGATTACGCGCAGTTGCCGCTTTGGTTCCCGGGGATGGATTTTAGGGCGCCAGGGTATCCGGCCGTATCCAGCACAGGTGAACTCGATCAGCGAGTTTCTGCGGCGCTTTCTGATCGATCGGCCCGAGACGCACGATGCAGCGGAATGCCTGTTTGACATGATCAGTCGGGCAGCCCCAGCGCTCGTAGAGTTCGAGAAAGCGCCGCGCGGCTTCCGGGTCGTCACGCCATAAGAGGCTCGTCACGCGCCGTCCCATCCACAGGCATTCGGGCTGTCCGGCATTTTTGGGAAGCTTCGCCGCTTCCGAAAGCTCTCGCTGAGCGCGTGCCTGCGCTTCGCGCATCTGCGCTTCGCGGGCCTTATCCTCGGCGCTCTGCTGTTGCTCGTTCTTCTGCTCGCCGCCCTGGCTCTGGGCATAGGCGGAAGGCAATGACACGAAAAAAAGGCCGCCAGCCAAAGCGGCGGCGAAAGACAGATGGCGCAATTTCATTTCCAAAAACTCTGTCGCGGGCGAATTTCCCTTGTTGCAAGCATACATAGGGCGGCGAATTTGTCAGCATCGCGGCGCAAAATCTTTCGTCGAACCGATTAAGGATCGCCCGTGTCGCCGCTTCACGGATGCGCGCAAGCCCGCTAGAGCAGAATCCCGAAAATCGCTTGACGCTTTTCGGATAAGATCATGCTCAGTCAAAAGCGAAGATAGCGGCGTTCCGACGGGTTCCCATGATTTCCTTCCTCAACCGCCAGCCGGCGATTCTGTTGGTTGCCGTCTCGCTTTTGATCGGCCTTGCCTGGTACGGGCTAGGCTTGCCCAAGACGATGCCGCGCTCGCCGCTTGGCGCCGACGGCAAGCTGCCGTGCGTTTCGTATGCCCCGTTCCGGGGTAACCAGTCGCCGCTCGATCCCGGCTTCGTCGTTCCGCCCGAACAGATCGATGCCGACCTGAAACGGCTTTCCGCCGTGGCATCCTGCGTGCGCACCTATGCAGTCGAAAAGGGTATCGACCGGGTACCGGAATTAGCCCGCAAACATGGCCTGAAAGTTCTGCAGGGCATCTGGATTGGCCGTGACCCCGTGCGCAACCAGCAGGAGATCGAGACGGCGGTTGCGCTTGCGCGCGAATACCCCGACGTCATTCGAGGGCTCGTCGTTGGCAATGAGGTGCTGCTCCGTGGCGAGCTACGGGCGATTGACCTGCGCGATCTCATTCAGGACGTGAAGCGCCAGGTCGATGTACCGGTAACCTACGCGGATGTCTGGGAGTTCTGGCTCAGGAACCGCGACCTCGTGCCGGCCGTCGATTTCGTTACCATCCATATCCTCCCGTACTGGGAAGACTTCCCCGTCGCGGCCGAGCAGGCCGCCGGCCATGTCACGGACATCTACCGGCAGGTCGCGGCCGCTTTCCCCGGCAAGGAAATCATGATCGGCGAGGTCGGCTGGCCGAGTGAGGGCCGGATGCGGGAAGGCGCCTTGCCGTCGCTCTCGAACCAGGCCCGGGTGCTGCACGAAGTCATTGCTGCCGCCCGCCGCAGCAACTGGCCGATCAATGTGATCGAAGCCTTCGATCAGCCGTGGAAGCGCCAGCTCGAGGGCACGGTCGGCGGCCACTGGGGGCTGCTTGATAGCGATACCCGCGCGCCGAAATTCGAATGGGGCAAGCCCATCAGCGACCATCCTCTCTGGATCCATCAGGGAACGCTGGGCGTCCTGTTCGCCTTTGTCGTCTTCGCGGCGGCCTATTTCTCGGCCCGCAGCAAGGGCGAGAGCGCGACGGAAGAAATCCCCTGGCTGCCGGTGGCAGGGATCGGGCTCTCTGGCGGGTTGTTTTTAGGCTGGGCTTTGGCGCAGGCCCCGCTGGAGAGCTTTACATTAATTGATTGGATACGCTCGATTTTGTTGATCTGTATAGGGTTCCTGGTGCCGCCGATTTGTGGCGCCGCGGTCGCCCGCCATATCCCGATGGCAGGATTTGCGACGGTCCTTGACCCGTTATTCTGGCGTGCAGCCAAGCCTTTGGAGCGTTTCCTTTCGGCAATGCTGATGATTTCGGTCATCGCCGGCATTGCCCTCGCGTTGGGCCTTGTTTTCGATCCGCGCTATCGCGACTTCCACTTCGCTCCGCTAACCGGTCCTGCCGTGGCGCTGATGATCGCGACCGAAACGTGCCCCGCCGGGCTCAAACGCCGGGGCGTGGCCGAATGGATTGCCGGTGCGGTGCTGGCGGCAAGCGCGATCTATATCTCGTTCAACGAGACGCCCTTGAACTGGCAGGCCCAGTGGTTCGCGGCTCTTCTTCTGATGCTGGCGGTGTCGTGCTGGCGCCTGCGGCCCGCGCAAAACTGACGATCAGGAGCGCAAGCGCGATCGCGGCCGCACCGTTGTTGTAGAGCACGAGCCCGAGCGCGGTGAGCGCGAGCGCACCGCCAAACACATAGACATTGGGCCGGATCAGGTGAATCACGGCGAGGATGAGCGCGCCGATCCCAAGCAATTGCATCTTGAACAGGAACATCGCGACCGCCCGTACGCCGCAGCGCGTGGCTGCAAGACCCGCATCGCACTCGATGCCGATCGCCGAACTCTCGATCAGCATGTAGCGCACATACATGGCATAGCCGAGCGCGAGAAAACCGATCGCGACCAGAAGATTGGTCGCGCGCGGGGATGGCAGGAATGAACGGCCGGGCATGGCTTCAACTTGCCGCGCCAGGATAGCGCGCGCAATAGCTGAAACCGGAAGGAATTAGCGCGAGGGCAGCCGCTGCCCGTCGTACTCCGAAGCGCGGCAGGCGATGCCGGTCGATTGCAGATTGGCGCAGACCCGTGCGGCGGTAGCGGCGTTCGCGACCGGCCCGGCCACGAGGTGCAATTCGACGGTTCCCGGACGCGAGCCTTCACGCACCCGGACGAGCGGCCGCAATCCCGAGAGTGCCTTGCCATGCTTGTTTTGCAGCGATGTCCAGCGGGCGCGCAGGCCATCGAGCGACGTTTCGCCGCCAAGGTCGATGCCGAACTGCGTCTGCGTTGCGCCGGTGATATCGCCTTGCGGCGCGGTTTTTACGGCTGCAGCTTGGCTCGGCATGATCTGCGCGACCTGCGTATTCGTGCCATTGCTGGCGGCGGGCCTTGGCGGCGCTGGCGGCGGCAGCGGAGCTTCGACCTTGGTTTTCCGAGCAGGCTTGGCGGCAGCCGTCTGCGAATTCTGGCCGGGATGCTCGATGCGATGGCTGCGGGCGGTGCTGCGCGGCGCGGGTTTTTCCTCGCGTTGCATGAAGCTGGTCAACGCCGTGAAGAACGGGTTTTGCACCGCGTTTGTATTCGGTTGCTGATACGCCGGCGCGCGCACCGCTTGCTCGCGCTGCGGCTGCGCGGGTGTACTTACCGGCGGCGGACTCGGAGCCTCTACCTGACGGGTGGCGCGAACAGGAGGCTCAGGCGCAGCGGCAGGCTTGAGGCTCGGCTCGGAAACCGGCTTATCCGCCTCGGCTGCGAGCTTCTCGGGGGCGGCCGTCTTCGCAATAGCCGTTTCGCGCGGCGCGGGAGGCAGCGTCTTTTCAGCAAGTGCGGGAGCCTGCATGGCTGGCGCCTGCGGCTGCAACTCTGCTTTCGGTTCTGGCCTGGCCTCGGATTTTGCTTCCGGCACCGGCGCGCTTTCCAGTTTTGCCTCCGGCTTCACTTCCGGCTCCGGCTTTCTGGCGTTGTTGATGCTCGCGGTGATGTCGCCGACCGATTGTTCGAGGGTCTCAACTCTTGCGCTTAGGCGGTCGCGTTCGGCGGCGAGCGTCCGGATGGCGTCGTTGAGCCGCGAGATCTCGAATTCCGACTGGCTCGGCGACTTCTGGATGACCGGTTGGACGGGCGGTGGCGTCGGGTTGACGCGGGCCGTCGTGATGATGCCGCCGGGCTTGCCCATCTGCAGCGCGATCAGTCCGCATACCGCAACGATCGAGCAGAAGGCGAGCGAGCCCCAGACCAGGGCACTGCGGCCGTTCGCGCTCGGCGCAGGCGCGGCATTGCCTCGTTTCTGAGTCGTGCGATTTGCAGCCATTTCAGCCCCCGCAACATTTGTCCTTGGCGATTCCGCCTAAGTCAATGGCGGGCCGGATGGAGCGGCGCATTGGCTTCCTAGAAGCGCCGTCATTCGGCTAAACACCTGAAACTTGTCCACGAGAGATTCTCCACGAGACGAGAGATTCGATGGCCCAGCGAACCACCGTTGTCGTACTTGCCGCCGGTGAGGGTACGCGCATGAAATCGGCGCTGCCCAAGGTGCTGCACTGCATCGGGGCAAAGCCGATGGTGGCGCATGTGCTGGCGGCGTCGCGCGCCTGCGGCGCCGACCGGCTCGCGCTGGTCGTCGGCCCCGGCCGCGAGGATGTCGCGGCAGCGGCAAGGCAGATCGCCCCCGGCATTGGCGTTTTCACGCAGCATGAGCGGCTCGGTACTGCCCACGCCGTGCTCGCTGCCAAGGAAGCTTTTGCCAAGGGTGAGAATGTCTTGGTGCTGTTTGGTGACACACCACTTCTGCGGCCCGAGAGCCTGCGGGCGCTGCGCGCGGCACTCTCTGATGCCGCAGTGGCTGTGCTCGGCTTTCGTGCGAAGAACCCAAAGGGTTACGGCCGCTTGCTCACTGAAGACGGCAAGCTCGTCGCGATCCGTGAAGAGAACGATGCGACGGGCACTGAGCGCGCGGTCCATCTTTGCAATGCGGGCGTGATGGCGCTTGCCGGCAAGCATGCACTCTCCTTGCTGGCGGCGATCGACAACCGCAACCGGAAGCAGGAATTCTACCTGACCGATGCGGTCGCTCTTGCGGTGGAACGAAATCTCGGCGCGGCGGTGATCGAAGCGCCGGAGGAGGAAGTCATGGGCGTCAACGACAGGAAACAGCTTTCGGAAGCCGAAGCGGTTTTGCAAAGGCGCCTGCGTGAAGCGGCGATGGATGCCGGCGTCACACTCATCGCACCCGAGACGGTGTTCTTGTCGGTCGACACCAAGTTCGGCCGCGACGTTGTCGTCGAACCGAATGTCGTATTCGGTCCCGGCGTCACCATTGGCGATAACGTCACGATCCGCGCTTTCTCCCACCTTGAAGGCGCGACGGTCGGCTCGAATGCACGCGTCGGTCCGTTCGCGCGCCTGCGTCCCGGCGCGAAGCTCGGCGCTGATGTTCATATCGGCAATTTCGTCGAGGTGAAGGAAGCAACCCTCGCCAAGGGCGCGAAGGCGAACCATCTTGCCTATATTGGCGATGCGAGCGTGGGCGAGGGCGCGAATATCGGCGCCGGCACCATCACCTGCAACTACGACGGCAAGAACAAGCATCGCACCGAAATCGGCAGCAACGCTTTCATCGGCACCAATTCATCACTGGTGGCGCCGGTGAAGATCGGCGATCGCGCCTATATCGGTTCAGGCTCTGTGATCGTTGCGGACGTACCGGCTGATGCGCTGGCACTTGGCCGTGGCAAGCAGGTCGTCAAGAAGAACTGGGTCAAGCAGGGCGCGAAGCAGAAGGCGAAAGCCATGCCTGCAAAGCAGAAGAGCGCCAAACGCAAGGCTGGCAAGAAGGCTGCCAAGCGCCGCAAGCGCTAGCCTCTACCGCCGCAGGCAACGCCTCCCCATATAACGCGGGCAACCCCAGCCCCGTTATCAGCCATGTACGACGAAACCACCTTCGTTCTGGATTCCGGTGAAAGCCCGATTCAGGCCGCTGCCATCGATACCGCCGAGGATCGCGAGCTTCTCGACGCCTATTCGCGCGCCGTGTCCGATGTTGTCGACAGCGTCGGGCCAGCGGTCGTGCGCGTTGAAACGGCGGGTAAGGGTCGTCGCGGCGGCGTCGGTTCCGGCGTCATCATCTCGCCGGACGGCCTGGTGCTGACCAACAGTCACGTCGTGCAAGGTAATCGCGAGCTGAAGCTCGTGACGCCCGATGGTTTGAATCTGAGCGCGCGGCTGATCGGCGAAGACCCCGACACCGATCTCGCGCTGCTTCGCGCGACGACGCCGCAGAGCCTGCCTTCGGCGCGGCTCGGCAATTCGAAGAAGCTTTTCCGCGGGCAGCTTGTCGTCGCCATCGGCAATCCGCTCGGCTTTGAATCGACGGTCACGGCCGGCGTCATCTCGGCGCTGGGGCGCTCGCTGCGCTCATCCACCGGGCGCCTGATCGAAGACGTCATCCAGACTGATGCCGCACTCAACCCCGGCAATTCCGGCGGGCCGCTTGTCTCGTCGCGGGGTGAAGTGATCGGCATCAACACTGCCGTCATCATGGGCGCGCAGGGCATCTGCTTTGCGATCGCCAGCAACACCGCGCAGTATGTGCTCGGTGAACTGATCCTTCATGGCCGCGTGCGGCGCGCTTACATCGGCGTGTCGGCGCAGACCGTGCCGATGCCGCGCCGCTTCGCCTTGAAGCACGGCATCGACAATCGGCTCGGTGCGATGATCGCGAATATCGAGAAGGCGAGCCCTGCGGAGAAGGGCGGCTTGCTGCCGCGCGACATCGTCGTCAGCCTCGATGGCGTGTCCGTTACCGGCATCGACGATATGATCCGCCTGCTCAACGGCGAGCGGATCGGACAGGCGGTTGATCTTCGCGTGCTGCGCGGCGTCGAATTGCTGACGCTGTCTATCGAGCCGACCGAGCGGTCGAATGGCCGCTCGGCGGACTGATTTCTGGTTAATGATGAATGTTCGGGCGGCATTTCGCTTGAAATCCGCCGCAATCGGAAGTGATTTCTCGCCTCCGAAAACCCTCTCTAAATCCATTCGTGCTAGCCAATCCGGGCCAGAATAAAGTTTCAGGGGACTGACCTTTCATGTGCGGCATTGTCGGCATCATCGGACGCGAAGCGGTCGCAGGCGGCTTGATCGATTCACTCAAGCGGCTCGAATACCGCGGCTATGATTCCGCCGGCGTTGCGACGCTCGAAGGCGGTCATCTCGCGAGCCGCCGTGCCGAAGGCAAGCTGAAAAATCTCGAACAGCGCCTCGCCAAAGAACCCCTCAAAGGCAAGATCGGCATCGGCCACACGCGCTGGGCGACGCACGGTGCGCCGACAGAGAACAACGCGCATCCGCATGCGACCGACAAGCTTGCCGTCGTGCATAACGGCATCATCGAAAATTTTCGCGAGCTGCGTGATGCATTGACAAAAAAGGGTGCAGTTTTCGAGAGTGAGACCGACACCGAAGTGATCGCGCATCTCGTGACGCACGAGATGAAGAGCGGCAAGGGGCCGATCGAAGCTGTCGCGGCGGCACTTCCGCAACTGCGCGGCGCCTTCGCGCTTGCCTTTCTGTTTGATGGCGAAAACGATTTGCTGATCGGCGCCCGTAAGGGCAGCCCGCTTGCCGTCGGTTACGGCACGGGTGAGATGTTCCTCGGTTCGGACGCGATTGCGCTCGCGCCTTTTACGCAGAGCATCTCTTATCTTGAGGAAGGCGATCTTGCGATCGTCCGGCATAATAGCGTCGAGATTCGCGACGCAGCGGGCAAGAAAGTCGAGCGCGCGATCCAGACGAGTTCAGCCGGCGCTTTTCTCGTGGACAAGGGCAACCATCGCCATTTCATGGCGAAAGAAATTTTCGAGCAACCCGAGGTCGTCGGCCATACGCTCGCTTCGCTGCTCGACATGGCGAACGAGCGCGTGCGGCTGCCGATGCAGCTGCCATTCGATTTCAAGAACCTGAACCGCATCACGATCTCGGCCTGCGGCACGGCGTTCTACGCCGGGCAGGTCGCGAAATACTGGTTCGAGCGTTTTGCGAAAATCCCGGTCGATCTCGATATCGCGTCAGAGTTTCGTTACCGCGAAGCGCCGATGACGAAGGGCGGCCTCGCGATTTTCGTTTCCCAGTCGGGCGAGACCGCCGATACGCTGGCGTCGCTTCGCTACGCCAAAGAGCACGGCCAGCACACGCTGTCGGTCATCAATGTTCCGACCTCGACGATCGCGCGCGAAAGCGAGGTTTCCGTCCAGACGCTCGCCGGCCCCGAAATCGGCGTTGCCTCGACCAAGGCTTTCACCTGCCAGCTTGCGGCACTTGCCTGTCTTGCCGTTGCCGCCGGCCGCCAGCGCGGCACGTTGTCGGCGGAAGACGAGAAAAACCTCGTGCGTGCGCTCATCGAAGTGCCTCGCCTGATGACCGACGCGCTTGCGCTAGAACCGCAGATCGAGAAGCTCGCGCATGAGTTGGAGAACGCGAGCGACGTGCTCTATCTCGGCCGTGGCACCAGCTTTCCTCTGGCGCTCGAAGGCGCGTTGAAGCTCAAGGAAATTTCCTACATTCACGCCGAAGGCTATGCCGCGGGCGAACTGAAGCATGGGCCGATCGCACTGATCGACGAGAACCTGCCGGTCGTCGTCATTGCACCCTATGACAAGGTGTTCGAAAAAACCGCTTCGAACATGCAAGAAGTGCTGGCGCGCGGCGGCAAGATCGTGCTCGTCACCGATACGCGCGGCGCGAAGGAAGCGGGCGTGAAAACCAATACGGTACTGACGCTGCCGGAAATGCCGGCGACGATCACACCGTTGGTCTATTCGATCCCGGTGCAGCTCCTGGCCTATCACGTTGCGGTCGCGCGCGGCACTGATGTCGATCAGCCGCGCAATCTCGCGAAGTCTGTTACGGTCGAATAACTATTACCCGGCCTCGATCAGCCGTACGGCGTCCTCGCGCTCGAACAAGTGCAGCAGGATGCGCAGTGCTTCGCTGCGCTCTCCCGTGAGTTGTGGGTCGCGCGCGAGAATAAGCGCAGCATCCTTGCGGGCAGCTTCCAGTAGCGCGCCGTGCTGTTCGTGATTGGCGATCTTGAAGCCGGGCAGGCCGCTCTGCCGCGTGCCGAGCACTTCGCCTTCGCCGCGCAGCGCCAGGTCTTCTTCGGCAATCCGGAAGCCATCCTCGGTGTCGCGCATGGTGCTGAGCCGGCGCTTCGCTGCTTGGCCAAGCGGAGCCCTGTAAAGTAGAAGGCAAGTCGATTGCTCGGCTCCGCGTCCGACGCGGCCGCGTAGCTGGTGAAGCTGTGCGAGCCCAAATCGCTCGGCATGCTCGATCACCATGATCGTCGCTTCCGGAACATCGACGCCGACTTCGACAACCGTTGTCGAAACGAGAATCTGGATTTCGCCGCGAGCAAATCTTTCCATCGCGGCATCTTTCTCGGCGGCTTTCATGCGGCCATGAACGAGGCCGACAGCCTTGCCAAAGCGCTCCTTGAGATAGGCGAAACGATCTTCAGCGGCGGCAAGATCGACGAGTTCCGACTCCTCGATCAACGGACAAATCCAGTAGGCGCGCGCGCCGCTCGCGATGCTACGACCAATGCCTTCAACGACTTCCTCGATGCGGCCGAGCGATACGGTGCGGGTATCGATCGGCTGGCGTCCTGCGGGTTTGGAGCGCAGTTCGGAAACATCCATATCGCCAAAGAAGGTCAGCACCAGCGTGCGCGGGATGGGCGTTGCCGTCATTACGAGGAGATCGACCGCTTCGCCTTTTTCGGTAAGCGCGAGGCGCTGATGCACGCCGAAGCGATGCTGCTCATCGACGACCGCAAACGCGAGGTCGTGGAATTCGACGCCTTCCTGAAACAGCGCATGCGTTCCGACGAGTAAATCAATTTCACCCGCGGCAAGTTTCTCCAGCAGCTCGTCGCGTTCTTTGCCGCGCTCACGTCCCGTAAGAAGGGCAGTGCGAATACCGGCTGTCGAGGCTAGCGGCGCTATGCGCTCATAATGCTGGCGGGTGAGGATTTCGGTCGGCGCCATGATTGCGGCTTGCCGTCCGGCCTCGATGACATGCGCCGCGGCGAGCAGCGCCACGATGGTTTTTCCGGAACCGACATCCCCTTGCAGCAGCCGCAGCATGCGATGCTCGGAGGAAAGATCGGCGGTGATTTCCTGGAGTGCAATCTGCTGGGCGTCGGTGAGCGAGAAGGGCAGCGCCGCGATGATTTTCTCACGTAGCCGGCCATCGCCGATATTCTTGCGTCCCTGTTCGCGGCGAATGCGCGTGCGCAGCAGCGCAAGCGCCAACTGGTGCGACAAGAGTTCGTCATAGGCAAGGCGCGCGCGCAGCGGAGAATCCGGTGTGACGTCATTCACTTCCTCGGGTGCATGCAAGCGTCGCAATGCAGCCGCGAACGGCACGAATTTTTGTTGTTCGATAAAAGCGCGATCGCACCATTCGGGAAGATCGATGATCTTCTCGCGCGCGGCCGCCGCGGCTCGCCGCATGACGCCTGCGCCTAATCCTTCGGTCAGCGAATAGACCGGTTCGATAACCAGCATCTGCGCGAGGTCCTTCTCGTCGCCGACCCGATCAGGATGCGTCATCTGCCAGTTGCCGTTGTATTGCGTGACGGTGCCCGAGACGTAGCGCGTCGCGCCAGCGGGAAACATTTTCTCGGCCCGGTCGGCACTCATGTGGAAATAAACGAGGTCGAGCGTCTGCATGCCCTGTTCGGTGCGGATCTTGTAAGGCGCGCGGCCGCGGCCCGGCAGATGCTGCAGCACTTTTACTTCCAGCGTCGCCACCGTGTCGGGCACGACTTCGGAGAGTTTCGGCATCGAGCGGCGGTCGATCGCGGCATAGGGCAAGTGGAACAGAAGGTCGATGACGCGTGGCGGATCGTGCTCCAAGAGCCGTGCAAAAGGCTGCATCAGCTTGGGGCCGATGCCCTTGAGAACGCTCAGCGAGGCAAACAGTGGATTGAGGATGGAAGGCCGCATGGCGGCAAATTGGCGGAACCGGCCATTTCAGGCAACTCCGCCCCTGACAAAAGGGCTTTCCGTCGCTATATCAACCTCGCCCGGCGAGTCCGGGCTTTTGGCGTTTGACGACATGAATGAACCGCAACCGACTGACTCCGAAATCCGCAAGCGGCGGCTCCTGTTTCGCGCTTGGCATCGCGGCACGCGCGAGATGGATTTGCTGCTCGGCCGCTTCGCCGACAGCGAGGTCGGCCGGTTGAACGAAGGAGAAATGGCGGCGTTCGAGAAGCTGCTCGATGCGCCGGAGCCGGATATCTATCACTGGATCATGGGCACGATGCCGGCGCCTGACGAATACGACGCGGCGCTCATGCGCAAGATCCACCAATTTCATCTTGGAAGTGCCTCCCTGCCATGAATAAGGTTTCGCTCCCGGCGGATCGACTTTCGCCGGGCAAATCCCTCACGATTGCCAATGCACCAGACGGCTTCTCCTGCCTCATCGCCGCCGATCTCGCGCGCAGTTTCGCCGCGCGCGCAAAAACAGGCGCGAAGCGAATTCTCGTTGTGTGCCGCGACGCCGAGCGCATGGCTGCCTTCGAACGCGCGCTAACCTTCTTCGCGCCCGATCTTTCGGTCCTGACGTTTCCGGCGTGGGACTGTCTGCCTTACGACCGCGTTTCGCCCAACCCGAGCGTGAGTGCGCGGCGTATGGCGACGCTTGCGGTGCTCGCACAAGACGGAAGCGGTACAGGTGTCGTGCTGACGACGGTGAATGCGCTTTTGCAGCGCGTTCCGGCGCGCGATGCGATTGGCGCGCAATCCGTCGTCATGAAGGCCGGCAGCGTCCGGCCAATGGACGGTATCGTCCGCTGGCTTGAGATGAACGGTTTCTCGCGTACTTCGACCGTGCGCGATGTCGGCGAATACGCCGTGCGCGGCGGCATCCTCGATCTCTACGTACCAGGTACGCCCGCGCCGGTTCGGCTCGATTTTTTTGGCGACACGCTGGAGACGATCAAGAGCTTCGATCCCGAAACCCAGCGCAGCGCAGCAACGCTTGCTTCGCTCGATCTTGTGCCGCTCAGCGAAGTGCAACTGACCGACGAGACGGTGCGGCGCTTCCGGCTGAACTATGCCACTGAATTCGGCGGCCAGACCCGTGACGATGCGCTTTACGACGCGGTGAGCGAGAAACGTCGGTATCCGGGAATGGAACACTGGTTGCCGATGTTCGTCGAAAAGCTGGAGACGCTGTTCGATTATTTGCCTGGCGCGCCGGTCGTGCTTGAACCGTTGATCGAAGAAGCGGCGCGCGAACGCCTGAGCCAGATCGA
>DATMGD010000051.1:0-7060 GCA_035555855.1 Xanthobacteraceae bacterium
GCAGGCGAAGACACCGGCGGTGTGCATGGCGCCAATCGCCTCGGCGGCAATGGTGTTGCAAACTCCACGGTGTTCGGCGGTATCGCTGGCGACGTTATGGGCCAGCGCGTGACGCCGAACGGCGCCCTGCCCGAGCCCGACCGCGCAGCGATTGAAGCCGCGCATGATCGTGCCTTCGCGCCGCTCGGCAAGAAGCCCGGCGATCTCAGCGCGATGCGCGAGCGTCTCTATGATGTGATGTGGAACGATGTCGGCATCTTGCGCACCGGTGAATCGCTCGCGCGCGGCCGTGGGGTGCTCGATAGTCTCGCGAAAGAGATCGCCGCGAGCGGCATCGCCGATACGAGCCGCCGCTATAACCTGACCTGGATGGACCGGCTCAATCTCGAAAACCTCACGCTCATCAGCCGCGCCATTTGCGAAGCCGCTGATCATCGCCACGACAGCCGCGGCGCGCATTTCCGCGAGGATTTCCCCGAAGCCGGCGATCTTGCGACCTCGCGCTACACGCAGGTGAAGTTAGAGGGCGACAAGATCGTTGTCGGCACCGAGGCCGTGAAATTCACGCATGTGAAGCCGGGCGATACCCTTCTCAACCAGACGGCGGCAGAGTAGCACGCGCGCTACACGCATTGCGTTTCATTGCGGTGCGATAACAGCTGCGGATGCTTTCGATTCCGAGGCAACAAACCTCTTGCCGCCGGCGCATTGGATGCGACACTGGCACAAACACCTTTGCTGCTTTCCATCCTTTCAACTCAGACGCATAGCGAAGCACCCGCATGACAACTCCGGCTATCATCACCGTCGCCATCACCGGCTCAATTCCACGCAAGGCGGACAATTCCGCCGTTCCGATCACGCCTGCCGAGCAGATCGAGTCGACGCACGAAGCGTTCGAGGCCGGCGCCACTGTCGCGCATATTCATGTGCGCAACCCGGACGAAAGCCCGAGCTCCGATCCGAAACTGTTCGCGCAGGTGCAGGAAGGCATTATAAAGCACTGCCCCGGTATGATCGTGCAATTTTCGACCGGCGGGCGCGGGCGCGACCAGAACGAGCGTGGCAGCATGCTGCACCTCAAGCCCGATATGGCCTCGCTCGCCACCGGCTCGGTCAATTTCGCCAAACTGATTTACGAGAACACGCCGCAGCTCATCGAAGGGCTCGCGAAGTCGATGCTCGAAAACAACGTGAAGCCCGAGATCGAGGCGTTCGACGCGGCGATGCTCTACAACGCCAAAGACATGGCGGAGCGCGGCCTCTTGAAGCGCCCCTGCCAGGTGCAATTCGTCATGGGCATTCCGAACGCGCTGCCGCCGCGCCGTAAGCTGCTCGAATTTCTGCTCTCCGAATTGAAAGAGATCATGCCCGACGCCACCTGGTCGGCGGCAGGCATCGGCCGCTCGCAGCTCGAGATCAATCATTGGTGCCTCGAGCTTGGCGGCCATGTCCGCACCGGGCTCGAGGACAACATCAAGTTCGACAAGGACCGGCTAGCGAAAAGCAATGCCGAGCTTGTGAAACGCGTCGCGGATCTATGCGGAAAATACAACCGGCATCCGGCGAGCGCAGCGGAAGCGAGACAAATACTGCAACTGCCTCCGGCCTAGCCGGAGTTTTCTGGGGAGGGAAAATGAACCAACAAAAAAGAAACGGCTGGTTGCTTGCGGCAACCGCCATGCTTGTGTTTTCCGTTTCGGCGAGTATCGCGCAAGCACAGACGCGCGTTGTCCGCATCGCGAAACAATATGGCATTTCGTATCTGCCGCTCACGATCATCGAGGAGCAGAAGCTGATCGAATCCGAAGGCAAGAAACTCGGGCTCGATCTTTCGACCGAATGGGTGCGTTTCACCGGGGGGCCGCCGATGAACGAAGCGCTCGTCTCGGGCAATCTCGATTTCGCCTCCGGCGGATCGAGTCCCTTGATCAGCGCCTGGGCACGCACGCGCGACAACATCAAGATCAAGGGCATTTGTGCCCTCAACTCGATGCCGCAGTGGCTGAACACCACCAATCCGGACGTCAAGACGATCCGCGACTTCACCGAGAAGGACCGCATTGCCCTCCCTGCCGTGCGCATCGCGCTGCAGGCGATCATCCTGCAGATGGCCGCGGAGAAAGAATGGGGAACAAGCGAAGCGCACCGGCTCGACAAGTGGACGGTGTCGCTCAGCCACCCGGACGGCCTTGCGCAACTGTTGGGCGGGAAAACCGGCATCACCGGGCACTTCACATCTGCACCTTTTATGTATCGCGAGCTTGAAGACAAGCGCGTGCATAAAGTGCTCGACAGCTACGATGTCTTCGGCGGCCCGCACACTTTCATCGTTGTGTGGGGCACAGCGAAACTCTATGAAGGCGAGCCAAAGGTTGTGCAGGCATTCCTCGCAGCGGCGCGCGCGGCGACTAAGTTCATCAACGACGATCCGGCAGCAGCTGCCGCATTGTGGGTGAAGGCCGACAATTCGAAAATCTCGGTTGCGGACGCCGAAAAGATCATTCGCGACAAGGTCAATGTCTGGACGATGACGCCGCAGAAGCTCGGCGTGATGGCTTCCTACATGAGCCGCGCCGGCATGATCCCGGTGACGCCGAAATCGTGGAAAGACATGTTCATCGACGCCGTGCACGACCTGCCCGGCGACTGAGCCAAATAAAAAGCCCGGCGTTGCGCCGGGCTTTTTCGCTTTATATAGAACAGTTTAGCGGACGGCGATGAGCCGCGCGATATCAGCCGGCGTATCGGCAACCTTGATGCGCGCGCTTTCGAGCGCCGCGCGCTTTGAGGCGTAGCCGCCCTTGTTGCCGACGACGATGGCACCGGCATGGCCCATCTTCTTGCCGGGAGGCGAGGAGCGACCGGCGATGAAGGAGACGATCGGCTTCTTCATCGACTTCGCGTATTCGGCGGCGTCCTCTTCCATCGCGCCGCCGATCTCGCCGACGAGTACGATGGATTTGGTGCGCTCATCCTTGTCGAGCGCCACCAGCGCATCTTTCGTTGTCGTGCCGATGATAGGATCGCCGCCGATGCCGATGAACGCCGACTGGCCGAGCTTGGCGCGCGTGAGATTCAGGCAGATCAGCGTGCCGAGACTGCCGCTTCGGGAAATGACGCCGACATCGCCGGGCATGAAGATCGAAGGATTATGCCCCGGCATGATGCCGACGAACCCCTCGCCCGGCGTGACGATCCCGGCCGTGTTCGGGCCGACGATACGGCTATCGGAGTCGCGCAGCCGCGCGAAAATTTCAAGGACGTCGTGGCTCGGAATATGCTCGGTGAGCACGACGATGGTTTTGATGCCGGCGTCGATCGCGTCGATGATCGCATCCTTCGCCATCAGCGGCGGAATGAAGATCACCGACATATCACACGGCGTCTCTTTCGTCGCTTCGACCGCCGAGCGAAACACCGGCAGACCGAGATGCTTCTCGCCAGCGCGCTTCGGATTGACGCCGCCTACGACAGTCGTGCCGCATTCGATCATCTTTTCAGTCCAGAACGTGCCCTGCTTGCCGGTGATGCCCTGCACCAGAAGTTTTTGTCCCCGCCGGTAAATCATTTCGCCGCCTCGATTGCCGCCTTCACGGCGTCTTCCATGAAATCGTAGGGCTCGATGCCGAGTTCGCCGCGCACGAGCTTGATCGCCTCTTCCTGCCCGGTACCGTGGATCGAGAAGAACACTGGTACGGTGGGTTTGAGTTTCTTCCACGCTTTGACGACGCCGTCGGCCATCACGTCGGTACGAGCGAAGGCACCGCAAAAATTGACGACGAGGCTTCTAACGCCTGGGTTCGACAGCACGAGATCGAGCGCAACTTCGGCCTTGGTGTAGGCTTCGCCGCCGATCTCGAGAAAATTCGCGGGCTTGCCGCCGAGATGATCGATGACATCCATCGTCGTCATCGTCAGGCCGGCGCCGTTCGCGAGCACGCCCACATTGCCGTCGAGCTGGATGAACTTGAGGCCATGCTCGGCGCCGCGTTTCTCTAACGCCGTCATTTCCGGCGGCGACGCAGCAGCCGCAAGCTCTGGCTTCCTCACGCCCGACGCATCATCGAGCGTGAACTTGCAATCGAGCGCAACGACACGGCCGTCTTTCAGAATCGCGAGTGGATTGATTTCGGTAAGCTCGGCGTCGTTGGTGTCGAATGCTTTGTAGAGCTTGACGAGAACCTCGCCGACAGCGGGAGCCGCCTTGCCAAGATCGAGGCCCTTGAGCAACTCCGCCGCGTCGGCGGAAGAAAAGCCGCGCTTCACATCGACAACATGGCGGCGGATCGCGGCAGGATTTTTCTCGGCGATTTCCTCGATATCCATGCCGCCTTCAGTCGAGAACAGAATAAGCGGGCTGCGGCTCACGACATCGATCAGCACGGCGGCATAAAGCTCGCGCTCGATCGGGCAACGCTCCTCGATCAGGACGCGCCGCACCTGGCTACCGCCGATGGTCATGCCGATGATTTCGCTCGCGGCCTTGGCCGCCTCTTCCGGCGTATCGGCCATCTTGATGCCGCCCGACTTTCCGCGCTTGCCGGTCGGCACCTGCGCCTTGACGACGGCAGGGCCGATTTCGCGCACGGCGGCGGCGGCTTCTTCGGGCGTCTCGCACACCTTGCCGCGCGGCGTCGGCACGCCGCCGGGCACGAGTACGCTACGCTTTGCTGCGTATTCCTCGAGATTCATTTTGCGGTCTTTCTATTTTCCGTATTTCTGCCAGTGCGGCCCGAACAGCGCTTCCTCGCTCGGCTTATCCTCGGGGATCGGCGTCACGAGATGCGTGATGTTGAGGAAGTGCTTGTAGTTCAAGTTCTCGGAGATCGAATTCTTCTGCCACGAGCCGCAGCCCATGGTGAGCGTGAACTCGAGGCCGCTGTCGAAGCCGCCGCCATTGCCGAAGGTATGCGCAAAGTTGATCAGCACGCGCACCACCGAAAGCTCTTCGGCGAGTTCTTTCGCGCGCGACATGTTAGTGGTGTGCAGACCCATCGAGTGGCCGCGGCCCTGGAAATTGAGGATCTTATTGATCGTATTCTTCGCGTCCTTGAAATCTTTAGCGCGATAGACGGTGAGTACGAGCGCGAGCTTCTCGCCCGACAGCGGATAACCCTTACCGATGCCGGTCTCCTCGACCATCAGGAATTTCGATTTTACCGCATCGTCCGAAAGCCCGAAGCCCTTGGCGAGCACGGACATGTCGCGCGCGATCAGATGGCGGTTGAGCTTGCCGTTCTTCCACAATTCATCAATCACCGTCTGCTTCTTCGACGGATCGACGAGATAGCCGCCTGCCCGCTTCAGGGCTTCGATGGCCTTGTCGTAAACGGCATCGACGATGACGACGGCGTTCTCCGACGAGCATGAGGTCGCGTTGTCGAAGATTTTCGAGGCGCAGATTTTGCGTGCAGCGTCATCGAGGTTTGCCGTTTCATCAATGATGACCGGGACGTTGCCCGCGCCGACGCCAATCGCCGGCGTGCCCGACGAATAAGCACGGCGCACGTTATCCTGCGAGCCGGTGACGACGACGAGATCGACCGCTTCCATCAGGGCCTGCGTCGTATCTTTCGTGACCGGATTGGGAAGAATCTGCACGAGATCTTCCGGTAAGCCGATCTGCGCAAGGCTTTTGCGCATATATTCGACGGCGAGCGCCGTGGTGCGATAACCGAGCGGCGACGGAGCGACGATGATGGCGTTGCGGCCCTTGATGGCCATCATCGCCTTGTTCACTGGGGTTGCGCCAGGGTTGGTCGAGGGCGTCACCGCGCCGACGACGCCGATGGGTTTTGCAAATTTGACGATGCCGCGCTTGTCGTCACGCTCGATCTCACCGACCGTTTTAACGCGCAAGAGGTCGCGCAGCGTGCCGAAAGTCTTGCGGGTCTTTTTGATGATCTTGTCCGGCACGTTGCCAAGACCCGTATCCTCGACCGCGATCTCGGCAAGCTCCTTGGCATGCTCGGGCTTATAGAGCGACCAGGCGATAGCGCGCACGGCTTCGTCGGTGCGCGCCTGATCGGCTTCGGCGAAAATCTGCTGCGCGGCTCGCGCCCGGCGCATCAGATCGGCCGCGATTTCCTGCGCGGGCGAAAGTTGTTTTTGCATATCGACGGCGACATTCATGGCTCACTCCATTCGCTCTGGCGGCGATGCCCGCTCACGCTGCATTCGCGCCGCAGCAGAAAATCCATTCCTGCCTTAATTATTTGCCCGAGAGCGCCGCGGCGGTAAAATTGATAATTTGCATCATTCTCATTCGCGGCTTTTATCGCTGGAATGGAACATGATGTTACTGCTGCGGCTAAGCTCCCCGTTGCGCCACTTCCGCCCGCTTCGCCCGCCACTGCTGAAAGAACGGCAATAGCAGCATGATGATCGTGAACACCATGACGGTTCCCGAGATCGGCCGGGTGAAGAACACTGTCCAGTCATTGCCGAAACTGATCATCGAATTCATGAAGGCGGCTTCCGTCAGCGGCCCGAGAATGACGCCGAGTACCAAGGGCGCGATCGGAAATTTGAAGCGTTCGAACAGGTAGCCGATAACGCCGAAACCGATCATCAGCCAAAGGTCGGTGATATTGTTGCGGATCGACAAGGCGCCAACGAAGCAGAGCGTCATCACATAGGCCGACACCACCGCTTCCGGCAGGTCGAGAATCTTCACCAGCGGACGGATCGCGAAATAGCCGACGACGCACATGAACGCGAGGCCGATGAACACCGAGGCGAACACGGTGTAAACGATCGGCGCCGAAGTCGCCATGACCTGCGGGCCCGGCTGGATGCCGTGCAACATGAAGGCGCCGAGAATGATCGCCGTCGCACCGCTGCCGGGAATGCCGAGCGCGAGTAGCGGCACGAGCGCACCGCCTACCGAAGCGGTCGCCGCCGCCTGCGGCGCGACAATGCCTTCGGGGATGCCGGTGCCCATTTCCTTGCGGCGCTTGCCAAACTGCGACTCCATGCCGTAGCTCACGAACGAAGCGATCGTAGCGCCCGCACCCGGAATAAGACCGATGATGTTGCCGAGCACGCTCGCGCGCGC
>DATMGD010000052.1:0-81596 GCA_035555855.1 Xanthobacteraceae bacterium
TCGATCAAATAGGGTGCGAGCCATTCCTGAATGCTCGCCGCGAGATGCTCATCAGAAAGATCGGGCCAAATTCCACCCTCGACACGATACATGAAGCGAACGCGGGCGAGCCATTGCAGCACGGATTTCGGCCACGGCAATCTCTCGATACCAACGCTTGCGATACCCGCGGCGAGCGTTCGCGCGGTTTCCTCGTTGGGCTCGAGCTTCTTCGGATGCTCTTCAAGCGTCAGCGCCTCATAGCGGCGGACGGCGCGAGCGCGCACGGCAAGCGCCGCCGGATCAAAGGCAACTTCGACCTTCTCAATGATGCGATCCTTGAAACGGCGCTCGAAATCCGCTTCGGAAATTTTTGCTGCAAGCAGAATGCGTCCCGCGCTCGCCGTGCCCGATAGCTCGGCAACGACCAGCATCGGCTCCTTCGCCAGCGCATTGGCGGCATCCAATTGCGCGCCGCGGCCATTGGCCAGCAAAAATTCGCCGCGCTTGCCGGGACGGGCTCTCGCGATACGGTCGGGATAGGCGAGCGCGAGCAACGCGCCGGTCTTGGATGCGGGGCTGTTCTGAAGTTTTCCGCCGGATTCTTCGGCCCAGTTACGCGCCAGCCGCCGCGCTTCCTCGGCGCGTTTCGACTTGTCGCGGCGAAGCTGCTCGACGCGATGGGAAAGATCGGGATCGTCGCCGCCAAGGCCGCGCTCGGAAATGACCGCGGCGATTTCGGCGGCGAGCAGCGCGTCGTCACCGGCAGCAACGACCATCGCGGCAAGGCGCGGATGCAGCGGAAAGCGCGCGAGTTTCTTTCCCCTTTCCATCACGCGGCCATCTTCGTCGATCGCGCCGAGCGCCAGGAGAAGATTGCGCGCCTCCGAAAGTGCCGCCGCTGGCGGCGGGTCGAGCCAGGCGAGCGAAGCGGGATCGCTCACGCCCCAGACCGCAAGATCGAGCACGAGGTTGGTGAGATCGGCGGCGAGAATTTCAGGCGTTGCGAAGGGCGCGAGACTTTGCGTTTCCGGCTCGCTCCACAACCGATAGCAGATGCCGGGCTCAGTGCGCCCCGCGCGGCCGCGGCGCTGATCGGCCGAAGCGCGCGAGACGCGCACGGTCTCCAATCGCGTGAGGCCGACCGCGGGCTCATAGCGCGGCACGCGCGCGAGGCCCGAATCCACCACGATGCGCACGCCTTCGATGGTGAGCGAAGTTTCGGCAATGGAGGTCGCGAGCACAATCTTGCGCTGATCTTTCGGCGCAGGCGAGATCGCCTCGTCCTGTACCCGCGCGTCAAGCGCGCCGTAGAGCGGCACGATGTGCGTTGCGCGATCGGAAATTTTTTCTTCGAGCAAATTTGCCGTGCGGCGGATTTCGGCAACGCCCGGCAAAAAAGCAAGCACGGAACCCGGCTCGTCGCCGAGCGCGCGCAGGATCGCGTCAGCCATCTGCCGGTCGATGGGCGTGCGCGGATCGCGGCCGAGATAGCGTGTCTCGACCGGAAAAGCGCGGCCCTTGCTCTCGATCACCTTTGCTTCGCCCGCTGTGCCGCCCAAGAGCTTCGCAACGCGCGCGCCGTCGAGCGTCGCCGACATCGCGAGGATGCGCAGATCCTCGCGCAGGCCGCGCTGCGCATCGAGCGCCAGCGCCAATCCAAGATCGGCGTCCAATGACCGCTCATGAAATTCGTCGAACAGCACGGCGGAAACGCCGGATAGCTCAGGGTCATCGACCAGCGCGCGGGTGAAGACACCCTCGGTCATCACTTCAATGCGCGTCTTCTTCGATACGCGCGTATCGAAGCGCACGCGCAGGCCCACCGTCTCGCCGATCCGCTCGCCCAGGGTCGCGGCCATGCGGGCACTCGCGGCGCGCGCCGCCAACCTTCGCGGCTCGAGCACAAGAATTTTACCGCCCTTGGCCCATGCCTCATCGAGCAGCACCAAAGGCACCCGCGTCGTCTTGCCCGCGCCGGGCGGCGCGACCAGCACGGCATTGCGGCCCGCGGCAAGCGCGGCTTTCAGCGCCGGCAGCGCCTCATCGACCGGCAGCGCATTCTGGGACAGCGAAGGCTTAACCGGATTCATGTTTTCTGCTGGCAGAGGAAAGCTTCGTGCGGCATGGCGTTTGCGAGAGTTTATAGCGAAGGAAGCCACTGTCCCGAAATGGGACAGTTATCGATTCAGCCCTGTTGGATTCGAGATAGCCAATGAACCCCGCCGTTTCTCAAGCCCCGCGCGTCGACTGGGTCGATTACGCCAAAGGCATCTGCATCGTCATGGTGGTGATGATGCATTCTACCTTGGGTGTCGAGAAGGCCGCGGGGGATTCCGGCTGGCTGCACCACTTCGTCGAGTTCGCGCGGCCGTTCCGCATGCCCGACTTCTTCCTGATCTCGGGTCTGTTCCTGTCGCGGGTGATCGGCCGCGAATGGCGCACATTTTTCGACCGGCGCATCGTGCACTTCGTCTATTTCTACGTGCTGTGGGTGACGATCCAGTTCGTCTTCCGCGCGCCGGGCATTGCGCATGATGCAGGCATCGCCGGCGTCGTGCGCGAATATCTCTTTGCCTTCATCGAGCCGTTCGGCACGCTGTGGTTCATTTATCTTCTGCCGATCTTCGCGCTGACGACGCGGCTCACACGCTTTCTGCCGCCGGCCGCTGTGTTCATCGTCGCGGCGGTGCTGGAGAGTTTGAAAATCGAGACCGGCTGGACGGTGATCGACGAATTCGCCTCGCGCTATGTCTATTTCTTCGCGGGCTACTGGCTCGCCTCCTATGTGTTTGTGCTCGCGGCCAAGGCGCAGGCGCATCCGAAGTTTGCGCTGCTTGGCCTCGCCGCATGGGTGTTCGTCAACGGCATGCTCGTGCATGCGGGCTTTGCGACGCTGCCGGGCATCTCGCTGTTGCTGGGCGCGGCCGGTGCGCTGGCGATCGTTTCGATCGCGGCGCTGCTCGAGAGGTTCCAGTTTCTCAACCCGCTGCGTTTTGCCGGCGAGCATTCGATTGCGGTGTATCTTGCCTTCTTCCTGCCGATGGCGGCGACCCGCACGCTGCTTTTGAAATTCGGTTTCATTCACGATCTCGGCACCGTGTCCTTGATCGTGACGGCCATGGGCGTCGTGCTGCCGCTCGCGCTCTATGTGCTGGTGCAGGGCACGCGCTTCGCGTTCCTGTTCGAGCGCCCGCGGGCATTCCGCGTCGAGACGCCGCGCCGCCCGGTGCTGCAACCCGCCGAATAACTCCGCTGTAAAAGTCGCGATTTTGGGTTGTCGCGGCGGCCTCATTTCGGCATCGTGCGGCCCATGCCCGCCAAGCCGAAAGCAAAATCCGCCGCCAAAGCCAGCAAGGCTGCCGCCAAGCCTGCTGCGAAGCCCGCCGCCAAATCTGCGTCGAAGCCGTCCGGCAAGTCGCGCGACCACATATTTCTGGTCGACGGCTCGTCCTACATTTTCCGCGCCTATTTCGCGATGTTCAAGGCGGCGCAGAACAGCAAGTCCGGCTATGGCTTCAAGCGCTCCGACGGGCTGCCGACCGGCGCGATCATGTTCTTCTGCAACATGCTGTGGAAGCTGTTCCGCGAAGGACTGGAAGGTGTGAAGCCGACGCATCTTGGCGTCATCTTCGATCATTCCGGGGAAACGTTCCGCAACGAAATCTACGACAAGTATAAAGCCAACCGCGACGAGCCGCCGTCCGACCTCATTCCGCAATTTCCGCTGATGCGCGACGCGGTGCGCGCTTTCGGCCTCGTGCCGATCGAGGAGAAAGGTTTCGAGGCCGACGATCTGATCGCGACTTATGCGCGCGAAGCGCTGGCTGAGGGCGCTGATGTCACCATCGTCGCCGGCGACAAGGATCTGATGCAGCTCATCCGCCCGGGCATCACGATGTACGATCCGATGCCGGGGCGCGAGCGGCGGATCGGCCCGAAAGAGGTCGAGGAAAAATTCGGCGTCGGGCCCGACAAGGTCGTCGAAGTGCAATCGCTCGCCGGCGATTCGACCGACAACGTGCCCGGCGTGCCGGGCATCGGCATCAAGACGGCGGCGCAGCTCATTCAGGAATACGGCGATCTCGAAACGCTGCTGTCGCGCGCTTCCGAAATCAAGCAGGAGAAGCGCCGCCAGTCGCTGATCGAGTTCGCGGACCAAGCCCGCGTTTCAAAAAAGCTCGTGCAGCTCGACGACAAGGCGCCAGTGCATATCCCGCTCGACGATCTGCGCATGGCCGACCCCAACGGCAAGCAGATCATCGCGTTTCTGAAAGCGATGGAATTCACGTCGCTGACGAAGCGCGTCGCCGAAGCGACCGACACCAACATCGAACTCGTCGAAGCCGACCCCGAATTGCGACCCGGCGATGATGTCATCGGCAAGCTGAAAGCCGAAGGCCAGGCGGAAGTCTCGGGCGAAGAAGTGAAGCCTGCCAAGAAAGGCGCGTCCGCGCCCGCAAAAGCCAAGGGCGAGAAAGGTGCGTTGACGCCGATCAATCTTGCCGAAGTCCGCGCCAAACTCGCGCGCGGCAAGGTCGATCGCTCGAAATACGAGATGGTGAGCGACCTCAAGCGGCTCGCCGAATGGACCGCGAAGGCGACCGATCAGGGCTATGTCGCCTTTGACACCGAAACGACTTCACTCGACCCGCTGAACTGCGAGCTGTGCGGCGTCTCGCTCGCGCTTTCGCCCAATGAGGCCTGTTACATTCCGCTCTCGCATAAGACGACGGGCGATCTTCTCTCCGGCGGCGGGCTCGTCGACGGGCAGATCGAGATCGGCAAGGCGCTAAAAACCCTGAAGCCGATGCTCGAGGACCCCTCCGTCCTCAAGATCGCGC
The DNA here is from genome assembly GCA_035555855.1 of Xanthobacteraceae bacterium. GTDB lineage: Bacteria > Pseudomonadota > Alphaproteobacteria > Rhizobiales > Xanthobacteraceae > Palsa-892. Next base: position 4,824 of record DATMGD010000052.1, read on the forward strand.
ATAATTTCAAATACGATTATCTCGTGATGCTGGCGCAGCACGGCATCGACGTCGCGCCGTTCGACGACACCATGCTGATGTCCTACGCGCTCGATGCGGGCCGCGAGCGGCACGGCATGGACGAGCTATCCGAGCGGCATCTCGGCCATACGCCGATCGCCTACACCGATGTCGCCGGCAAGGGCAAAACCTCGGTGTGCTTCGATCAGGTCGATCTTGCGAAGGCGACCGAATACGCCGCGGAAGACGCCGACGTCACACTCCGGCTCTGGCAATACTACAAGGGCCGCATGACCGCCGAGGGTATGCATACGGTTTACGAAACGCTCGAGCGGCCGCTCGTCACCGTGCTCGCGCGCATGGAGCAAAGCGGCATCACCATCGATCCCGTGCTGCTCGCGCGGCTTTCCAACGAGTTCGCGACCAATGCCGTGAAGTTAGAACAGAACATCGCGAAAGTAGCCGGCGAAGGCTTCAATCCCGGCAGCGCCAAGCAGCTCGGCGATATTCTGTTCGGCAAGATGAAATTGCCGGGCGGCACCAAGACCGCAACCGGCGCGTGGTCGACGCGCGCCAACGTGCTCGAGGACCTTGCCGAGGAAGGCCACGAGCTGCCGAAACTTATTTTGTCCTGGCGCTCGCTGACGAAATTGAAATCGACCTATACCGACGCGCTGCCCGCCTACATGGACAAGGAGAACCGCGTCCATACTTCTTACGCGCTCGCGGCGACGCCAACCGGCCGCCTCGCCTCGTCCGATCCGAACGTCCAGAACATTCCGATCCGCACCGAGGAAGGCCGCAAGATTCGCCGCGCTTTCATTGCTCCAAAAGGCATGAAGCTCGTCTCGGCCGATTATTCGCAAATCGAGCTGCGGCTCCTTGCGGAGATCGCCAACATTCCGCAGCTCAGAAAAGCGTTTCACGACGGCCTCGACATTCACGCCATGACGGCTTCCGAGATGTTCGGCGTGCCGGTGAAAGGCATGCCGGCCGAAGTGCGCCGCCGCGCCAAAGCAATCAATTTCGGCATCATCTACGGCATCTCGGCCTTCGGCCTTGCCAACCAGCTTTCGATCCCGCGCGAGGAAGCCGGCGCCTATATCAAGAAATATTTCGAGCGCTTCCCCGGCATCCGCGAATACATGGATGAGACGAAAGCCTTCTGCAAACAGCACGGCTATGTGACGACGCTGTTCGGTCGCAAGTGCCACTACCCCGCGATCAACGACAGCAACCCGTCGATGCGCGGCTTCATGGAGCGCGCCGCGATCAATGCGCGGTTGCAGGGCACCGCCGCCGACATCATCCGCCGCGCCATGATCCGCATGGAAGGCGCGCTCAAGGCGGCTAAGCTCAACGCCAGGATGTTGTTGCAGGTGCATGACGAACTGGTGTTCGAGGTGCCGGACAAGGAAGTCGAAAAAACGCTCGACCTCGTCGCAAAAACGATGATGGAAGCACCTTTCCCCGCAGTTTCGCTGTCTGTTCCATTGCATGTCGATGCGCGCGCCGCCGACAATTGGGAAGAAGCCCACTGATTCGTCCGAAGACAAAGACCCGCGAGCAAGAATACGCATGAGCAACTCGAACGCCCACGCCCACCGCCTGATCGCCGACCCGAAAGCGGCGCGCGCACGACTGCACGACATTATCGCCAAGCGCTCGTTCGGGCGCGGCGAGATCACGCTCGCGTCGGGGCGCAAGAGCGACTTCTACTTCAACCTCAAGCCGACGATGCTGGACGCCGAAGGCGCGGCGCTGCTGGCGCAGCTCACGCTCGACACGCTCGCTGCGGAAGAGCTCGACTATATCGGCGGCTTAGAAATGGGCGCGGTGCCGATCGCAGCCGCCGCGGCGGCCGTCAGTGCGCTGACCGACTCGCCGGTGCATGCCTTCTTCGTGCGCAAGCAGCCGAAGGAGCACGGCGCGAAGCTCCTGATCGAAGGACTGACGAAGGACGAGTCGCTCGCCGGCAAGCGTATTGCGGTGATCGAGGACGTCACCACCACCGGCGGCTCGGCGATGAAGGCGGTCGAGGCGCTTAAAGAGACCGGCGCCGAAATCGCCCTCGTCTTCACGATGGTGGACCGGCAGGAAGGCGCGGCCGAAGCCTTCGCCGCCGCAGGCCTGCGCTTTGCCGCGCTGTTCAAGGCCGACGAATTTCTGCGCTAGGAATTTCTGCGCCAAAAATTCTTGCGCGAGGAACTCCCGCACTGAAGAGTTCCCTCGCCGATTCTTTACGGTAATCCGTTCCTCGCCGCGTCCAACGAAATGGCGCAGTTGCTGGATTCCGCACGCCCGGTGACCCGATCTTAACTGCAACTTTTTGCCCTTCGCGACGTTGTCACGCGGCACACTTTTGCGTGCCAGCTCCAAGCCTGGGACGAAGGTTCGACCGTGTACCGCAGTTTACCCGCAAGTCTGGCCGCCATGGCGATCGCCATCACCACGCTCGCCGCCGTGCCCGCACCGGCGCACGCCGAAGGCGGCCTGCTCGGCGCGATCTTCAATGCCATCGGCCGCGTCATCGCGCCGCCGCGCAGCGCCGCTCCGGAAACGCCGCCGTTCCAGTTGCCCGATACACCCAACGCCGAAGTGCGCCCCGCTGAAGGCGGCCCGCAGGTTTCGTTCTGCGTGCGCACTTGCGATGGCCGTTATTTCCCGATCGCCAAATCCAGCGAAGGCTCGCCCGCCCGAACCTGCCAGGCGATGTGCCCGACGGCGCAGACCGAAATTTTCGCCGGCAGCAATATCGAGAACGCCGTCTCGCCGCGCGGTGCGCGCTACACGTCGCTCGCCAATGCCTTTGTCTATCGCGACAGGTTTGTCGGTGGCTGCACCTGCAACGGCCGCAGCCCGGCCGGCATCGCCAATATCGACTACCTGAACGACGCAACGCTCCGGTCCGGCGATATCGTCATGACCGAAACGGGCCCGGTCGTCTTTCGCGGCACGCCGGGCACCGAGCACAAGTTAAGCGACTTCGTGCCGGTGCAGAACAGCAAGCGCCTCTCAAGCGCGACGCGCGAGAAGGTCGGCGCGTTGAAGGTGATGCCGACACGGCAGGCTTCAACGCGGCAAGCACCGGCCCGGCAGCAGACTCCAGCAAGCAAGGCTTCGCGCCGGCCCGAGCAGAGCGCGGCCACCGCCGTCGAGGCGGCGGCGAGCATCGGCGAAACGCAAAACCGAGCGACGCGCACGAATGTGCGGACGCTCGGCTTCGCCGAATGACGATCTGATTATTCCCGATTACTCGGCGGCGGCGCGGACTTCGGGCGCCGCCTTGCGGATTTCGGCGTCGACGTGGCTCTCGAACTTGCCGAAGTTCTTCTGGAACATGCCGACGAGATCGCGCGCCGTCTTGTCGAACTCGGCCTTATCGGCCCAGGTCTTCGACGGATAGAGGAGATGCGGCTCGACGCCGGGCATCGAGGTCGGCACCGCGAAACCAAAATACGGGTCAGTGCGGAATTCGGCGTTGCGGAGCGAGCCGTTCAGCGCCGCGGTCAAGAGCGCGCGGGTCGCCTTGATCGGCATGCGGCGGCCGACGCCGTACTTGCCGCCGGTCCAGCCCGAGTTCACCAGCCAGCAATCGACCTTGTGCTTGGCGATATATTCGCGAAGGAGCCTGGCGTATTCCGAGGGATGTCGCGGCAAAAACGGCGCGCCGAAGCAGGTCGAAAATTCCGGCACGACGCCGGTGAGGCCCTTCTCGGTGCCTGCGACCTTGGCGGTGTAGCCCGAGAGGAAGTGATACATCGCCTGCTCCGGCGTGAGCCGGGCGATCGGCGGCATGACGCCGAAGGCGTCCGCCGTCAGCATGATGATGTTCTTCGGGTGCGCCGCACAGCCGGTGCGCGAAGCGTTCGGAATGAATTCGAGCGGATAGGCCGAGCGCGTGTTCTCGGTCTTGGAGATATCCGTGTAATCGGGAACGCGCGTCTCCGGATCAAAACCGACATTCTCGAGGATCGCGCCGAAGCGGTTGGTCGCGTCCCAGATCATCGGCTCGTTTTCGTGGGTGAGGTTGACGGTCTTGGCGTAGCAGCCGCCCTCGAAATTGAAGATGCCGTCCGGGCTCCAGCCGGTTTCGTCGTCGCCGATCAGCGTGCGGTGCGGATCGGCCGAGAGCGTCGTCTTGCCGGTGCCCGAAAGGCCGAAGAACAGCGCGCTCTCCTTGCCGTCGTTCGAGACGTTGGCCGAGCAGTGCATCGGCATCACGCCTTGCGCGGGGAGATAATAGTTGAGCGTGCCGAACACGGACTTCTTCATTTCGCCGGCGTAGGACGAGCCGCAGATCAGCACGATCTTTTGCGAAAGATCGACGGCGATCTGGGTGTCGGAGCCTTCGCGGCCGCCGTGGCGCTTGGCGTCGGGACGGAACGACGGGAAGCAAAGGATCGTCATCTCGGGAACGAAACTCGCGAGTTCTTTCATCTCGGGACGGCGAAGCATCGTGCGGATGAACAGCGAGTGCCAGGCGAGTTCGCAGAAGACGCGGACCTTGATGTGGAACTTCGGATCGGCGCCGCCGTAAAGATCCTGAACGAAGAATTCCTTGCCCTTGGCGTGCGCGACGAAGTCGTCGCGCAGATTGTTGAAATGTTCCTTGGAGAGCTTCTGGTTGTTTTCCCACCAGACGGTGTTTTCGGTGAGCGCATCGACGACGGTGAACTTGTCTTTCGGCGAGCGGCCGGTGTGGTGGCCGGTCTCGGCGCAGAGCGCGCCGCCATCGACGATTTCGGCTTCGCCGTTACGGATGGCGTGCTCGTAAAGCGCGGGCGCGTTCAGGTTCCAGTGAAGCGCCTTGATGCCCGAAAAACCGAATTTGTCGGCGCCATAGGCGCCGTTGTGCGTCCCCGTTTCTTTCACGAAACTCTCCCTCAACGTACCGCGCCCCGGCGCGGACGGCTCGCTTTCCGTGTTCATTGCTACGGAAGCGCGGCACCATAATGGCCGCCCCGGAGGTTGTGAAGTTCGCAAAGCGAAAAGGCCGCCTTCGCGGGCCGCGAAGGTTTACGCAGGAATGGAAATCATTTTCGTTTGCTGCTGCGCCGCAGTAGCGGATGCCGAAGGATCAAGCGGCGCGGAGCGCCTGCACCATCTTGACCAGCGTCTTGCGCAAAGTTTCGCCACTCGTCACCCGCTCGGGAAATTCGAGGCGGCGCGCCGTCTCGCCGCGCACGAGATCGCAGCCTTCGGGGTCGAGCGAAGCAAGGCGCCAGTCATCGCTGGTTTCGCCGAGCTTCTTTGCGTAAAGCGCGATGGCATCGAGGTGGTCTTCGTTCATGTGATTGACCGCGCTCTCCTCGGCGGCAAGGAGTTGATCGGCGCCTTGCAGCGAAGTGCGCAGGTCTTCGGGCGAAAGATCAACGATACGGCCGAAACCGGCGACGAGATGCGCCCGCTCCATCTCGATGCGGAAGAAATTGAAATCCGGGAATTCCGCATAGCCTTTGGCCGAAGGATGGCGGGCGAGAAAGCGGCGCTTGGCGGAGGCGTTTTCGGTTTTCGCGATGGTGCCCGAAACGCTGACGCGCACGCCGGCCAGCGGATCGCCGGCTTTCACATTGGCGGAGAGCAGCAGCGACACCCGATGGTCGCGTCCGATGTTCTCGGTATGCAGCGCGAGTTTCGACAGCAATAATAACGGCGAGCCATCGGGATCCGACGCCACCGTAACCAGCGAGACGTAGGGCGCACCGCCCCCCGCCACCGTCCCAAGGGCACCGGTGCCGGTTTCGCGCAGCAGGCGCTTTGCGGCTTGCCGAGGGTCGAAATCGTCCTTGGCGTGCATATCTAACCTCGCATCGTGTCGGTTGCCGGGAGAATACCCTGATTTCATTCATGATTTCGACCCCCCGTTACACTTGGAGGCTTTGCCATAATTGGCTAAGGTGGCCTTCTGGGGCGGGCAAATCATTGGGGCCGTCACATTTCGGCCCCGCCCACGGTCTTGAAACGCGTTCGCATTTTTCTGGTCGCGATTCCCGTTGGATTTTTAAGGAGATGCCATGCCGACCGTTGCGCTTGTCGACGACGACCGAAATATTTTGACTTCCGTTTCGATCGCGCTCGAAGCCGAAGGCTATCGGATCATGACCTACACCGACGGCGCCTCGGCGCTTGAGGGTTTCAAGTCGAGTCCGCCGGACCTTGCGATCCTCGATATCAAGATGCCGCGCATGGACGGCATGGAGCTTCTGCGCCGGCTGCGCCAGAAGACCGATATGCCGATCATCTTCCTCACCTCGAAGGACGAGGAGATCGACGAGCTGTTCGGCCTCAAGATGGGCGCCGATGACTTTATCCGCAAACCTTTCTCGCAGCGGCTCCTCGTCGAGCGCGTCAAGGCGGTGCTGCGCCGCGGCGGCGTCAAGGACGGCGCACCCGCGAAGGAAGTCGACTCGACCAAGGTGCTCGAGCGCGGCCTGCTGCGCATGGATCCCGAGCGTCACACCTGCACCTGGAAGGGCGACCCGGTCATCCTGACCGTCACCGAATTCCTCATCCTGCAGGCGCTCGCGACGCGCCCCGGCGTGGTGAAGAGCCGCAACGCGCTCATGGACTCGGCTTACGACGATCAGGTCTATGTCGATGACCGGACGATCGACAGCCACATCAAGCGGCTGCGCAAGAAATTCAAGGCCGCCGACGACGACTTCGACATGATCGAAACGCTTTACGGCGTCGGCTACCGGTTCAAGGAGGCTTGAAACGGCGGCCGGTAAGCCGGCCGCTGGTTTCAATCGCGTGTGATGAAAGCGGACGTCGACAAGGCTCAACCCAAGCCCTTGCGCTTCGGCGTCCTCGCCCCGCTGCTGAACCTCATGCGCAAGGCCGGGCGCTATATTTCGCGCCAGAGCTTCTCGTCGATCACCCGCCGCATCGTGCTGCTCAACCTCGCCGGGTTGATCGCGCTCGTTTCCGGCATTCTTTATCTTTCCGAATATCGCGCGGGGCTGATCGACGCGCGCATCCAGAGCTTGCTCACGCAAGGCGAGATCATCGCCGGCGCGATCGCTTCGTCCGCGACCGCCGACAACAACACGCTGACGGTCGATCCGGAGAAGCTGCTCGAGCTGCAAGCCGGCGAGAGCTACGGCCCCGAGGAAGAATCGACCAACCTCGAATTTCCGATCAATCCCGAGCGCGTCGCGCCGCTGCTGCGCCGCCTCGTCTCGCCGACCAAAACGCGCGCGCGCATTTACGACCGCGACGGCACGCTACTGCTCGATTCCAGCACGCTTTACCTGCGCGGCGAGATTTTGCGCTTCGACCTCGATCCGGTGCCCGAACAGCAGCCGAATTATTTCGAGCGCCGCTGGCGCAGGCTGAAACTGTGGCTCGCGCGCGGCGAACTGCCGGTCTATCGCGAACTCGGACCCGGCAACGGCAAGACCTACCCGGAGGTCGCGCAGGCGATCAACGGCCAGGACGGCAGCATCGTCCGCGTCACCGAACAGGGCCAGGTCATCATCACCGTCGCCGTGCCGATCCAGCGCTTCCGCGGCGTGCTCGGCGCGCTGCTCCTGTCGACACAGCCGGGCGAAATCGATGCCGCCGTCGAATCCGAGCGCTTCGTGATCGTGAAGGTCTTCTTCGTCGCCGCCGTGGTGATGATCATTCTTTCGTTTGCGCTGGCCGGCGCGATCGGCGGGCCGCTGCGGAAGCTGGCGAATGCCGCGCAGAACGTCCGTCGCCGCTCGCGGGCGCGCGTCGAAATTCCCGACCTCACGTACCGCTCCGACGAGATCGGCTATCTTTCGAGTTCGCTGCGGGAAATGACCGACGCGCTTTATACGCGCATCGAAGGCATCGAGAGCTTCGCCGCCGATGTCGCGCATGAATTGAAGAACCCCCTCACCTCGCTGCGCTCTGCGGTCGAGACGCTGCCGCTCGCCAAAACCGAAGAGTCGCGCGCGCGGCTGCTCGCTGTCATTCAGCATGACGTGCGCCGTCTTGATCGTCTCATCACCGATATTTCCGACGCGAGCCGCCTCGATGCCGAAATGCAGCGGCAGGAATCGGCGCCGGTCGATCTTGCAAAACTCCTGGCCGCCGTCGTGACGCTTGCCAACGAAGTGCCGCGTGACGATCAGGTCACCGTCGCGCTTTCGTTCGAGCACACGCCGGGCGCGCCGGCGGGCTACACCGTGCCCGGCAACGACTCGCGGCTCGGGCAGGTCATCGACAATCTCGTTTCGAACGCGCGTTCGTTCTCGCCGCCCGGCGGCATTGTGCGCATCACCTGCCGCAGGCTCCGCAAGGAAGTCGAGATCGTCGTCGACGACGAAGGCCCCGGCGTGCCGCCCGACGCACTGCACCGGATCTTCGAGCGCTTCTACACCGATCGGCCCGAGCAGGGCTTCGGACAGAATTCGGGTCTTGGGCTTTCGATCTCGCGGCAGATCATCGAAGGCCACGGCGGCAGGGTCTGGGCCGAAAACCGCATGACCTCACCCGAGCCGGGCGCGGCACCCATCGTCGCCGGCGCGCGTTTCATCGTCCGGCTGCCGGCCGAATAAGATGACCGTCACGGAAACCATTCACGCGAGCGCCGTTGTGACCGGCGAGCGCGCGGTGATCATCCGCGGGCCGTCGGGCGCGGGCAAATCGCGGCTTGCGCGTGCGCTGTTGCAGGCAGCGCAAACAGGATTGCTGCCTTATGCAAGGCTCGTTGCCGACGATCGCGTGAAGATCATGGCTACGCATGGCCGGCTTGTCGTTTCAGTGCCCGAAGCCATTCGCGGCATGATCGAAGTACACGGCCTCGGCATTCGTGCCAGCGCGTGCGAACCGCTCGCCGTCGCGGGTCTTGTCGTCGATCTCGCGGCGAACGATGCCGCACGGATGCCGGAGAATATGACAGCGAGGCTGCTCGATATTTCGCTGCCGCGGCTGCCGATCGGCGCCACGATGGAACCGCTGCCGATCGTGCTTGCCGCGTTAAGCACCGCGCCGAAAGGCTAAAATCGCTCGCTTATTCGCTCTCTTGCCATCGGCAGGCGAGTGGGGCATATGCGCGCACTCTTGTTGGGGAAGCCGGGCCACAAAATACCCGGCGGGATCGGATGATCGGAATCGTACTTGTTACGCACGGCCGCCTCGCTGACGAGTTTCGTTCGGCGGTCGAGCACGTCATGGGCCCGCAAGAGCAGATGGAAACCATCTGCATCGAGCCGAATGACAATATCGACAGCCGCCGGCTTGAGATCATCGCCGCGGTGAAGCGCGTCAATTCCGGCGGCGGTGTCGCGATCCTCACCGACATGTTCGGCGGCACGCCCTCAAATCTTGCGATCTCGGTGATGAACGAGCCGAATATCGAGGTGGTCGCCGGCGTCAATCTGCCAATGCTGGTGAAGCTCGCCACCGTGCGCGCCGAAGTTCCGCTCGCCGAAGCGGTGACGCAAGCGCAGGCCGCGGGCCGCAAATACATCAACATCGCAAGCCGCGTGCTGGCGGGAGAATAATGCCGGCGCGCGAACTCAAGCTCACCAACAAGAAAGGTCTGCATGCCCGCGCTTCGGCGCGCTTCGTGCAGACCGTGCAGCAGTTCGACGCAGAGGTAAAAGTCCAGCGCGGCGAGGAAACGGCGGGCGGCGACTCGATCATGAGCCTCCTGATGCTGGCTGCGCCGTTCGGTTCCTCGATCGTCGTTTCGGCGAGCGGCCGCGAGGCTTCCGATGCGCTCGACGCCATCGAAAAGCTCCTGGCCGAGCGCTTCGGCGAAGAGGAATAGCGGCCTTTAGCCCGCGAAGCCTTTATTAAGCCATATAAAGAAATCTTTATGTCGCGGTTGCAGCCTTTGGCCGTGACTGCTAAGAACCCGCCGCCGGGCCGCTCCCGATGGGCCCGCCAATTCATCTCAAAACGAATTCGAGGCTGCCGATGCATAAACCCGTCGATCAGGATTACATCGTCAAGGACATTGGCCTTGCCGATTTCGGCCGCAAGGAAATCTCCATGGCCGAAACCGAAATGCCGGGCCTGATGGCGACGCGCGAGGAATACGGCAAGGCGCAGCCGCTGAAGGGCGCGCGCATCGCGGGTTCCTTGCACATGACGATTCAGACGGCCGTGCTGATCGAGACGTTGAAGGCACTCGGTGCCGACATCCGCTGGGTCTCGTGCAACATCTACTCGACGCAAGATCACGCCGCCGCCGCGATCGCGGCCGCAGGCATTCCGGTGTTCGCCATCAAGGGCGAAACGCTGAAGGATTACTGGGACTACACCGCGAAGCTGTTCGACTGGCACGGCGGCGGTCACCCGAACATGATCCTCGACGACGGCGGCGACGCTACGATGTACGTCCACCTTGGCCTGCGCGCCGAGAAAGGCGACACGGCGTTTCTCGACAAACCGGGTTCCGAGGAAGAAGAAGTTTTCTTCGCGCTGCTCAAGAAGCAGCTTAAGGAAAAACCCAAAGGCTACTTCCAGTCGATCGCCGACAGCATCAAGGGTGTTTCGGAAGAAACCACCACGGGCGTCCATCGCCTCTACGAGATGCAGAAGGCCGGCACGCTGTTGTGGCCTGCGATCAACGTCAACGACAGCGTGACCAAATCGAAATTCGACAACCTCTATGGCTGCCGCGAATCGCTCGTCGACGGCATCCGCCGCGGCACCGACGTCATGATGTCGGGTAAGGTCGCGATGGTCGCGGGCTTCGGCGACGTCGGCAAGGGTTCGGCCGCTTCGCTGCGTCAGGCCGGCTGCCGCGTCATGGTTTCGGAAATCGATCCGATCTGCGCGCTGCAGGCGGCGATGGAAGGCTACGAGGTCGTGACGATGGAAGACGCGGCGCCGATCGCCGACATCTTCGTCACCGCGACCGGCAACCGCGACATCATCACGCTCGAGCACATGCGCAAGATGAAAGACCGCGCCATCGTCTGCAACATCGGCCACTTCGATAACGAAATTCAGGTCGCGACGCTCAAGAACCTGAAGTGGACGAACATCAAGCCGCAGGTCGACGAAATCACCTTTGCCGACGGCCACCGCATTATTCTTCTGTCGGAAGGCCGCCTCGTGAACCTCGGCAACGCCATGGGCCACCCGAGCTTCGTGATGTCGGCGTCGTTCACCAACCAGACGCTGGCGCAAATCGAGCTGTTCGCCAACAACAAGGACGGCAAGTACAAGAAGGAAGTCTACGTGCTGCCGAAGGCGCTCGACGAAAAGGTCGCGCGGCTGCATCTTTCGAAGATCGGCGTGAAGCTCACCGAGCTGCGCAAGGACCAGGCCGATTACATCGGCGTGCCGGTGCAGGGCCCGTACAAAACCAATCAGTATCGCTATTAATCTAGCCCGCCGCTTCCGGCGGGACGATCACGATCAGGAAGCGATATCCCCGGCTCGCGGCGCCGCGATAGTGCCGCGAGATCGTGCGCTCGGTCCGCCGCACGCCCGGACGGCCTTCCGCGACCTTGTCCGCGGCCCGGACACAGCGTTCCTGCTCGACCGCGCAGACCATCGCAATGCCCTGGCGACCGATGCGCGCGCTATCGATGGCAGTCGTCTCGTTTTGCCGGACGATGTTCAGAACCGACGGGCGATCGCGAACATAGAATGATGCCCCGTTGCCGATATCGCCGGCGCTACCGAAAATCGATAGCGGCGCGCCGCTCGTTTTCTTCCATTCCTTCGTCACCGCGTGCGCGAGCAGCCTGTAACTGTCCCGGTAATGCGCAGCGCCAGCTTCGTGGATGCGGAGCGCACGCGCGGGCGCGATCACAAGCGCGACAAGCGTGAATGCGGCGGCGACCGCCAGAATCTTGCGGGCCGCGGCCGGCGAGATCTCCAGTTTCGGCGAGGACAGGAGGACGATCGGCGCGAGAATGTATGCGGGCATCGCCCAGATCGCGGAGAGCCCGGTCTTGTTCAGAAGCGCGACGGGAATCGGCAGCAGGATCGGCAGCAAGAACGCCGCGAGCAAAAAGCGCCGCGCGCCCGCCTGCGGCCAGAAGGTGTCGAGCAGCGCCGCAAATTTCGGACGCGCGAACCAGATCAGCAGGAAAACCGGCAGCGCGAGATAGGCCGCGGCGCCCGACAGGTAAATGCCGGCATCCTCGAGCGAATTGAACAGCGTGCCTGCGCGGTGACCTTCCAGCGCATAGTCGAGCGTCACGAAGTGGTGGCTTGCCACCCAGTAAAGATGCGGCGCGATCGCCAGCACGCCGGCGAGGATCGTGATCCAGGGCGCTGACGAGCGAAAATATTCGCGGCGCTGCGGGTTGAACAACGCAGCGATCGCCAGCCCCGCAAGTAGAAAAATCGACCAGTACTTTCCCATCATCGCAGCGGCGGCGGCAAAGCCCGCGAGCGCCACCATTACCGGTGCCCTCGTCTCCATCGAGCGAATGAAAAAGTAAGTCGTCGCAGCCCAGAGCGGGATGAGGATGGTGTTGGCGTTGTATTTCCAGGCGAAGAAATTGAAAAACGGGACGAGCATCAAAAAGGCAAGCCCGGCGACGCGCTTATCGTCGGAAAGCCGGTTCTCGGTGAGGAGCCACGCGAACCACAACGTGATCGCGATCAACACATTGGCGAGCAGGTAGAACGCCCAGTCCTGCTGGGGAAAGACCGAGAACCACAGGCCCGCGATCCATGCGCCCATCTGCGGATGCTTCGGGCTGCCGAGCGCCAGATCGTGCGACCAGGCGACCATCTCGCCCATGTCGTGATGAATGCCCTCGCCATGCCGTGACATGACGTCGTACAGCGTCCAGAAGAAGGCATAGCCTGCGAGCAGAAGCGCAACCGTGCCTTCACGGCGATCGTCGCAAAGCGCTTCGCGCAGTTGGTCGAAAAATTTCGTTACCTGCACGTGTATTGCGCGCAGCGATTTTGTCAGAGTGTTGTGCATCGGTTTGATTATGTTCCCCGCCCGCGCATAATCCGGGCTGGCTTCACGGCATTTCTGTGATGACAAAACGCGGCTTGCGTTTATGTCGCAGCGAGTTTTCGGCTCGGAGAGATGGTGTGCCTTCGTGCCGCAGCGGTGCATCGCGCATGCGTCATCGTTCTCGCGATCGCTTTTGAGCGCCGAGGCATCGTCAGGTCACCACTCTCTCATTGGAAATATTATGAGGGCGGCGCGGGACGCCGGAGACTTGCCGGTCTCCACGGTCCATGTGCGAGAAGGTAGAAAGCACACGGATAATGTCTTCCGCAGTCGCCGGTTTGTAACCGGCATCCCGCGCGCGATGTTTTAGGCTTGCTCTGCGCGGCCCCCGGTGGTGTGACTTTGCTAACCACCGCTTCTGACGCTCAACGACAACCGACGACCCGGATGAGCCCCCGATTGAAGTCACCGGCGCCCGTGGCGAAGAGCCATCTTCGCCGGGAACACGCAGCTTGGGCCGCCGTAACGAGTTTGCGAACTCGCCATGGCCACCGCTCCCGATCCGCATTCCAAGACGCCTCTAGAAACGCCCCTCGTGGACCGAGACAAGAATGAATATAATCCTACTATCTGAAAAAGTCAAGAGCGGGCCGGACAATCACACCGCGATAGACAGGCGGGCTATTCCCGCGCAAAATCGAAACGATACCGGCCGCGCACAACCCCGCACGGCTCAAAATTTTTCGAGCTAATTACACCCGCCAAAGAAGCAGCCAGCCGCCATGCATGTCGGAAAATCCTTTCGCCTCTCCGAGTTCATCTTCTGGTCGCGGCGGATCATCTATATCCTGATCGCCATCAGCCTTGTGCCGGTCGTTCTTTACGATCTCGCCGGGCAGAAATGGATCGCCGTTCCCTGGACGGTGGTGGGGCTATTCGGCACGGCGACGGCCTTCATCGTCGCCTTCAAGAACACCCAGACCTACAACCGCACGGTCGAGGCGCAGCAGATCTGGACCGCGATCCTCACCAGCAGCCGCAATTGGGGGCTGATGGCGCGCGACCTCGTCAAAAGCAAAGAAGCGGCGCGCGATCTCGTCTATCGCCATTTCGCCTGGCTCACGGCGCTGCGCTACGCGCTGCGTGAGCCGCGCCCATGGGAATCGACAACGCTGCGCGCCAACGCCGAATACAGTTCGCTGTTTCGCGTGCCCGAAAGAGAAACGCCGCTGGCGAGCGAATTGAAAAAGTATCTCGCCGACGACGAAGTGGAGCCGTTGCTCGCCGACAGCAACCGGCTGACGTCGCTGCTTGCGCGGCAAAGCAAGGCCGTCCGGGATTTCGTGGCGCGCGACGAAATCCCCGCCAACTGCTTCATGGAATTCGAAAAGGCCATCAAGGAATTTTTCGACCACCAGGGCAAATGCGAGCGCATCAAGAATTTCCCCTACCCGCGGCAATACGCGGTCGTCAGCCGGTTCTTCGTCGGCTTCTTCTGCCTCCTCCTGCCGTTCGGCCTGCTCAAGGAATTCGACGCTCTCAATGCGTTCGCGCCGCTCTGGCTGAACGGCCATATGGTCTGGTTCGTCATCCCGTTCAGCGTCGCGGTTTCGTGGATGTACGCTTCACTCGAACAGGTCGGCCAGAGCACCGAAAATCCGTTCGAGGGCAACGCCAATGACGTGCCGATTTCGCAGATCAGCCGGAAGATTGAAGTCGAACTGATGCTGCTGATCGGCGAGCCCAACCCGCCTGCCCTGTTGCAGCCGCAGAACAATATTCTGATCTAGGCGTTACGGACCCGCGGCGTTTCGCCGTTTTCGGCGAGGTATCGCATTTTCCAATCTCGATTCAGCGAAGAAGCCTGTTTCCCCGGAAGCGGGAAATCGGAAACCGCGTTTACCGGCTCCAGTCCAAAAGCCGCATATATCTTCCGCAGTTCCAGGGCAGGATCGCGGGCCAGATCCTCGTAGTAGACGGCGATTGGCGTCACCGCATGTTCGATAAAATAATTTTCCCAGGCACCGATTTCGCTTTCGATCGCGGATCGAGCATCGGAGATGGCTTGAAAATCATATTGCGGGGTAAACGCCGTTTCCGGCTGAAAGCTGATCCATCGTCCCGTCTGCTGCGCGATGACCATCGAGACCGACTGATCGACGAGGTCACGGCGCTTTATCCAGATCAGCTTTTCCAGATTGAGCCGATGGATGACCGAAGGGTGTGCCGCGGACATCGCATCGAAATCTCCCCAATGCGATTTAACGCCGAACCAGCCGGACGAAGATGTCCTGCGCTCAAACAGTTTGTCGAAAACCTGTTCGACCGTTTCGACGCCGAGCCTGTCTTTCCAGACCTGAAGATGACCGGGATGAAAATATTCAAGCGGGGAACCAAGCATGCCCGAGGCGGAGAGCAAATGACCGAGATAATGGCTGCCGCTTCTTGGCTGAGAGGCCAATAAAAAGCCTCTGACGCGCCCCTTATACACCGGCCGATCATAGAGTTCGCCGAATTGATCCCAGGGCTGAGTGGAAGACGCCATAGATTATCCATCGAATCCAAAGCCTCATTTTATAGAGGCCCGGCGCATCGAGGCACTAGCCGGAGAATCTGCCCGGCCGGAACACGAGCCGCATCCATAACTTGCCGCACCGCAGCGCGAATGCTATTTCGGCGCGCCATGACGACCGCGCCCATTCCGAACATCCGCAACTTCTCGATTGTCGCTCACATCGACCACGGGAAGTCGACGCTCGCCGACCGCATCATCCAGCTCACCGGCGGGCTGGAGCAACGCGAGATGAAGGAACAAGTGCTCGATTCGATGGACATCGAACGCGAGCGCGGCATCACCATCAAGGCGCAGACCGTCCGCCTCAAATACAAGGCCAAGGACGGCAAGGACTACATCCTGAATTTGATCGACACGCCGGGCCATGTCGACTTCGCTTATGAAGTGAACCGCTCGCTCGCCGCCTGCGAAGGATCGCTCCTGGTCGTCGACGCTTCGCAGGGCGTCGAGGCGCAGACGCTCGCCAACGTGTATCAGGCGCTCGACAACAATCACGAAATCGTTCCGGTGCTGAACAAGGTTGATCTTCCGGCTGCGGAGCCCGAGAAGATCAAGCAGCAGATCGAAGACGTCATTGGCCTCGATGCCTCGGAAGCCATTCTGATTTCGGCGAAGACCGGCCTTGGCATTCCCGATGTACTGGAAGCGATCGTCACGAAATTGCCGCCGCCGAAGGGTGACCGCGAAGCGCAGCTCAAGGCGCTCCTGATCGACAGCTGGTACGACGCCTACTTGGGCGTCGTCGTGCTTTATCGCGTCGTCGATGGCGTGCTGAAAAAAGGCCAGCGCATCCGCATGATGGGCACGAAGGCGGCCTATGACGTCGATCGCGTCGGCGTGTTCACGCCAAAGCGCGTCGAGATGGCCGAGATCGGGCCGGGCGAGATCGGCTTTCTCACCGCCGCGATCAAGGAAGTCGCCGACTCGCGCGTCGGCGATACGATCACCGACGATCGTAAGCCTGTCGATGAGCCGCTCTCGGGTTTTCGCCCGGCGATCCCGGTCGTGTTCTGCGGCCTCTTCCCGATCGACGCGAATGACTTTGAAACGCTGCGCGCCGCGATGGGCCGGCTGCGCCTTAACGACGCGAGCTTCTCGTTCGAGATGGAAACTTCCGCGGCGCTCGGCTTCGGCTTCCGCTGCGGCTTCCTCGGGCTGTTGCACCTGGAGATCATTCAGGAGCGTCTTGAGCGCGAGTTCAATCTGAATCTGATCGCGACCGCGCCGTCGGTCATCTACAAAATGAAGCTGACCAACGGCGAGGAGATCGAGATTCACAATCCGGTCGATATGCCGGAAGTGACGCGCATCGCCGAAATCGAGGAGCCGTGGATCGAGGCGACGATTCTGACGCCCGACGAATATCTCGGCTCGGTGCTGAAGCTCTGCCAGGATCGCCGCGGCGTGCAGAAAGAACTCACTTATGTGGGTGCGCGCGCGATGGTGAAGTATGAACTGCCGCTCAACGAAGTGGTGTTCGATTTCTACGACCGGCTCAAGTCAGTCTCGAAAGGCTACGCCTCGTTCGATTACCATCTCACCGAGTTCAAGGTCGCCGACCTCGTGAAGATGCAGATTCTCGTCAACGCCGAGCCGGTCGATGCGCTGGCCATGCTCGTGCACCGGGCGCGTGCCGAAGGCCGCGGCCGCGCCATGGTCGAGAAGCTGAAGGAGCTGATCCCGCCGCACATGTTCCAGGTGCCGATCCAGGCCGCCATCGGCGGCAAGATCATCGCCCGCGAAACGGTGCGCGCGCTCAGGAAGGACGTCACCGCGAAATGCTACGGCGGCGACGCGACGCGCAAACGCAAGCTCCTCGAGAAGCAGAAGGAAGGCAAAAAGAAAATGCGCGAATTCGGCAAGGTCGAAATTCCGCAGGAAGCCTTCATCGCCGCGCTCAAGGTGGATAGCTAGCGCCCTTCACCTTGCACCGCACCCAGTGCTAGCGTTCCCGCCATAACAAGAGGGAACGCCATATGGATCGCCGGGATTTTCTGATGGGGGCCGCTGCGCTCCCGCTCGTTTTGCACGCACCGAATGCTTTCGCCGCCGGTTATCCCGAGCGGAACGTCGACCTGATCGTCCCCTTCCCGCCCGGCGGACAGGCCGACCTCGCGGCGCGCCCGATCGCGCAGAAGCTGCAAGAGCTTTTGGGCAAATCGTTCGTCGTCGATAACCGCGGCGGCGCCGGCGGCGCGATTGGCAACGCCTTTGCCGCAAAGGCCGCGCCCGACGGCTACACGCTCCTGATGACGCTTTCCTCGCTCGCGGTGCTGCCGGAAGCCGACCGCATTCTCGGCCGCCCGGCGCAGTACGAAACCTCGCAGCTCGTGCCGGTGGCGCGCGTTCTCGCCGACCCGACGCTATTGGGCGTGCATGCCAAAGCGCCGTGGAAAAACATTCAGGAGCTGGTCGAGGACGCAAAATCGCGCCCCGGACAAATTCCCTACGGCTCGTCCGGCTCCTACGGCACGCTGCATGTTTCGGTCGCGATGTTCGAGTCGGCTGCCAACATCAAGATGCTGCACGTGCCCTACAAGGGCGCGGGTCCGGCGGTGACGGATCTCTTGAGCGGGCAAATTCTTGCGCTCGCATCGGCGCCGGGCGTGCTGAAGCCGCATGTCGACTCCGGTGCCGTGCGCGTGCTCGCCAATTTCGGCGCCAAGCGCGTCGACAGCTTCCCGAATCTCCCGACCTTCCAGGAACTCGGCTACAAGGATGTCGAGTTCTACATCTGGGCCGGGCTGTTCGCGCCGGCCAAGACGCCGGAGCCGGTCATCAAAACGCTGCGCGAAGCGATGAAAAAAGCCATGGCCGATCCGCAGACCACCAAGGTGTATGAGACGGCCGGCAGCCCGCCCGCCTATCTCGATCAGCCGGAGTTCAAGAAGTTCGTCGACGAGGACAGCGCGCGGCTGATCGCGGCGGTGAAGAAGATCGGCAAGGTCGAATAGCTAGATTCCGACGACGATCCGCGAATTCTTCATGCCGTGCTGTTTCACGAGCGTGAACAATTCGCGCGCCGCGGAAGTCGGCAGCCGCACGCAGCCGTGCGATGCGGGCCGGCCGAGCGCGCGGGTCTGGTTCGTGCCATGCACGGCAAAACCGTAGTGGAAGAAGATCGCGTAGGGCATCGGCGCGTTGTCGTATGTGCGCGAGTACCAGCTGCGCTCCAGCCGTTGCGGGCGGAAGGTGCCGCGCGGCGTCGCGTAAGGCGCGCGCGCCGTCGAGACCGGCCAGGTGTAGCGCGGAAAGCCATCGACATAGACGGTCATGGTCTGCTGCGAGACGCTGATCTGCGCCAGCACGTCGGCTTTGGCGGGCGCCGCGAATATGACGGCGGCCGCGAGCATCCAGAAAATTTTACGCATGAATACGCTCCTTCTCCCCCCGAATTGAAGCCGGGAAGCCGGATCGGCGCAAGCGCGAAGGAAAATATGCGGCCGTTAAGCACGTTTCATCATCGAACGGCATGCTTTACCTTTTGACCATGCGGCTTCGAATCGCGCTCATTCTTTCGCTGATCGCAGGCACGGCACTCGCGCAGAACGTGCCGCTGCCGCCGCGTCCGGTCGCGCCGCCGCCGGTCGATCTCAAGGCGCCGGCCAAGCAGCTATTCGGGAATAAGGCCGAACCCGCGCCGCTCGCGGCGCGCTCGATCGGCTTCTATGCCCATGGCTGCCTTGCGGGCGCCGTGGCGCTGCCGATCAACGGCAAGACCTGGCAGGTGATGCGGCTTTCGCGCAACAGGAACTGGGGCCACCCCGACCTCATCGCATTTCTGGAGCGCTTCTCGAACAAGCTGCCGCAAGTCGCGGGCTGGCCCGGCATCATGGTCGGCGATATTTCGCAGCCGCGCGGCGGGCCGATGCTGACGGGCCACGCTTCGCATCAGGTCGGGCTCGACGCCGACATTTGGCTCACGCCGATGCCGACGCGCACATTATCCCGTGAAGAACGCGAAAAGATTTCGCCGCTGATGATGGTGCGCGCCGACCGCAAGGACATCGACCCCGCCAACTGGTCGCCATCACACTTGAAGGTCATCCGCGCGGCGGCGGAAGATCCGGTCGTCGAGCGCATTTTTGTGAACGCCGCGATCAAGAAGGCGCTTTGCCGCGAAGCGGGTAATGACCGCTCATGGCTGCATAAAGTGCGGCCTTACTGGGGCCACGACCATCACATGCATATCCGCATCCGCTGCCCGGCGGGCAGCCATGATTGCGAGAAGCAGCCGCCGGCCGGTGCCGGCGATGGCTGCGGCAAGGAACTCGATTGGTGGTTCACGCCCGGCAGATTGCACCCGGTGCCGCCGCTCATTCCGCCGAAGCCGAAGCCGCCGCTCTTGATGAAAGACCTGCCGGCGGCCTGCAAGCAGGTGCTGCTCGCGCCTTGATGCGAACCTTGGCTTGAGCGGCGAATTTACGTCGCGCCGATCTGCGGAAACGCAAACAGCGCGCCCTGCACGAAACCGAGAATGACGCCGAGCACGATCGCGCAAATGACGACGGCGCCGGCATAGAGCAGCGATTTCTCCTGCGGCGCTTTCATCAACACCGGCAGCCCGAGCCACAGAAGATAGAGCCCGTAGAGCGAGAAGATCGAGAGAAAGCTCAAGGCCGGGATGAGAAAGAAGAAACCGCATAGCCACGCCGGCGTATAGGAATAGACGGTGAGCTTGAGCGCGCTCTCGAAATGCTTGCGGCCGCCGAAGCTCTTTGCCAGCGCATCGACGATCAGCGCCACCGCATACACGATCAGGAAGGTCAGCAGATAACCGATGATCGCGCTGCCGAGACCGAAGCCGACCGGCATCCGTATCGTTTCCATGCCGGGTACGCGGAGGCCGATCAGTGAAGTGCCGATAAAGCCGCAGATTGCCGGGATCGCGGCGAGGATCGCGACATAATTCTTGAAGAGATATGCGGCATCGCCCGGCTCGCGGTCGATCACCGGCCATTCGGCCTTTGGTCGCAGGATGATATTCTTCACGCGGTCGATCAGAGTCATGCAGGCTCTCCCGAGGCGGTTGGCGAATCGCGCGATTGTTTCGCGGGCGGGCGGGAAAGTCACGCCGAATTGGCGGACGGTGAATTGCGGAGAAAACACCTTTCCGGCTAACGCTTCGCATCCTCCAGCACCATCGCGGCGCCCTTCTCGGCGATCATGATGGTCGGCGAATTGGTGTTGCCCGACGTAATCGTCGGCATGATCGAGGCGTCGATGACGCGCAGGCCCTCAAGCCCGATGAAGCGCAGCCGCTCGTCGACGACCGCCATCGGATCGGACGGAAGGCCCATCTTCGCCGTGCCGACGGGATGGAAGATCGTCGTGCCGATGTCGCCCGCGGCACGCACCAACGCCGCCTCGTCATCGTCGCGCACCGCGGGCCCGGGCAGAATTTCCTCCGGGCGATATTGCTGCATCTTCGGCGCACGAACGATGTCGCGAGCGACGCGAATGGAATCGGCGGCGACTTTCTTGTCCTCGTCGGCCGAAAGATAATTTGGCCGGATTTCCGGCGCGTCGCCGGGCTTGCTGGTTTTCAGGCGAATGGTGCCGCGGCTTGCCGGCTGCAAATTGCACACGCTCATGGTGAAGGCAGGAAATGTGTGCAGCGGGTCGCCGAACTTGTCGAGCGACAAGGGCTGAACATGAAATTCAAGGTTGGCGCGCTCGCGCGATTTATCGGAGCGCGTGAAGATGCCCATTTGCGATGGCGGCATGGTGAGCGGGCCGGTGCGCAGAAACGCATATTGCAGGCCCATCTTCGCGCGGCCGATCAGCGAGTGATATTGCTCGTTCAAGGTGCCGATGCCGTGCACCTTGTAGATCAGGCGAAGCTGCAAATGATCCTGCAAGTTGCCGCCGACGCCCGGCTTGTCGAGCACGACGTCGATCCCCTTCTCTTGCAGATGCGCGGCGGGGCCGACGCCCGAGAGCATCAGGAGTTGCGGCGAGCCGACGGCACCGGCGGCGAGGATCACTTCTCGCCTCGCCTTCGCGGTTTTCGTCACGCCGTTCTGACGATAACTCACTCCGGTCGCGCGCTTATCTTCGATCAGCACGCGCTCGGCGAGCACATTCATCTCTAACTTCAGATTTTGCCGGTGCAGCACCGGCTTCAGAAAGCCGCGCGCCGAGCTCCAGCGGCGGCCGCGCTTCTGGTTGACGTGAAAGTGGCAGCTACCTTCGTTGTCGCCGCGGTTGAAATCCTCGATCTTCGGAATGCCGCGCTCTTCGGCGGCGTCGCGCACCGCTTCGAGAATATCGAACTTGACGCGCGGGCGCTCGACGCGCCACTCGCCGCTTGTGGAGTGATGCTCGCTATCGCCGAGGAAGTGATTGCTCTGCTTTTTGAAAACCGGCAGCACATCGTCCCAGCCCCAGCCGGTCATGCCAAGCTGGCGCCAATGGTCGTAGTCGGCGGCCTGGCCGCGCATATAGACCATGGCGTTGATCGCCGAGCAGCCGCCGATGACCTTGCCGCGCGGATAATGCAGCGAGCGGCCGTTCAGCCCCGGCTCGTCCTCGGTGCGGAACATCCAGTCGGAACGCGGATTGCCGATGGCGAACAGATAGCCGACCGGAATGTGAAACCAGATCCAGTTGTCGTTGCCGCCGGCCTCCAGCAGCAACACGCGATTATTCGGATCGGCCGAGAGGCGGTTGGCGAGCACGCAGCCCGCCGAGCCCGCGCCGACGATGATGTAATCGAAAACTTCCGGATTTTCCGCCATGCCCGGCTTCACGCTTGTTCAAGCAAGCTTGTCCGATCGCCGCGCACGCGACAAGCGGGTGCCGGCATAGTAATTTTATGTATGCAAAATTTTCCGCCGCAGCGCATCGTCTGCCTGACCGAGGAAACGGTCGAGACACTTTATATGTTGGGTGAAGACGCGCGCATTGCCGGCGTCTCCGGCTACGCCGTGCGGCCGCCGCAAGTGCGGCGCGAAAAGCCACGCGTTTCGGCGTTCATCTCGGCGGATATCGGGAAAATACTCGCGCTCAACCCCGATCTCGTGCTGACCTTCTCGGACCTGCAGGCCGAGATCGTCGCAGAACTCGTGCGGCAGGGCGTCGCGGTGCATGCCTTCAACCAGCGCGACATCGCCGGCATCTTCGCGATGATCGAAACGCTTTCGGCCCTGATTGGTGCAGCCGATAAAGGCGCAAAGCTTTGCACCGAGCTGCGGGCGCGGATCGAAGCCGTAAAAGCGCGGCAAAGCGGGCCGCGGCCGCGCGTCTACTTTGAAGAATGGGACGAGCCGATGATCTCCGGCATCGGCTGGGTGTCCGAGCTTGTTCAGATCGCCGGCGGCGACGATGTGTTTCCCGAACTTGCGCGGCGCAAATCGGCCAAGGATCGCTTCGTCAGCGCCGAACAGGTGATCGCGGCGAAGCCCGACATCGTCATCGGTTCGTGGTGCGGCAAGAAATTCCGCGCCGAGAAATTTTCGGCGCGGCCCGGCTTTGCCGCCCTGCCCGCCGTGGCGAATAATTTTCTGCGCGAAGTGAAATCGACGATCATTCTGCAGCCGGGTCCGGCGGCGCTGACCGATGGCCTCGATGCCATCGTTGCGATTATCGACGAGTGGCGCGCAGCGCAGAAGATCAAGGCGAGCGCCTGATCCCGTTTAGCCCGCAGTCGCCCGTTCCTGCGACGGCGCGATCTCGGCCTGCAATTCGGCCAGGAGCGACATGAAGCGCTCGCCCTGCACGACGACATGATCGCGCAGCCGCCTCCCGGCTTCGACGCCGTCGCCCTTGAGCAGCGCCTCGGCCACCGCGCTGTGCTCGTCGAAGGATTTGGCGAGCCGGCCATGCACGCGCAATTGCAGGCGGCGATAAGGCTGCAGCCGCCGCTGCTGCCCGTGCGCGACGGTCGCGAGCATGCGGTTGTGCGAGCCGTCATAGATTGCAGAATGAAAATCGGCGTTGGCGTGATAGTAGGCGTCGCGGTCGCCCTTCTCGCAGGCCTTGCGGCAGCGATTGAAGGCGGCATCGAACCCCGCGCGCTCCTCCGACGTCATGCGATGCGCGGCGAAGCGCGCGCAGGCGGCCTCAAGCTCGCCCATGTATTCGAATGTTTCCAGAAGTTCGCGCGGGCCGAGCAGCGTGACATGCGCGCCGCGGCGCGGGCGCAATTCGATCATGCCCGAGCCGGCGAGCTGAATCAGTGCTTCGCGGATCGGCGTACGCGAGACGCCGAAGCGTTCGGCAAGTTCCGTTTCGTCCAGGCGTTCGCCGAGGCGCAGGCGGCCCTCGACAATGTCGTTCTCGAGTGCTTCGCGCAGGTTGAGGACTGTCTTACCCGACATTTTTTACGGGCCTCCATCTGCGATTGGGCCAAAAGCCGCCGATTCTGGCAAGGGCTTTCGCATACGCAGCATAAATTCTTGTATACAGGAATGTTGACAGAAAATACATGGGCCCATAGCGTTTTGTCCTATGATCGAGCCCGCAAGCGAAAAAACCAGTGTTGCCGCGAGGCCAGCCGTGACCGCCAACCGGAGCTTTCTCGGCGATCTCTTGCAGAGCATTTCCGAGCGGGGCCGCGAATTGCTCGCCAAGACGCGTGCGCGCCGCCCGCTCGGCGAGGAGCGGGCTGAAAACATTATCGAGCTGTGCGAGCACTTGTTGTCGGGCCGGGGCGAAGCCTCAGGCGTGGCGCTTGCCGCCGAAATTCTC
Source organism: Xanthobacteraceae bacterium (assembly GCA_035555855.1). Classification (GTDB taxonomy): domain Bacteria; phylum Pseudomonadota; class Alphaproteobacteria; order Rhizobiales; family Xanthobacteraceae; genus Palsa-892. The sequence goes on from DATMGD010000052.1 coordinate 28,949, forward strand.
GACACCTATCGCGGGCTGAAAACCGGCGAGCGGATCGCCTTCTTCGAGGCGCTCGCCCATTCGTTCGGGCCGGACAAGGCGCGGCTGGAGCTGGCCTGCAAGGCTTACGCCGCCAATTCCTCCGACAAGAACGCCGATGATGTGTTGCAGGCGGCCGAGCCGCGCCGCCAGGGCCTGATCCGCCGGCTTAATCTCGCACCGGCCGCAACGCGCGACCTCGTGCAGATGCGCGAACATCTTCTCGACGCGCTGGTGCGGCGCCCCGATCTCGGCCCGGTCGATCGTGACTTCGTGCATCTGTTCGGCTCGTGGTTCAATCGGGGATTTCTCGTGCTCCGCCGCATCGACTGGTCGACGCCCGCCATCATTCTCGAAAAGATCATCCGCTACGAAGCCGTGCACGAGATCGACTCGTGGGAAGACCTCCGCGCCCGCATCGATCCGCCCGACCGGCGCTGCTACGCCTTTTTCCATCCGGCGCTTCTGGATGAGCCGTTGATCTTCGTCGAGGTCGCGCTCTCGCAAGACATTCCCGAGGCCATCGCGCCGATCCTCGCGCAGCCGAGGACGCCGCTCAATCCGCGCGAAGCGACGACGGCGACATTCTATTCGATCTCGAATACGCAGCGCGGCCTAGGCGGCGTGTCGTTCGGCAGCTTCCTCATCAAGCAAGTCGTCGAAGAGATTTCGCGCGAATTTCCGAAACTCTCGACCTTCGTCACGCTCTCGCCGGTGCCGGGTTTCCGCGAGTGGCTGACGCGCGAGCGCAAGAGCGAGCATTCCGACGCGCTCAAGCCCTCCGACGCGAACACACTGGCGCGGCTCGACGATCCCGCATGGCACAAGGACGAAGAAACCGTCGCGGCGGCGAAAGCCCTGCTGCCGGTGTTAGCTGCGTATTATTTTCTCATCGCCCGCAACAAGCGCGGCCGCCCGGTCGATCCGGTCGCGCGCTTCCATCTCGGCAACGGCGCGCGCCTTGAGCGCATCAACCCGATGTCGGATCTTTCGGACAAGGGAATCGCCCAGTCCTACGGGGTCATGGTGAATTATCGTTACGAGCCCGACGACATCGAGCAGAACCATGAGGCCTATGCCGATGCGGGCGAGATCGTTACGAGCTCCGCGGTGCGCAAATTGCTGCGGGCCGACGCCAAACAAACTTCGCTGGTAGCTGTATCATGAGCAATCATCTTTACGACGCAATCACCAAGGCCATCCCGAGCCGCGATAAAACGCTGATCGAGCTTGCCGACGGCAAGACGATTTCCTACGGCGAGATGTTCGCGTTCGTGGAAAAGCTCGCCGGGCATCTCGTTCGCTCGGGCGTCGTGGCGGGCGACCGTGTCGCGGTGCAGGCCGACAAGTCCTGGCAGGGGCTCGCGCTTTATCTCGCAACGGTGCGCGCGGGCGCGGCGTATCTGCCGCTCAACACCGCCTATACGCTCGCCGAACTCGAATATTTCCTGAGCGATGCCGAACCCTCGTTCGTCGTCGTGCAACCCGCCAACGAAGAGAAAGTCGCGACGCTCTGCGCCAAGATGGGCAAGGCGGTCGTGCAGAGCCTTGGCGGGAACGGCGAAGGCTCGCTGCTGGCCGCCGCAGCCAACGCGCCGGCAGCCCCCGTTGTCGCGCGCGGCGCCGATGACCTCGCGGCGATCCTCTATACGTCAGGCACCACAGGGCGCTCGAAAGGCGCGATGCTCACGCACGAAAATCTGCTCTCGAACGCCATCGTGCTGCGCGATACCTGGCGCTTCACCGCGAACGACGTTCTCCTGCATGCGCTGCCGATCTTTCACACCCACGGCCTGTTCGTCGCCTGCAATGTCACCCTGCTTGCCGGCGGCTCGATGATTTTCCTGTCGAAATTCGACAACGACACCGTGGTCCGGCTGTTGCCGAAAGCGACCTCGATGATGGCGGTGCCGACTTTTTATGTGCGGCTTCTCGATGATCCGCGCTTCGACCGGGAGCTTACCAAAAACATCCGCCTGTTCACTTCGGGCTCGGCGCCGCTGCTCGCCGAAACGCATCGCGCGTTTTCCGAGCGCACCGGTCACGCCATTCTCGAGCGCTACGGCATGACCGAAACCGGCATGAATACCTCGAACCCTTACGACGGCGACCGTATCCCCGGCACCGTCGGCTTTCCGCTGCCGGGCGTCGAAGCGCGCGTTGCCGATCCCGAAAGCGGCCGCGTGCTGCCCGCGGGCGAAGTCGGTGTTCTCGAAGTGCGCGGGCCCAATGTGTTCCGCGGCTACTGGCGGATGCCGGAAAAGACCAAGGCGGAATTCCGCGCCGACGGTTTCTTCATCACCGGCGACGTCTCCAAGATCGATGCGCGCGGCTACATCCATATCGTCGGCCGCGCCAAGGATCTCGTCATCACCGGCGGCTACAACGTCTATCCGAAGGAAGTCGAGAGCGCGATTGACGACATCAAGGGCGTCGTCGAATCCGCGGTGATCGGCTGTCCGCATCCCGATTTCGGCGAAGGCGTCACCGCCGTCGTCGTGCGCGAAAAGGGCGCGACTTTGAGCGAAAGCGACATCACCGCCGCGCTCGAAGAGAAGCTTGCCAAATTCAAGCAGCCGAAGCGCGTGTTCTTCGTCGATGAGCTGCCACGCAACACCATGGGCAAGGTGCAAAAAAACGTGCTGCGCGAAACTTATGCCCGCACCTACGTTCGCGGCGCAGCATAGAACATTCTTTGTTGCAATCCGGCTCCGCACATGCGGAAAAGACCTGAGGTTTCGATCAATATGCAGGGGGTAACTTGAGCGTTGATATCACCATCGAACGGCCGCGGGACGAGCAATCGAACGCTGCGCCTGTTCTTCTCGATGTGCAGAACCTGCATGTGCATTTCGAGACGTCGCGCGGCCGCGTGCGCGCGGTCGAGGATTTGAGCTTCAACGTCAAGCGCGGCGAGATCGTCGCGGTCGTCGGCGAATCGGGCTCGGGAAAATCGGTATCCGCGCTCTCGATCATGCGGCTATTGCCGAAGCTCACCGGCCGCATTCCGAAAGGCCGCATCAATTTCGAGGGCCGCAATCTGCTCGATCTTTCGGACGAACAGATGCGCGAGGTGCGCGGACGCGACATCTCGATGATCTTCCAGGAGCCGATGACCTCGCTCAATCCGATCCTGACGATCGGCTTGCAGATCAAGGAGCCGCTGACGATCCATCTCGGCATGAGCGAAGAGCAGGCGACCGCGCGCGCGATCGAACTCCTCACGCTCGTCGGCATTACCGATCCCGCGCGGCGGCTCGAGCAGTACCCGCATCAATTCTCCGGCGGCATGCGCCAGCGCGTGATGATCGCGATCGGCCTTGCCTGCAATCCCAAACTTATCATCGCCGACGAGCCGACCACCGCGCTCGACGTCACCATCCAGGCGCAAATCCTGGAATTGATGAAGGATCTTTCGCGCAAGCTCGACATTGCGCTGATCGTCATCACGCACAATCTCGGCGTCGTCGCGCGCTACGCCGACCGCGTCATCGTGATGTATGCCGGGCAACTCGTCGAGGAAGGCGACGCCGACGACGTCTTCCACCGGCCGCGCCATCCCTATTCGATGGGCCTTCTGCGCTCGGTGCCGCGCCTAGACCGCCCGCGCGGCGCCAAGCTGGAGACCATCGAAGGACTGCCGCCCAACTTGGCGCACCTGCCTTCGGGCTGCCGCTTCGCGCCACGCTGCCCGTTCAAGATCGAAATCTGCGGCACCGTACCGCCGCTCCTGCCGGACGACCTCGGCGGCCTCACGCGCTGCCACCGGCACGCCGAGATCGCCGCCGGCAAGCTCGCCTGGAGCGTCGCCGACGGCGCGATCCCGCACACCGAGATGAAGAGCGGCGCGCCGATCCTTGCGGTGCGCAACCTCACCAAGCATTTCGCCGTCGGCAGCGCGCTGCGCGGCGTGACCGGCGTCGTGCGCGCGGTGCAGGACGTCAATTTCGATATCTTCGCCGGCGAAACGCTCGGCCTCGTCGGCGAGTCGGGCTGCGGCAAAACGACAGTCGGCCGGTTGATCCTCCGTCTCGAGGATCCCACCGAAGGCGAAATCCGCTTTGAAGGCGCGGACCTTGCGAGCGCCAATGCCGCGGCGATGAAGGCGATCCGCCGCAAGATCCAGGTCATCTTCCAGGATCCTTATTCGTCGCTCAATCCGCGCATGACGGTCGGCCAGATCATCGCCGAGCCGCTCAAGGTCTACAATCTTGCCGGCGGCAAGCGCGGCGCAGAAGCTCGCGTCCAAGAACTGCTCGAGCAAGTCGGCCTCAGACCGGAGATGGCGGCGCGCTATCCGCACCAGCTCTCGGGCGGCCAGCGCCAGCGCGTCGGCATCGCCCGCGCGCTCGCGATGGAGCCGTCATTCATCGTCTGCGATGAAGCGGTGTCGGCGCTCGACGTTTCGATTCAGGGACAGATCATCAATCTGCTCGAAGATCTCCAGCGCCGGCTCGGCCTTGCTTATCTCTTCATCGCGCATGACCTTGCCGTCGTCCGCCACATTTCGATGCGCGTCGTCGTCATGTATTTCGGCCGCGTCATGGAGGTCACGGATCGCGATGCGCTCTATAACGAGCCGCTGCATCCTTATACGAAAGTCCTTCTCGACGCGGCGCCCGTGCCCGATCCCACAATCGAGAAGAGCCGCGAACCGCGGCTGATCAAAGGAGAATTGCCGAGCCATCTGGCGCCGCCGAGCGGATGCGTCTTTAATACGCGCTGTCCGATCGCCAGCGAAGAGTGCCGGCAAATCGTTCCGCCGCTCGAGGAAAAGCGTCCGGGACACTTCGCCGCCTGCATCAAAGTTTGACCACAGGCGACGAGGAACGAGCTACCTGCAACGACAAGAAACGACACAGCGAAAGACCAAGACTGAGGAGGAATGCCATGAAGTTACGTCTAGGGACTCTGATCCTGGGACTTGCCGCTATCGCCCTGACGACGGGCGGTGTGGATGCCCAGACACCGAAGAAAGGCGGCATTTTGAAATTTGCCGTCGGCGCCGAGCCGCCAAGCTACGACTGCCACCGCGAAACATCGTTCGCCTTCATTCATCCGGTACGGCCGCACTACAACACGCTGCTCAAGTTCGACGAAGCCGCTTATCCGAAAGTGGTCGGCGATCTCGCGCAGTCATGGACGGTCTCGCCGGACGGCCTGACCTACACCTTCAAGCTGCACCCGAACGTCAAGTTCCATGACGGCTCGGCGTTCAGCTCGGCCGACGTCAAGGCGAGCTATGACCGCATCGCCAACCCGCCGCAGGGCGTGGTGTCGATCCGCAAGGCGGCCTACGAGGATATCACCTCGATCGAAACGCCGGATCCGCTGACCGTCGTGTTCAAGCTCAAGGCGCCCAACGCCTCGATGCTGACCAACTTCGCGTCGCCGTGGGACTGCATCTACAGCGCCGCCAAGCTGAAAGAGGATCCGCGGTATCCCGAGAAGAACATCATGGGTACCGGGCCGTTCAAGTTCGTTGAACACGCCGCCGGCTCGCACTGGGTCGGTGAGCGCTTCAAAGACTACTTCGTCAAGGATCGTCCCTATCTCGACGGCTACCGCGCGATCTTCATCACCAACACCTCGGCCCGCGTGAATGCGCTCCAGGCCGGCGAAGTGCTGGCGGAGTTCCGCGGCCAGTCGCCCGCCGACGAGAAGAAGCTCAAGGACGCCCTCGGTGACAAGATCAACGTCGCCGAGTCGCCCTGGGTCTGCAGCCTCGTGGTGACGTTCAACGTGAAGAAGAAGCCGTTCGACGACGTCCGCGTTCGCCGTGCGCTTTCGCTCGCCATCGATCGCTGGAAGGGCGCGGAAGCCCTCTCCAAGATCGCGGTCGTGCGGCACGTCGGCGGCGTGTTGCGTCCGGGCTATGAACTCGCGGCGTCGAATGCCGAGCTCGAGACCTATCCGGGTTTCGGCAGGGACATCAACAAGTCGCGCGCCGAGGCGAAGAAGCTGCTCGCCGAAGCGGGTGTCAAGGATCTCAAGTTCAAGTTCCTGAACCGCAACGTGCCGATGCCCTATACGCCGGTCGGCGTGTTCGTGATCGACCAGTGGCGCCAGATTGGCGTTACGGCCGAGCATGAGCAGCCGGAAACCAAGGCCTATATCGGCAATCTGCGCAGCGGCAACTACGACGTCGGCCTCGACTTCAACTGCGACGCCGTCGACGATCCGAACTTGCAGCTCCTGAAGTACCTCTCGTCCGACAAGTCGACGATCAACTACGGTCATAACATCGACCGCAAGGTCGACGAGTTGTACGAGAAGCAGAAGCGCGAACTCGACCCCAAGAAGCGGGCCGCGATCCTGCGCGAGCTGGAGAAGCACATCCTCACCGAAGCCAATACGGTTCCGGTCGTGTGGTGGCACCGCATCATCGTGACCTGGAAGCAGATGCATGGCTGGCACATGTCGCCGAGCCACTACATCAACCAGGATCTGCAGAACGTCTGGCTCGACCAGTAATCCGCAACAACAACCGGGCGGCGTGACCGCGTCGCCCGGTTTCTAACTCCGCCCGCGAGCGCAGGACTTTTCATGCTCCGCTACACGATCCGCCGTTTCTTTCTGATGATCCCGACGCTGCTCGGCGTCGCCATACTGGTATTTCTCCTGCTGCGGGCGATGCCCGGCGATATCGTCGAGATGCGCATGCTGATGGACGGCGGGCAGGTCAGCCCTGAAGCGCTTGCGCTCGAGCGCGCGCGGCTCGGCCTGGATCAGCCGCTGTTCTATCAATTCTATCACTGGATCACCGGCATCATGGTCGGCGACTTCGGCACCTCGATGTGGACCGGCCGCCCCGTAATCGAGGAAATCGGCGCCCGCCTCGGCCTTTCGCTTCAAGTCGCGATCATGGCGACAATTCTGGCGGTGACGATTTCGATCCCGCTCGGCACGATCTCGGCGCTCTACAACAACACTTGGATCGACCACGTCATCCGTGCCTTCGCCATCGCCGGCCTCGCCGTGCCCTCGTTCTGGCTCGGCATGCTCATCATTTTGGGCTTGCTGCTGACCTTCAACTGGATTCCGCCCCTCACCTACACGCCGATATGGGAGGACCCCATTCGGAATCTCTCGCAACTGATATGGCCGGCGATCGCCGTCGGCTATCGCTATTCGGCGGTCGCGACGCGCATGACGCGCTCGACGCTGCTCGAAGTGCTGCAAGAGGACTACATCCGCACCGCGCGCGCCAAGGGCGTCTACGAGCGCCTCGTCCTTTCGCGTCATGCTATCCGTAACGCCATGCTGCCGGTGGTGACGGTGATCGGGCTCGAATTCGCCTTTCTGATCGGCGGCCTCGTCGTGACTGAGCAGGTGTTTAACCTCAACGGCATCGGCAAGCTGTTCGTCGAGACGGTGCTGCGCGCCGACTACACCATGGTGCAGGCGCTGGTCATGCTGGTCGCCGCCTTCTTCATCATCATCAACTTCGTGGTCGACCTGCTCTATGCTGTGCTCGACCCGCGCATCCGGTATTCGTGACATGACGATAACGACCTCCTCCGACATCGACTTCCGCGAGCGCAAGGCGCAGCATCCGATCATCGCCTTTGCGCGCACGCAGCCGACCGGCATGGCCGGGCTCGTGTTCATCATCGTGCTGTTCATCGCCGGCGTATTCGCCGAATTCATCGCGCCCTACGATCCGCTGGCGCTCGACTACGGCGCGATGCTGGCGCCGCCGTCGTGGGAGCACTGGATGGGCACCGACGCCTTCGGCCGCGACGTCTTCTCGCGCATCATTTACGGCGCGCGCACGGCGCTCGCCGTCGGCTTCCTCTCCTCGATGGTGGGCTCGGGCATCGGCGCGACCATCGGCATGATTTCGGCCTATTACGGCGGCCGCATCGATATGGCCATCGAACGGTTCATGGACGTCCTGCTGGCGTTTCCGATCATCGTGCTCGCGCTCGCGGTCGTCGCTGTGCTCGGCAAGTTCCCGGTCGGCGGGCTCGATCTTAATCTCATCGTCGCCATCGCCATTCCGATGATTCCGAAAATCGCGCGCGTCGTGCGCTCGGCAACGCTCGCCATTCGCGGCCTGCCCTATATCGACGCCGCGCGCGCCGCCGGTTACAGCAGCACGCGCATCATCTTCCGGCACATCGCGCCGAACGTCGTCGCGCCGTTCCTGATCATGTTCACCGCGTTTATCGCGCAGGCGATCCTGCTCGAGGCGTCGCTGTCGTTCCTCGGCCTCGGCGTGACCGAGCCGACGGCGGCCTGGGGCCTGATGCTGTCGGGCACCTCGCAGGAGTTCTACAGCCAGGCGCCCTGGATGATCCTGTTTCCGGGTATCGCGATCAGCCTTGCGGTCTTCGCCTTCAATCTCTTTGGCGATTCGCTGCGCGACTACCTCGATCCGCGCTTCAAGATTTGACTTTTATCGCTAACGCCAATGCCGCCGGCGCCCGCCAAAAGCGGGCGCCGATTGCTTTTGACGGTTCGCGGCTTCCCGCGCCGTGCTAGATTTCCGGGCATGTCTTCTCATCCTGCCACGCTCGGACTCGTGCTCGCCGGCGGTCTCGCGCGCCGCATGGGCGGTGGTGACAAGCCGCTACTTGAAATCAACGGCGAGACGATTCTCGCCCGCGCGCTCGCGCGCTTCCGGCCGCAATGCGCGGGGCTCGTCATCAACGCCAATGGCGATCCGGCGCGCTTCACGGCCTTCGGCTACCCGGTTGTCGCCGACAGCGTTCCTGATTTCGCGGGGCCGCTTGCCGGCATCCTCGCCGGGCTCGACTGGGTCGCGAAGAATGCGCCGGAGATCGAATGGATCGCGACAGTGCCGGGCGATTGCCCGTTTCTGCCGCGCGATCTTGTGGCAAAACTTCATGCGGCGCGGCAGGCATCGAACGCGCCGCTCGCCTGCGCCAGAACCGGCGGGCGGATGCATCCGGTCGCCGGGATTTTTCCGGTCGCATTGCGCGAAGATCTGCGCGCGGCACTCGTCACGGAAAAATTGCACAAGGTCGGCGTCTGGGTCGGACGGCATAATGCCGCGACCGCCGAGTGGCCGGATCATCCGGTCGATCCGTTCTTCAACGTCAACACGCCTGAAGACCGCGCGGCGGCCGAAACGCTGGCGCGGCAATATCCCGGCGTTTGAAATCTAAACCGCAAGCGCGGCGTAAGAAATAAAGCCGATCATCTCGCCGGTTTTTACAGTCGTTGCCGTTTCAAGCAGTTCGGCGAAGCCGTCGGTTTCGGTCAGCGATGTGATGACGCCCGCGCCTTCCTGCGGGTGCTTGTGAGCCTCGAACACGCCGTCCGGCGCGCGCTTTAGCGCAACGCGGACATATTCGCGGCGATCCTTTTTCTTCCGATAATCGAAAGCCGCGCGCACGGGAAGCGCCGTGAGCGGCTCAATATCGGCGCCCATCAGCCGCAGCAGCAGCGGCCGCACGATATGCGCGAAGGTCACGAAGACAGCCGCCGGATTGCCCGGCAACCCTGCAAAAGCCGCGCCTGAAATCACGCCCATCGCGACCGGCCGCCCCGGCTTGATGGCAATGCGCCACAGCACAAGCTTGCCGATCTTCTCGACGGCGCTCTTGACGTAATCCGCGTCGCCGGTCGAAACGCCGCCGGAAGTCAGCACGAGGTCGTGGCTGCGCGCGGCTTCGGCGATTTTCGTCTCGAGCGATTTCGCATCGTCGGAGAGGATGCCAAGATCGCTGACCTCGACGCCGAGCACGCGAAGAAGCCCCAGCAGCAAAAAACGATTGGCATCGTAAAGCGCCGCCGGCGGCAATTTTTTTCCCGGCTCGACGATTTCGTTGCCGGTCGAAAACAGCGCGACCTTCACGCGGCGGCGCACAGTGATGCGCTCGATGCCGAGCGCCGCGGCAAGCGCGACGTCCTGCGGTTTGAGGCGGCGGCCTTCGGGGATCGCGACCGCGCCCTCCTTCACGTCTTCGCCCGGCAGGCGGCGATTGGCGCCGATCCGAAGTCCCGGCGGGACGATGACGAAATCGCCCTGTTCATCGCGTTCTTGGCGGCAATCTTCCTGCATGTAGACGGTGTCGGCACCGGCCGGCATCGGCGCGCCGGTGAAGATGCGCGCCGCTTCACCGCTCGCAAGCGCGCGCGCCGGACGATCGCCCGCGAAAACACGCTCGACGATCCGAAACTGCGTGTCGCCGCTCGCGCCGATATCGCCGTGGCGGACGGCATAACCGTCGACGGCGGAATTCTCGAACGACGGCAGCGCGATCGGCGCCTTGATGTCCTGCGCTGCGACGCGACCGAAGGCTTCGGCAAGCGGCACGCTCTCGGACTCGGCAACCGGCGGAATCTGCGCCGCCATCAACCGATGCGCATCCTCGATCGGCATCAAGGGGCCGTTGAAGGCGAAGCAATCGTCGGTGAGCTGGGCCATTTCAGGCCTCCGCGGCCGTCATCGCCGCTGCAGCACGAGCCAGATCCTCGATGGGCATCGCTTCCGCGGTCACGATGTCGGCGATCTTCTCGATATCGTCGAGACCGATCACCGGCACACCTGCGTTGCCGACCGCGCCGATGGCGGCAATCGCGACGATCCAGGGATCGTCGGGCTGCAAGAGCGGCTTGCCGACTTCGGCGCGATGAACTTCGATCTTGGGGTGGGCTTCGCGCTTGAAGCCCTCGACGATGACGAGGTCGACCGGCGTGATCTTCTCGATGATCTCGTGAAGATGCAGTTCGGGCTCGCCGCGCAACTCGTGCATCTGCGCCCAGCGATTGGCGGACGAGATGAACACCTCGGAGGCGCCGGCCTCGCGATGAATGAAAGAATCCTTGCCCGGCTTGTCGAGGTCAAAGTGATGATGGGCGTGCTTGATGGTCGAGACCTTGAGCCCGCGCCGGATCAGCGCCGGCAGGAGTTTCGCCATCAGCGTCGTCTTGCCCGAGCCGCTCCAGCCGGCAAGGCCAAACACACGCATCGGTTTCTTCGCCGGTGTCATCTCCCGATCCTACTCCGCCGCAGGGCTCATGCCGAGCGCGGCGATTTTTTCGCGCACCATCGGGTCGTGCAGCGCCGCCAGAAACGCCTTTACCGCGGGCCGGTCGCGGCGCGACTCGACCAGCAGAAAGTCGTAGTGCTCGGGCGTCAGCGGCAAAAAGCCGAGGCCGTAAAGTCCGGCAACCTGCGAAATGGCGATCCCCCAATCGGCGCGGCCCTGGCTGACCGCCGCCGCCACCGCATTATGCGAGCGCGGCTGATTGCCGTAACCCGCGGGTTGCTCGCCCGCAAGCAGCTGGTCGATCAGGATGCGGGTGCCCGCGCCCTGATTGCGGTTGACCATGATGGCGCGCTTGTCAGAAAGCGCCGCCGCAATCGCTTCCTTCGCGTCCTTGCCTTCGAAACGCTCGTCGCCCTTGCGATAGACGAAGCCCTGCATGCGCCGCCAGCCGGGCACGAGCGCGAGCCCCGGCGTGAGAAGATGCTTGTTATAAGTGCCGGTCGCGGGATCCATCAGATGCGTCGGCGCGAGATCGCACTCGCCGCGCTTTGCGGCGGTGACGCCGCCCTGACTGCCGAGCGCGATCTTGCGGATCGCAAAGCCTTGCCCCGCGATGGCGTTCAGCACGACGTCGAGCGCGACACAATGACTGCCCATGATGACGAGATCGGGGGCGCGCGCCGCTTTGCCAATCAGCGTGACGGTCACGGGCGTACCGGCATCGAGCGCGCTTGCGAGTGCATCGACTTCGATGAAGCCGTCGGCGTCGGAGAAGGCGGTGACGGCGCCGGAACCCTTGCTCGACGGAAAGGCGACAAGCCCGCCGTCTTTCGCGACGAGCGCCACGAGCACGAATTCCTGACGGCCAAGCTCGGACGGCACGCGCACCGGCACGGTCGCCTTCACGGTGCCGGCCGCTTCTTGCGGCAGTCCGGCGAAGGCGCGAATGACCGGCGCGACAAACTCATGAAATGTAAAGATCGCGGAGGTCGGGAAGCCCGGCAGCACGACGATCGGCTTCTTGCCGATTGCAGCGAGGCACAAGGGCTTGCCGGGTTTCAGCGCGACGCCATGCACGAGGATGCCCGGCTTGCCGAGGCGCGGAATGATCTGGTGCGAAAGATCGCCCGCGCCCTTCGAAGTACCTCCCGAAAGCACGACCATGTCGCACTCGGAAAGCGCACGGCGCACGGCGTCGGTGAGCAGTGCTTCGTTGTCGGGGAATACGCCAAACGCGACCGGTTCGCCGCCCGCTTCGCGCACGGCGGCGGCGACAATGGCGCTATTGGAATCGTAAACGCCGCCCGCTTTGAGCGGCTTGCCCGGCGCGATCAGTTCGTCGCCGGTCGAAAGCACGGCGACCTTCGGCCGCCGTACGACTTTCAGGCGAGCGATACCGCAGGCAGCGAGCATGCCGATTTCGCGCGAGCCGATCAGCGTGCCCTTGCGCAATACCGTTTCGCCGCGCGCGATGTCGGAGCCGGCGAAGGCAACGAACTGCCCCGCCGCAACAGCGCGACGAAGATCAATCGCCGGGCCGTCGCCGGTTTCGACAAGATCGGTCCATTCGATCATCGCGACGGCATCGGCGCCGCGCGGAATGACGCCGCCGGTCGCAATCGCAGTCGCGGTACCGGCCGTGACCGGCACGCGCGGAGACGCGCCGCAGGCAAGCACTTCGCCGTTGAGCTGCAATCGCTTCGGGCTTGCATCGCTCGCGGTCAATGTATCGATGCTGCGCACGGCGAAGCCATCGACGGACGAGCGGTCGAACGGCGGCGCATCGACGGGCGCGAGCGTATCTTCGGCGAGCACGCGGCCGAGCGCCGCGGCAAGCGTAACCTTCTCGACGCCTTTCGGCGCAAGCTCGAGCGCCTTCGCAAATCGCGCATGGGCTTCCGGCGCGGAAACCACTTCGAGAAACTGCTCCTGCCGCGCGGCGCTGCGCACGGCGGCCAGCAAGCTCTCGTATCGTTTATCGCCGCTCACGGCAGAAACCTCATTTCGACCCGGCTTCCCTCCGGATAGCCTTCGCTTTCGGCGGGCACCATGAGCCAACCGTCGCTGCGCGCAAGAGCCGAAAGCGGCAGTGTTCCGGTGGCGACCGGCTCGGCCTCGCTTTTTCCGGTGCGGGCGAGCGGCACGAATTCGGCGATGCCCACTTGCGAGGCGAGTTTCCGGGACAGCGTGATCGGCATTTGCACAATATATCTGGCGTGGCCGGAAAGCTTCGCAATAAGCCGCAAGCCGAGAAGCGCGAATACCGCAAGCGCCGCATCGAAGCGGCCCGGCACGATCAGCACCGGGCGTACTCTTTTTGCACCGGCCATTGCGCCCAATGCCGCCGTTTCACCGGGCTTCAACGCAAAACCATGGATTTCGACGCGGCCTTTCCGGGCAAGCGTCGTGACGCTTTTATCGCTCCGGCCCATGCCGCTGCCGCCGAGCACGATCACGGCATCGGCGCTTTCATCGTCGAGCGCGGCGTCGAGCGATGCCGCACTCGCTACCTCGCCGCCGCTCGCGGCGATCATGCGCGAGAACAGCGAGAGCAACGGCTGCTGATCTTTCCGAACAGCGACAAGCGCGATCTTCGGCACGCGCACCGAGACTTCTTTCACACCGAGCGATTCAAGCACGGCGATGTCGATGGCGCGCAACTGCTCGCCGGCCTGCGAAAGCAGACTATTCGCCTCGCCGTCGGCGGCTTGCGGCCAGACGCCCTCGCCGGGCGCCGCCGGCTCCGTCACTTCGCCGCTTTCGCTCACGGCATCGGGCGCGAGCACGGCATCGAAGCCATCGGGCAAAACCTCGCCTGCTTCGATCCACGCCGTCTTCGCCGCCATCGGCGTGTAAGGTCCGGCGTCGGTGACGTCTTTCGAGGAGACGGCATGGCCGTCCTGCAAGGCGATGGCGCGCGCGGGGCTCGTCGCCGCGAGCCGTACATCCCCGGCGAGCACAAGATGCTCGGCGCGGGCGAGCGCAATCGTGCGCGCGGCAACAGGCGTTGCGAGCGCGTCGAGCTTGCGGAAGACGCCGTCGATAGGCGTCAGCTTCGCGATTTTCTGCGAAGCATAGGGTTCGGACGGCATGGCCTCCCTCTAGCCGAAGGCGGCAGCCCCCGGCAAAGCGATTGCGCCGTCATGTTATAGAGAATTTCGCTTGAGGGAATTTGCATGACGAGCATTCATGGCGGACGTTAACCTTGATCTCAAAGGGCTGAAGTGCCCGCTTCCCGCACTAAAGACGGAAAAAACGCTCGCCTCATTGCAGCCGGGCGACCGGCTGACCGTCGAGTGCACCGACCCGATGGCGGCCATCGACATCCCGCATTTGCTGCAAAAGACCGGCGACCGGCTGGTGACGACCGAGCACGGCGAAGGCCGCCTCGTGTTCCGGATCGAAAAGGTTTAACGCGTCTTCAAGACGCGCACCGAGAAATTGCCGGCCTCGTCCGTCCATAGCGCCTCTTCGAGCCAGCCGGCCTGGCGGGCAAGATCGCGAAAGCCCGCGCGGCTATATTTGTAGCTGTTCTCGGTATGGATCGTCTCGCCGGGCGCGAAGTCGAACGTCTCGCCGCCAACCGTGACGCGCTGCTGCTTTCGGCTGACGAGATGCATCTCGATCCGCTCGCGCACGGTGTTGAAGAAGGCGCGATGCGAGAACGCGCTGACATCGAAATCGCCGCCCGCCTCGCGATTGATGCGAGCCAAGAGATTGAGGTTGAAGGCGGCGGTAACGCCCGCCTTGTCGTTATAGGCGGCGTTCAGCACATGCTCGTCCTTGACGAGATCGACGCCGATAATGAGCGAAGCGCCGCTGCCGAGAATGCGCGCGGCGTTGCGCAGAAAGGCGACGGCCGCGAGCGGCTCGAAATTGCCGATCGTCGAGCCCGGAAAGAAACCGACACGCGCGAGCTTGCGCACGCCGAGCGGCAACTCGAAGGGCCTCGTGAAGTCGGCGGCGACGGGCAGCACTTTCAGCCGCGGAAAATCGCGGCGCAATTCTCGCGCCTGCTCCTCGAGATAATCGGCTGAAATATCGACCGGCACATAGGCCGCGATATGCGGCGCCGCTTCAAGCAAGAGCCGGATCTTCGCCGTCGAGCCCGAGCCGAATTCGACGAGTGCCGCGCCCTCCGGGATCAGCGCCGCGATCGCTGCAGCATGCGCGCGCAGCGCCTGCATCTCGCTGCGCGTCGGATAATATTCGGGCAACTCCATGATGCGCTCGAACAGGCGCGAGCCTTCGGCATCGTAAAAATGTTTTGCCGCCATCCATTTCGGCTGCGCCGACAGGCCGGTGACGACATCGTGCATGAACGTATTCGCCTCAGTGGAGGCTTCGCGCCGCGGCTTCCCGGCAATGGCTTTCATGAAATACCCCAAACTCAGTGTTCGTGCTCAACAAGACGCAGACCGGAAAACTGCCAGCGCGCGGAAGCCGGGAAGAAATTGCGATAGCTGAAACGTGAATGACCTTCGGGCGTCGCGAGCGAGCCGCCGCGCAGCACCATCTGATTAATCATGAACTTGCCGTTGTATTCGCCGAGCGCGCCCTCAACGGCGCGATAGCCCGGATAGGCAAGATAGGCGCTGCGCGTCCATTGCCAGACGATACCGAAAGCATCGGCCAGAAGGCCGTTTCTTGCCGCGACCTCCCACTCGAACTCGGTCGGGAGATGCTTGCCGGCCCAGCGCGCATAGGCGTCGGCTTCAAAATAGCTGATGTGAGAAACGGGCGCGGCCGGATCGACGGGCTGCAGGCCACTGAGCGACATCTGGTGCCACGCGCCATCGCGTTTCTTCCAGTAGAACGGCGCCTGCCATTCCTCGGCCTGCACGGTGTACCAGCCTTCGGAAAGCCAGAGCGTCGGCGTCGCGTAGCCGCCGTCGTCGATGAATTCGAGCCACTCTTTATTCGTGACGAGCGCGCGCGAAATCTTCACCGGCTGGATCAGTTCCTGATGCGTCGGCCGCTCGTTGTCGAAGACGAAGCCCGCGCCGTCGTCGCCGACGGTATGGATGCCCTCGGGAATTTTCACATAACCGCCGGCTTCGCCGCGCGGCATCCGCCACTTCGCATCGTAAGCGGGCGCGGTCGGATTCTGCGCCAGCGCATGCAGGATGTCGGTGAGGATCAACTCCTGATGCTGCTGTTCGTGGTTGAGGCCGATCTCGACGATCGGCAGCAGCTTGCGCAATTCGTTGGGCGAAGCCTGCGCGAGCAGTTTTTCCACTGCGGCATCGACATGCTTGCGATAGCGCGCGACTTCTTCGCACGACGGCCGCGTGATCAATCCGCGCTTCGGCCGCTCGTGCCGGGGACCTGCCGAGACATAATAAGAGTTGTAGAGAAAGGCGAAGCGCTCATCGAAGACGCGATAGTCCGGCACGTTCGGCACGAGCAAAAACTGCTCGAAGAACCAGGTGGTATGCGCGCGATGCCATTTCGTCGGGCTCGCGTCGGGCATCGACTGCACGACCTGATCTTCCGGCGAGAGCGGCGCGGCGCGGCTTTCGGTTTCCGCACGCACCTTGCGGAAGGCGGCAAGCCAGTTCGCGCGCAGGGCATCGGGCGTGGCATCTAGCGGGTACGCGGCGGTTTTCGACATTCAGGTCCCCGGAATATCCACCATAAACAGGGAGTTCAGCGGATTGTTCCATCCGCCGCAACCCTTGCAAACCGCCCTCTCTGCATCGTGAAAGAAGCGTTATCGCGCAATCGTTGAAAGCTTTGATGACGCAGGCGGCAATTGGTTCCGCTACTTCTTCTCTTTCAGTTATTTGGGCGCCATTCGGAGCGCGCCGTCGAGGCGGATCGTCTCGCCGTTGAGATAACGGTTCTTGATGATGTGCAGCGCGAGCTTGCCGTATTGCGCGGGATTACCGAGCGTCTTCGGAAACGGCACCGAAGCGGCAAGACCGTCCTGCACTTCCTGCGGCAAGCCCTGCAGCATCGGCGTAAGAAAAATGCCGGGCGCGATGGCGTTCACGCGGATGCCGAACTGCGCAAGCTCGCGCGCGGCAGGCAGCGTCAGCGAGACGACGCCGCCTTTCGACGCGGCATAGGCCGCCTGCCCGATCTGTCCCTCGTAAGCTGCGACCGACGCAGTCGAGATGATGACGCCGCGCTCAAAGTCCTCGAGCGGATCTAGAGTGCTCATGTCGGCGGCGGCGAGCCGCATCATGTTGAAGGTGCCGACGAGATTGACGTTGATGACGCGGGAAAAATCCTCGAGCGGCATCGGACCGTCGCGGCCGACAATGCGCTTCGCGGGTGCGATGCCGGCGCAGTTGACGAGAATGCGCGCGGGGCCATGTGCCGCGCGCGCTTTCGCCACCGCGGCTTCGGCGGACGCGGCATTCGTCACGTCGCAATGAAGCGCGAGCGCGCCGATTTTTTCGGCGAACGAATGCAGCGCCGTCTCGTTGATGTCGATCAGCGAAACTTTGGCGCCCGCCTTGACGAGCATGGCCGCTGTCGCCGCACCAAGCCCGGAGCCGCCGCCGGTGACGAGCGCTGCGTGTCCCTGAATATCCATGACGATCCTTGATCGATTTTCCACATGGCCCCGAGCGCGATCGGCGCGCTGGAAACCGCGTGACATTCTTTCATGCTTAACGTGACGGCAGACATGAGCCCATGTGGAAAATCGCCCAAAGAAAATCGTCAGGCAAAAAAGTTTAAGAAAAAAGCGCGTTAGCGCCGCGAACCACGCGTCTTCGCACCTGCAATATAGAGCAGATGATTTTTCGGCTTGCCAAGGTGGATCATCCAGATATGCTTGGCATAACTTATACAGACGGTCTTCACGCCAAAGATCGCAATTTTTATTACTTCGAGAATCCGGCATAAAGACCGGTATTGAACAAAAAACGCAAAAAGGGAGAAGCAGATGCAACGCATAAAGCGTAACGCTAGTTTATTCGCTGCCGCTATCGCTGGTGCCTCGATTATCTCGATGACACCGGCACTTGCCTGGGAACCCACCAAAGCCATCGAAATCGTCGTCCCCGCCGGTACCGGCGGCGGTGCCGACCAGATGGCGCGTGCCATTCAGGGCATCATCACCAAGCATAACCTGTCGAAGCAGTCGGTCGTCGTCGTCAACAAGTCGGGCGGCGCCGGCGGTGAAGGCTTCCTCGACGTGAAGAATTCGAAGGGCGATCCGCACAAGCTGATCATTACCCTGTCGAACCTGTTCACGACCCCGCTCGCGACCGGAATTCCCTTTTCTTACAAGGACATGACGCCGGTCGCCATGATGGCGCTCGACGAATTCATCCTGTGGGTAAACGCCGACAAGCCTTACAAGACGGCGCAGGATTACGTCGCCGACATCAAGAAGAACCCGGACGGCCACTTCAAGATGGGCGGTACCGGCTCGAAGCAGGAAGACCAGATCATCACTGTCGCGCTTGAGAAGGCGACCGGCAAGAAGATGACCTACATCCCGTACAAGGGCGGCGGCGCGGTCGCGGTGCAGCTCGTCGGCAACCACATCGACTCCTCGGTCAACAACCCGATCGAAGCGGTCGCCCAGTGGCGCGCCGGTAAGCTCCGTCCGCTTTGCGTCTTCGATTCCAAGAAGCTGAACTACCACGAGAAGATCGCGGGCGACCTCGCCTGGGATTCGATCCCGACCTGCAAGTCGGCCGGCATCGACGTTGAGTATCTGATGCTGCGCGGCTTCTTCATGGCGCCGGGCGTCACCGACGATCAGGTCAAGTACTACGTCGACCTGATGAAGAAGGTGCGCGAAACGCCGGAGTGGAAGAAGCTGATGGACGACGGCGCCTTCAACCAGACCTTCATGAGCGGCAAAGAGTATCTCGCCTGGGTCGAGAAAGCCGAAAAGACTCATGAAGAGCTGATGAAGTCCGCGGGCTTCCTCGCGGCCAAGCAGTAACGCAAGCAACCAAAGTAACACCGCCAACAACAAAGGCAGTGATGCAATGAGCCATAGTGCAAACGAAACCGGTGGGACGGGTCCGTCCCACCGGAAAGGTGAAATCTGGTTCGCCCTGTTCATGGGACTGATGGGCGCGATCGCCATCTACGGCGCGCTCAAGGTCGGCATCGGCTGGGGCGCTGAAGGTCCGAAAGCCGGGTTCTTCCCGTTCTATCTCGGGCTGTTCGTCGTCCTCGGCAGCGTGGTCAACCTGATCAACGCCATGCGCGAGCCGGAAGACGGCAAGCTCCTGGCCGAATGGTCGCAGCTCGGTCAGGTCGTCTCGGTCGTCATTCCGACGACGGTCTACGTCCTCGCCATTCCTTATCTCGGCGTCTACGTGTCGTCCGCTCTCCTGATCGCCGGCTTCATGAAGTATTTCGGAAAGTATTCGTGGCTGAAGGCGATCATCGTCGCCGTGGCCGTGCCGCTGATGCTCTTCGTGACGTTCGAACAATGGTTTCTCGTTCCGCTGCCGAAGGGCCCGGTCGAGAACTGGTTTGGTTACTAAGAACAAAAACGATCCGCGCGCCCAACGCGCTGGGGGGAATCCAAGATGATCGAGGATATTGGCAATCTGTTCCACGGCTTCGCCGTCGTGGTGCAACCTTACAATCTCGTCCTGATGGTGATCGGCATCGTGCTCGGCGTCATCGTCGGCGTGCTGCCGGGTCTCGGCGGCGCCAACGGCATCGCCATCCTGCTGCCGCTCACCTTCTCGATGTCGCCGACGTCGGCGATCATCATGCTGTCCTGCATCTACTGGGGCGCGTTGTTCGGAGGTGCGATCACCTCCATCTTGTTCAACATACCCGGTGAACCATGGTCGGTGGCCACGACCTTCGACGGCCACCCGATGGCGCAACAGGGCCGCGCCGGCGAGGCGCTCACCGCCGCGTTCACCTCGTCGTTCGTCGGCGCGCTGTTCGCGGTCATCGTCATTACGCTCGTCGCGCCAATGGTCGCGAACTTCGCCTTGCGCTTCGGGCCGGCCGAGATCTTTGCGGTCTATTTCCTCGCCTTCGCGAGCTTCGTCGGCCTTTCCAAGGAGCCGCCGTTCAAGACGATCGTCGCCATGATGCTGGGCTTCGCGCTCGGCGCCGTCGGCCTCGATCAGATGACCGGCCAGCTCCGCCTGACCTTCGGCTTTACGGAGATGCTGAACGGCTTCGACTTCCTGATCGCCGTCATCGGTCTCTTCGGCATCGGCGAAATCCTGCTGACGATGGAAGAAGGCCTCTCCTTCAAGGGCAAGGCCGCGCACATCGATCCGAAGGTGGTGTGGCAGACCTGGAAGACGCTGCCGAAGTACTGGATGCTGTCGCTGCGCTCGTGCCTGATCGGCTGCTGGATGGGCATCTCGCCCGCCGGTGCGACGCCTGCCTCGTTCATGAGCTACGGCATCGCCAAGCGCATCTCGAAGCGCGGCAAGAACTTCGGCAACGGCGAAATCGAAGGCGTCATCGCGCCGGAAACGGCGGCGCACGCCGCCGGTACCTCGGCGCTCTTGCCGATGATCGCGCTCGGCGTGCCGGGTTCGCCGACCGCTGCGGTGCTGCTCGGCGGCCTCCTGATCTGGGGCCTCCAGCCGGGACCGCTCTTGTTCGTCGAGCAGAAAGACTTCGTCTGGGGCCTGATTGCCTCGATGTATATGGGCAACATCGTCGGCCTTCTGATCGTGCTGACCTGCGTGCCGGTCTTCGCCGCGATCCTCAGGATCCCGTTCAGCGTCATCGCGCCGGTCATTCTGGTGCTGTGCGCGATCGGCGCTTACACCGTGCACAACTCGACCTTCGACGTGCTGATGATGGTCGTGTTCGGCATCCTCGGGTACTTCATGAAGAAGTTTAATTACCCGATGGCGCCGATGGTGCTGGCGATCGTGCTCGGCGACAAGGCGGAAGAAGCCTTCCGCCAGTCGCTGCTCTCTTCGGGCGGCAGCCTCAGCGTTTTCTTCTCGAACGCGCTGGTTTCCACCATCATGGTCCTCGGCATCATCTCCGCCTTCTGGTCGGTGATCTCCAACACCTGGGCGAAGATCCGCGGCAAGGAAGTGGCCGCCTGACGCAAGCGACATTGCGGCGGCTATACAGCCGCCGCCAATCGATTAAAACGGGAGCAGCAATGCTCCCGTTTTTATTTTTGCCCCGCTCCTTTTCACGATGACAACATTTTCCTTCGAGCAATTCCTGCCGTTGGCGACCGCGCTGATTTGCGCCGGCGGCGTCACCGGCATTCTCGCCGGACTGTTTGGCGTCGGCGGCGGCGCCATCATCGTGCCGATCCTCTACCAGACCTTCATCATTCTCGGCGTGCCCGAAGAAGTTCGGATGCCGCTCACCGTCGGCACGTCGCTCGCCGTCATCATCCCCACATCAGTGCGCTCGTACCTTGCGCATCGCGCCAAGGGCGCGGTCGATGACCGCGTGCTGCGGCTATGGGCGCTGCCGTGTTTGTTCGGCGTCATCGCGGGCAGCGCGCTCGCCGCTTTCGCACCGGGCTGGCTGTTTAAGGGCGTGTTCGCGTCGATCGCCGGCGCGAACGGCATCGCGCTCCTGATCGGCCGCAAGGACTGGCACGTCGCGAACGAGCCATCCTCCTGGCCGATGCGCGCGATCGGCTTCGTCATCGGGCTTCTGGCATCGCTGATGGGCATCACCGGCGGGATGATGTCGAACCTCGCGCTGATGCTGTTCGGCCGGACTATCCATCAAGCCGTCGCGACCTCGGCGGGCCTTGGCGTCTTCATCTCGATCCCCGGCGCCATCGGTTATGTGCTCGCCGGACTTTCGAAGACGAGCCTGTTGCCGCCGCTCTCGCTCGGCTTCGTTTCGCTGATCGGCGTCATGTTGCTTGCGCCGCTCGGCATGTTGTGCGCGCCGTTCGGCGCCCGCCTTGCGCATGCCATTCCACGCCGGAAGCTCGAAATCGCCTTTGGCGTCTATCTCGTGACGATGGCCGGGCGTTTCGCCGTTAATTTGCTCTAGCCCGTTCCGGAAAGGTCGTCTGGTTTGCGCCGGGGATTGTCCGGGCCATGCGGCGGGGCCCCTTAAAAGCGGCTTTTTCCCCGCGCCGTCCGCAGTTTTCTTTGATCAGGCAGATATTTTCCCCTTCTGCCCGCGCTGGTTCGGTGGTATAATTTATTTTAGGTTTTTACGTGTTTCCGACACACACTATACCAGCGAGCACGGACGAATATGAACGAGATTCCCTCCCGCTCCAAAAATTCCACCGCGGCCCGGATTGCTATCGCGCCGCTCGACGATGTCTCCACTTTCAAGGATCGCGCTTACGCCGCGCTCAAGGACGTCATCGTTTCACTCGACGTCTATGACGGGCCGAACGAGGTTCGCCTTGACGAGCGCCGCCTCGCCCAGGATCTCGGCGTCTCGCGGACGCCGGTGCGCGAGGCGATGGCGCAACTCGAGCGCGAGGGCTTCGTCCGCTCGGTCCCTCGCCGCGGCATCTATGTCGTGCGCAAGACCAAAAAAGAAGTGGTCGAGATGATCACGGCCTGGGCCGCGCTCGAGAGCATGGCGGCCCGCCTCATCACGCAGAACGCCACCGACGAAGAGATCGGCAGCCTGCGCAAGATGTTCACCAGCTTCGTCGGCGATGAGGTGCTTGCCCATCTCGATGAATATTCCGAGGCCAATATCGAATTTCACCAGACGATCATCGGCCTTTCGGGCAACAGCGTACTCGCCTCGCTTGCCGAGAACCTGTTCACCCACATGCGGATGATCCGCCGCAAGACGATCGTCGAGCGCGACCGCGCCGAACGCTCGGTTCAGGATCACTTGACCATCATCGAGGCGCTCGAGCGCCGCGAGACCGACAAAGCCGAGGCCCTCGTGCGCCAGCACGCGCTCGGCCTTGCCGACCACGTTTCACGTTTTGCCGACTATCTCGACTAATCACAAAACAACAAAACCTACCGGGGATTCTCATGGCTCAGACCGCTACTGCCCAAAAACCTGCCGACGACGTACAGAACCTGACGGACGGCTTTCATCTCATCATCGACGCGCTCAAACTGAACGGCGTCAAGACGATCTACGGCGTGCCGGGCATTCCGATTTCGGATTTCGGCCGCATGGCGCAGGCTGAAGGCATTCGCGTGATTTCGTTCCGCCACGAGCAGAACGCCGGCAACGCCGCGGCGATCGCGGGCTTTCTCACCAAGCAGCCGGGCATCTGTCTCACCGTTTCGGCGCCGGGCTTCCTGAACGGTCTCACCGCACTCGCCAACGCCACGACCAACTGCTTCCCGATGATCCTGATCTCGGGTTCGTCGGAGCGCGAAATCGTCGACCTGCAGCAGGGCGACTACGAGGAAATGGACCAGCTCGCGATCGCAAAGCCGCTCTGCAAGGCGGCCTATCGCGTGCTGCACGCCCAGGACATCGGCATCGGCATTGCGCGCGCGATCCGCGCCGCGGTCTCCGGCCGTCCGGGCGGCGTCTATCTCGACCTGCCGGCGAAGCTGTTCGGCCAGGTGATGAACGCTGATGAAGGCCAGAAGTCGCTCGTCAAGGTCATTGACGCGGCGCCCGCGCAGATCCCCGCGCCGGCCGCCGTCAAGCGCGCGCTCGACGTTTTGAAGTCGGCGAAGAAGCCGCTGATCATCCTCGGCAAGGGCGCGGCCTACGCGCAGGCCGACGAGACGATCCGCAACTTCGTCGAGAAGAGCGGCATTCCGTTCCTGCCGATGTCGATGGCCAAGGGCCTCCTCCCCGACACGCATCCGCAGTGCGCGGGCGCGGCGCGCTCGACAGTGCTGAAAGAATCCGACGTCGTCGTGATGCTGGGTGCGCGTCTCAACTGGCTCCTGTCCCACGGCAAGGGCAAGACCTGGGGCGAGCCGCACTCGAAGAAGTTCATCCAGATCGACATCGAGCCGAAGGAAATGGACTCGAACGTCGAGATCGTCGCGCCGGTCGTCGGCGACATCGGCTCCTGCGTGCAGGCGCTGCTCGACGGTATGGGCAGCAGCTTCCCGACGCCGCCGGCCGACTGGACCTCGGCCGTCTCGAAGAAGAAGGAAGAGAACATCGCCAAGATGGCCTCGAAGCTGATGAAGAACACCGCGCCGATGGATTTCCACGGTGCGCTCGGCGCGCTCAAGACCGTCATCAAGGAACGGCCGGACGCCATTCTCGTCAACGAAGGCGCCAACACCCTCGACCTCGCCCGCGGCGTCATCGACATGTACAAGCCGCGCAAGCGTCTCGACGTCGGCACCTGGGGCGTGATGGGCATCGGCATGGGCTTCTGCATCGCCGCCGCGATCGAGTCCGGCAAGCCGGTGCTCGCGGTTGAGGGCGACTCGGCCTTTGGCTTCTCCGGCATGGAGATCGAAACGATCTGCCGCTACAACCTGCCGGTCACCATCGTCATCTTCAACAACAACGGCATCTACAAGGGCACCGACGTCAATCCGACCGGCGGCAACGATCCGTCGCCGATGGTGTTCGTCAAGGACGCCCGCTACGACAAGATGATGGAAGCCTTCGGCGGCGTCGGCATGCAGGTCACGACGCCGGACGAGCTGAAGCGCGCCGTCGACAAGGCGATGGACTCGGGCAAACCGACGCTCATCAACGCCGTCATCGATCCGAACGCCGGCAGCGAGAGCGGCCGCATCGGCAATCTCAACCCGCAGAGCGTGTTGCAGAAGAAAAAATAATCCACCTCACAACCTGATTTCGCAGAATACGGAGGGAAATTCCCAATGGCGAAGAAGAAACTGAAAGCAAAGGCAAAGGCCAAGAAGCCGGCGCCGAAGAAGAAAGCGGCAGCCAAGTCCGGCAAGTCCGCTGCAAAGTCCGTCGCCAAGGCGAACGGCAACGGACTGCCGAAGGCCTCGACCAAGCCGTGGGGCGGCGACGGTAAGGCGCTGCAGGGCATCAAGATCCTCGACTTCACGCACGTTCAGTCGGGTCCGACCTGCACGCAGCTCCTCGCCTGGTTCGGCGCGGACGTCATCAAGATCGAGCGTCCGGGCGTCGGCGACATCACCCGCGGCCAGCTCGTCGACGTGAAGGGCGCGGATTCGCTCTACTTCACGATGCTGAACCACAACAAGCGTTCGATCACCGTCGACTCCAAGAACCAGAAGGGCAAGGAGATCATCGAGCGGCTGATCAAGCACTGCGACGTCATGGTCGAAAACTTCGCGCCGGGCGCGCTCGATCGCATGGGCTTCACCTGGGAGCGCATCAACAAGCTCAACCCCCGCATCATCGTCGCGTCCATCAAGGGCTTCGGCCCCGGACCGTTCGAGGACTGCAAGGTCTACGAGAACGTCGCGCAGTGCGCGGGCGGTTCGGCCTCGACCACCGGTTTCCGCGAAGGCCCCCCGCTCGTCACCGGCGCGCAGATCGGCGACTCGGGTACGGGTCTTCACCTCGCGCTCGGCATCGTGACGGCGCTGTTCCAGCGCAACCGCACCGGCCGCGGCCAGAAGGTCGACGTGGCCATGCAGGACGGCGTCCTGAATCTCTGCCGCGTGAAGCTCCGTGACCAGCAGCGCCTCAAGGCGGGCCCGCTCACCGAGTACAGCCAGTTCAGCGAAGGTGTGCCGTTCGGCGACGCGACGCCGCGCGCCGGCAACGACTCGGGCGGCGGCCAGCCGGGCCGCATCCTGAAGTGCAAGGGCGCGCCGCAGGACCCGAACGCCTACATCTACTTCATCACGCAGGCGCCGGTGTGGGGGCCGATCTGCGACATCATCGGCGAGCCGACCTGGAAGACCGATCCGGAATACGCAACGCCGAAAGCGCGTCTGCCGAAGCTCAACCAGATCTTCGAGCGGATCGAGCAGTGGACGATGACCAAGACGAAGTTCGAGGTGATGGAACTCTGCAACAGTGTCGATATCCCGGTCGGTCCGATCCTTTCGATGAAGGAAATCGCCGAGGACATGTCGCTGCGGAAAACCGGCACCGTCGTCGAGGTCGATCACCCGACGCGCGGCAAGTACCTCACCGTCGGCAACCCGATCAAGCTTTCGGATTCGAAGTCCGAAGTGAAGCGTTCGCCGCTTCTCGGCGAGCACACCGACGAGATCCTGACGAAGGTTCTCGGCTACTCGTCCAAGGAAGTGAACGACATCAAGGCTTCGGGCGCCGTCACGCCGCAAGAAAAGAAGCGCGCCGCGGCTTAGGCCCGGCGCGTTTTTTTCGCTTAGGCGTGCGGAGTTCTCCGCGCGAAGTCTTTTCTAAACCATCAGAGGAAAACCCATGCGTATCGTAGTGCACGGCCAGCAGGCGTTCGGTAAGGCGGTGCTGGAGGCGCTCCTCAAGCGCGGCGACAACGTCATCGGCGTCTTCGTCGCGCCGGAAAAGCCCGGGCAGAAGGCCGACCCGCTGAAGGAAGCGGCGCTCGCGGCCAACCTTCCGGTCTATCAGCCGACCTCGTACAAGACCCAGGAAGTCCAGGATCAGTTCCGCGCGATGAAGCCCGACCTGCAGGTCATGGCGTTCGTTACGCTGTTCGTTCCGGAGGAATTCCTCAACATCCCGACCCATGGCTCGATCCAGTATCACCCGTCGCTGCTGCCGGAATATCGCGGCGCGTCGGCGATCAACTGGCCGATCATCAAGGGCGAGAAGGAAACGGGCCTGTCGATCTTCTGGCCGGATAACGGGCTGGATACCGGCGACGTCCTCATCCAGAAGAAGACGCCGATCTCCGATACCGACACGCTCGGCACCGTCTATTTCGACCGCCTGTTCCCGATGGGCGTCGAAGCGATGCTCGAATCGGTCGATCTCGTGAAAGCCGGCAAGGCGCCGAGGATCAAGCAGGACGAATCGAAGGCGACCTACGAGGGCATTTGCCGCGAAGGCAACGCCAAGATCGACTGGGGCAAGCCGTGGTCGCAGATCGACCGTTTGATCCGCGGCTGCAATCCGGCGCCCGGCGCTTGGACGATCCTGAACGGCGCCAAGCTCAAGGTGTTCGATGCCAAGCCGATGCCGGCCCGCGATCCGAAAGGCATCGGCGGAAAGCTCGGCGAAGTGGTCGATGTCGCCGATGACGGTTTCACCGTCGTCTGCGCCGACGGCCGCTTCAAGGTGACTCGCGTTCAGCCCGAAGGCGGCAAGAAGATAGACGCCGGCGAATGGGCAAAAGGCGCGACCCTCACCAAGGGAACGATACTTTCGTGACACACTCACATGGCCGGGCGCACCCCGGCCATGATATTTTCCGCACGGGGCATTCGTGCCGAGGGGAAAAATTCACTTCGATCAACTCATAAACTCATAACGGAAGAAAACCATGCCTGCCTCACAGCATCAAAATCCGAAATCCGATATCGAAATCTCGCAGTCCGCGAAGAAGCGGGAGATTCTCGACGTCGCCAAGGAAAAGCTTGGCATTCCCGCCGAGAACCTCGAGCCGTTCGGCCACTACAAGGCAAAGGTCTCGCTCGATTACATCAAGAGCCTTCAGGGCAAGAAGAACGGCAAGCTGATCCTCGTTACCGCGATCTCGCCGACGCCGGCAGGCGAAGGCAAGACGACGACGACGGTCGGCCTCACCGACGCGCTCCAGCACATCGGCAAGAAAGCGATGATGTGCCTGCGCGAGCCGTCGCTCGGCCCGTCGTTCGGCATGAAGGGCGGAGCCGCCGGCGGCGGTTATGCCCAGGTCATCCCGATGGAGGACATCAACCTCCATTTCACGGGCGACTTCCACGCCATTACCTCGGCGCACAATCTCTTGTCGGCGCTGATCGACAACCACATCTACTGGGGCAACTCGCTCGGCATCGACTCGCGCCGCGTCACCTGGCGCCGCGTGATGGACATGAACGACCGCGCGCTCCGGCAGATCGTCTGCTCGCTCGGCGGTGTCGCCAACGGCTATCCCCGTGAAGCCGGCTTCGACATCACTGTCGCCTCGGAAGTCATGGCGATCTTCTGCCTCGCCAAGGACATCGACGATCTCAAGAACCGCCTCGGCGAAATCATCATCGGCTATACCCGCGACCGCAAGCCGATCCGCGCCAAGGAACTCAAGGCCAACGGCGCGATGGCGGCCCTCCTCAAGGAAGCGCTCGCGCCGAACCTCGTGCAGACGCTGGAAGGCACGCCCGCTTTCGTGCACGGCGGCCCGTTCGCCAACATCGCGCATGGCTGCAACTCGGTGATGGCGACCACCACCGCGCTCAAGCTTGCCGACTATGTCGTGACGGAAGCCGGCTTCGGCGCCGATCTTGGCATGGAGAAGTTCCTCGACATCAAGTGCCGCAAGGCCGGCCTCGAGCCGTCCTGCGTCGTGATCGTCGCGACCATCCGCGCGCTCAAGATGCACGGCGGCGTCAAGAAAGAGGACCTCAAGAAGGAAGACCTCAAGGCGCTCGAAGCGGGCATGTCGAACCTCCAGCGGCACGTCGAGAACGTCAAGAAGTTCGGCCTGCCGGCGGTCGTTTCGATCAACCGCTTCTCGGCCGACAGCGATGCCGAGATCAAGCTGGTCAAGGAGAAGTGCAAGGCGCTCGGCGTCGAGTGCTTCATGGCCGACCATTGGGCGATGGGCGGCGAAGGTGCCGCCGACGTCGCCAAGGCCGTCGTCAAGGTGATTGACGAGCAGGAAGGCAAGCTGAAGCTTCTCTACTCCGACGAGATGCCGCTGTTCGACAAGATCCGCACGATCGTGAAGGATCTCTATCGCGGCGACGACGCGACGGCCGACGCTTCGGTCAAGGCCCAGCTCAAGCAATGGGAAGAAATGGGCTTCGGCAAGCTTCCGGTCTGCATTGCCAAGACGCAGTACTCGTTCTCGACCAATCCGGACGCCAAGGGCGCGCCGACGGGCTTCACCATCCCGGTGCGCGAAGTGCGCCTCGCGGCGGGCGCGGGCTTCATCGTCGCGATCTGCGGTGAGATCATGACGATGCCGGGCCTGCCGAGCGTGCCTTCGGCCAATGCCGTCGACATCATCGACGGCAAGATCGTCGGCCTGAACTAACCGGTTCGGCTCCAATCAGACCGCCCGCGAGCAATCGCGGGCGGTTTTTTCATGGGCGGGAAGCAGCGAGCGTTATCAATGTTCCGCCCACTGCGGCCAGCGCCGCGTCTCTTTCATCGGCAGGCGCCGCCGTCTCGGTGAGATAGGCCGCAACGACAATCGGCTTGCCGCCATCGCGCCAGACGACACCGGCATCGTTCGTGGTGCCGTAAGCGCCCGAGCCGGTCTTGTCGCCGACACGCCAGCCCGCCGGGAGCTTTGCCCGCAAACGCTTGTCGCCGGTCTTGTTGGCAAGCATCCACGCAACAAGCTGCTTTCTTGATTCCGGCGTCAGCACTTCGCCAAGAACAAGCTTTTCGATATTCGCAGCCATGCTCGCGGGCGATGTCGTATCGCGCGGATCGCCGGGGGTTGCTTCGTTGAGCGCGGTCTCGATGCGGTCGAGCCGCGTCACGGCATCGCCGAGCGATCGCGCGAACGCGGTGATTGCAGCAGGCCCGCCAAGACTTGCCAGCATCAGATTGGCGGCGGTGTTGTCGCTCAGCGTCATCGCCGCCGCGCAAAGTTCAGCGACGGTCATGCCCTCGCCGCCCGCGCGTTTCGAAGTCACCGGCGAATATTCGACAAGATCCTGCGCACCGAACACAACGCGGCGACCGAGCTTCTCCTTGCCGGCATCGACGCGGACCAGCAACGCCGCGGCGGCGAGAAACTTGAACGTGCTGCACAAGGGGAAACGTTCATTCGCGCGATAGCCATAACGTGCGCCCCACGCGGTATCGGTTACGGCAACGCCGAGGCGGCCTTTGACGGCAGCTTCGATGCGCCTGATTTCGGCCGCCCACTCTTCTGCTTTCGTTTGGGCAAAAAGAGCCGTGCCGGCGCAGGTGCTTGCGCCGATCAAGGCGCCGCCCAGCAGCAGACGGCGCCGGTTCATGAGAATTGTTGCGCTCATGACGAAGCTCTATCCGGCAATCGCGCCACTTGTGGGGCGTTACTTCGCCGCGCGCGCGATCGCTTCCATCACGAGTTTTTCAGCGTCGTCTGCATCGAGCCATTTGGCGACCTTCACCCACTTGCCCTTCTCGAGATCCTTGTAGTGCTGGAAAAAGTGGGCGATCTGCTCGCACATGATCGGCGGCAGGTCGCGATAGCTCTTGATGCCGGCGAAATACGGATAGAGCGCATCGACCGGCACGGCGAGAATCTTTTCGTCCTGCCCCGCCTCGTCTTCCATGATCAGCGCGCCGACCGGACGGCAGCGAATGACGGCGCCGGGCACGACCGGCACCTGGCTCACCACCATGACGTCGCACGGATCGCCGTCATCGGACCGGCTCTGGGGGATGAAACCGTAATTACCGGGATAGAACATCGCGGTGTGCAGGAAGCGATCGACGAACAGTGCGCCCGATTCCTTGTCGAGTTCGTACTTCACCGGCACACCGCCGAGCGGGATTTCGATGACGGCATGCAAATCCTTCGGCGGATTGCGGCCGGCGCTGATCGAACGAATATCCATGCGAGCTATCGTCAACCCGGCACGCGCCGAAAGCAACCGCCCGCCGAATGCGTCAGTTGCCGAGGTTCAGTGGTCGAGTTTCGGCGCGACCCGGCGCGCTTCGGCGACGAGCGCCGCGGTGAGCGGCGTCAAGGGCTCGCGCTGCGGCACCAGAAGGCCGACGGTGTGCACGGCCTCGGGCTCGACGATCGGGATTGCGCGGATCGTGTCCGTGAGGCCCAGCGTCTCGGCGATCTTCAGCGGCATGATACTCGCCCACTGGCCGGTGCGGACATGCGAGAACAGAACGATCATCGAGTTTGAAACCAGCGTCGGCTGCGGATCGGCGCCGGCGCGGCGCAACAGGCCGTCGATGATGCGGCGGTTCTGCATGTCCGGGGTCAGCAGGCACAGCGGAATGTCGCCGACCTCCTTCCATGTCACCTTGTCGCGGCGGCCGAGCGGAGATGTCGACGAAGTCACGAGCCGATAGCGCTCCTGATAAAGCGGCACTGTCGAAACGCGGCCCAAAGGTTCGTTGTCGAGATAGCTGATGCCGGCATCGATCTCGAGATTCTCCAGCATGTTGAGGATCTCGATCGAGGTGCGCGAGTGAATCGAGAAGCGGACATCGGGGTGTTTTTCGCGAAACGGCGTCGTCAGCGATTCGACGATCGCAAGCCCGGTCGGGATCGCCGCAATGTTGAGCTGGCCGCTCAGGCCGAATTTCAGGGTTTTCAGTTCCTGCCGCATCGAACGCGCATCGCCGACGATGCGGCGCGCCCAGTCGAGGGTGCGTTCGCCCTCGGGCGTGAGACCTATATAGCGCGAGCCGCGTTGTACCAGCATGACGCCAAGCAGCGATTCGAGCTGCTTGATGCCGGCCGAAAGCGTCGGCTGGGTCACACCGCAATTATCGGCCGCCCGGCCAAAATGCTGCTCCCGGGCGAGCGCCATGAGGTATTCGAGCTTGTCGATCACCGATAGAAAGCCTCAATGTCATTATCTATTACGTTTAGCTTAATTGATTGATCGAACTTATCAATCGGCAGATACGGACTTCACTATTGTCTGGTATTATAAGAGGTCCAAACTAGGGTTATGAAAACGACAATCGACCAGAACACGCCTGCGCCTGGCACACCAGGTTCCGCCAACACCCCCAAACCCGGCCGCCGCCGGCCCCGCCGTACCCCCAAAGGGCGTCAGGTTGATACCACCGCGCTCGAAGAGGTCCGGGGGCTGCTCGTCGACCGTTCACGCCGCCGGGACCTATTGATCGAAAACCTCCATCTCATCCAGGACAAGTACGGCCACCTTTCGGCGGCGCATCTTGCCGCCCTTGCTTCCGAGATGAAGCTGGCGCTGACCGAGGTCTACGAGGTCGCGACCTTCTACTCGCATTTCGACGTCGTGAAGGAAGGCGAGACGCCGCCGCCGGCGACGACCGTTCGGGTCTGCGACAGCCTGTCGTGCTGCATGAAGGGCGCCCAAAAACTCATGGCCGAACTTCCCGCCGCACTCGGCAAGGATGTGCGCGTCGTACGCGCGCCGTGCATGGGCGCCTGCGACCGCGCGCCGGTTGTGGCGGTCGGCCACTCGCAGGTGTTCAAGGCGACGAAAGATAATGTCGTCGCGGCCGTCAAAAAGCACGAGCATCCGCACGCCTATCCGACGCCGAAGGATTTTGACACCTACCTCAAGGAAGGCGGCTATTCGCTGCTGAAGGATTGTCTCTCCGGCAAGCGCACGCGTGAGGAGCTGATCTCGATCGTCTCCGACGCAGGCCTGCGCGGCCTCGGCGGCGCCGGTTTCCCGACCGGCCGCAAGTGGTCGCTCGTTCGCGCCGAGCCAGCACCGCGCATGATGGCGGTGAACGGCGACGAAGGCGAACCCGGCACCTTCAAGGACCGCTACTATCTCGAGCGCGACCCGCATCGCTTCATCGAAGGCATGCTGATCGGCGCCTGGGTCGTGGAAGCGGCGGAAATCTATTTTTATATCCGCGACGAATATCCGGAGATTCGCCTTCTGATCGAAAAGGAAATCGAGAAGGTCGAGGCGGCGGGACTGATCCGCAACACCAAGTTCCACATGCGCCGCGGCGCCGGTGCTTACATCTGCGGTGAAGAATCCGCGATGATCGAATCGATCGAAGGCAAGCGCGGCCTGCCGCGCCACCGCCCGCCGTTCGTGGCGCAGGTCGGCCTGTTCGGCCGTCCGACACTCGAGCAGAACGTCGAGACGCTGTTCTGGATCCGCGACATCGCCGAGAAAGGCGCTTCGTGGGTGACCTCGCAGGGCCGTCACGACCGCAAGGGCTTCCGCAGCTTTTCGGTCTCGGGCCGCGTCAAGAATCCCGGCGTCAAGTTCGCGCCGGCCGGCATTACCGTGAAGGAACTCATCGACGAATTCTGCGGCGGCATGGAAGACGGCCACACGTTCAAGGGCTATCTGCCGGGCGGCGCATCCGGCGGCATCCTGCCCGCCTCGATGGGCGACCTGCCGCTCGATTTCGGCACGCTCGAGCAATACGGCTGCTTCGTCGGCTCGCACGCAGTTGTCATTCTGTCCGACAAGGACGATATGAAAGCCGTGGCCCTGAACCTCATGGAATTTTTCGAGGACGAGTCCTGCGGCCAGTGCACGCCCTGCCGCGCGGGCACCGAAAAAGCCGTGAAACTGATGAAACACGGGCCCTGGAACGAGGCGCTCCTGACCGAGCTTTCGACCGCGATGCGCGATGCCTCGATCTGCGGCCTAGGCCAGGCGGCATCCAACCCGCTGATGTGCGTATTCAAATATTTCCGCGAGGAACTCACCAAACCCCTCAAGGGTTGGTGAAGAGGAGCTCTGAATGACAAAAGCTTCCAAGCCCATTTCGTTCAACCTCGACGGCAAGACTGTCGAAGCGCAGCCGGGTGAAACGATCTGGCAGGTCGCCACAAGGCTCGGCACTGAAATCCCCCATCTTTGCTATGCGCCGGAGCCCGGCTACCGCGCCGACGGCAACTGCCGCGCCTGCATGGTCGAGATCGAAGGCGAGCGCGTGCTTGCCGCGAGCTGCATCCGCACGCCGAGCGAAGGCATGAAGGTCAAGACCGCCTCGGAGCGCGCCAAAGCCTCGCGCAAGATGGTGTTCGAGCTTCTTCTCGCCGATCAGCCGGCGCGCGAGACCGCGCCCGATCCGCAATCGAAATTCTGGGCCTGGACCGACAAGATGGGGGTCGCGACGAGCCGCTTCCCCGAGGACAGGAGCTACGCGCCCGACCGCAGCCACACCGCGATGGCGGTCAATTTGGACGCCTGCATCCAGTGCAATCTTTGCGTCCGCGCCTGCCGCGAAGTGCAAGTCAACGACGTCATCGGCATGGCGGGCCGCGGCCATCTCGAGAAGATCGTGTTCGATTTCGACGATCCGATGGGCCAGTCGACCTGCGTTGCCTGCGGCGAATGCGTGCAGGCCTGCCCGACCGGCGCGCTGATGCCGTCCACGCTCGTCAACGACAATAACGAGCGCACGGTTTATCCCGACCGCCACGTCGACAGCGTCTGCCCCTATTGCGGCGTCGGCTGCCAGCTCACCTACAATATCAAGGACGACAAGATCGTCTCCGTCACCGGCAAGAACGGCCCGGCGAACGAGCAGCGGCTTTGCGTCAAGGGCCGCTTCGGCTTCGACTATGTCGAAAGCCCCGAGCGCCTGACCGTGCCGCTGATCCGCAAGGAAGGCGTCGCGAAGGATCCGAACAATCTCGTCGATCCTGCGAACCCGTGGACGCATTTCCGCAAGGCGACCTGGGAAGAAGCGATGGAGCTTGCCGCCGGCGGCCTCAAGAAAATTCGCGACCGCGACGGGCCGAACGCCCTCGCCGGTTTCGGCTCGGCCAAGGGCTCGAACGAAGAGGCCTATCTCTTCCAGAAGCTCATCCGCACGGGCTTTGGCACCAATAACGTCGACCACTGCACGCGGCTTTGCCATGCGTCGTCGGTGGCCGCGCTCCTCGAAGGTGTCGGCTCTGGCGCGGTGTCGGCCTCGTTCAACGAGTGCAAGAATTCCGACTTCATCATCGCGATCGGCTGCAATCCGGTCGAGAACCATCCGGTCGCCGCGACGTTCTTCAAGCAGGCCGCGAAGCGCGGCGCCAAGCTCGTCATCATGGACCCGCGCGCCAACGGCCTGAAACGCCACGCGTGGCAGATGATGCAATTCAAGAACGGCGCCGACGTTGCGATGCTGAACGCGATGCTCAACGTCATCGTCACCGAGAAGCTTTACGATCAGCAATACATCCAGACCTACACCGAAGGCTTCAAGGAACTCGCCGAGCATGTGAAGGATTTCACGCCGGAAGAGATGGAGCCGGTCTGCGGCATTCCCGCCGATGTCCTCCGCAACGTCGCACGCGAATATGCGCGCGCCGAGCGGGCGATCATCTTCTGGGGCATGGGAGTCTCGCAGCACACGCACGGCACCGACAATGCGCGCTGCCTGATCGCGCTCGCACTGATCACCGGCCAGATCGGCCGTCCGGGCACGGGCCTGCATCCCTTGCGCGGCCAGAACAATGTGCAGGGCGCGTCCGACGCGGGCCTGATCCCGATGTTCTTTCCCGACTACAAGTCGGTCGAGAACTTGGAGATCCGCACCAAGTTCGAGAACGCCTGGGGCAAGCCGCTGCCGCCCAAGAAGGGCAAGACCGTCGTCGAGATCATGGACGCGGTGCATGCCGACGAGATCAAGGGCATGTATGTCATGGGCGAAAATCCGGCGATGTCGGATCCCGATCTCAACCACGCCCGCGGCGCGCTCGCGCATCTTGAGCATCTCGTGGTGCAGGACATCTTCCTGACCGAGACGGCCTCGTTCGCCGACGTCGTGCTGCCCGCTTCGGCCTGGCCGGAAAAGGACGGCACCGTCACCAACACCAACCGTCAGGTGCAGATGGGCCGCAAGGCGCTGCCGATGCCGGGCGACGCGCGGCAGGATCTCTGGATCATTCAGGATCTTGCGCAGCGCCTCGGCGAGAAGTGGAACTACAAGCACGTCAGCGAGGTCTATACCGAGATGGCATCCTTGATGCCGTCCCTGGACAATATCTCGTGGGATCGCATCGACAGCGAATATGCCGTCACCTATCCGTGCGACGCGCCGGACGTGCCGGGCCGCGACGTCGTGTTCGACAAGGGCTTCCCGCGCCCGGGCGGCGTCGGCAAGCTCGTTGCCGCAAAGCTCACGCCGCCGAACGAGACGCCGGATCACGAATTCCCATTCGTGCTCACCACCGGCCGCCAGCTCGAGCATTGGCACACCGGCGCCATGACGCGGCGCGCAACGGTGCTGGATGCCATCGAGCCCGCGCCGACCGCGCAGCTCTCGCGCGGCACCTTTGCGCAGCTCGGCCTGCGGGCGGGCGACATGGTGCGGGTTTCAACGCGGCGCGGCACTGTGACGCTCACGCCACGGCAAGATGACATGGTGCCGGACGGCGTCGTATTCATCCCGTTCGCTTACGTCGAAGCGGCGGCGAACCTGCTGACAAATCCGGCGCTCGACCCGTTCGGCAAGATCCCGGAGTTCAAATATTGCGCGGCTAAGGTCGAACGCGTGCCGGCGGAAGCGCTGATCGCCGCCGAATAATCCAGTCGCGTACTGAAATTAAAATGGCCGGGCTTGTCCCGGCCATTTTTTATGGGCGGCGGCCCATAGCTCAAGCATATTGCGCGATGCCATTACCGAACGACCAGTTCTCTTTCTTCACCTCGACGAGATTGATGAAGACGTCCTCGCGGCGGGTCTTCGCGCGATCGTGGAGGCCGTCGGCGACGGCTTTGAAGAAAGCTTTCTTCTGCTCGACGCTGCGGCCTTCGTTCATCGTCAACTGCACGATGATCGCGTCCTTGGTGCGGGCGATGCCGAGATAATTCGGATCGAGAATGAGATCGGCCGCCGAATGCTCGGTGATAACCTGAAAGCGATCGCCTTCGGGCGCCTTGAGCGTCGGGAGCATCGCTTCATAAACGACGTCGCCGACCGTTTTCTTGTAATCGGCGGGCTTTCCGGCAGGGATCGAAATGCGGGCAAACGGCATGATGTTTCTCCTGTTAAGCGGACGATTTTTCGGCGAAATCGAAATCGGCGGCGGCGACGCGAATCAACGCCTGCCGTAAGGCGCGCGCGGGAGCTGCGCCGATCTGGCGCTCGAAACGGCGCTCGGCTTGCGCCCATAACGGCCGCGCTTCTTTGAGCAGTGCTTTCCCCGCCGCGGTCAGGCGAATGACGCGGCTGCGGCGATCTTCTTTCGAGGCCGCGAGTTGCAGCAGGCGACGCTTCAAGAGCGGGCGCAAAAGATGGCCGAGCGTCGAGCGATCCATCACCAGATTGCCGGCAAGCGCCTGAATCGTGCGAGGGCCGAGTTTCTCGAGCCGCGACAGGATCGAATACTGGTTGAGGCCAAGCCCGGTGGGGGCGAGTTCGTTGTCGTAGAGCCGCGTAACATGACGCGCGGCCTGGCGCAGCGCCGAGCAATTGCAGGGAACGATTGCATCGAAATCGGTCACGGGCAGCCTCCAGTTGCGGGCAATTACCCCTAATTGGCAGGCTAACGCCGAAAGCAGAGAGCGTCCAATGCGAAACACGCATGCGAGCTTTGCGGCTACCGCCGCCGGCCGGGCAAAGTATTGGAAAGCCTTGTTTTCCGCCCGCTCAGGCGGCCGGCGTTTCGCCGCCGCGGAAATACGGTTCGACCTTGCCCTTGAGCTTGAGGGTAAGCGGACGGCCCTGACGGTCAGTCGCCTTGCCGGCGGCGACGCGAATCCAACCCTCGCTCACGCAATATTCTTCGACGTTGGTTTTCTCCACGCCGTTGAAGCGGATACCGACATCGCGCTCGAGAAGCGCCTTGTCGTAAAACGGGCTCAAAGGATCGTTGCTCAAACGGTCGGGCAGCTTGTCGCTCATCATTGCGCTCGTAAATTATTGCATCAGGCTGCGCCGACGGCCGGCTTCTTGCGCAGCTTCTCGAACACCGCCGAGATCAATGGCCAGAACAGCATCAAAAGCGCAAGCCCGGTGATCGAACCGACAAGGCCGTTCGAGAAGAACACCCTGAGGTCGCCTTCCGAGCTGATCATCGACAGGCGGAACGAATCCTCGGCGCGATTGCCAAGCACCAGCGCAAGCGTGAGCGGCGCCAGCGGATAATCGAGTTTCTTGAAGACGTAGCCGATGACGCCGAAGCCGAGCATCATCCACACGTCGAACATCGCGTTCTGGATGGCATAGGCGCCGATCGCGCAGGAAACGAGAATCATCGGCGCGATCGCCGCGAACGGCACACGCAGCACGGCCGCGAAGATCGGCACAGTGGCGAGCACCAGAAACAGCCCGACGATATTGCCGAGATACATCGAGGCGATCAGGCCCCAGACGAAATCCTTCTGCTCGACGAAAATCAGCGGGCCTGGGTTGAGGCCCCAGACCATCATGCCGCCGAGCAAAATGGCGGCGGTGCCGGAGCCGGGAATGCCGAGCGCGAGCATCGGCAGGAGCGCCGAAGTGCCGGCGGCGTGCGCCGCCGTTTCCGGCGCAAATACGCCTTCGATGCGGCCCTTGCCGTAGCTGTCGGGATTTTTGTCGAGGCGCTTGGCGACATTGTAGCCCATGAACGAAGCCGCGATGGCGCCGCCAGGCGTCACGCCGAGCCAGCAGCCAATCGCCGAGGAGCGCAGCAGCGTCGCCCAGTAGCGCGGCACGCTCTTCCAGACCTGAAGGATGACCCGCGGATTGAGCGCCGCAGCGTGGCCGCGCAACGAAAGGCTCTCTTCCATGGTCAGCAGGATTTCGCTGATGCCGAAGAGGCCGATCACCGCGACGAGGAAGTTCACGCCGCGCAGAAGCTCGTTGAAGCCGAAGGTGAGCCGCAACTGGCCCGAGACGGTATCCATGCCGATCGCCGTCAAGAGCAGGCCAAGCGCCATCGAAATCACGATCTTGTGGCGCTCCTCCTTGCCGAGGCCGACGAAGGAACAGAACGTCAAAAGATAGACGGCGAAAAATTCAGGCGGCCCGAAGCGCAGTGCGAAATCGGCAACGCGCGGCGCGAGAAACGTAATCAGCATCACCGCGACGAACGAGCCGAAGAACGACGAGGTGAAAGCAGCCGTCAATGCTTCGGCGGCCTGGCCTTTTTGCGCCATCGGATAGCCGTCGAAAGTGGTCGCAACCGACCACGCCTCTCCCGGGATGTTGAACAGGATCGAAGTGATGGCGCCGCCGAACAGCGCGCCCCAGTAAATGCACGACAGCATCACGATGGCCGAGGTCGGGTCCATCGTGAAGGTGAGCGGCAAGAGGATCGCGACGCCGTTCGGGCCGCCGAGCCCCGGCAGCACGCCGACGAAAACGCCGAGCACGAGCCCGAGCATCATCAGCAGCAACTTGTCGAAGGTCAGCAGGACCTCGAAGCCATGCAGGAGGAGATTGAATGCTTCCACGGCAAATTCCTAGTAACCGAAAAACGCTTCGAGCGGACCTTTGGGCATGATGACGTTGAACGCGATCTCGAAGATGTAGAACATCGCGAACGAGAAGATCAGTGCGGTCAGCACCGATTTCCAGACCGCGATGTTGCCGATCCAGATCATGAAGCCGGCGGTGAGGATGAAGCTCGCGACATAGATACCGAGATACTGCGTGGCGATGCAGAAGATCACCCCCGGGATGAAAACCTGCATCACGCGGTAAAGCTGGCCGCGGGTGACGAAGACTTCGCCTTCATGAACTTTGGCGAGCAATACGCGGCCGATGCCATAGAGCGCCGCAGCGCCCATCAGTACCGAAAGATAGAACGGAAAATATCCGGCCTCGGGGCCGTCCGAAGCCCATTCGTTGCCGGTACGATTGCTGTCCCAGGCAAAGACAATGGCAAAGGCCAGAATCAGTAGCGAGACGACGAGATCGACGGTGCGCGTCTTCGCGGCGGGGCGATTTCCTCCGCTCGCTTCAGCTTGATCGGTCATTGTTTTATCCGATGCAGGCCGGGGCCGTGATGGCGGCCCCGGCCTTCAGGAATGAAGTTACTTCGCGACGAAACCGGCTTCCGTCATCAGCTCGGTATGGAGCTTTTCGTCCTTCTCGAGGAAGTCAGTCATCGCCTTGCCGGTCAGGAAGGCGGGCTTGAGCGCCTGCTTTTCCATGTATTCCTTGTATTCCGGCGTCTGGGTGATCTTCTTGAACAGATCGACATAGAAGGCCTGCTGTTCGGCCGATACCTTGCCCGGCAGGAACATGCCGCGCAGCATGGTGTATTCGACGTCGAGGCCCTGCGACTTGCAGGTCGGCACGTCGTTCCAGGACTGCGTCGGCGTCACCTTATTCTTGTAGGGAATCTTCTCGCTGTCGAAAACGCAGAGCGCGTTCATCTGGCCGGCGCGCCACTGTTCGATGCTCTCCGACGGATTGTTCATGTTGGCCTTGATGTGGCCGCCGACGAGTTGGGTCGCGGCCTCGCCGCCCGACTTGTACGGCAGATACTTAACCTTCAC
The DNA here is from genome assembly GCA_035555855.1 of Xanthobacteraceae bacterium. Classification (GTDB taxonomy): domain Bacteria; phylum Pseudomonadota; class Alphaproteobacteria; order Rhizobiales; family Xanthobacteraceae; genus Palsa-892. The sequence continues at coordinate 68,913 of DATMGD010000052.1, forward strand.
GCCGGTCTTCTTTTCGAGGAAGACGGTGAGGATGTGATCCTCGCGCTTCGAGCCGGTACCGCCGACCGAGAAGGTCGGGTTGGCGGCTTTGGCCGCGGCGACGAATTCGCTGACCGTCTTGTAAGGGTCCTTCGAATTGGTCCACAGGATGAAGTCGTCGAAGGCGACGATCGCAACCGGCGTAAGGTCGCGCCAGTTGAACGGCAGCTTCACTGCGAGCGGCAGCGTATAGATCAGCGAATAGGCGATCACGACCTTGTCGGGCTCGCCGGAATTTTCCTTCATGTAGTTGAGCGCTTCGGCGCCCGAGGCCGCGCCCTTGAGCGTGACGACGACCGGCACCTTGAGCAGCTTGTTCTTCTGGATGGCGGCCTGCAGCATGCGCGCCATTTGATCGGACGCACCGCCGGCGCCGGCGGCGACGACGATTTCGAGCGGCTTGGTGGGCTCCCACGCCTGCGCGGGCGCCGATGCGAATGCAGCAGCCAACACCGCGCCGCACAGCATCGTCTTCTTCAAGTCGAGCATGATCTCTCCTCCCTCGCGGACAAAGCGCCGCTCTTTATTTTGATTGGCATATATTGTGCAAGGATTGCGCGCGAGTTCAAGCAAGAACGTCGCATCTCTATCTATCGCACTGCGGTAAGATGATCCGCCAATACGCGAGCGACATGCCGCGCTTCACGCCCCGTTCCGTCGTGAATCTGATGACGGCATGACGTTCCGTCCGCGACGATCAAATCGTCGGGCGAAGCTTTTCGCACTGCGGGGAGCAACGAAATCTCGCCCATGGCGAGCGAGACATCGATCGTCTCGGCCTGAAAGCCGAATGCGCCCGCCATGCCGCAGCAGCTCGACTCGATCGGCTGCACATCGAGCCCCGGAATGAGCTTGAGGATCTTGGTGACGGGGCTGAAAGCATCGAACGATTTCTGATGGCAATGGCCGTGCACCAACGCACGCTGCTTGGTCTCGTTAAGCGGCAATTTCAGGCGGCCGGCATTCTGCTCGCGCAAAAGAAATTCCTCGAAGGTCAGCGCGTGCGCTGCGAGCTTCTTTGCCGCATCGCTTTTCAGAAGCGCCGGAATCTCGTCGCGAAAACCGAGAATGCAGCTCGGCTCGAGGCCCACCACCGCCACGCCACGCTCGGCGTAAGGCAAGAGCGCGCTGAGCGTGCGCTCGGCTTCCTTGCGCGCTTCCTCGACCTTGCCAACGGAAAAGAACGTACGCCCACAGCACAAAGGCCGCTTCGAGCCATCGGACGGTTTCACGCAATGCACTTTATATCCGGCAGCGGTCAGCACTTTGTAAGCGGCGTCGAGATTCTCGCGCTCGAAATAGCGATTGAAAGTATCGGCGAACAGCACGACTTCGTGCTCGCCGCCGTTCACTGGACGATCTTCAAAAATATCGCTGCGCCATTTCGGCAGCGTTCGGCGAGCCGAAAGACCGGCAATCGCTTCCGAGAACCTCGCCGCGCCCGGCAAAACATCGCGCAAATTCAGGAGCCACGGCAATTTCGCGGCAAGCGGCGCATAGCGCGGCAGATAGCCGACAAACCGATCCCGCAGCGACAGTCCGTATTTTTTGGCACGCGCCGCGAGCACCTCGATTTTCATGCGTGCCATATCGACGCCGGTCGGGCATTCGCGGCGGCAGGCCTTGCAGGAGACGCAAAGCTTCAACGTCTCCATCATCTCATCGGAGGTGAAAGCATCCGGCCCAAGCTGGCCGGAGATCGCAAGCCGCAGCGTATTGGCGCGGCCGCGCGTGACATCGCGCTCGTTATGCGTTGCGCGATAGCTCGGGCACATCACGCCGCCGGTTTCCTTGCGGCAGGCGCCGTTGTTGTTGCACATCTCGACGGCGCCCTGAAAACCGCCGCCCCCTCCAGTATAGGCCGACCAGTCGAGCGCGGTCTGCATCTCCGGCATGCCGTAACCCGGCGCGTAGCGGAATTTTTCGCGGTCATCGAATTTCGGCGCGCGCACGATCTTGCCGGGATTGTAGAGGCCGTTCGGGTCGAACTTGTCCTTCACCTCTTCGAAGGCGTGCACGAGCTTTTCGCCGAACATGAATTTGTGAAATTCCGAGCGCACCATGCCGTCGCCATGCTCGCCGGAGTGCGAGCCCTTGTATTCCTTGACCATGGCAAAGGCTTCTTCGGCGATGTTGCGCATCGCCTTGACGTCTTTCTCCTGCCGCAGGTTCAGGACGGGGCGGACATGCAGACAACCGACGGAAGCGTGGGCGTACCAGGTGCCGCGCGTGCCGTTCTTCTCGAAGACCTCAGTGAGGCGCGCGGTGTAATCGGCGAGGTGCTCGAGCGGTACCGCGCAATCCTCGACGAAGGAAATCGGCTTTCCCTGCTCCTTCATCGACATCATGATGTTGAGGCCGGAGGTGCGAACATCGGTGATCGCCGCCTGCAATGCCGGATCGAGCACTTCGACGACACCGCCCCAGTGCTTGCCCTCGCCGCTCCAATGATAGCCGAGATCGCCCATCAACTGCTCAAGCTCGCGCACGCGGCGGATATTTTCGTTCTGATCTTCTTCGCCGAATTCGACGAGCAAGACCGCATCGGGCTTGCCGCGCACGAATTCGCGCAATGTCGGCTTGAACATCTCGATTTCGGAGGCAAGCTCGATCAGCGTGCGATCGATCAGTTCGACCGCGATCGGCTTCAGCTTCACGAGATGCTGCGCCGAATTCATCGCTTCATAAAACGAACCGAAATGGCAAGCGGCAACCGCGCGCTTTCCGAGCACAGGCCACAGCTTCAACTCCACCTTTGTTGTGAAGCCTAGCGTGCCTTCGGAACCGACGAGAATATGCGCGAGGTTCGCGTCGTTCTTACCCGGCACGAACGAATCGAGATTGTAGCCGCCGACCCGGCGCTGCACTTTCGGGAAATTCTTCTCGATCTCGCCTGCTTCGCGCGCGCCGAGCGAGAGCAAAAACTTCTCGAACGGATTTTGCGGCTGCGAGCCAACAGGCCCGAAATGCGCAGCCGTTCCGTCGGCAAGCACGGCGTCGATCGAGAGCACGTTCTCGCGGGTATTGCCGTAGCGCAGCGAGCGGCCGCCGCAGGAATTGTTGCCGGTCATGCCGCCGATGGTGGCGCGGGAGGCGGTCGAAACATCGACCGGAAACCACAGGCCATGCGGCTTCAATGCGCGGTTCAAATTGTCGAGCACGATGCCGGGCTCGACCACGGCGCGGCGGTTTTCGACGTCGAGCTCGACGAGCTTGTTCAAATGTTTCGAGCAATCGACGACCAGCGAGCGGTTGATCGTCTGGCCGCACTGGGAGGTGCCGCCGCCGCGCGGCGTAACCGGCACACCCTCCTCGCGCGCCAGCGCAATCGCGCGCTCGGCCTCGGCCATGGTTTTCGGCACGACCACGCCCAGCGGCATCAGCTGGTAATGGGAGGCATCGGTGGCGTAGCGGCCTCGGTTGAAGGGGTCGAACAGCACCTCGCCGGTGGTCTCGGCTTTCAGGCGGCGTTCAAGGCCGGGCATCAATTTCACGGACATGCGGTGGTTTATTCCATGCAGCGGCTAAATCGTTCAATCGCGGAGTTCTATAATGCTCTTTATATTATAGGCCCCTGCACAAGCATTGTGCGAAGGCCGGTTTCGCGATACGAACGCGGCCAACAACGGACTTTTTCTCACACAATTCAAGGACGATTACGATGGCCAAGAATGCTTCGCGCGTGGCAGGCCGCCACTTCCTCCATATTCCCGGCCCGTCGCCGCTGCCGGATCGCGTGCTGCGCGCGATGGACCGTTCCATCATCGATCACCGCGGCCCGGAATTCGCGAAGCTCGCCAAGCGCTGCCTTGAGGGCATCAAGACGATCTTCAAGACCGCGAACCCGGTCATCATTTACACCGCGACCGGCACCGGCGCGTGGGAAGGCGCCCTCGTCAACACGCTCTCGCCCGGCGATCGGGTGCTGATGATCGAAACCGGCCAGTTCGGCACGCTGTGGAAGAAGCTCGCCGAGAAGGTCGGCCTCAAGCCGGAATTCATCAAGACCGACTGGCGCCACGGCGCCGACCCGAAGGCGGTCGAGGCGCATCTCAAGGAAGACAAGAACCACGAGATCAAGGCGGTCTGCGTCCTGCACAACGAGACTTCGACCGGCGCGCTTTCGCCGATCGCCGAGATTCGCAAGGCGATCGATGCCGCCGGCCATCCGGCGCTCCTGATGGTCGACACGATCTCGTCGCTCGCTTCCGCCGACTATCGCCACGACGAGTGGGGCGTCGACGTTTCCGTCGGCGGCGCGCAGAAGGGTTTGATGCTGCCGCCCGGCATGTCGTTCAACGCCGTCTCCGACAAGGCGCTTGCCGCGAACAAGAAGTCGACCATGCCGAAATCGTTCTGGGCGTGGGACGAAATGCTCGCCATGAACAAGAACGGCTACTTCCCCTATACGCCGGGCACCATGATGCTATTCGGCCTCGCCGAAGCCATCGACATGCTGCACGAGGAAGGTCTCGACAACGTGTTCGCGCGGCACGACCGCATGGCCGAAGCGACCCGGCGCGCCGTGAGCGCCTGGGGCCTCGAAAATCTCTGCCAGGATCCGAAGAAGTATTCGCCGACGCTGACGGCCGTGCTTTTGCCGGAAGGCCATGACGCCGACGCGTTCCGCGCGCTCGCGCTCGAAACCTTCAACATCTCTTACGGCGCGAGCTTCGGCGCATTCGCCGGTAAGTATTTCCGCATCGGCCATCTCGGCGACATCAACGATTTGACGCTGATGGGCGCGCTCGCGGGCACCGAAATGGCGCTGCAGCTTGCCGGTGTTCCGATCAAGAAGGGCGGCACGCAGGCGGCGATGGATTATCTCCAGCAAGCCGCGTCGAAGCACACGCGGATCGCGGCGCAGTAAACCGCAAGACTCGATTAAAAATGGCCGGGGTTTTCCCGGCCATTTTTATTTGTGCTGCTTGTTTATTTGTCTTGCCTACCACGCGTTATTGAGCCGCAACGCCCCTGCCCTGGCTGAGGCTTGCTTCCATCACTTCGATGTTGCGGCGGATGCGCGGGTTCTCTGGATCCTTGGCTTGCGCAGCAAGAAATTTCTTGCGCGCTGTTCTGTAGTCGCCGCGCAGCAGATACGAATAGCCCTGATTGTTCAGCACTTCCGGCACCGGGCCGACGATGGCGAGCGCTTGGTGATAGGCGCGGTCCGCCTCGTCAAAGCGGCGCAGCCGATCGTAGGAAGCGGCAAGACCGAGCCAGGCTTCGGCATCGCGCGGCGATAGTTCAACCGCGCGGCGGAAATGGCGTTCGGCAAGGCCGAAGTTACGGGCGCGGAAATGTTTCTTGCCGAGACTCAATTCGTCGTGCTGGTCGTCGCCCATGAGCGGCGTCTCGGGCAGCACCGGCGATTGCGGGCCGTCGGAAACATAGGTCGCATTCTGGACGACCGGCTGCTCGAGCGGGCGCGGCTCCATCGAAACCGGCGTGCCGTTCGCATCGACGTAACTGTTCGCGGAAAATTCGGCGGTTGTCTGGCTGCATGCCGCAAGCCAGAACAGACAGGCGCCCGACAGCAGCGCGCGGATCACAGAAGTACTCATCGCCCAACCCCAATCAGAACGCGGTAACGAACCGCGACACCCGCCACTCTAGGCCCCGCGCGTTAACAATCCGGCGCCTGAGGACCATCGGCAAATTCCGTAAATTTGAAACAATCCGTGCGGACATCGTTAATACACGGCGTACTTCACGCGGATGAAAGCGGGCAGCAGCGTGACGACCACCAGCACCGGGAAGATGCAAAGGATCAACGGCACCGACAGTTTTGCCGGCAGGCTGTAGGCCTTTTCCTCGGCGCGCGAGAGCCGCTTGTGGCGCATCTCGTCGCTATAAACGCGCAATGCATCGGTCACGCTGGAGCCAAGCTCAGTCGATTGCTGCAACAATGTCGCAAAGGAGCGCGCTTCTTCGAGGCCGAGCCGGTCACCGAGATGTTCGAGCGCTTCGGGCAATGTACGGCCGGCGCGGATTTCAAGCGTCGCCATATGAATGTTGGCGGAGAGCGAACGATAAGAATCGGCAAGTTCGCGCCCGACACGATCAAGCGCCGCCTCCATCGCGAGCCCCGCTTCGGCACAGACGACGAGAAGATCCATGAAATCCGGAAAGCCGGCGCGATGCTCGTTGCGGTTCGCGGTGATGCGGCGATTGAGATAGAAATTCGGCGCGAAATAACCGAGCAGCGCCGCGAAGCCGACCAGCGCCCAGCGGTTCGACCACGTCATGTCAGCCGGCACACAGAAGAAAGCGAGCGCCAGAAAGGCAAAACCGCAGGCAGCGCGTGCGACAAAATAGAACCCTGCCGCGCGGGGATTAAGAAAGCCCGCCTGAACGAGCCGGGTTTGCAGCAGCTTCACGTTGCCGGTATCGGTCGCCGAATAGTATTTCGCGGTGTAATCGATCAGCCTCTGCGCGGCCTTGAGGCTCGCGGCGCGCAGTGGCGCCGGCTGATTCGCGCTGCCCGCGGGCGTGCCGGTGAGCGCATCGTTCACGCGGCGGCTCACCGATTTTTTGGTGCGCAGGAAGGTCATCGCGACCAGCGCGAGGGCCGCTGCCGCGAGAAACACGAAGATGCTCAGCAGCGTCACCGGGTTGTCGCCGATCAGGTCGAAAAACGAATCGAACAGGTTTTCCATCGTTCAGACCTTGAAGTTGATCATCTTGTACATGATGAGATTGCCCATCAGCATCCACGCCCCTGCCGCGCCGAGCGCGATCTTCGTCGCCTCGATGTGCCAGACGCTGCCGTAGAATTCCGGCGACATGAATTGCAGAACGAGAAACATCGCGATCGGCAGCGACGATAGAAGCAACGCCGAGAAGCGGCCTTCTGCGGCGAGCGCCTTGATCTTGCGGCGCATCTTGAAGCGCAGGCGGATGACCGCCGAGAGGCTGCCGAGAATTTCGCTCAAATTACCGCCGGTCGAACCCTGAATCGCGACCGCCGTCACGAACAGCGGCATATCCTCCTGGCCGACGCGATAATACATGTTGCGGAGCGCCGTCTCGAGATCGGCGCCGTAGGTAATCTCGTCGGCGACCATGCCGAACTCGCTGCCGACCGGATCGGGCATTTCGCGGCCGACCATCTGGATCGCGATCGGCACCGGATGGCCCGCCCTGAGGCTGCGCACGATGACGTCGATCGCATCGGGAAGCAGCAAGCCAAACTTCTTGTGCCGGCGAGCGCGCAGGAAGCGGAGCACAAAGAGCGGCAGCAGCGTGCAGCAAAACAGCGCCGCGATGCCGCAAGCGATCCAGCCGAAACCGCGCATCATCATGACGCCGGATACAATGAGCGCGAACAGTACGACGAGGCCGGCGAATTTGCCCAGACCGATGGTAACGCCCGATTGCATCATCAAACGGTTGAAGGACTGGATGCGGAAAGCGTAATCGCCGCCGCTCGTGAGCGAGCGTTCGCGGCGGAGTTGAACCAGGATATTTTCGCGGTTCGGCTCGTTCTGCAGGAGCCGCATGCGGCGGTTCACCGTCGTCTTGTAAGACGCCGTGCTGAAGAACATCAGATAGGCCGCCTCGACGAACAAGATCGTCGAGATCGCCGCGAAGATGTAAATCAGCGTGACCGGATTGATATCGAACATCGTTCCCTCCCCCCTTACATGGGCTTCGAGGGATCGAAGTAGGCACCGGGGATGGTGATGCCCATCGCCGCGAGGTCCGAGAGAAAGCGCGGGCGGATGCCGGTCGCCTGGAAGTGGCCGATGATCTCGCCGTTGTCGTCAGTGCCGGTGCGGACGTATTTGTAGATTTCCTGCATCTGGATGATGTCGCCTTCCATGCCGGTAAGCTCGGAAATGGAAGTGACACGCCGTTTGCCGTCGGAAAAACGCTGAAGTTGCACGATGACGCGGATCGCGGCCGCGATCTGGCCGCGGACGCTGGCGATGGTCATCGGCTGACCGGCCATGCCGATCATCTGCTCGAGGCGCGAGATCGCTTCGCGCGGATTATTGGCGTGGATCGTCGCCATCGAGCCTTCGTGACCGGTGTTCATCGCCTGCAACATGTCGAAGGCTTCCTCGCCGCGGCACTCGCCGAGGATGATGCGCTCGGGGCGCATACGCAGCGCGTTCTTGACGAGATCGCGCTGGCGGATTTCGCCCTTGCCTTCAATGTTCGGCGGACGCGTTTCCATGCGCGCGACATGCGGCTGCTGAAGCTGCAATTCGGCAGCGTCCTCGATGGTGATGAGACGTTCTTTGTCAGAGATGAACGAGGAAAGCGCGTTCAGCATCGTCGTCTTGCCGGAGCCGGTGCCGCCCGAAATGATCGTGGTGATGCGGGCGCGCACCGTGGCGGCAAGAAGCGCCGCCATCTGCGGCTTGATCGCACCGATCTCGACGAGCTTGTTGAGATTGAACGGCCGCTTGGAAAACTTACGAATCGAGACGAGCGCGCCATCGACCGCAATCGGGCGAATCGCGACGTTGACGCGCGAGCCGTCGAGAAGGCGCGCATCGCAAAGCGGATAGGATTCATCGACGCGGCGGCCGACCGCCGAAACGATTTTATTGATAATGCGCAGCAAATGCGCATCGTCCTTGAAGCGAACGACGGTGGGCTCGAGGACGCCGAGGCGCTCGACATAGACCTGCTCGTGGCCGTTGATCAGGATGTCGTTGACCGTCGGATCCTTCAGGAGCGGCTCGAGCGGACCAAGGCCCGTCATTTCGTCGAGGATTTCGTCGACGAAATCGGAGAGCTCCCTCGTATTGAGCGGCAGGCGCTCGTTCATCACATATTGCGAAACGAGGCCACCGATCTGCTTCTTCATTTCCTCGGCGGGAAGCTTTTCAAGCGCCGAAAGATTGATCTCCTCGATCAGGCGCCGGTGCAGCCGCACCTTGGCATCGAGCAGCTTCGATTTCAGCTGCGGGTTGTTCTCCTGCGGCGCCTCGGTGACAATCTCCGGGATCGGCAACTCGAAGGCCGGCGACTCGATTACGGGCGCAGCTTCCGGTTCAGCGACGGCGACCGCCGCCTGACGGCTGGTGAAACGGCCAAGCATCACTACCTCCGCGCCCAGGCCAAGAGCCGCGGGCGCTCGCCCGCGGCAGACGGCTTTTTGGCTTTTGCCGCATGCGGCATGACGATCTTGCGCAGATGCGCGGTGACGTTGTTGCCGGCCTTCACTTCCTCGAGCGGCACGCCGCGGTCGATCGCTTCGCGCACGACGCGATAATTGTTCGGAATGACGCCGCCGAACGCACCACCGAGCGCCTTTTCAATGTCGGCAATGCGCAAGCCGGGTGTGAACATGCGCTGTTCGAAGCGGTTGACGATGACCTTCGGATGGCAACCTTCGCCGAGCCGCTCGCGAATCGAAGAAAGCAGGTTCTTCGCGAGCTTCATGCAGGGCACGGTCATCTCGCTGACGATATGCAGCTGATTCGAGCCGAGCAGCACGTCGTCGGTCCACGAAAACCAGGTGCGCGGCATATCGATCACAACGTATTCGAAATTCGCCGACACGAGATCGAGGAGCCGGGTCACGACCAGAGGATCGAACGAGCGCATTTCCGCCGGGCGGCTCGGGGCCGCGATCACCTGCAGGCCGGATGAGTGGCGCGACAGCATCACCTCGAGAAGCTGGCGGTCGAGCCGTTCCGGCCGCGGCTCGATCTCGTTGAGGTCGAGGCGCGCCTCGATATCGAGATAGTCGGTGACGGCGCCGTGCTGGAAATCGAGATCGACGAGGCAGACTGAAGCGTGACTGTTCTTGCCGCCCTGCAGGAGAAGCGCGGTCTGGATCGCAAGCGTCGTGACGCCGACGCCGCCCGCCGACGGCAGGAACGTATAGATCTGCGCTTCGACGCCTTCGTTGCCGCTGTCTTGCGCATTCGCGGCGCGCGCGCAGGAGCGCACGAGTTCGATGGGCTCGATCGGCTTGACCAAAAAATCGGCGACGCGAATCTGCACCATCTTGCGGGCGACAGCCGCGTCGAGCGACTGAGTAATGGCGATCAGCGGCGGGTTGCCGGCGAGCTGCGCGGCAAACCGCGAAAGCGCCGCGAATTCCTCGGGCTGGGTTGCGTCGAGATCGACGATCACCACCGCGGCGTCGGTGGCATTCAGCCGGCCGCTTTCCACGCTCAGCTTGCCTTTGACGAGCTGGAGTTCGATCTGGGAATTGGCGCCGAAAGTCGTGCGCACGAGTTGTTCGAACGCATCGTCGGCGGTGAGCACCGCGACGCGGGTCTTGCTGGAAGGTGTGCCGGAGGGAGCGAGCATGGGAGTGCTGTTATTGCGAAACCGAAGGGGCGGGTTGGGAGGACGATGAAGGCTGCTGATAGCCGAGCGAGCTGGTGCCGGTACCGTGCGGCACCGTCACTTTGTTAGTGCGATAGCGCTCAACGGCGCCTTGCGCCTTCTGACCGTTAGTGACGATGCGCTGATCGCCGGCCTCGATCGGCCAGACGTCGATCGTGTGGGCCACGATGTTGGTGGCAACCGCATCGCCGGCGGAAAGCGCAATCGTGTCGCGACGATCGTAGTAGAGGTCCGAGCAGCCGGCGGCGAGCATGCCGATGCCTGCAAGCCCCAGCAGCGCGAGACAGCGAATGTTAGCGGGCCGCGACATGGTCGTTTCCTTTTGGGAGATCCAGGATGAAGCCCTGATCGGGTTCGACCGGGACCGCCGGATTGCGTTCGGGATTTGCCGGATTGGGCTTGGCGACCGCCGGACGGCGCACTTCATGCTTGCCGAGCAAGAAGAAGTCCGCGTCGTTCGGCGGCAATGTCTTGTCGAGCGGCGTCTTGACCATGTCGATCGGACGCGCTGGCTGCACGAGCCGCGGCGTCACGATGATGGTGAGCTCGGTTTCGTTCTTCTGGAATTGCGAGCTTTTCATCAGCGCGCCGAGTACCGGAATGTCGCCGAGCCACGGCAACTGCTTGGCGGCCGTCGTGCTAGTCGCTTGCAGAAGACCCGCTACCGCGAAGCTCTGGCCGTCGCGCAATTCCACCGTCGTATTGGCGCGACGGACGATCAGGCTCGGGATTTGGACGCCGCCGATGCTCATGGTGTTGGTCGGGTCGATCTGGCTAACTTCCGGCTCGATCTTGAGGTTGATCAGGCCGTTCGCGAGCACGGTCGGCGTAAATGCGAGGCCGACGCCGAATTTCTTGAATTCGATAGTGACGGTGTTGAGCGCACCCGCGACGGGAAACGGAAACTCGCCGCCAGCGAGGAAGCTCGCGGTATCGCCGGAGAGCGCGACAAGATTCGGTTCGGCGAGACGGCGCGCGACGCCGCGATCTTCGAGCGCGCGAATGAGATTATCGACCTCGAAACCCTTGCCGAGCAGCGTCGTCAGGATCGAGCCGAACGGCGTCGAATTCGAAAGCAGCGTGCCGGTGCCGATCACGGCGTTCGTCGTATTGCCGAACATCTGCCAGTTGACGCCGAGCTCGCGCGAAGCATTACGCTGCACCTCGATGAAGCGCACTTCGAGCAGCACCTGCTGCGGCTGGGTGACACCGACCGAATTGATGACTTCGGGGCCGAACTGCCTCGCCATGACGACGACGCGATCGAGCGTCACGGCATCGGGCGCCTTGCCCGAGAGCATGATGCGGCCATTGACCGACGAGACGCGGATTTTCGCCTGCGGGAACTGGCGGATGATTTCAGCCTGCAGCCGGCCGATATCGTAGGAAACTTCGACGTCGAAAATGCCGACTAGCCGCTTGCCTTCGGCATAAATCGAAACGCGCGTGGTGCCGATCTTCTTGCCAAGGATCGAGATGGCGCGGTCGGTCAGCGGGTTCACGTCGGCGATCATGGGGTCGCCGACAACGACCTCCATAAACGGCGCATCGGTGCGGATATCCTCGGATTTGCCGACGGCGACGACGACATTACCAGTGATTTTCCGTGCCGACGTAATCGAGATCATCTTCGCTTCCGCCGCCTGCGAGATCGCAGGGAACATCGCGAAGGCTGCTGCGAACATCGTGAGCGCGAGCAGGAAGCCAATCAGCGAAGCGAAGCGATCGGGTGCCGCGACAGTTTTTGCCTGGGAGATTTTCATGTCGCTGCCCCGTTATTGTGTCACGGCCGTTTCGTTGACGCCGGCGCCGTTCCATTCGCCGCCGTCTTCGCTCGGTACGCTGTAATCCTTGCGCTCGGACGCGCGGGTGACGGTGACTGTCGAAAAGCTTTTCTTGCCTTCGACCGGCGCGCTGCCGCGGCCGATATCGGTCGCGGAAATCCGGCGGTTGTCGCCGACCGTCGCCTCGCCGGCCTTGCGGAGCGCCAGCGACAGAACGCCAAGCTGCGCCGAGAGCGTGAGCTTTTGCGCCGCGACGGTATCAACTTCGAGCGTCACGGCCTTGGCGATCATCGGCTTGTCGCTGCGCTCGTCGGCGAGCTGGTCGATCGCGAGTACCGGAGCGTTCTGCAACACGACGTCGGTGGTGCCGCCCTTGTTGCCGCCATTGTCGTTGCGGCGAGTGAGCATCACATCGACGCGATCACCCGGCAGGATGAAGCCGGCAACACCTTCGACATCGTTGACGCGAACGGTGACCGCTTTCATGCCGGGCTGAATGACCGCCGAGAGCGTCGCGCGCTGGCCGGGCCCGGTGAGCTTTGCC
>DATMGD010000053.1:0-37539 GCA_035555855.1 Xanthobacteraceae bacterium
CCACTCCATGCCGATCGCCGGCATCGCGCGCGCGACGGTGTCGCTGCCGGTTTGCATGTAGTTCGAGACGCCGGTGTCGTTCTTGATGCTCACGTAGGCGACGTCGGCGCGCAGCTGCATGAACGGCGTGAACACCATGCCGATGCCGTTGATGAGCTTGCGCTTCCAGTCGATCTGGATGCTGGCGCGCTCATAGTTGCCCGGCACGCCGCGGAGCATGCACATATCTTTGTTGGCAGGAGTGATGAGGCCCGGAACGCATTGGGTTGTTTGAATGCCGCCAGTGTCTCCCGGCGGCTTCAATATCCCGGATGGGAGTGCAAGCGGAGAAATCGCATCGAACTGCGCTTCCTGCCGCGAGATGCTGGCGAGGTTGACCTTGAAGCTCAACTCGCCGCCGAGCACCGGTTGCCCGACGAAGTACGAGTAATCGAGCACCGGGTGAACGATCGGCTGCTGCTTGTTGTTGTCGACAAGCGCGAGGCCCGTGAAGCCGAGCGCGCGCAGATCGAAATAGCTGCGATCACCCTGACCGACGAGATAGAGCTGCGAGATCTTCTGCGTCAGCCGGTTATAGGTGGCGATGTTGTAGTCGTTCAGGAACAGCCGGTCGGAAAGCAGCGTGCCGTCCCAGCCCCATGACCACTGCTTGTTGATCACGAAGCGGCCGCTCGTCTCGATCGCGCCGCGGAAGTCACGCCGGGCGGGCAGGGCGGAGAAAGCGTCGGGATCCGCCTGGAAGATGCCGGTGCCCTTGAAGGTGTAGGCGCCGTTCACGAAGCGCTGCCGCCACTCGACGCTGCCGAGCACGCCCTGGCGCGTCATCGGCGCGAGCGTGAAGGTGACGTCCTTGTCCGGTGCGAGCGCCCAGAAATAGGGGATCGTCATGCCCACGCCGAGGCTGTCGCGCGAGAACAGGTTCGGGATCAGGAAGCCCGACTGCCGCTTGACCGTGGGGTCCGGTGTCCAGAAAAACGGAAAGTAGGCGATCGGCGCGCCGAAGAATTCGAGCTGCGCGTTCTCGTAATAGATGACGCGCTCGCTCTCCTTGTGAATGATGCGCTTGGCCTTGACCTGCCAGATCGGCGCGCGCGACGGATCTTCCTTGCAGGTTTCGCAAGCGGTGTAGACACCGCTCTGGAACACCGAGGTGTCGCCGCCGGTACGGTCGATGCGGGCGGCGGCAAAGCGCGTCTTCTGCGGCGTCTCGAGCAGGAGCGAACTGACGAAGCCTTCCTTGAAGTCCTTGTCGAGGTCGACGATGTCGCCATAGATGACCTTGCCGTCCTTCGTGCGATAACGGACGTTGCCGTGCGCCTGAATGCGCTCCGTCTTGCGGTCGTAGGTGACGTTGTCGGCTTCCAGCACCGCGCCGTCGTTGTAGATCTGGACGTGGCCGACGGCCGAAACCTTGTCGTTCTTGTAGTCGTGCACCAGTTCGTCGGCCTGCACGAGCATCGGCGCTTTCTTGTTCGAGCCTTCCTTGCTCTTCGCTGCGGCCATCTGCGAGAGCGTCTGGCGCTTGGTCTGCGGCGTTGTCTTGAGCTGCTCGGGAATCTGCTGCGAGGGCACGCCGGTATCGCGCTCGGGCGTCTGGGCGGCGACCGGCAGCGCAAGCAACATGAGGGCGCCCGCGAGGACGGAAACGCGCGCGCGCGCGAAACCGCGCACGGCCTTCCCCTCACGCAAAGTCTTCCCCACGATGACGGTACGCGACACCATCAACCGTCCTCTTGCTGCAACAACACGGAGCAGCCCATCACCGCCCCAAAGACAGCAGGCAACCACCCCGCGACGACGGGATGCAGGATCCCGTTTTCGCCGAGCTCGCCGGCCAATTTTGAGGCTACATAGAGCAGAAACCCCGATAAAACGCCACCCAAAACCATTTTTCCGACCCCGCCGAGGCGAAAAACCCGCAGGCTGACCGCCGCTGCGATCAGCACCATGGCCGCCAGCAACACGGGGCGCGCGAGTAGGGTCTGATATTGCAACTCATAGCGTTCGGTACGGATGCCGGCCTTCTCGGAATCGCGAATTGCGGCCGGCAAGTCCCAAAATGAGAGAGAATCGGGCGTGCTCAGGCTGCCCTGCACCTGAGCCGGGGTGAGGTTCGTGCTCACGAGGTACGAGGCGTATTCCTGCGGCTCGGCCCCGGCGGGGAAAACGCGAACGCCGGTGAGGGCCCAGTAGCCGTTGTGGAGTTGCGCCGTCTTCGCTTCCACCCGCTCGCTGAATTCGCCCTTCTGGTCGAACGAATAGATCCGGACATTGGTGAGCGTCCGGCCCTTGTCGGAGGAGGCCTGCGCCTGGACGATCGCCTGTCCGTCCGGGCTCTGCTGGCGAACCCAGATGCCGTCGCCGCTCTTCTGGAACAGGCTGTTCTTGTCGGAGAACAGCGAAGCTTCGAGCTTGTTGGCGCGCTCCTTCGCGGTCGCCGACAGCGGATTGTAGACGGTGGTGAGAAACACCCCGAGCAGCAACGCGATCGAGATCGTCGAGAAGGTGAACTGCCAGACCGATGCGCCGACGGTGCGCGCGATCACGAGTTCGAGCCGGCGCGATAGCGTGAGAAAGGTCGCCATCGCGCCGATTAGGACCGCGAACGGAAACATCTGCTCGCTGAACGATGGCAGCCGCAGCAGCACGAGGCTCGCGATATCGACGACGGAAACGTCGGCACGGTCGCCGAGGCGGCGGCTGAATTCGAAAAAATCGACGATGCCGATCAACCCCGAGCACGTCACATAGACGAGCAGCACGGAGCCGAGAAAACGGCGGCCGAAATATCGTCCGAGTTTGCCGAATGCGACCATGACGAACCCTTACGCTTCCTGCATGCGCTGCAGGCGCGCGTTGACCGCATCGAAGAACTTCTGCACCGGTGCCGGCGTCGCGAATTCCACAAGCCCCGTCGCCGCGAGTACGGCAGGGATGATGGCTGCGAGCGGCACGACGTAAGGCAAGGGCCAGGCGAAGGCGTTACGCTGCACAAAACCCCATGTGCCGAAGCCCGCAAGCTCGATCAGCAAAAATGTGAGGCTGGCGCCGGCCATCGAGGCGCCGCGCGTCTGCCGCGTCGTGCGTGGCAGGCCGAGAAACGCGAACGGGATGACGAAAGCCGCCAGTGGGTAGAGCGGCGTCGAAAGCCGCCGGTGAAGTTCGACGCGGATGCGCGACTCTTCGAGTTTCTGCTGCGCCGGATCGTCGATCTTGGTCTCGGCGGTGAGCAACTCCCACAGCGTCTTGTCGCTGGTGCGCGAATTATCGGCCGCCTTGTTGCCGGTAAGTTGCGACATGTCGAAGGCGTAGCGTTCGAACTCGACCATCGAGGCGTTGCGCATCTGCGGCGCCGAGCGGTGCATCGTTCCGTGCTCGAGCACGAGGAAGACGCCGGCGTCGGAATTCACGATCTGGCCGCGGTCGGCGACGTAGGTCGTCATCGCGTTCTTGTCGCGCGAATCGTTGACGAAGATGCCGCGCAGGATGCCGTTCGCATCGCGCTCGCGGATGTGAAAGGTGAGGCCCTGGCTGATCGAGGCGAAGCGTCCCGGCTGCGCGATGTTCGAGACGATGTCGGCGGTCACGGCGGAAAGCTGTTCGCGCAACACCTTCACGCTGAGCGGCCCGACATAGACGCTGATCAGCGCCGAGAACATCATGACCAGGATCGTGAAGATCGCGAGCGGCTTGAACACCTGCCACGGGCTCATGCCCGATGCGCTCATCACGATCAGCTCGGAATCGCCGCCAAGCTTGTTGAGCGAGTAGGCGACCGAAAGAAACAGCGCGATGGGCGCGGTGAGAAGGAGGAGGGTCGGCAGCGCGAGGCTGGTGATGGTGAGGAAGATCCAGACCGACTGGCCCTGGCTGGTGAGAAGATCGAAACGGCGCAGGATTTGGGTGAGCCAGACCATGCCGGTAAGCGTCAGCAGCGCGGCGAGAAATGCCACGCCCGCTGTTACCAGAATGTAGCGGTCCATACGCCCCAAATTGCACCCCGATCAGCTTCGCGCTGGGCGCGAAAGCCTTCCCCACGTCCCGCATCTAAAGACTTGGAAGATTAGGCGATATTACGGCCCCGCGAGGGCATCCACCCCTCGCGCCCAACGCTTTTGTGCGGTTTGTTAAACTTGTCGTAAACCCTTGAAGAAATTGGAAAGATTCACGCCCCGGCTGTGGCCCGGAAGACACGCGACAGGGGGTTCCGGGCGAAGCGGCCTGTGGGACGGAAAAATACAACCTGGAATTACAATCTTTGCAGCGGATTCGGGCCTTGGGCACGGCTTTTCCGCATCGATTCGCTAGCCCTGGCGGAGGTCAGCTCTGGGTTGCACCATTTAGAGGCGGGTAACCATGATCGCCAAATGAAGCGGGCATTTGTGTTGTGCTACCCATTACTGGATCGCTCCAAAGCGAACCGACAAGTGAACAGGATCAATCATGGCCCGAGCCCCGAAAATCTCCTTCGCCCCCCTCAAACCGCAGTTGACCGCCACCGCGGTCGTGCTGGCCGGGGATGACGTTTCAACCGGGGCCGTGACCAAAAAGGCGCTTGCCGATGCGGGCAATCTTCTGGTGCGCGCGGCGAAGGCGGAGAATTTCAAGGGCAAGCTTGGCAAGACGTTTGCTCTCGTCGCGCCTTCCGGCCTCAAGGCCGAGCGGCTGATCGTTATCGGTCTCGGCAAGCTCAAGGATTTGAAGCCCGGCGACTGGATCAAGCTCGGCGGCAAAGCTATGGCGAAGGTGCCGGCTTCGGCATCGAACGTCACCGTGTTGTTAGAGTTGCCCGAAGGCAAGCTCGCGGCATCGGCCGCCGCCGACTTCGCGCTCGGCATGACGCTCCGCGCTTACAAGTTCGATCGCTACAAGACAAAGAAGAAAGACGACGACGCCAAGAACAGTGAGAAGAACGGCGCGCCGGCGAATATTACGATCGCCGTCGACGATCCGGCAGCGGCGCGCAAGGAATGGGCGTCGCGCGAAGCGATCGGCGAGGGCGTCGTGCTCGCGCGCGATCTCGTCAACGAGCCGCCGAACGTTCTCTATCCTGTCGAGTTCGCGCGCCGCGCGTCCGCATTGAAGAAACTCGGCGTCGGCATCGATGTGCTCGATAAGAAGGCGATGCAGAAGCTCGGCATGAATGCGTTGCTCGGCGTCGGCCAGGGCTCGTCGCACGAATCGCGTCTCGTCGTGATGCGCTGGAACGGCGGCAAGAAAGGCACGCCGCCGGTCGCCATCGTCGGCAAGGGCGTCTGCTTCGACACCGGCGGCATTTCGATCAAGCCCGCAGGCGGCATGGAAGACATGAAGGGCGACATGGCGGGCGCGGCTTGCGTTGTCGGCCTCATGCACGCGCTTGCCGCGCGCAAGGCGAAAGTGAATGCGGTCGGCGTCATCGGCATTGTCGAGAACATGCCGGACGGCAATGCGCAGCGTCCGGGCGACATCGTCAAATCAATGTCGGGCCAGACAATCGAGATCATCAATACCGACGCCGAAGGCCGCCTCGTGCTTGGCGATGCGCTTTGGTACACGAAGGAGCGCTTCAAGCCCGCGTTCATGGTGAACCTCGCGACATTGACCGGCGCGATCCTCGTCGCGCTCGGTCAAGAATATGCCGGCATGTTCTCGAACAGCGACAAGCTCTCCTCGCGTCTCACTGAGGCGGGGCAGGAGACGGGCGAGCGCGTCTGGCGCATGCCGCTCGGCCCGGAATACGACAAGCTGATCGACTCGAAATTCGCCGACATGAAAAACACCGGCGGCCGCTACGGCGGCTCAATCACCGCGGCGCAATTCTTGAAGCGCTTCGTCGGCGACACGCCATGGGCCCATCTCGATGTCGCCGGCACGGCGATGGCTTCACCCGCGTCCGATATCAATACCGGTTGGGCTGCGGGTTGGGGTGTAAGGCTCTTGAATCATTGGATAAATACCCATCACGAGGACTGAGCGGGAAATCGTGACTGAAGTTCACTTCTACCATCTGCAGCGCCAGCCTCTGGAGCGGGCGCTGCCAAGCCTGATCGAGAAATGTCTCGAGCGCGGCTGGCGTTGCATCGTACAGGCAGCGTCACCCGAGCGCATCGACGCACTCGATCAGTTGCTGTGGACCTATCGCGAGGACTCATTCCTCGCGCACGGCACCGATCGCGAGGACAGCGCCGCCGAACAGCCGGTGCTGCTCACGACGCGCGAGGAAAATCCGAACAGTGCAAGCATCCGCTTTCTCGTCGATGGCGCGACGGCGGGCGATCTGTCGTCTTACGAACGCGCGATCTTCTTGTTCGACGGCAACGATCCCGATGCCGTCGATGTCGCGCGCGACCAGTGGAAGGAAGCGCAGGGCGAGGGCTTCACGACTATCTATTGGCAGCAGGACGCCGACGGCCGCTGGCAGAAGAAGGCGTGACCTTTTTTACGTACGCTTGCGCCCGACCAGCGCGCGATACTCCATAACGCCTTGCACCGCGAGGCGCTCCAATAAGAGCCCGCCGATATTCGCTTCAGGGATGCGCCGCATGCCGGTGAGCCCAAGCCACTTTCGCCGCCGGGTATCGCGCGCGATCAATGCGTTCATTTCCTCAACCGGGCGATGATAGATGTGCGGCGACAAATCTTGCGAGCGCGCGACGTCAAGGCCCGCGGCGTCGAACGCCATGCGCCAGCCGCGCTCGCTCGGCATCACCGGGCAACGCCAGAAGCGTTTGGCATCCGCGAGATCTTCGGCGAGTTCGCCAGGAAAATTCTCGATCGGCATGTCGTCCACGAGCACAAGGTAGCCGCCGGGGGCGAGAGCATTCGCGAGATTGGCAATCGTCGCAGCAGGATTGACGCTGTGCACGAGACTTTCGATCGCGATCACGAGATCGAATTGTCGCGCAAGCGGCGCGTCGTAGGACGCAATCTCGAAACGGATTTTTGCATCAAGTTCGCGCCGCGCGGCTTCTTCGGACGCGCGTGCCTGCTGCACTGGAGAAAGTGTAATGCCGAGCCATTCGCCGCCGATCTTCGGCTGCAGGTCGAACGCCGTGCCGCCATAGCCGCAGCCGGCATCGAGCACGCGCGGCGAGGGCGGCAGCGGCACGCCTTCCAGCATTAGTTTGTGCACGACGAACGGGCCGTTCTCGCCGCTCAAAGGATCGGTCATCAGCCGGTGCACAGTGTGGCTGTCGAAACCGGAATAACGCCGGACGATTTTGGTGTAGCGCACCCAGCGGTGCAGCCATTTGTAATAGGCCGCGACTTCGCGCGCCTGCGCCAGCCCGGCAGCCGGCGTTGCCGTCATGCTCATGAAAACCCCTGTGGCCCGGGAAAAATGCGGGCCCTTCAGGGGTTAGAGTGCAAATCTCACAACAAGTTCCCGGAAAATCATCACGGCGATGACCGCCGCGATCGGCAGGAAGCGCAACATCGGCGGCGCCTCACGCCGCAGCAATACGCGCGCGGCAATCGCGGGCGTTGCGATCAGCGTGCAAAGCATCGTCCAGTGGATGTAGCGATAGTCGCTCGCGATGCCGACAACGACGAAAGCCGACACATACATCGCGCCCGACAGCGTGAGCGCGAGCGTGACATGCCGCGTGAGGGCATTCGGAATGCCGAGCGCCATGACCGACCATGCGAGCGCCAGGAGAAGCCAGACGTAAGGCGGCCCGAACGGCGTGTTGTCGATCGCCTTCGCGAGCCAATCCAGCGTGAGATAAACCGGCCCGCGTTCAAAACCGAATTCGTTCTGGTTGTTCGATTGGATGCCGCTCTCGACCATCTCCTTGCAGTCGGTGCAGAGGAATTGCAGGAAGCGATTGAAATGTGCGAGCCGATGTTCGGCGTAGGCGAGCGGATGCGCCACGATGCCATCAATCCAGCGTTTAGTGAGCGGCGCGCCGAATTCCGGCTTCAGGTTCTCGTAGGTTTCGGGACAGCGCAGCCAGCCATAGACATCCCAGTGTCGCGGCGAATAGCAGTATTTGTTGCGCTCGACGAAGGCCGGCCCGAAGTAACCGTTGAAGGCATCTTGTCCGGAAAAATAAGTGATGCCGCCGAGATCGAACAGCTGCAGCGGTGAAATCGGCTTCACGTTTTTCACCGTGAAGACGTGCCGGTCGGCGATGAGATGGCCGGGGATGAACAGAAGCGACAGGAGGAGAGATGCGGCGGCGCGTTTCTTCCAGTCGATCGCCTGCCAACGCACGCTGGAGGCGCTGAGCAGAAGATCGAGCAGCGGCGGTATGCCGAACAGCGCGTTCGCGCGCATGAAGCCGCCGGCGAACAGGAACAGCCACGCAATCGCGAGCGCAATGAATGTCTTGCGCAGCGCGCCCATCCGGATCGCGACGGCGATACCGGCCGCAACCAGAAAGCAATCCGACATCGCGATGTCCTTCACCAGCATGCCGGTGAAGTTGAGCGTCATCGGAAAGAAGCCTGCGGCGAATACCCAGATGCCGAGCTTGCGGCTTTCCTGCGCATAGCCGCGCGCGAGCAGCCAGAAACCGCTCCAGTAACAGGCGACGAACAGCGCCAGCATCGGCTGCGGGCCGTAATAAATTTTCTGCAACGGCATCCAGATGTAGCCGAGAAGCGGCGGCTGCCAGTTGTCGAGCTTGTGATCGCGCGCCTGCCAGAAATAGGCCCAGGCGTCGTGATGCAGGATGCCGGGATAGAAGGCGATGAAATTCAGGATTGCGGCGCCAAGCGCTACGAAAAACAGGGTGCGGGAGAGGGCGGCATCGGCGCGATTCATGCGCAGACGTATAGCACCCGATGCGTTTTCGTCATGGGTGATGTCGTGCGCCGCCGCTGAAAAAGGCGTAAAACCCCGGCAGTTACTTTCGAGAAAAGGACCGCCCCCAATGTCGATCTCGCTCTACCAAGCCTCCGTCCCGGTTTTCCTCCGCGCCTTCGAGAATCTTTCCGCCATTCTCGAAAAGGGCGTCGAGCACGCCAACGATGCCAAGCTCGATCCGTCGGCACTGACGGAGGCGCGGCTGTTCGAGAACATGTATCCGCTGCCGGGCCAGATTCAGCGCGCGAGCGACACCGCCAAGGGCTTCGTCGCCCGTGTCGCCGGCATCGATAGTCCGAAATACGAAGACAATGAAAAGACCTTCGCCGAAATGCAGGCGCGCATCCAAAAGACGGTCGAGTTCATCAAGAGCGTGAAGCCCGAACAGATCGACGGCGGCATCGATCGCGAGATTTCGATCTTTTCCGGCAGCCGCGGCGAAATGAAATTCAAGGGCAGGGACTATCTGCTCAATTACGCGCTGCCGAATTTCTTTTTTCACGTCGTCACGGCTTACGACATTCTTCGTCATAAGGGCGTGCCGCTGACCAAGAAGAATTATCTCGGCAGCATGAAGTAGCGGGTCACGGCAGGCGAGCCGTCACACAAAGGAGAGAATCATGTTCGGCATGTCACTGTCCGCTTTCACGGCCTTCCACACCGTTTTGAGCCTGATCGGCATCGCCTCCGGCCTCGTCGCGATCTTCGCCATGCTGCGCGGGAAATTCTCGAAAGGCTGGACCTGGCTCTTTCTGCTCACGACGATCATGACGAGCGTCACCGGCTACGGCTTTCCCGCCGATCAGGTCCTGCCGTCGCACATCGTCGGCGCGATCTCGCTCGTCGTGCTCGCGTTCGCTTTATATGCGCTGCTCGGCAGGCGGCTCAAAGACGGTTGGCGCGCGGTCTATGTCGTGACCGCTTCTATCGCGCTCTATCTCAACTGCTTCGTCGGCGTCGTGCAGGCTTTCCAGAAACTGCCGCCGCTGCATACATTGGCGCCGACCGGAGCCGAAACGCCATTCGTGGTGGCGCAGCTTGCGACGCTTCTGATTTTCATCGTCGCGGGCTTCCTGATGCTTCGCAGGTTCCATCCGGCGCCCGAAATCGTGTAAAAGAAGATATGGCTGAATCCCCGATTTCCCGCGGCTTCCGCGCGCGCCCACGTCTTGAAGCTCACCGGCATCGCATCCCGCCGGGCCAGCATCTCGTCACCGATTTTCCGGTGCTGTCGGCCGGGCCCACGCCTGCGGTCGATCTTGCGCGCTGGCGCTTTTCGTTGCGCGACGGCGAGCAAATGCTCGGCGAGTGGAGTTGGGATGCGTTCAACGCGCTACCGCAGACCGAGATCAAGACCGACATCCATTGCGTAACGACCTGGTCGAAATTCGACACCGTCTGGAGGGGCGTTACGGTTGACGATCTTCTCCGGGCCGTCGGCCGCGATGGCCCGCCCGCGCCTTATGTGATGATGCATTCGATCGGCGGCTACACCACCAACCTGCCGTCGGCGGACATCGTCGACGGCAAGGCGATGGTGGCGACGCAGTTCGACAACAAGCCGCTCGATCCCGAGCATGGCTGGCCGGCGCGGCTCGTCGTGCCACATCTTTATTTCTGGAAGAGCGCGAAGTGGATCTCCGGTCTTCGCTTCATGCCGACCAACGAGCCAGGGTTCTGGGAAGAGCTCGGCTATCACGAATACGGCGATCCCTGGAAAGAACAACGTTATGTCGGTGATTAGTCCGACGAACCCCGCGCGTACGACATGGCGCGTCGCGGAGGTCGTCGAAGTGCGCGACGAGACGCCGCGCGTTCGTACCCTGAAACTTCATGTGCCGGATTGGCCGGGCCATAAGCCGGGCCAGCACGTCGATGTGCGATTGACCGACGAGGAGGGGCTTCAGGCGCAGCGCAGTTACTCGATTGCGACGCCGCCCGAGGAGAAGATGATTTCGCTCGCCGTCGAACGGCTCGAGGATGGCGAAGTCTCGCCGTATCTCGCCAGGGAAGTTCGCGTCGGCGATCGTTTCGAACTGCGCGGGCCGATCGGCGGCTATTTTGTCTGGACAGTTGAGTGCGGCGGCCCGCTCGTCCTGATCGGCGGCGGCTCGGGCGTCGTGCCGCTCGTTTCGATGCTGCGTCATCGCGCGATCCAGAAGGCGACGATGCCGGCGAAACTGATCTATTCGGCGCGCCGTTATGAAGAACTGATTTTTCGCGATGAGATCGACCGCCTCGCGGCGAGCGATCCCAATCTAGAAGTCGCCTATACGCTCACACGCGAACAACCGGCAGGCTGGCAGGGCGGTACCAAGCGCCTCGATAAAGAGTCGCTCAAAGAACTCGTGCCGGCGCCAAACGTAAACCCGCAGATTTTTGTCTGCGGGCCAACCGGATTGGTGGAGGCGACAGCGCGGCTTCTGGTCGAGATCGGCCACGATCGCGGCCGCATCCGTACTGAGCGCTTCGGGCCGACCAGCGCCTGATCAGTGATAGGGGTAATGCGATTTCTGTCGCGGACCGAATTTACGGGCGATCAGCGGGCCGCTCGCGAAGCCGGCCGAAAAGAGAAGCGCCGTCAGCGTAATGAACGTAATGATTTCGAGCGACATTGCCGTCTCCATCATGTTCCACCGCCAGTTGCCGCTTGCCCTCGGTTTTAACTGCCTATAGAACGCGGCCATCTTTCAATGGTTCCCCACACAACGGATTTTCTGTCATGGCGCGCGAGCGTACGTTTTCGATCATCAAGCCTGATGCCACCCGCCGGAACCTGACCGGCGCCATCAACGACCGCATCGAAAAGGCGGGCCTGCGTATCGTTGCGCAAAAGCGCATCCATATGACCAAGGACCAGGCCGAGGGCTTTTACGGCGTTCACAAGGAACGTCCGTTTTTCAACGGCCTCGTCACCTTCATGACCTCGGGTCCGGTGGTGGTGCAGGTGCTGGAAGGCGAGAGCGCCGTCACGAAGTACCGTGAGGTCATGGGTGCGACCGACCCCGCCAAGGCGGCCGCCGGCACCATCCGCAAGGATTTCGCCGAGAATATCGAAGCCAATTCGGTCCACGGCTCCGACAGCCCGGATAACGCCAAAATCGAAATCTCGTTCTTCTTCAAGGACACCGAGATCGTGGGGTAAAACCCGCGAGAGGCGCAAATAGTGGTATTCGGATAACCCGCAGGATGTGGCATACTTTATAAGGCACAAGCACGCTGCCAAGCGTGGACTAATGGGGGGAACTACTAATGGATCTTAGCCAAGCCGATTTTACACATGCCGCATTCTGGCTGGCGGTTCTGCAAATTATCTGGATCAACATTCTGCTGTCCGGTGACAACGCCGTTGTCATCGCGATGGCCTGCCGCGAGCTGCCGGAAAAGACGCGCAAATGGGGTATCGCCCTCGGCGCGGGCGTCGCGGTCGTTCTGCGTATTATCTTCACCGGTCTGGTCGCGACGGTTCTGACCTGGCCGTGGCTGAAATTCGTCGGCGCGCTCGCGCTCCTCTACATCGCAGCCGAACTCCTGAAGCCGCAGGAGGAAGACCACGGCGAGAAGATCAAGGCGTCGGACAAGTTGTGGCGCGCTGTCGGCACGGTCGCCGTCGCCGACATCGTCATGAGCCTCGACAACGTTGTCGCGATTGCAGCGGCCGCGAAGGGCAGCTGGACGCTGCTGATTTTCGGTCTTGCCGTTTCGATCCCGCTGATCGTCGTCGGCGCCGCGCTCATCACCGCGCTGTTCGTGCGCTTCCCGATCCTGATCTGGCTCGGTGCCGCGCTTCTCGGCTGGATCGCGGGCGAGCTGATGATCACCGATCCGGGCATCGACTCCTTTATCGGCCAGGCGGCTGTCCATCGCTGGGAATTCTTTGCAGCGGCAGCCGGTGCTCTGGTTGTCGTCGCCGTCGGTTATTTCCGACGCGGCGGCTTCGGCATAGCGAAGCCGACGGCAAAGCCGGCAAAGCCGAAGGCGGTTGAAAAGAAACAGCCTGCCAAGCAGCCTGCTGCAAAGCAGACTGCGCCTGCGGCGCGCCGGGCGAAAGCCAAGGCCACGGCGAACAAGACCACGGCGAAAACAACGAAGCGGCGATAATGAACGAAGGTCGGACGAATAACGGGTTCAACCGGTATGGAGCGATGGTTGCCATCGCTCTGGTGGGGATGCTCGCAGGCTGCGTAACGGATAATCCGAAACCGCAAACCGGCGCGCAGACCCCCGCCGCGTCCGACAGTTCGCCCGCGGCGGCAAAGTCGCGGATCGCCAAAATTTGCGTCGCCAATCCCGACCGCTTCTTCGGCGGCGCGAGCACGCCGGCGCGTTGCAATTGCTATGGCGACGGCGTCTCGAAGACGCTGAGCAAGGACGAGTTGAGTTACGTCGCGACCTATAACGAAATCCCGAGCCTCTCCGCGACCGAATACGACAGGATTAAGGAACGCTGTCTCGCAGGCGGTGGCGCGCCGGACAGCAAGGCGGGCAAGAAGAAGGCCGCCGCCAAGGAATAAGACTAGAGTCTGGCGCTAGACCGCGACGACGCGGTCGCCTTCGATACGGATTTTGCCCGAGGCAAGTAATTTTAGCGCCGCAGGATAAATCTTGTGCTCTTCCTTGAGCACGCGCGCCGCCAGCTTCTCCTCGGTATCGCCCGGCAAGACCGGCACTTCCGCCTGCATCACGATCGGCCCGGAATCGAGTTCCGGCACCACGAAATGCACCGTCGCGCCGTGCGAGGCGACGCCCGCCAGCAGCGCCTGATGATGCGTATTGGTGCCCTTGAAAGCCGGCAGCAGCGAAGGGTGGATGTTCAGCATCCGGCCGCGCCAGCGCTCGACGAAGTCGTCGGTCAGCACCCGCATGAAGCCGGCAAGGCAAATGACCTCGATATTCGCGTCCATCAGCGCGCGATGCAGCGCGCCGTCGAACTCTTCCCGGTCTGCGAACGCCTTGTGATCGACGACCGCGGTGGCGATGCCTTCGGCTTCCGCGATTGCAAGGCCCTGCGCCTCGGGCCGGTTCGACAGCACGAGCAGGATTTCGGCGGGGAAGCTTTTCGCTTTGGCGGCCTTGATCAGCGCGGCCATGTTCGAGCCGCGGCCGGAAATCAGAATGGCGACTCGTTTCTTGGTCACGTTCAACTCGCGAGCTTGAGCTTGCCGGAATATTGCACGCCGTCGCCGCTCGCGATTTTGCCGATCGGGGTGACGCGCTCGCCGGCCTGGTTGAGTGCTTCGATCGCGGCATCTGCCTGATCGGCCGCGACGACAACGATCATGCCGATGCCGCAGTTGAAGGTGCGCAGCATCTCGGCTTCCTCGATATTGCCGGCCTGCGCGAGCCATTGAAACACGGGCAGCGCATGGATCGACGGCAGATCGATATTCGCCGCCATGCCCTTGGGCAGGACGCGAGGGATGTTGTCGGTGAAACCGCCGCCGGTGATGTGACAGAGCGCCTTGATGCCGCTCACGGCTTTCAGCGCGGCGAGCAACGGCTTCACGTAAATCCGGGTCGGTGTCAGCAGTGCTTCGACAAGAGTCTTCGATTTATCGAACGGTGCCGGAGCTTCGAGCTTGGCATTCACATGCGAGACGACTTTTCGCACGAGTGAGAAACCGTTCGAGTGAACGCCGGAAGAGGGGATGCCGAGCAGTACGTCGCCCGGCGTGACATTCTTTTTCGGCAGGAGGCGATCGCGCTCGACCGCGCCGACCGCAAAACCGGCAAGATCGTATTCGCCGTCCTTGTAGATGCCCGGCATCTCGGCGGTCTCGCCGCCGATCAACGCAGCGCCCGATTCCTTGCAGCCTGCCGCAATGCCCTTGACGACTTCGGCCGCGACGTCCGGCGTGAGCTTGCCGCAGGCAAAATAATCGAGAAACAGCAAAGGCTCCGCGCCCTGCACGACGAGGTCGTTCACATTCATCGCCACGAGGTCGATGCCGATGGTGTCATGCTTGTTGGCGTCGACCGCGAGCTTGAGCTTGGTACCGACGCCGTCGGTCGCGGCGACCAGCAGCGGGTCCTGAAAGCCAGCGCGCTTCAGATCGAAGACGCCCCCGAAGCCGCCGATTTCGGCGTCGGCGCCGGGGCGCGCCGTGGCCTTCACCAACGGCTTGATGAGATCGACGAGGCGGTTACCCGCGTCGATATCGACGCCGGCGTCGCGGTAACTGAGGCCCTTGGGATTCTGCATACGTTCTCCGCGGTTCTCGCTAGCCGGAACGTCCGGCTTTCGCAAGAACGGCTGCGTTTTTGGCGTGTTTTGCACACACGAAGTTCAGTCCGCTATATTTAACCGGCGAGTCCTCCGCTCGCCAGCGGGGTGGGCCGGGAAAGTCACGATTTTCCGCGCTTTGGCAGGTGGCGGAGGGGCGTTGAAGGGCTGCAAGGCTGCGAGAAACTGAATGAAGCAGGGCCGGGTTTTCGCGTGAATCTTCCGAACGCCATTACGATCGTCCGTTTTCTGCTAGTGCCCGTGGTCGTCTGGGCGATCGCCTCGCACCAGATGCAGATTGCGTTCTGGCTTTTCGCCGGAGCGGCGATCTCCGACATGCTCGACGGCTTCCTCGCCAAGCGCTTCCGGATGGCGAGCGAACTCGGCGCGCACCTCGATCCGCTGGCCGACAAGGCCATGCTGATGTCGATTTATGTCATGCTCGCAGCCGCCGGCAAGCTGCCGCTTTGGCTCGTGATCGCCGTCGTCTCGCGCGATCTGATGATTCTCGCCGCGATCATGGTCTCGTGGCTGATGGACAAGCCGCCGGAGATCCGCCCGTTGATGGTCTCGAAAGTGAACACACTGGCGCAATTCCTGCTTGCGACGCTGGTGCTGGCGACCGGCGCATTCGGCATCGATCCGGGCCAGCTCCTGACGCTCGGGATCGCCGCGGTCGGCGTCTTGACGGGGCTTTCCGCCGCTGCGTATCTCCTGCTTTGGACGCGGCACATGGCATCCTGAAGTCGTGGCATCCTGAAGTCATTGGCATCCTGAAACCGCGCACGAGGGGCACATGAACCTGCAACGGCAGCTTCTTTTCTGGCTCGGCACGCTTCTCGTTTTCATTTTCTTCGTCTGGCTGCTGAAGGATATCCTGCTGCCGTTCATCGCCGGCACCGTGCTGGCTTATCTCCTCAACCCGCTCACCGACCGGCTTGAAAAGCAGGGCATCAGCCGCGGCATCGCGACCTTCATCACAGTCGTTTTGCTGCTCCTGTTCTTTGTCGTCGCGGCGCTGATCTTCGTGCCGGTTCTCGGCACTCAGCTCATCAGCTTTATCCAGCGCCTGCCGGGTTACATCACGCGGCTGCAGGAACTCGTCAATTCCGAGAACAAGGAATGGCTGCAACACACCATCGGCATGAGCGTTTCCGATATACAGAAATCGCTCGGCGATCTTGTCGGCGAGAGCGCGAAATGGCTCGGCTCGTTCGTGCAGTCCTTGTGGTCGGGCGGACGCGCGCTGGTCTCGATCTTCTCGCTGATCGTCATTACGCCGGTCGTCGCCTTCTACGTGCTGAACGACTGGCACGCCATGATCGACAAGGTCGATAGCTGGCTGCCGCGCAGCCACCGTCCGACGATCCGCGCGCTCGGCGCGCAGATCGACCGCGCCATTGCCGGCTTCCTGCGCGGGCAGGCGTCGGTCTGCTTCATCATGGGCATCTACTACTCGATCGCGCTCGTTTTGGTCGGTCTCAATTTCGGTTTCCTGATCGGCGTCTCGACCGGTGTCCTGACCTTCATTCCCTATGTCGGCTCGCTCTCGGGCTTCCTGATCGGCATGATCGTCGCGGTCGTGCAGTTCTATCCGAGCTGGTGGCCGATCATCGGCGTCGCCGCCGTTTTCATCGTCGGCCAGTTCCTCGAGGGCTACGTCCTGTCCCCGAAGCTGGTCGGCCAGAACGTCGGCCTGCACCCGGTCTGGCTGATGTTCTCGCTGTTCGCCTTCGGTTATCTCCTGGGCTTCGTCGGACTCCTGATCGCGATTCCGCTTGCCGCTGCTATCGGTGTGCTGCTGCGCTTCGCGCTGTCGCGCTACATGGCAAGCCCGCTTTACACCGACAAGCCGCGCCGGAGCGCGTCTTGAAGTGGCGCTGGCGCGTCAGCTCACCTTCGATCTGCCGCATGCGGAGAGTTTTCACCGCGACGATTTCCTTGAGAGCCCCGCGAACGCCGCGGCGCTAGCGCTCGTCGACCGCTGGCCGGAATGGCCAAAGCGCGCAGCTTCCATCATCGGCCCGCGCAGCACCGGCAAGAGTCACCTCGCTGCAATCTGGGCGGAGCGCGCGGGCGCGCGCACGGTGTCGGGTCACGCGCTTCTACGCGCCGACGTGCCGGCGCATCTCGCGACCGGCGCGCTTGTCGTCGAGGACGTGGCGCCGGGTAACATTGATGAGGCGGCGCTCTTTCATCTTTTCAATTTCGCACGCGAGGGTGACGCCTATCTTCTGTTCACCGCTTCGCAGCGCATTGATGGCGCGGGCTTTCAACTGCCCGATCTCGTCTCAAGACTGCGCTCGATCCCGGCCGTGACACTCACGCCACCTGACGATGCGCTCTTGTCGGCCGTGCTGGTGAAGTTGTTTGCCGATCGCCAGCTTGCGGTGGATGAGGGCGTGGTCGCTTATCTCCTGCCGAGGATCGAGCGCTCGCTTGCCGGTGCGCGTACTGCCGTTGCGAAACTTGATGCCGCAGCACTTGCCAGGGGCAGGGCGGTGACGAAGCAGCTGGCGTCCGAGGTGTTGCGCGAAACCGGTGTCGATTAAGCCTTCGGCCGCTCGAACGCGACGATCCGCCCGCTGTCGAAGGCTAGCGCCAGCTCTCCGCGCTTCAGCTTCAATGCCTGTTCGCCGAACATCGCCCGCCGCCAGCCGGTAAGCGCCGGAACGTCCGGCTCATCTTCAACTGCGATCTTCTGCAAGTCATCGACCGTCGCGACGACCTTGGCGGCAACGCCGTGCTGCTCCGAGACGAGCCGCAACAGAACCTTGAGAAGCTCGACGGTTGCGGAAGCCCCGTTCGATAGCGGCTTGTCGCGCAGGATCGGCGGAATGCTCGCGGGATCGCGTGCGAGCGCGGTCTTGATCACGCCAAGGATCGCTTCACCGGATTTCGATCGCTCGAAACCCTTCGGCAGGCCGCGCATGTGCGACAGCGCTTCCGGTGTCTTCGGCTGTTGCTGCGCGAGCTCTGTGATCGCATCGTCCTTGATGACCCGCGAGCGTGGCACGTCACGCGATTGCGCCTCACGCTCGCGCCATGCCGCGACTTCGATCAGCACGGCAAGCTCGCGCGGTTTCTTGACACGCGCTTTCAGCCGTTTCCAGGCGTTCTCTGGCTCCTGCCGGTAGGTCGAGGGCGAAGTGAGGACCTTCATCTCCTCGCTCACCCAGTTGATGCGGTCGCGCTTTTCGAGATCTTCGTTGAGCTTGAGATAAACCTGGCGCAGATGCGTGACATCCGACACGGCATAAGTGAGTTGCGCCGGTGACAGCGGCCGGCGCGACCAGTCGGTGAAGCGCGACGACTTGTCGATCGCGTGGCCGGTGATCCGTTGCACGAGCTGGTCGTAGGAAATCGAGTCGCCATAGCCGAGCACCATCGCGGCGACTTGCGTGTCGAACATCGGCGCGGGGATCGTCTTCGCAAGGTTCCAGAAGATTTCGACGTCCTGCCGCGCGGCATGGAAGACCTTGGCGATGCGCTCGTTCTGCATCAGCGCGTAAAGCGGCGAGAGATCGAGCCCTTCGGCGAGCGCGTCGATGATGACGGCTTCATCGGGCCCGGCCATCTGCACCACGCAAAGCTGCGGCCAGAAGGTCGACTCGCGGAGAAATTCGGTATCGACGGTGACGTAGGGATGTTGGGCGAGACGCTCGCAGATCGCGGCGAGTTCGCTACTCGAGGTAACCAGTTCCATTGCCTGCTCGGCTTCCATCGGCCCGTTCCGCGGGCCCAGCGCGGTCCGCTTGTCGGGCCGCAGGCGATTACATACCCCGATTGCTCGTCGATGGACAGGAAAGATTTCGCGAGAAATCCGCCGGTTACCGGCGGCTTACAGTTTTGCGGCGTCGGCGGAATTACGGACGGTCACGTCGAGATCCTTCACAAGGCCGTTCGCCAGCGAATAGACCCAGCCATGTACTGAAATCTGCTGGCCGCGTTCCCATGCCGTCTGCACGATGACGTCGCGCGAGACGTTGCGAACTTGCTGGATGACATTCAACTCGCACAAGCGGTTCAGCTTGTCGTGGTCGTGTTCGAACTGGTCGAGTTCGTGCTGATGCTCCCGCGCGGTTTCGCGGATCGGGTGCAGCCAGTGATCGCACATGCTGCTGGTCTTGTTATGCATTGCCGCGTGCACGCCGCCGCAACCATAGTGCCCAACAACAAGGATGTGCCGCACCTTGATGACTTCGACGGCGAATTGCAGCACCGAGAGATAATTCGCATCCTGCGGCGGAGCGAGATTGGCAATGTTGCGGTGGACAAACATTTCGCCGGGATCGAGATCGACGATTTCGGTCGCCGGTACGCGGCTGTCGGAGCAACCGATCCAGAGATATTCCGGCGCCTGCTGGCGTGCGAGGCGCTTGAAGAAATCGCTGTCGGTCGCGACTTTGCGCTCCGCCCAGATCCGGTTTTTCTTTTTGAGATGGTCGAGCATGGGCACGGCTCATAGCGGGAAGCCATCCGCGCCACAAGTCTCCGTTGTGATGAGCAGGGGATAGCCGTAAAGGCGGCGTTATTGCGGGTATCTAACTCTTGGCCGCATGGGCCGCGTGCAACGCTGCTTCGAGCGTTTGCCTGAACCGGGCATGCGGCGGCTTCACGCCATGAGCGATCAGCAGCCGGCGAGTCGCGGGCCGTGCCCCGGCGATATAGATGGCGGTGCCCTGGCGCGCCGCCTTGCGCAGAAAGGTTTCGATGGTGGCCGCTGCCGTGGAATCGAAAATCGATACGGCGGAAAAATCGATCACATAGGCCTTGGGCTGCTCGTCGAGGCGGTCGAGCGTGGCGGCGATGGTCGCCGCCGCGCCGAAGAAGAAGGCTCCTGAGATGCGATAGACGATGACGTCGGGATCGGTTGCGATCTTCGCGTCATAGGGCGTGCGACCATTGCCGTTCTCGCTATCGGGCCGGTCTTGCTCGACAATCGCTGGCTGGCCTTCGATCTCGACGGCTTGCGCCATGCGATGCAGGAACAGAAGGATGCCGACACCGGAGCCGATCAGGATGCCTTCGGTAAGATCGCGGAAGATGACGAGCAGGAACGTCGTCATCAGCACCACAGCATCGCCAGGCGAGATACGCATCAAGGTCACGAAGCTGCGCTTCTCGACCATGTTCCAGGCGACGACAGCAAGCACCGCCGCGAGCGAGGCGAGCGGGATGTAGCTTGCAAGCGGTGCCGCGACCAGCATGAAGCTGAGCAGGAACAGCGAGTGCAGCATGCCCGACATCGGCCCGCGTGCGCCGGCGCGCACGTTGGTGGCCGTGCGCGCGATGGTGCCGGTTACGCAAATGCCGCCGAACAAGGAGGATGTGATGTTCGCGGCGCCTTGCGCCACCAGTTCGCAATTCGAGCGATGCCGCCGTCCGCTCATGCCGTCGGCGACGACGGCGGAAAGCAGGCTCTCGATGCTGCCAAGCAGCGCGAACGAAAACGCCGCCGGCAGCATCGTCACGATTTTATCGAGCGAAAGGTCCGGCAGTTGCGGCGGCGGCAGCGAGCGTGGAATGCCCCCGAACCGGCTGCCGATCGTCTCGACCGGCAAAGCGAATAGCCAGGTAATCAGTGCCGTCAGGGCAACGGCGATGAGGAAGTGCGGCCAGTGCGGGCGCACCCGCCGCAGCATGACGATGGTGACGATTGCGAGGAGCGCGAGCGCAATCGCTGCCGCGTTCGCGCTCGGCAGCGCGCCTGCGAGGGCCTGGAGTTTGGGCAGGAGCGGTCCCGGCTCATGCGCGAGCGTAAGGCCAAAGAGGTCCTTGATCTGACTCGCAAAGATGATGATCGCGATCCCGGCCGTGAAGCCGACCGTGACCGGGTAGGGGATGTACTTGATGAAGGTGCCGAGCCGCAGGAAACCGACGGCCAGCATAATGAGGCCGGAGAGCATCGTCGCGAGGATCAGACCATCGACGCCGTGCTGCGCGACGGTTGCGGCGACCAGCACGATGAAGGCACCGGCCGGGCCGCCGATCTGAAACCGGCTGCCGCCGAGCGCCGACACCACGAAGCCGCCGGCAATCGCGGTGTAGAGCCCGCGATCCGGCGTGACGCCCGAAGCAATGGCGATCGCCATTGAGAGCGGCAGCGCAACGATGGCGACTGTCAGGCCCGCGACGAGGTCGGCCTTGAAGCTCGCGAAGCCATAGCCTTCGCGCAAGATGGTGACGAGCTTCGGGGTATAGAGTTCGCCGAAGGTCGGCTGGCGAAAATGAGTGTTCATCAATTTACGGATTTCAGTTCGTGGGGTTCAGTTTGCGGGTTTCAACTTGCAGGTTTTTTGGCAATGCGCCGCGGACGGCGTGTGTTTTTCCGGCGTATCGGTTTGTCGACGGGAGCGGCGGTGCGCTGGCTTGCAGTCTGCTTGAGGCGAACGCCGCGCCCGCTGCCGCTGCTCGCGCCATTCTCGCTGATCAGTTCGACGCCCGCGGTGTCTAGCGCCTCGACGACCTTCATCAAGGTATCCACGACGCCGCGCACATTGCCTTCGCTGGCCTCCATGCGCTGAATCGTCGGCAGCGAAACCCCGGAAAACTCAGCGAGCGTCCGCTGGTCGATACCGAGCAGCGCGCGGGCGGCACGCATCTGGGCGGGGGTGATCATGCTGATGGTTCTCGATGCGGAATCCGGTAGAATTGATGTTTTATATATCAATATATGGGGTTCATAAATGACTTTTATCAATCAGAGCGAGGCATTTACGCTGATAAAGAAGGCCCTTTCCGAAAGCCTTGAAACCGCCGCACGATTCTGCTCTAAGGGCGGCGCATCGAAGCGTCGATCTCGCGCTTCCGGGCCGCGTGTTGAAATCGAAATCCTCCATTTCCGCCCGTTTTGCACCATCTGATCCATCGGCAACCCAGGCCACGCGGGATGTCTTATGTCCCCCGCGTTTGCGGCGTCATCCTCACGGATTCGCGCGCCACGATCGCATGAAGAAAGTTTGATCTTTTGACCTCGTTTCAGGAACTCGGCCTTGCCGCGCCCATCGCGCAGGCTCTTACCGAAGAAAAGTACGAAACCCCGACGCCGATCCAGGCACAATCCATTCCTCACACGCTCAAGGGCCGCGATCTCGTCGGGATCGCGCAGACGGGCACCGGCAAGACGGCGGCGTTCGCGCTGCCGATTCTCAATCACCTGTCGAAGAACCGCTTCCGTCCGGAGCGGCGGCACTGCCGCGTGCTGGTGCTGTCGCCGACGCGCGAATTGTCGGGACAGATTCTCGAGAGCTTCCGCACCTATGGCCGCCACGTGCGGCCCCAGACGGCACTCGCCATCGGCGGCGTGCCGATCGGCCGGCAGATCCGCGCGCTCGCCAACGGCGTCGACATTCTCGTCGCAACGCCGGGGCGCTTGCTCGATCTCATGAACATGAACGCGGTGGCGCTCGGCAAGCTCGAGATCCTCGTGCTCGATGAGGCCGACCGCATGCTCGATATGGGCTTCATCCGCGACATCCGTAAAATCATCGAGAAGCTGCCGGCGCGCAAGCAGACGCTGTTCTTCTCGGCGACGATGCCGCAGGAGATCGAAAGCCTCGTCGCGCAACTGTTGAACGATCCGGTTCGCGTTTCGGTGACGCCGGTCGCGAAGACCGCCGACCGCATCAATCAGCGCGTCATCCTGATCGAGAAGGCCGGCAAGAACGCATTGCTTGCCGAAACGATCAAGGCTGAGAGCGTCGATCGCGCCATCGTATTCACCCGTACGAAGCACGGTGCCGATCGTGTTGTCCGCAGCCTGGAACAGTCCGACATTCGTGCCGCTGCGATTCACGGGAATAAGTCGCAGAACCAGCGAGAGCGCGTGCTCGGTGATTTCCGTAACGGCCGCATCCGCATTCTGATCGCAACCGATATCGCCGCGCGCGGCATCGACGTCGACGGCATCACGCATGTGTTCAACTTCGACTTGCCGAACATCGCGGAAAGCTACGTTCACCGCATCGGCCGCACCGCCCGTGCGGGTGCCGAAGGTGTCGCGATCTCGTTCTGCGATCACGAGGAGATGGCGTATCTCCGCGACATCGAAAAGCTCATTCAGTTCAAGATCGAATCCACGGATCGCCGCAAGAACCCGCATGCGCAGCCCTCTGGCCAGCCGCGGCAGCAGCGCCGCGGTGGCGGTCATAACGGTCACGGCCGTCATGGTGGCGGCAAGCATCGTCACGGTGCGGGCGGCGGGCGTAACGCTCACGGTCATGGCAACGGCGAATATCGTGGCCACGAACGGGGTCACGAGCGTAGCCAGAGCCACCACAACGGCCGCAGTAACGACGGCCAGCACCAGGCCGGGCAGCCTTCGGATAGCCGGGCTCACAACCGCCCGCAGGGCGGCAAGGGCGACGGCATCGGCGGCGTTGCCTTCTTGAATCGTAAGCGCGATCATCGGCGCAATGCCGGGCAGGGCGGGCATCAGCACCGCCGCCCGGCTTCCTGAAACCATACCCGGAGAACTGCATGGCGAAAGAAGAGATGCTCGAATTCGACGGCACCGTTACGGAGGTGCTGCCGGACGGGAATTACCGCGTGAAACTCGACAACGACCACGTCATTCTCGCCTACGCGGCGGGCAAGATGAAGAAGCACCGCATCCGTACGCTGGAAGGCGACCGGGTGATCGTCGAAATGTCGCCCTATGACCTCGATCGCGGCCGCATCAGCTTCCGCCACAAGACCGGCCCTGCGCCCGATCCCAACGCGCAGCAGCGCCGCGGCAACAACAATTTCCGCCGCCGCTAGCGGTATCGTTTCGCTTCGCCCGCTTTGATCCGCGGGCGAATTGCGTTATTCACTCGCCGTCATTCGGGCTGAATGGTAACGGCTGAACGGGAAGATCATGCATCGCTATCGCTCTCACACCTGCGGCGCGCTTCGCGAGTCGCATATCGGCGAAACGGTGCGGGTCGCCGGCTGGTGCCACCGCATCCGTGACCATGGCGGCTTGCTCTTTATCGATTTGCGCGACCACTACGGCATCACGCAGGTAGTGGCGGATCCCGACAGCCCGGCCTTCAAGACGGCTGAAAAGCTGCGCTCGGAATGGGTGGTACGGATCGACGGCAAGGTCAGGAAGCGCCCCGCCGGCACCGACAATCCGGATTTGCCGACCGGCGCGATCGAGCTGTTCGCGACCGAAATCGAAGTGCTTGGTCAGGCGGGCGAACTGCCGATGCCGGTGTTCGGCGATCAGGAATATCCCGAGGACATCCGTCTCAAATATCGCTTTCTCGATCTTCGCCGCGACCGCATTCACGGCAACATCATCAAGCGCGGCCAGATCATCGACAGCATTCGCCGCCGGATGAAGGAGCAGGGCTTCTTCGAATTCCAGACGCCCATTCTGACCGCGTCATCGCCCGAAGGCGCGCGCGACTTCCTGGTGCCGTCACGCATTCATCCGGGCAAGTTCTACGCGCTGCCGCAGGCGCCGCAGCAGTTCAAGCAGCTCCTGATGGTCTCGGGCTTCGACCGCTACTTTCAGATCGCGCCGTGCTTCCGCGACGAGGATGCGCGCGCCGATCGCTCGCCGGGCGAATTTTACCAACTCGATATCGAGATGAGTTTCGTCACCCAGCAGGACGTGTTCGATGCCGTCGAGCCCGTGCTGCGCGGCGTGTTCGAGGAATTCGCCGGCGGCAAGAAGGTGACGCCGAAATTTCCGCTCATCGCTTACGCCGACGCGATGAAGATGTACGGCACCGACAAGCCGGACCTTCGCAACCCGATCAAGATGCAGGATGTCAGCGAAGCTTTCCGCGGTTCGGGCTTCAAGATTTTCGCCAAAATTCTGGAGGCGCAAGGCAACGCCGTGTGGGCGATCCCCGCGCCGGGCGCTGGCAATCGCGCTTTTTGCGATCGCATGAATTCGTGGGCGCAGGGCGAGGGCCAGCCCGGCCTTGGCTACATCTTCTGGCGCGAAGGCGAAGAGGGTGGGGCAGGTCCGCTTGCCAAGAATATCGGCCCTGAGCGCACCAAACAGGTCGCCGATCAGCTCGGCCTCAACGTGGGCGATGCTTGCTTCTTCGTCGCCGGCAAGCCGAAGGATTTCGTGAAGTTTGCGGGTGCCGCGCGCACGAAGGTGGGCGAGGAGTTGGACCTCATCGCCAAGGATGTTTTCGAGTTCTGCTGGATCGTCGATTTCCCGATGTTCGAGTGGAACGAGGAGGAGAAGAAGATCGACTTCTCCCACAACCCGTTCTCGATGCCGAACATCGATGCCGAGGAATTCCTCAAGCTGGATGCCAAGGACGAGGAAAAACTGCTCTCGCTCAAGGCGATCCAGTACGACATCGTCTGCAATGGCATCGAGCTTTCATCGGGCGCGATCCGAAACCACCGCCCCGATGTCATGAAGAAGGCTTTTGCGATTGCCGGCTATGGCGAGGACGTGCTGGAAGCGAAGTTCGGCGGCATGCTGCGCGCGCTTTCTTACGGCGCGCCGCCGCACGGCGGCATTGCGCCGGGTGTCGATCGCATCGTTATGCTTCTTTGCGGCGAAGAGAACTTGCGCGAAGTCGTGCCGTTCCCGATGAACCAGCAGGCCGAAGATTTGCTGATGGGAGCGCCGTCCGAGGTGACGACCAAGCAGCTCCGCGAGTTGCATATTCGGCTGTCGTTGCCGGAGAAGAAGTAGTTGTCTTTAATGACGTTGTAACTCGATCCACACGGGCCTGCTCATGAGCGATCCATTTCGGGTGTTTATCGGCTGGGACAAGCGCGAGCCCATCGCCTACGACGTCGCCAAATCCTCGCTCTTGCGCCACGCCTCGATCCCGGTCGAGGTAACGCCGATCAAGCTCGATGAGCTGCGCGCGAACAAGCTCTACTGGCGCACGGAAGATCCGCTCGCGACCACCGACTTCACGTATTCTCGCTTCCTCACGCCTGTGCTCGCCGGTTACAAGGGCTGGGCGCTATTCTGCGATTGCGACTTCCTGTTCCTCGGCGACATCAAGGGTCTCGTCGAATACACGAAAACGCCGAAGGCGGTTTACTGCGTGCAGCACGACTATACGCCCAAGGATACGGTCAAGATGGACGGCAAGCCGCAGACCGTTTATCCGCGCAAGAACTGGTCGTCGCTGATGCTGTTCAACTGCGATCATCCGTCGGTGAGGACGCTGACGCCGGAAGTCGTCAACACCCAGACCGGCGCTTATCTGCACCGCATGCAGTGGGCAAAGGATGAGGACATCGGCTCGCTGCCGGTGACCTGGAACTGGCTCGAGGGCTGGAATGAGAAGCCCGCGCAGGGGACACCCAACGTCGTGCATTTCACCCGCGGCGGCCCGTGGTTTGCCGAGTGGCAGAACGTCGACTACGCGGACCTGTGGAACGCGGAGCGCGGCCGGTTGGCAGATCGCCCGCAATAACCGGCACTATATCTGCGAAAATGACGGCGGGTTTCGCGCGCCGGCCCTCTTAATAACTCCTTAATTTCAATCCTGTTTTTTAGCCGCAGGATCAACGGGGTGAGTCTGTCTTGCGACAGCTGCGATACCGGTGGGCGCTTTATGTCGCGGGCGGGCTGTTGCTCGCGGCTGTGCCGTTTGTCGCCATCGATCATGCCTTACAGGTGCATATCGAGCGTCAGGCACGCGCCAAGCTGGATACTGCCGCAGCGCGGACGATCGACCTGATCGAGAGCCGGTTGAATCAGACAGCGACAACGCTGGTCGATCTCGGCGCGCTCGGCCTCGATGCCTGTAACGATAATGCGCTCGCGATCATGCGTCGCGTCGTCTTCGCCTCGATGCCGCTTAAAGAACTTTCGTTGATTTCGCCCGATGGGCGGATGCTTTGCACACATATCGGCATCACGCCCGAGGAGCGAACGCTTTCGCGGGAAATCAATCTCTCGTCCCGGATCGCGATCGCGGTGGCGCGCTTTCGTGATCGCAACGAACGCGCCGTGCAGCTTCGCCTCGACCGCGGCGCCAAGCCCTCGATCGCAGCGCTGATCCCGTCGCAGACGCTTCTGCCGGATGCAAATCTCGAAGGCGGCAACGGCAGCCGCCGTGTTCGCGTCATTCTCGAGGGCGGCGACGTCGTTGCCGCGTATCCGGAAAGCGAGGAGGGCGCAAAATCCGATGAGAGCGGTTCGCTCGTCGTGCAGCGGCACTCCGAACGCTTTCCGCTCGGTGTCACTGTCGAGCGCGGCCGCGCCACGGTCGTCGAGGAGTATCGCGATCTTTTGATGATCGGCCGTTTCGCGGCAATCCTCATCGGCCTGCTCGGCCTCGGGCTTGCCTGGCTGTGGCTCGAGCGCGATCGCACCGATCCGGTTGCCGAGCTTCGCCGCGCGATAGAGGACGGCGAGATCATTCCATTCTACCAGCCGCTCGTCGATCTTCGCATCGGCCGCATCCATGGCGCCGAAGTATTGGCACGCTGGCGGAAATCCGATGGCACGCTGGTGCCGCCGAACCGCTTCATCCCGCTCGCCGAGGAAAGCGGCCTGATCTACGAGATGACGCGCTCGCTGATGGCGCGGGCGCGTGACGAGATGGCGCCGCTTTACGGCGTGCGTCCGCGCGTCAAGCTCGGCTTCAACCTGTTCGCCGGACACTTCATCGACGGCAAGATCGTCGATGACCTGAAGGATATCTTCGGCGGTTCGCCCATCGCTTTCGACCAGATCGTGCTCGAAGTGACCGAACGCTCGCCACTCACCGATTTGACCGAAGCGCGTCATATTATCGCGCAATTGCAAGGGTTAGGGGCTCGCGTCGGCATCGACGACGTCGGCACCGGTCATGGCGGGCTCTCGTATCTTCTCAAGCTCGGCGTCGATCTCATCAAGATCGACAAGATGTTCGTCGATGCGCTCGGTAC
Source organism: Xanthobacteraceae bacterium (assembly GCA_035555855.1). GTDB lineage: Bacteria > Pseudomonadota > Alphaproteobacteria > Rhizobiales > Xanthobacteraceae > Palsa-892. The sequence goes on from DATMGD010000053.1 coordinate 27,873, forward strand.
CGAGCGCTATTCGCAGACCATCATCGAAACGCTGGTCGAGCTTGCCCGCAACATGCGGATGGAGGTCGTGGCGGAGGGCGTGGAGACGTTCGAGCAGGTCGAGTATCTGCGCGTCAAAGGCATCACCGTCGCTCAGGGCTATATCTTCGCGCCGCCGCTGCCCGGCAGCTCCTATGCGGCCCTTCTGGAAGCGGCCGAGAAGCCGCATAGCGAAGCGGGCATCGAAGAAGAGCTGTTTGCCCGCACGGCATGAGCCGCTAACCCGGCTTTCAAGAACTTCCCCGAAGCGATTCAAACGACTCGATAATTCGCGCTGGATGTGAGTGGCGGACCGCAAATCAGCTGGCCATGCCCTCAGGCCATGGTTGAGGCGCTTGATTCAAAAAATGAAGTCAGCGCCGCAGCCGATTCAAAATGCTGATTTTGATGAAAGAACGGGGCGACCTTGCGGCCGCCCCAGTCGGTACACCACGCCGGGAGGAGACTTTCAGAGGAGTTCGCCTACGCGAAAACAACTCGACACCGTCAACCAGCGAATCAGTAGTTTAATATACCATGTTCAGTGGCGGGGGCCCTGTGGCAGCCTAGCGCAGCATGAGTACGAAGCCGCTGCCCATCATCAGGACCAGCACGGCCGCGCCAACCAGACGCTGATCGGCGGTATCCGTGATCGCTTCCGCGATCCGCCATCGCCAGGGCGTCGAGCGATATTTTTCGATCAGATCCATCTTGCGACGCTGGATGCTGGCAAGCGTGACATTGTCGCGGCGGCTAGCGAAATAGCGCTCATCGGGATAACCGCGCGCCTGTAGCCGGTATTCGGTAAAGACGGCATGGCGGTGAATACGCTCCAGAAATGAGCGCAGCGCGATCGTGCCTTCCTCGACGGTCCGAAGCGCCCGCTCGGTGCCCTGCCATCGGATGTGCTGTTCGATGCGATGAAAGGTGTCGGCGATTTTCCCGTCGCTATAGCGCCGAACCGCTGCCCAGAAGGCCTGCTCAGTCGCGGCGTCGAACGCCTTCGACGGCAGCTGAAGGATGCCGCCGCGAAAATCGTCAAGCTCCACCGCCTCGCCGCGCATCAGCGCGTGCCAGGGCGAGAACCAGTCGTTGGCAAGCCGGGCGAACTCGATCTCGAGCTCCGCCGTGAGCCGTTTGCCGAAAGCGGGCATCTGCTCTCCAGAAAAACAATCGCTCGCGAATATGGCTGGGGGTGAAGAAAAAGATTGGCTACCGATTCAAGACAATTTTCGGCAAATTGCCGCGATTGTTTTTCCCCGCTGCAAGCCATAACACGCAAGCTATGAACTGAAAGAAGCCGCTTCCGTGAGCATCGTCATTCCCTCGTTCAAGGCTGCCGCGGCGGCGCCGCATCGCTTCCTGTATCCGTCAGCCCTGTTCGTATTGATTGCCGATCTCATCCCCGCGGCCGGCATTCTGCTTTGGGGCTGGGATGCCTTCGTGCTCTTGATGCTCTACTGGATGGAGACGGCGGTCATCGCGTTCTGGACGCTTGCCCGCATCCTCACCTTGCCGGAGGAGGAGCCGTCACAGCGGAATATGCTGGTGCGCTTCGGTGCGCGGCTGCTCCTGACCGCTTTCTTTCTCGTTCACTCGAGCGGCTTCATGGCCGGGCATCTGCTCTTTCTCTGGACGCTCTACGCTGGAGAGTGGCGCAGTACGATTCACAATCCATACGATTTCTGGCACGTGATCGTGATGGGTTACGATCTGTGGATTCCGCTCGGCCTGTTGTTCGTCGGGCTCGGCCTGTCGTTTTTCTGGGGGCTGTTCCGGCAATTGTTCGGCGGCAAGGACAATGACAGCATGGACCGGCTGCTCGGCGGTCTCTACGGCCGCATCATCCTGATGCATGTCGTCATCATCTTCGGCGTTTGGGTCGCGATGCAGATCGGCTCGACGGGGCCATATCTCCTGCTGATCGCGCTCAAGACCGCTTATGATCTCTTCATGCATGTTTCGGTCGATCTTGCCCGCAAGCCGCAGGCGGCGGCCCCAAAGAAAAACCCCGGCGGTTGGCAAAACCGGCCGGGGATTTGAACAAGGTGTCGGGACGCAGAGAAAAAACCCGAGTACGGCGAAACTAGCGAAGAAGTGTTGCTTCCGCGTAAATCCCGCCAGCGAAACCTTCGTGAGAAAGTTTTAACTACACACAGGCCCGTACATCGGGCTTGGCCGGATACGGATGAGCGTCAATGGTATCCCGGTCGGGGCGGGCAAGCGGGGAATAGGGCCGTATGGGATGCGGCTTGACGCCTCGGGACCGCGCCGTTTTTCTGCCGGGAACCGCGGCCAGAACTGGGACACATGAGTCGCGGTGGGGTAGCGTTTCACGGACGAAGCTTCAGGGAGCGGCCAATGTCTTTGCTATTCATCATCGCGCGGGTGTTGTTTTCGGTGATCTTCGTGGTCTCCGGCACCCTCAAGCTCATGAACATTTCCGGCACCGCTGCCTACATCGCCACCAAGGTGGCGGTCCCGTCCGCGCTCGCGGATATCGCTGCACAGGCGGAAAGCGCGACGGGCATGACGTCGCCGCAACTGATCGCGATCGGCACCGGCATTGTCGAAGTCGTGTTCGGCCTGTTGCTCGCCTTCGGGATTGCGACGCGCCTCGCGGCCCTGGTGCTTGCGATTTTCACGCTGCTCGCGACCTTCTACTTCCATGATTTCTGGAATCAGGTCGATCCCGAGCGCACCAACAACATGATCCAGGCCGAAAAGAATCTGTCGATCTTCGCCGGGCTGCTCGTCTTCTTCGTGCTCGGCTCGTGGCGTCCGGCAGCGGCTGGCGATGCCGTCGATGGATATTACAAGCAACCGTCGCCGCGCGATGATTTGCATCAGGATGCGCGGCACGACCCGGTGCGGCAGGATCCTCCATCGTTCTGATTTTTTCGCCGCCGATCTTGGCGTCCGGCAATCCTGCCTTATCTGACGAAGACATGTTCCGGGAGGAGCCGCGATGCGCAGGCCGCTGCAAACGCTTTTTGCCTTTATGCTAGTTGCCTCAGCGGCAATAGGGCCCGCCGCGCATGCGGCCGACGAGCCGGACCTCATTTTCCGGCGCTCGACCGTTTTCAAGTTCTTGTCCCCGAACGACAAGCTCGGCACCTACGGCATAGACGACCCCTCGGTTGAAGGCGTCGCCTGTCATTTCACGGTGCCGGAGAAGGGCGGCTGGAGCGGCTGGCTCGGCATCGCCGAGCAGGTCTCGGATATCTCGCTGTCCTGCCGCCAGATCGGCCCAATCCGCTTCAAACAAAAATTCAGCCAGGGCGAGGACATGTTCGTCCAGCGCCGCTCGCTGTTCTTCAAGAAGATGCAGATCGTTCGCGGCTGCGACAGGAAGCGAAATACTCTGATCTACATGGTCTATTCCGACCGGCTGATCGAGGGCTCGCCCCAGAACTCGACTTCGTCCGTGCCGATCATGCCGTGGGGCACGAGCGACACGGTACAGAAGTGTGCCGACTGGGTGAACAACTAGAGTTTGTGCCGGCCGTCGAAGTGCTGCGGCTTGAGCTTGCCGACCTCGATGTCGTCGAGACAGCGCACATTGACCATGATCATCTTGGTGCCGTCCGGCTTTTGGCCGCGCGCGAACGGTAGAATGCCGCAGGTCGAACAGAACATGTGGCGGATGACGTTCTTGTTGAACTGATACTCGGTGAGGGCGCTTTCGCCGGAAATCAGTTTGAATTTTTCCGGGGTCGTTGCGGACAGAACCGAACCGCGCTTTGTGCAGATCGAACAGTTGCACTCAATGGTGTGGTCGAGGTCGACGACCGCTTCGAACTTGACGTTACCGCAATGACAGCTTCCGCTGTGTTTCGCCGCGCCCATGGCGTTCTTCCTTCTTACTTGCCTTGAATCATATTCCCGGAAGCATCCGGGGCACACCATCACCATCAAAACTTCGCCGGGAATGTGGCGCGTGCGCGGTGGGCGGAAATGAGTTGGGGAAATTTGCGCGCAAGCGAAATAAGAGCGTGGAATGCCTGCCCGCGCAAAACAATTCGATGAACCCGATCAGAGGTTTTTAGAGCAGCGCGTTGATCGTCTGGGCGATGGAACTGACAGTATTCTTCACCGCACTCGTCGCGCTATCGAGCGTGGAGTTGATGCCCGCGGTGATGCCGGTATCGGCGGCAGCGCCCACCGGCTTGACGTCGGATGCGAGCGTCACGCTGCCCGCCGCGCCGAATGATGCGGCCCATTCCTCACGCGAAACCATGCCGTCCCGGTTGGTGTCGAGCGTGCTGAAAGTGGAGCCCGGATTGACCTGACGCGGGCCGGATGGGCCGCTCTGCTTGCGGGTGCCGGCCTGCTCCTGCACCTGAAGGAGCGCCGCGGCCGATTTCTGGCGCTGCTGGCGGTGCGCGGCCCATTCTTCCTTGGTGACGATGCCGTCGCCATTGGTATCGATCTTCTGAAACAGTTTTTTGCTCTTGAGGCCGGTGCCGTTCGCGCCCGGCAGATTTTGCCCGAACGAAGTGAGTTCGTCCGGCGAAATTTGCCCATCGCTGTTCGCGTCGATCCGCCCGAACAAATCGGTTTGCTGCGGCTGATAGGCCGAATTCAGGAGCGCGCTTGTGATCGGCGACGTCGACATGACAGGTGCCTTCAAAGTGTCACCCATGACGGAGCAAGCGTCGTGCCAACTACACGCCGCCGTTTTTCGCGCCGGGGGGGTGGGGAATCCCGCAAGTGACCGTGACACGGGAACCGGCTATTTTGGTTTCGGTTTCAACAGGGAGGCACTCATGGCCAAAGCGGCGGTACGCACGAATGCGAGGCTAAAGGTTGGCGGCAAGGATCAGGCGCATCACTGGTGGTGGTTCGCGCTTCTCGGCATCGTGCTGATTGCCGGCGGCACGTTCATGCTCGGAAACCTCGCCGCGGCAACGGTGGTGAGCACGATCTTCATCGGTGCGACCTTCCTGGTGCTCGGCGCATTTCAGATCGTGAAGGCCTTCTACACCAAGGAGTGGGGCGGAACGCTGCTCAACATCGCGCTCGGCGTGCTCTACGCGCTCGCCGGGTTCGTGCTGTGGGCCAACCCGGTCGCGGGCGCTGTCTCGCTTACCTTTTTGCTCGCGGCGATGCTGGTCGGTTCCGGTCTCGTGCGGCTGTGGCTTGCGTATCAGCACTGGCACACGATGGGCGGCCTGCTGACATTCTCGGGCATCATCGCGATCCTCGCCGGGTTCGTCATTTTCGCCGGCTGGCCTGCGAGCGGCGTCTGGGTGCTCGGCTTGTGCCTCGCGATCGACGTTCTGTTTCAAGGCTTTGCCTGGCTGATGTTCGGCTTCGCGCTGCGTCCGCGCTAAATCGGTTCCGGCAGATTTGCTGGCTCGACTATGGCGGCCGCGTGGACGCGAGCCAAACACTCGCCATGATAAACGGCTAGTCTGTTCGTGCTGGAGGGCGCAACTGGAAGGAGCTCCTTCCATGTGTGACTACAGTCTGGAGAGAGTCGCCTCGCGCCCGGCGAAAGTCGGCGACAGGCTGGTAACGACAACATTCCCCAACTCCTTCACCCGCGGCTTCGCCGCGGTGGATCAGCGCGATGTTGCCGTCTGCCTGCTTCCGGGCACCGAACTTGCCTTCGAGAACGGCGTTGCGCACAAATCGCGCTTCGGCTTTTTCTTCGAAAAGCAAATCCGGCCCAGTGTAGCTCGCTTCCGCCACATCAACTCCGATCAGCCCTTCGCGCATCACGACGCGCTCGAATTTCCGAACGGCGATGTCGTGCTGCTGACCCGCCTCGATGAGGGCCAGCATGCGACGGTGCTGCAACTGCCTGCCAAAACCGAAGCCGGCGTAAAGAGCAGCCGCGTTACTCGTGAGGAACAAGCGTTGCCGGAGCCGCTGTTCGGTCATTGAAAGTGCTACGGCATCTCGACTTGCAGGGAGGCGGCTTGTCCGCCGCCCTTTTTTCATCCGTGAACGGCTTGACGAAAAACAGGCGCAGGCGCATCAGCTAGCCCCGCCAATAAGGAAGAATCGGGAGGGCACATGCCGGAAGTCGTTGTTTATCTCGCCGAGGGGCGCACGCTCGATCAGAAACGCGGCCTCGTTCAGGACATCACCAGCGCGGTGGCGAAGAACTGCTCGGTGTCGCCCGACGTCGTGACGGTTTCGCTCATGGAAACGCCGAAGCACAACAAGGCGAAGGGCGGCGTGCTGTTCAGTGAACGGCCCGCGAAGACTTAATCTGAAAACTTGATCTGAAAACTTGGCCCGGCGCTTACTGCGCCGGCGCCGCGGTCTTCTTCTTTCTGGGTTTCGCTGACGAACTGTCGCCGGCGGCCATGCACTTCTTGATGAAGGCCTTTTCTTCCTTGCCGGCGAGCTTCTGGTCCTGCGCACCGAACTTGCAGGTCTCCATCTTTTCCTTCGCAGTGACGGCGCCGGCGGGGGCGCTGAACGCGAATGCGGCGAAGAGGCCGAGGGCGAGAACGCGAAGGAACATCGGGAGAACTCCTGTCGTGAGAATGGCCGGTGCTTTTAACACGGCCGATGCGTTGCCGTCATGTGTTGCCGTCATAGGGAAAAACCCGGCGTTGCGGTGCGGAAGACCGTCTTTTGGTCGGATTTCTTCATAACCCATTCCGCGTTAGAAAAGCCTGTGGGTATTTCGGCAGGAGCGGCATGCGAGCCATCGCAAAATCGACGGGACGGGCGCTGCTGTTGCTGGCGCTGGTTTTGCCCACGCCGCTGGCGGCGCTTGAGACTTTCGCGTCGAACGAGGGCGGCTACACGATCAATTTTCCGGCGCAGCCGGTCGAGAGCGTGCAGGAGTTCGGCAAGAACCGCCTGATCGTCCATGTCGCGCGCAACGGCGATGTCATCTATATCGCCGCGAACGGCGACTTCGCTGAAGCGATCAAGCCCGACGCCGAGATGAACGCCAACATCGAAAACTATACCCGCGAGATCAACGCCAAGGTGACCTCGCGGGCCGAGGTCACTATCCCGCGCGGCAACCGCACGCTGACCGGCATTCAGTTTTCCTATGACGGTGCGGTTCAGGACGGCAAGGGCATCGTCGTCGTCGACGGCACCAGCAGCTACCTGGTCGCGGCGGGCGCGATCAAGCCGGCTGAAGCGGAACTGGCCGTCAACGCTTTTCTCAATTCCTTCCGGCTGATGCCGAAGCCCTGACGCGCCGATTTGCCGCAAATAATCCGGCTGCTGCTGCCCCTCTGTCATGAAAACTTAATCGAACTGCAACACGGTCCGAACCCGGCCTTCGGTTTTTATTTCTTGCGGCTCTCGTCGGAGCGGCTGTTCGACACTATCGCCCGGCTCGAGCGCGAACTGGCCGAAAGCCGCGCCGAGGTCGCGCGGCTGTCGCAGGCCGCCGAATATAGGCAACGAGTGGAGAGGGCCGCCGTTTTCCGCTAGGCTGTGCGGAGGGGACGATATCCGATGATGACGCCGATCTTTGCTTTTACCTTCGCGGCGCTGCTGCTCGCCTGGCTTGGCCGTGGGCGGCTGGCGCTGGGTGCGCTTCTGGTGATGCTCGCACTCAGCATCGGGCTGTTTCTGTTTGAAGTGCATAACCGCGACTACGGCTTCCGCATGCCGTGGATCCAGACGAGCGCGCCTGTAACCGCAGGCGAGGGCTGAATGCCGAACGCCACGCTCACGTTCCTGAATTATCTCTGTCTCCTGCTGATGCAGCTTGCGCTTGCCGCCATCCAGACGGCGGCGCTCGTTTTCCAGTTCGCGCTGGGCGAGACGCCATGCCCGCTTTGTATTTTGCAACGCGTCGCGATGTTCGGCGTTTCGTTCGGCATCATCCGCAATTTCCGGGAAGGCTATTCGCTGAAGAACGACGGCATGTCGATGATCTTCGCGCTGTTTCTGCTGATCATCGCGACGCGCCAGACGCTCATCAACATCTATCCGCGCCCCGGCCACGAATATATCGGCAGCGCGGTCTTCGGCCTGCACATGCCGGTATGGGCGATCCTGATCGCGACGGCCTTGCTGATCGGCTATGCCGTGAAATTCGCGATCACCGGCGGCGACGGCAACCTGACGCCCCTGAAAAAGTTTCCGGCGCTGGCGCGGGCAGGGAACGCACTCGGCCTGTTCATCGTGCTGCTCGCGGCGGTCAACTTCGCCTCGGTCATCGTTCAGTGTGGCGTCGATGCCTGCCACACCTACGAATACCGGCTGCTGAAATAACGGCGCTATTACACCGTTAAACTCCTCTTAACGCGCCTTGGCGAAGGTTGTGCGGTTGCAACCCCTGGAGCGCCATGCGCCAAACCGGCAAGCCCGAAAACCGTGTCTTTGTACGCTTGAAGCCGACAGGCCTGATGGCGAAAACCGGCACGCTCGTGCTCGACAAGAGCACGCCGGCGGTAACCTGCAACGTCATCGACATTTCGCGCGGCGGCGCCTGCCTTGAGCTTTCGAAAGAGATGAAGCTGCCGAAGCGCTTTGTCTTCGTCCACGGCGGCGTGAAGAAGCACTGCCATCTCGTGTGGCAGAAAAATTCGCGCTTCGGCGTGGGGTTTTAGCGCATCGCCACCTTCGCGACCTTGTCCTTGTAATCCGCCTTCGGATCGGAGCCGAACAGCGTCTTCGCGCCGGCGAGAATGCTGTTCTCGTTTTGCCAGATCTCGGCGGTCTCGGGCTCGAAGCGCAAAAGCGCGATCTTCGGATCGTCCTTGCCCTTTTCGAACCACGCCTCGACAAACGGACTCCACAGCCGCTCGATCGTCTCGCGATCGCTGTCGAGCGACAGCTTGCCGTGCACGGCCGCGAACAACTCGTGATTCTTGGAGACGAACGCAAGCTGCGCCTTGCGCGCACCCTTGATGCCGCCAAGCGCGGTGTCCTTCGAGGTGAACATGAAGATCGGGCCGTGATCGCCCTCGATCTGCGCCGTCATCGGGCGCAGATGGCCGTCCTCGACGCCCTCGGCGCCGAGCATCACGGTCATGTCGGATTTCAGGTCTTTCCAGAAAAGTTCTTCAAGCTCTTTCGCGCTCGGCATGGCGGCTCCTGTTTGGTGATGGGCAACGTGCAGAGGGGCGGGCGGGTTCCATCAGGGCGAGCGAAACGGACAAGCGCCATCGTTCTCGCGATCGCTTTTCAGCGCCGAGGCTTCGTCAGTTGCCAACCACTCTGGAGAAAAAGGAAGAGGGCGGCGCGGGACGCCGGAGACTTGCCGGTCTCCACGGTCTCGTCTCGAAAGGTGGGGGAGAGACGAGAGTTGTAATTCCGCAGTCGCCGGCTCGTAACCGGCATCCCGCGCGCGGTGTTGGAGGCCTTATTCCTGCTGAGCCCCGGCGGACTGACCAAGCCTCCCTTTTGGGGCAGGCCCTTTTATCCGCCGCTGATCGGGTGCTCTCGCCGGATGCGCCGTATGTGGGCCATACGCACGCTCCAGTCCCCGGAGCCCCATGTGGCGCGTGGCGTAATACGCGCCGGACACAGCAAGCTTCAGCCGCCGCGTTTGCGTTGCGAGCGCGCCCGCGGCCACCGCTCCCCGCCCGCACGAAAGTTCGCTGCAGACGCACCCCTCAGAGGGCGGGGACGTTAAATAGGAATATAAGCATACAGGAATAAATGTCAATGCTAAAATAGATGAAAATGTGCGAACTTGACAAAAGAACATAAC
>DATMGD010000054.1:0-10651 GCA_035555855.1 Xanthobacteraceae bacterium
CCATGCCGTCCCGCATGGCGATCGCTCCGGCGTCGTACTGGAACCGCGTCTCACCGACCAATGGTATGTCGATGCCAAGAAGCTCGCGGTCGATGCGCTCGCGGCGGTGAAAAACGGCAAGACTGTTTTCGTCCCGAAGAACTGGGAAAAGACCTATTTCGAATGGCTCGAAAACATCCAGCCGTGGTGCGTGTCACGCCAGCTGTGGTGGGGTCACCAGATTCCGGCGTGGTACGCCGAGGACGGCGAGATTTTCGTCGAGCATACGGAAGAAGAAGCGAAGGCCGCCGCGAAAAAACATTTCGGCAAGGATGTGCCGCTGAAGCGCGACGAGGACGTCCTCGATACCTGGTTCTCGTCGGCGTTGTGGCCGTTCTCGACGCTCGGCTGGCCGGACAAGACGAAAGAACTCGAGCGTTACTACCCGACGCAGGTGCTGGTCACCGGCTTCGACATCATTTTCTTCTGGGTCGCCCGCATGATGATGATGGGTCTCCATTTTATGAAGGAGATTCCATTTCACACGGTCTACATCCACGCGCTGGTCCGCGACGAGCGCGGCGCCAAGATGTCGAAGTCGAAGGGCAACGTCATCGATCCGCTGCACCTGATTGATGAGTACGGCGCGGATGCCTTGCGCTTCACGCTCGCGGCGATGGCGGCGCAGGGCCGCGACATCAAACTCGCGACGAGCCGCGTCGAAGGCTATCGCAACTTCGCGACCAAGCTCTGGAATGCCGCGCGCTTTGCCGAGATGAACGGCGCGCAGCGCGTCGCCTTCGATCCGAAATCGGCGAAGGATACGCTGAACCAGTGGATCTTGGGCGAGGCGGCCGCGACAACGAAAGAAGTCACGAGCGCCATCGAAGCCTACAAATTCAACGACGCGGCGAACGCCGTCTATCGCTTCGTCTGGAGCGTGTTCTGCGACTGGTATGTCGAGCTTGCAAAGCCCGTGCTCACCGGCGCTGACGGCGCGGCCAAGGACGAGACGCGTGCCACCGCTGCGTTTGTCCTCGATGAAATCCTCAAGCTTCTGCATCCCTTCATGCCGTTCCTGACGGAAGAGCTTTGGGGTCTCACAGGGCAGGCGGGGCCGAAGCGCCAAAATCTGCTCGCGCTCTCGAACTGGCCGCAACTTGAAGGTCTGGAAAATCCGCAGGCCGAAGCCGAAATCGGCTGGCTGGTCGATCTCATTTCGGCCGTGCGCTCGGTGCGCTCCGAAATGAACGTGCCCGCCGCTCAACAAGTGCCGCTGGTGCTGGTGGCGTCGAAGGAAACGCGCGAACGCGCCGCCCGCTGGGGCGATGCCCTGAAGCGCCTCGCGCGGCTTTCGGAAATCACTTTTGCCGATGCGCCGCCGCAGGGCTCGGTGCAACTTCTCGTGCGCGGCGAAGTCGCGGCGATGCCGCTCAAGGGCGTCGTCGATCTTGCCGCCGAGCAGGCGCGGCTCGAAAAAGAACTCGCGAAAGTCGATTCCGACATCGAGCGCGTCGACAAGAAGCTAAGCAATCCGAAGTTCGTCGAGAACGCCGACGAGGATGTCGTCGAGGGCGAGCGCGAGAAGCGCGAGGAGGCCATGAGCCGCCGCGCCAAAATTCTCGAAGCGGTAGAGCGCCTCAAGGGCGCGGTTTAAGCGGCCGATAGAACAGGCCGGTTCAGGGGAAAATCATGCGTGGAATTATTTTGGCGCTCGCGCCAGACGGCAGCTACGGGCAGATTTCGGCGGAAGACGGCCAGCGCTACAGCTACTGGACGAGCGAAATCCGCAACGGCCAGGCCCAGGTCGGCGATCATGTCGATTTCCAGATGTATGGCGATCAGCCGGTCGATATTTTCCTGATGGCCGAGACGGTGCCGGCGCCTGCGCCGCGCCCGAACGGCCGCCCGGCGATGCGGCCGCGCGTTGTCGGCCCGCAGCAGGGCGCCATGCAGCAAACTTCGCAAGGCAATGCAGCGTCCGATTTCATGTCGTCGCTGCCGCCGCTCGATTACTGGATCAGGCTGTTCACGTCGCCCAAGGGCCGCATCTCGCGCCGCGAATTCTGGCTCTATGGCGTGCTGCCGATCGTCGTTGTCAGCATCCTGCTCGGCTGGATTCCGCTCATCAATTTTGTCGTGTCGCTGGCGTGCTTCTGGGGCGCGATCTGCATCGGCTTCAAGCGCTTCCACGATTGCGGCTATCCCGGCTGGTGGTGCCTCGTGAACATCGTGCCCGCGTTTCTCGCGTCGATGCTCGCGACCGTGGCGATCTTCTCCGGCGTCGGCGTGCTGCTGACCGTCGCGTGGATTCTTTCGCTCGCCAGCCTTGCCGTTTTCCTTGCCCAGCTTGTGATGGTATACCTGCGCGTCGGCCAACCCGGCGATAACCGCTACGGCCCCGATCCGCTGGCCCATCCATCGTTCTGACGGAAATCATATTTTGACCGGATCTGGCTGGTGAGAGCACTCCTCCTTTTGTGGCTGGCAGGCACCGGCCTGCGGATCACCATTCTTGCGGTGCCGCCGATACTCGCGCTTATCATCCTCGATCTGAATCTGTCCGGCACCGAGGTCGGCATTCTGAACGGCATTCCGGTTGCGCTGTTCGCGCTCGCCGCGGTGCCGGGCTCGCTGTTGATCGCTCGCGTCGGCGCGGTTCCGGCGCTCATCATCGGGCTATTGATCACCGCGCTCGGCTCCGCGCTGCGCGGGCTCGCCTACGATACGGCGGTGCTTTATGCCGCGACGGCGCTGATGGGGGCAGGCGTCGCCTTCATGCAGCCGGCGTTGCCGCCGACGGTGCGCCAATGGGTGCCGAACAACATCGGCTTTGCGACGGCCTTCTACACCAACGGCCTCCTGGTCGCGGAAATCATGCCGGTCGTTTTCGTGGGCGTTGTACTCGCAATGCTCGGTGGAAGCTGGCGGGCGAGCCTCGTGTTCTGGTCGCTGCCGGTCGCGCTCGTCGCGCTCGCGATTTTCCTGTTCCAGCCCGGCGGAAAAAGCGCGCCGGTCGTGCGCCCGCGCCGCTGGATGCCCGACTGGCGCGATCCGCTGCTGTGGAAGCTCGGCCTCGTGATGGCGGGCTCGAACGAATTCTATTTCTGCGCCAACGCCTTTTTGCCGGGCTTCCTGTTGCAAACCGGGCACCCGGAGATGATCACGCCGTCGCTCGCCGCGCTCAATATCGGGCAGCTGCCGGCTTCGTTCCTGCTGCTTGCCGTCGCACGCCGCTGGGAGCGCAAGCGCTGGCCGCTCGTCGTTGCAGCCGCGATGGCCGTCATCACCGTACCGGCCATTCTGCTGGCGTCGAACATTTGGGGCGTCATCATCGCTTCGGCGATGATCGGTTTCTCCTGCGCCGTCGTGTTGACGCTCTCGCTCGCCTTGCCGGCCTTGCTTGTCGCGCCCGACGATGTGCCGCGCGTTTCGGCCGGCATGTTCACCATCGGCTACGGTGTTGCGATGCTCGTGTCGCTGGCCGCCGGCATGGCGTGGGACTTCACCGGCAAGGCAGCGTTTGCCTTCCTGCCGATCGGCATCATGGTGCTGCCGATGATGATCCTGCCGCTTTTCACCGATTATTCGAAGCGCCGCGCCTGATCACGCCTTGAACGGCTTGCTGACGAATTTCGAGCCCTTCAAACCATAGCGCCAGGGTTTCTCGACCGCCTTGGTGATGCCGATGCGCGGCCCGCGCACGACCTTCACGCCTTCCTCGCGTGCGAACAGCTCGAACGGCTTTTGATCGAGCACGAGTGCGTTATGCGCGCGTGTGATCCCGAGCGCCTGACAGACATTGCCGGGCCCCGCGCATAGCCGCCGCTCGTCGTCGGTGCCGCGCCGTTTCGCCATCGCGCGCAAGCCCTGCGTCGGCTGCAACGCGCGGATCAAGACGGCGGCGGCGCAGCCATCCGCTTCGCAGACGAAATTCATGCACCAGTGAATGCCGTAGGAACGATAGACGTAGAGATAACCCGGCGGGCCGAACATCACAGCGTTGCGTTCGGTGCGGCCGATATAGGAATGCGCCGCAGGCTCGGTGTGATGGTAGGCCTCGACTTCGGTGATGATGCCGCCCGCGCCGTTGACGAGAAGCGTCGCGCCGATCAGTTCGGGCGCGACCTTCAACACGCTGCGGTCGAAGAAATTTTGATGAAGGCGTCGCGGCGGCATTTGCAAAACGGGCGGGAACTTTCGGTGGGGCCGCGCGTTATCGGCGCGAATACGGGAGGCATACCATGTCATTAGGCACAATTCTTCTCATCATTTTGGTCATCGCGTTGCTCGGCGGTTTCAGCGGACTCGGCGGCGGACCGTTCTACGGCACGGGCTACTATGGCGGCGGCGGGCTCGGGCTCATCCTCGTCTTCGTCCTGATCCTCGTGCTGCTGGGAAAACTCTAGCGAATATCCAATTCCTCCTACTGACCCCGCCTATGGCGGGGTCTTTTTTATCAAGGCTAAATTCCTAGCGTTTCGACGCAAAAAAACGTCGCAAAACTTATCCCCACTCATGCGGGCGGGCTTATTGTTGCCTCGTCTCGGTTCACGAGGGGCGTTTCTAGAGGCGTCTTGGAATGCGGATCGGGAGCGGTGGCTGTAGCGGGTTCGCAAGCTCGTTACGGCGGCCCAAGCTGCGTGTTCCCGGCGAAGATGGCTCTTCGCCACGGGCGCCGGTGACTTCGACTGAGGGCTTAACCAGGTCGTCAGTCGTCGTTGAGCGCCGAAAGCGGTGGCTAGCAAAGTAACGCCACCGGGGGTCATGCAGAGCAAGCCTAGAAACATCGCGCGCGGGATGTCGGTTACGAGCCGGCGACTGCGGTGAGTACATATTCTGGTGTGCTTCTTCTCAACTCGCACATCAGGCCGTGGAGACCGGCAAGTCTCCGGCGTCCCGCGCCGCCCTCATCTTAGTGGGTGGAGTGCTGACGATGATCCGGCAGGAAATCCTCGCGCGGTAACGCTACCGCGTGGCCAAAATCACTCTATATTGAGCGCCATGCCCTCTCTCTTCACCATCGGCTACGAGCAGGCTTCGCTTCACGATGTCATCGCGGCGTTGAAAGCCGCCAAGGTCAGGCTGCTGATCGACACCCGCGCCGTCGCCGCATCGCGCCGCGCGGGCTTCTCCAAGAAAATGCTCGCGGCCTCGCTCGATGCCGCCGGCATCAATTACCTTCATCTGCAAAAACTAGGCACGCCCGCCGAAGGGCGCGAAGCCGCGCGCGCCGGCGACTTCAAGAAGCTCTGGAAAGTCTACGGCAAGCACCTTCGCACGAAAGAAGCCAAAACCGCGCTCGACGAACTGGAAGCCATCTTGCAGAAAACAAAAGGCGTGTGCCTGTTATGTTACGAGCGCGAACCGTCCGAATGCCATCGCAGCAAGATCGCGGATATCATGCACGAGCGCACCGGACGGAAAATCGAAAATCTCTACGCGGTGCCGGTATGAAAACAGGAAAAATCTACACGGGAATTGGCGGCTGGACGTTCGAGCCGTGGCGCGGCGTCTTCTATCCCAAGGGCCTCACCCACGCGAAAGAGCTTGCCTACGCCGCCTCGAAACTCACTTCCATCGAAGTCAACGGCACATTTTACGGCACGCAGAAGCCCGCCGTGTTTCGCAAATGGGCGAGCGAAGTGCCGGACGGCTTTCTGTTTTCGCTGAAAGGCGTGCGCTACGTCACCAATCGCCGCGTGCTCGCCGAAGCCGGCGACTCGCTGAAACGCTTTCTCGATTCCGGCATCACCGAGCTTGGCGAGCATCTCGGCCCTCTGCTCTGGCAATTTCAGCCGACGAAACAATTCGACGAAGCGGATTTCGGCAAATTTCTCGAATTGCTGCCGGCGAAGTTCGACGGCAGGAAATTACGCCACGTTGTCGAAGTGCGCCACGACAGTTTTTGCACGCCCGCTTTCATCAAGCTCCTGAAAAAATTCAACGTCGCTGTCGTCTTCGCCGAGCACGCGAGCTATCCGGCGATCGCCGACATCACCAGCGATTTCGTCTACGCGCGGCTGCAGAAAGGCAAGGACAAGATCAAGACTTGCTATCCGCCGAAAGAACTCGAAGCCTGGGCGAAACGCGCGAAGCTCTGGGCCTCCGGCAAGGAGCCTTCGGACCTGCCGCGCGTCGAAAAGACGAAGGCCAAAGCCGCGCCGCGCGATGTATTCATGTACTTCATTCACGAGGGCAAAGTCCGCGCACCCGCGGCGGCGATGACCGTCATTGAAAGGCTTGAAGCGTAACCCCCGAAGACAGAAATCGAAAGATTATGTCAGGCTTTCGCCCTGTCGCCTGGAGGCTTCGACTTTCCGGTGACGCCAAATTCCGTCGATTTTTGGCCGAATTTCGCGGGCGCATAGCCTTCTGCGGCCATCCCGCGTGTTAAAAGCTCGCGCACGGCCGCCGCCCGGCTCGGCATGCGGGTTCTAAAGCGAAAATCGTCGATCAGGCTCAATTCTTCCGGCGAAAGCATCAACTGCAGACGCTCACCGCGGCCATTTCCGTTTTCGTCCATCGCAGCACCCATGGCACCCGCAGACAAAACTTGGCTTCACTAATTTTGTTCCAAATGAGCGGCTTACTCAAACAGTGCGTGCGCCTCAATTTACATCAATTAAAGGGGTTATGCCCTTCGTGCCTTTGACCCTATTTAAGTCATTGTAATAAAAGGATAAAATCACTATGGGGGGTTGCCTTATCGCGCCTGCCGTTCATACTGGGCTGCATGAACCCCCAAAACCAAACCGAACTGCAAACTAGGAGCTTCGACCCGGAGCAAATCTCCGTTCTGGATAAAGCCATTCAACATGCCCGCAACATTGTGAGCACACGCCATTCATCGCCGCATGAGGGTGTAACCGCCGCGCTTGCCATGTTCGCCTTGCTCGAAATCCAGCGCGGGGAAACCGATTTCATCCGGCTCGGCGAACAAATCGTCTCGCGCTGGCACGCGGCAGAAGAATAAGGCTCTGCTAATGCAGAGCACAGACGCCCTGATCGTCCTTTCCCAGCATGCATATTGCTCCGTCGCCAGGATGCTGAAGGAGCGCGGTAATGCCATCTCGGACGAATACATTTTAAGGATGATCGCAATGGCGATCGCCAACGGTCACCGCGATACCCAAAAGATCGCCGACCTCGTGCTCTCCCATATTGCGAAAACAGGCGCCCCTGAATGCAGCTTAATCCAGCGTCCTCCTGAACCGCGTCACCGCGATCGCCATCGCGATCAACATCAGGATCAGGAGCGCGGTCGCGTCGAAGCGCAGATCGGCGAGCGTTGAGCCTTTCAACATCACCGCGCGCGCGATCCGGATGAAGTGAGTAAGCGGAAAAATCTCGCCGAGATACTGCGCCCATTTCGGCATGCCGGCGAACGGAAACAAAAAGCCCGAAAGCAGCATGCTCGGCAGGAACGACATCATCGACATCTGCACCGCCTGCAGCTGATTGTCGGCGATCGTCGAGAACGTGAACCCCATCGCAAGATTGGTGGCGATGAACAGCGTCGTCAAAAGCGCCAGCAGGAAGAAGTTGCCGACGATCGGCACATGGAACATCACCACCCCCGCCCCGATGATGAGCGCCGCCTGTATCGCGCCGATCAGCACATAAGGCGCGATCTTGCCGAGCATGATTTCGAGCGGTGTGATCGGCATGGAAAGCAGGCTCTCCATCGTGCCGCGCTCGACTTCGCGCGTCACCGAAAGCGATGTGAAAATCAGCATCGTCATGGTGAGGATGGTGCCGAGAAGGCCCGGCACGATGTTGAGTTCGGTCTTGGCCGCGGGGTTGTAGCGCGCATGCACCCTGATTTCGAACGGCGGCGGCCCGCTCTCCGGAATGCCGAGGTCGTGCATCAGCGCCGTCTTGACGATGCCATTGAGCGCCGCGACCGCCGATCCCGACGCCACCGGGTCGGTCGCGTCGGCCGCGATCAGAAGCGCCGGCGTATCGCCGCGCCGCACGCCGCGCTCGAAATTGGCCGGGATCTCGACGCCGAACAGCACCTTGCCCGAAGCCAGCAGATGATCGAATTCGTCCGGAGTCCTGGCCTGATATTCGATCTTGAAATATCTGGTGTTTTTCAGCGCCGCCAGGATCGAACGGCCGACATCGGTATTCTCCTGCAACAGCACTGCCGTCGGCAGATCGCGCGGCGTCGTATTGATCGCATAGCCGAACAGGATGAGCTGCATCAGTGGCACGGAAATCATCGTCGCCAGCGTCACGCGATCGCGCCGGAGCTGCAGCACCTCCTTCAGCATCATCGCAAAGACCTTGCGGAGAAAGCCGTCGGCGCGAAAAATTTCAGCAAGCCGCATCATTTGAAATTGTCCTTCGACCGGCTCATCAGATCGATAAAGACGTCTTCGAGTGAAGGCTCGGACTTCTCCCACTTGAATTTCTTGTCGCTGCGGAACGGCTTGATCGCAGCTTCAAGATTTTTGCCGTCGCGCCCCGAAACATGCAGGCTGGTGCCGAACGGCGCCACCATATCGACGCCCTTGGCGTGCTCGAGCCTGGTTTGCAGCGGCATCAGATCGTCGCCGCTCACGTTGTAGGTCGTGAGCCCCGAATGCGAAACGACTTCATCGACCGTGCCGCGCGCCAGAATTTCGCCGTAAGCGATATACGCGATCTCGTGGCAGCGCTCGGCCTCGTCCATGTAATGCGTCGAAACGAGCACCGTGAGGCCTTCGGCCGCGAGCGCGTGGATCTCGCTCCAGAATTCGCGCCGCGCTTTCGGATCGACGCCCGCCGTCGGCTCGTCGAGCAACAGCAGCTTCGGATCGGGCAGCGTGCATGCGCCGAGCGCGAGCCGCTGCTTCCAGCCGCCCGAAAGATCGCCCGCCACCTGCTCCTCGCGGCCCTTGAGGCCGAGCCGCTCGATCATGTCGCGCGCGGCCTTGATCGGATCGGCGATGCCGTAGATGCGTGCGACAAATTCGAGATTCTCACGCACCGAAAGATCCTGATAGAGGCTGAAGCGCTGCGTCATGTAGCCCACCAGCCGCTTGATCTTGTCGGACTCGGTGATGATGTCGTAGCCGAGGCAAGTACCATGGCCGGAGTCGGGCGTGAGCAAGCCGCACAGCATGCGGATCGTCGTCGTCTTGCCCGAGCCGTTCGGCCCGAGAAAACCGTAGATCATGCCGCGCTTCACCTGCATCGACAGATCGCGCACCACCGTCCGGCCGTCGAAAGATTTCGTCAGCCCTTCGACGTCGATGACGATGTCGCTTCCGGTGCCGTTCGCCATTTACTGCACCTTCGGTTGCAGCATCACGCTCACGGGCTGGCCGACTCGCAATGCATCGGGCTGCGTCGGCAATGCCTCGATGAGAAATACGAGTTTCGAGCGCTCGTCCTGGCTGTAGATCACCGGCGGCGTGTATTCGGACTGCCGCGAGATGAAACTGACTTTCGCCTTGAGATCGGCCGCGCAGCCATCGCAACTCACCGCAACTTCGTCGCCGGGAGCGATCTGCGGCAAAATCGCCTCGGGCACATAGAAACGCACCTTGATGTTGCCGGGCGGCAGCACCGAGATGACCGGTTTTCCGGCCGGCACCAGTTCGCCCGGACGGAAATAAACCTGCTGCACTGTGCCGGTGACAGGACTTACGAGCTTGCGGCGATCGAGCCGCGTCTGCGCCGAACGCACCGCAGATTCCGCCTGCAATTTCGTCGCCTGCGCCTGATCGAATGTCGCCTGCGTGCCGGTCCGGTTCTTGAGCAGCGTGTCGGCGCGGGTCAACGCCTGCTCGGCATTCGCGAGCGCCGCCTGCGCCGCCCGCAGGTCGGCGCTTTGCAGATCTTCATCGACGGTGAAAACCGGCTGGCCCTTTTCGAGCTTGTCGCCCTCCCGCACCGAAAGCGTTTCGACGCGGCCCTGCTCGTCCGGACCGACAAAAATGAGATTGGCCTCTATCCAGCCCTGCATGGTGAGATCGCCGTTCCTGCTGCACGCCGCGAGCAAAAGCGCCGCGACGACAAGACCAAGCCGCGAAAGATGTTGCAAAGCGCTCATGCGGGCTCCACTTCGCCAAACAGGATTTGCATTTGTGCACGCAGCAACTCGCGCGCATCGAGTTTCTCAAAACGGTCGAATAGACCCGACCAGATAATCGCCATGATGCCGGGCGCAGCAATGAGTTGCGGAAAGCGCACGAGCGAAGCATGTTTGATTTCACCGGCATCGACGGCGCGCTGCAAACGCTTGCGTGCGCCGGCGAAGATTTTCGACAGCACTTCGCGATAATAGAATTCAGCGAGCTTCGGGAAGCGCGGCCCTTCCGTCATCATCAATCGTATGATGTCCTTGCGGCGCGTTTCGAACACCTCGCGCACGAACAGTTCGACGATCTGGCCTGCGAGCACCTTGAGCGGAATATCCGACTGCAACACCTGCTCGATGGTGCCGACGAACGGCCCCATCAGCGAGCGGACGATTTCCTGAAACAATGCGTCCTTGTCGCGGAAATGAAGATAGATCGTGCCCTTCGCGACACCGGCGCGCTTTGCAACATCGTCGAGCCGCGCCGCGGCGAAACCGCGCGCGGCGAATTCTTCGAGCGCCGCTGCAAGAATAGCGTCTCGCCGTGCGGCGCTTTGTTCATCGCGCCGCTGCCGCTTACCCCTTTTCGGAGTAGCGGCC
>DATMGD010000055.1:0-48434 GCA_035555855.1 Xanthobacteraceae bacterium
ATGGAGCGGCGGTCGCCCGACTTCACCAAGATCACCATCGATCTCGGGGTCTATGACCTGAAGCATCTCAACGCGATCATCGATGAATTGCGCGCGAAGCCCGTGGTTTCGTCCGCCGAACGGTTCAATGGGTGAAGAGAATGATCCGGCTAGGGGTGAACGTCGACCATGTGGCGACGGTGCGGAATGCACGCGGCGGACGGCATCCCGATCCGGTGCGCGCGGCCAAGCTCGCGATCGAAGCCGGCGCCGACGGCATCACCGCGCATCTGCGCGAAGATCGCCGCCATATCACCGATGACGATATGCGGCGGTTGCGCGAAGAGATCAGCGCGCCGCTCAATTTCGAAATGGCGGCGACCGACGAGATGCTGAAGATCGCGCTCGCGACTAATCCGCATGCGGCCTGTCTCGTGCCGGAAAAGCGCACGGAGCGCACGACCGAAGGCGGCCTTGAGGTCGCGCGCGCCAAAGATGTGCTCGCGCCGAAAGTCGCGTTTCTCTCGCAGGCCGGCATTCGCGTTTCCCTGTTCATCGAACCCGATCAGCGCCAGATCGAGGCGGCGGCCGATATCAAGGCGGCGGTCATCGAACTACATACCGGCGCGTGGTGCGAAGCAATCACGCAAGGCAAGGTGCAGGCGGCGGAATTTGAATTCGAGCGGCTGCGTTCGGGCGCACGGCTCGCGCATCGGCTCGGGCTCGAAGTCCATGCCGGACACGGGCTCGATTTCGACACGGCGGAAGCGATCGCGACCTTTCTCGAAATCCGCGAATTGAATATCGGCCATTACATGATCGGCGAAGCGATCTTCACCGGGCTCGAAGACGTCGTGAAGAAAATGCGCCAGGCGATCGCGCGCGGCGAAATGCGCGCAAAAAGCGGGGCGGCATGATCCTCGGAATCGGCAACGACATCATCGATGCGCGCCGGGTCGGCAAGGTGATCGAACGGCATGGCGAGCGTTTTCTCACGCGTGTCTTCACCGAGGTCGAGCGTACCAAGGCCGAGCGCCGCAAGAACCGCGTCGAAACCTATGCCAAGCGTTTTGCCGCCAAAGAGGCCTGCGCCAAAGCGCTCGGCACCGGCATCCGGCAGGGCGTGTGGTGGCGCGACATGGGCGTCGTTAATCTTCCGTCGGGCAAGCCGACGATGCGACTCACGGGCGGTGCGCTGAAACGCCTCGAGGCACTCACGCCGAAGGGCCACAGCGCGCAGATCGATCTCACCATCACCGACGACGGGCCGATGGCGCAAGCGATCGTGATCATCTCCGCTGTACCCGAAACTGCGGCTAAAGCATGATTCCTGAACGTAAAAATTGCTATTTCGGCGCTGCGTTCGGGCATTAAGCGTCATTGCCCCGCGAGGGCGGCCCGCGCTATACGGGCGCACCCTTGCAGCGGGCGTAAGAACGGAATCCAGGAATGGCCATCACCGAAGAAAAGAAGGAAAGCGGCGCCCGCGAAACGATCAAGGTCATCGTTCAGGCGCTTCTGATCGCGCTCATCATTCGCACCTTCATGTTCCAGCCGTTCAATATTCCGTCCGGCTCGATGAAGGCGACGCTTCTAGTGGGCGACTATCTGTTCGTCTCCAAATACAGCTACGGCTACAGCCAGTATTCGTTTCCGTTCGGGGTCATCTCGTTTCCGGGCCGCATCTTCGGCAGCGGGCCGGAGCGCGGCGACGTTGTCGTCTTCAAGCTGCCGAAGGACAATTCGACCGATTACATCAAGCGCGTGATCGGGCTGCCGGGCGACAAGATCCAGATGGTCAATGGCACGCTGCACATCAACGGCCAGCCGATCAAGCGCGAGCGGATCTCCGACTGGGTTTCCAACGATCCCGAGGGTCACGGCCAGCCGATCAAGCGGTATCGCGAGACGCTGCCGAATGGCGTTGTATATACGACGCTCGATCTCGTCGATAACGGTTTCTACGACAACACGCCGGTCTATGAAGTGCCCGCGAACCATTATTTCATGATGGGCGACAACCGCGACAACTCGACCGACAGCCGCGTGCTCAGCGCCGTCGGCTATGTGCCTTACGAGAACATCGAAGGACGCGCGCAGATGATCTTCTTCTCGATCGACGAGAGCGCGCATCCGTGGGAGTTCTGGACCTGGCCGACGAGCGTACGTTGGGGCAGAATTTTCAGCCTGGTGCGATGAGCCGCCGTAAACCGACAGCGACGCTCGAGCAGAAGATCGGGCACAGCTTCAAGGACAAGAGTTTGCTCGTGCAGGCGCTCACGCATGTGAGCGCGATTGCGCACGGCAAGGTCAAGGTCAGCTATCAGCGTTTCGAGTTTCTGGGCGACCATGTGCTCGGGCTCGTCATCTCCGATCTGTTGCTGCGCGAATATCCGCGCGCGCAGGAGGGCGAGCTGTCGCAGCGGCTTGCCGATCTCGTGCGCGCCGAAACCTGCGCGAAGGTCGCGGTCGAGCTTAATCTTGGCGCCTATATGTATTTCGGCACCAATGAAGCCAAGTCAGGCGGGCGTCACAAAGGGAGCATTCTCGCCGACGTTTGCGAGGCGCTGATCGGCGCGGTGTTTCTCGACGGCGGCTACAAGGCCGCCGAAAAATTCGTCGAGGCCTACTGGAAGGAACGCGCGCTGCGGTCGAAGAGCCGGCTGCGCGACCCCAAGACGCTATTGCAGGAATGGGGGCAGGCGCGCGGGTTGCCGCCGCCGATCTATCGCCAGGTCGAACGCAAGGGACCGGACCACAAGCCGGTGTTCCGGATCGCAGTCGAATTGCCTGGGCTGGATGCCGCCGAGGGCGAGGGCCGCACCAAGCGCGACGCGCAGCAGGCAGCGGCGACAATGATGCTGAACCGGCACGGTGTGGAACTCGATGACTGAGCGGCAAAATATGCGGTGCGGTTTCGTCGCGCTGGTCGGCGCGCCGAATGCCGGCAAATCGACTTTGCTCAACGCGCTTGTCGGATCGAAGGTGTCAATCGTCTCGCCCAAGGTGCAGACGACGCGCAACCTCGTGCGCGGCATCGCTATCAAGGACAAGACGCAGATCGTGTTCGTCGATACGCCGGGCATCTTCGCGCCGAAGCGGCGGCTCGATCGCGCAATGGTGACGGCGGCGCTCACGGGCGCGGCCGATGCCGATCTTGCGGCGCTTCTGATTGATGCCAAAAAGGGCCTCGATGACGAGGCGCGGGCGATCATCGAGCGGCTCAAGGAAATGCCGCAGCCGAAGATATTGATCCTCAATAAGATCGATCTTGTGAAGCGCGATACGCTGCTTGCGCTGACGCAGGCCGCGAACGAACTGATCCCGTTCGAGCGCACCTTCATGATCTCGGCGATGAAGCAAGACGGCGTGCCGGATTTGCTGTCGTATTTCGCGGAGCGTCTGCCGGCCGGGCCGTGGCATTACCCGGAAGACGAGATTACCGATATTCCGCTCCGGCAGATGGCGGCCGAAATCACCCGCGAAAAGCTTTTCCTTCGGCTGCAACAGGAATTACCGTACCAGTCGACGGTCGAAACTGATTCGTGGAAGGAATTGCGCGACCGTTCGGTGCGGATCGAACAGTCGATCTTCGTCGAGCGCGAGAGCCAGCGGAAGATTGTGCTGGGCGAGGGCGGGCAGATGATCAAGTCGATCTCCATGGAAGCACGCAGGGATATCGAGCGCGCCATCGAGCAGAAGGTGCATCTTTTTCTGCACGTGAAGGTGCGCGAGGGCTGGGAGAACGATCCCGAACGCTATCGCGCGCAGAACCTGGAGTTCCCGAAAGAATGAGCGAAGGACAGCCCGCGGCGGGCGCCTGCATCTTCTGCCGGATCGCGAGCGGCGAGATTCCCTCGATCCGGCTTTACGAGGATGAGCGCGTCGTCGTTTTCCTCGACATTCGCCCGATCCGGGAGGGCCATCTCCTCATCATGCCGAAGGCGCATTTCGAATATTTCGACGACCTGCCGGCGGATCTTGCGGCGCATGTGATGACGCTCGCGCAGAAGATCGCACGCGCCATGAAGAAGACTTACGGCGTCGCGCGTGTCGGCTTTCTCTATACCGGCACCGATGTCGCGCATGCGCACGCCCATGTCGTGCCGCTCGTCGAAGCAACCGATCTCACCTCGCGCCGTTATATCGCCGAAGAAAAAGTTACGTTCCGTCCGATGGACATGGTTTCGCCGGACGAGCTGAAGCAGGTCGCGGGCAAATTGCGGGCGGCGCTGGAAGGCTGAAGCATGGAATGGACCGACGAAGGGGTCGTCCTGGGCGTTCGCCGTCACGGCGAGACGCATGTGCTGGCCGAACTGATGACGGCACAGCACGGCCGGCATCTCGGGCTCGTGCGCGGCGGAACATCTTCAAAGCTCCGGCCGGTGTTACAGCCCGGCAACAGCGTGCGCGCGGTGTGGCGTGCGCGGCTGGACGCGCATCTTGGCGCCTTCGCTATCGAGGGCATGCAACTGCGCGCGGAGAAGCTGATGCTCTCGTCGACCGCGAGCTATGGCATTCAGACGCTCGCGGCCTTGCTGCGGCTCCTGCCGGAGCGCGATCCGCATCATGACCTCTACGAGGCGCTGCTCGAAATTGCCGACCGGCTCGACGATGCAGGGCTTGCAGCGGCGCTGATCGTGCGGTTCGAGCTGATGCTGCTCGCCGAACTTGGCTTCGGCCTCGACCTTTCGGAATGCGCCGGTACAGGTGAAACCGAAGACCTCGTTTACGTCTCGCCGAAATCAGGCCGGGCCGTGAGCCGCGAAGCGGGCGAGCCATGGAAGGAACAGCTCCTCGCGCTGCCGGCCTTCCTCATCAGCGAAGCCGACCACACGGCAGCCGATGTTGTGGCGGGCTTCGCGCTGACCGGCTTCTTCCTCGCGCGGCATGTCTTCGAGCCGCGCGGCATCGCTGTCCCCGAGGCACGCGCCGCGTTGATCGCGACCGTCACCCGCGGCGCCATTGCGGCGTAAGATGGCTTGTTCCTGACAGAATCGGCTGATAGCGGTGGTTCATGGGTAAGCGAATGATTCCTCCGCCCGAGAAAGGGCGGATCGAGGTTGTCGAACTGAAAGAGGCGCTGGAAGAGCGCTACCTTTCCTACGCGCTCTCGACGATCATGCATCGCGCGCTGCCCGACGCGCGCGATGGCCTGAAGCCGGTCCATCGCCGCATCCTTTACGGCATGCGGCAGTTGCGCCTCGAGCCCGGTTCGCCGCCCAAGAAATCCGCCAAGATCGTCGGTGACGTGATGGGTAATTTCCATCCGCATGGCGACCAGGCGATTTACGATGCGCTCGTTCGCCTCGCGCAGGACTTCTCTTCGCGCTACCCGCTGGTCGAGGGGCAGGGAAACTTCGGCAATATCGACGGCGATAACGCCGCCGCCTACCGCTACACCGAAGCGCGCATGACTGATGTCGCGCGGTTGCTGCTGGAAGGCATCGACGAAGACGCGGTGCCGTTCCGCCCAAATTACGACGGGCAGACGCAGGAGCCGGTAGTGCTACCGGCGGCGTTCCCCAATTTGCTGGCG
The DNA here is from genome assembly GCA_035555855.1 of Xanthobacteraceae bacterium. Lineage (GTDB taxonomy): Bacteria > Pseudomonadota > Alphaproteobacteria > Rhizobiales > Xanthobacteraceae > Palsa-892. The sequence goes on from DATMGD010000055.1 coordinate 5,519, forward strand.
AACGGATCGAGTGGCATCGCGGTCGGCATGGCGACATCGATCCCGCCGCACAACGTCGCGGAGTTGCTCGACGCTTCGCTCTACTTGATCGACAAGCGCTCGGCGAAGTCGGGTGAGTTGATGAAGTTCGTCAAAGGCCCTGACTTCCCGACCGGCGGCATCATCGTCGACGGCAAGGCGACGATCCGCGAAGCCTATGTCACCGGCAAGGGCTCGTTCCGTGTTCGCGCCCGCTGGCACAAGGAAGACACCGGCCGCGGCACCTGGGTCGTGGTCGTCACGCAAATTCCGTATCTCGTGCCGAAGTCGCGGCTGATCGAACGCATCGCCGAGCTTCTGACCGACAAGAAGCTGCCGCTTCTCGCCGACATTCGCGACGAGTCGACCGAAGAAGTGCGCATCGTGCTGGAGCCGCGCACGCGCGGCGTCGATCCGAAGCTCCTGATGGAGTCGCTGTTCAAGTTCACCGAACTTGAAAACCGCTTTTCGCTGAACCTGAACGTCCTGATGGGCGGGCAGGTGCCGCGCGTCGTCGGGCTTGCCGATTGTCTGCGCGAATGGCTCGACCATCGCCGCGAAGTCCTGCTGCGGCGCTCGAAGCACCGGCTGAAGGAAATCACGCACCGTCTCGAAATCCTCGGCGGCTTGCTGATCGCGTATCTGAATATCGACGCGGTCATCAAGATCATCCGCACGCAGGACGATCCGAAGCCGGTGTTGATGAAGCGCTTCAAGCTCACTGACGTGCAGGCGACCGCGATCCTCGATATGCGGCTTCGCCACTTGCGAAAGCTCGAAGAGTTCGAGATCCGCAAGGAAAACGACGAACTCAAGAAAGAGAAGTCCGAGCTTGAGAAGCTGATCGGCTCGCCGGCGCGGCAATGGAAGTCGATCGCCGCCGAGATCAAGAAAGTGCGCGAGACCTACGGACCGGCGACCGCGCTCGGCCGCCGCCGCACGACGTTCGAGGAAGCCGAAGAGATCGACATCAAGGCGGTCACTGAAGCGATGATCGAGAAAGAACCGGTCACGGTCGTCGTCTCGGAGAAGGGCTGGGTGCGCGCGCTCAAGGGCCACGACGCCGATACCAAGACGCTCGGCTTCAAGGGTGACGACAAGCTTGGCTTCAGCTTCAACGCCGAAACAACCTCGAAGCTTCTTGTGTTTGCGACCAATGGACGCTTCTACACGATCGACGCCTCGAAGCTGCCGGGCGGGCGCGGCTTTGGCGAGCCGATCAGCCTGATGGTCGATATGGAAGGCGCCGAGATCGTCAGCGTCATGCCGTTCGCAGGCGGGCGGAAATTCCTCGTCGCCTCGAAGAGTGGCAACGGCTTCCTCGTCAAGGAAGACGATTGCCTCGCCAATACCCGCAAGGGCAAGCAGGTGCTGAACGTCAAGGCGCCGGATGTGGCGGCGGCCTTCGGCATTGCCGAGGGCGATCACGTCGCGACCATCGGCGAGAACCGCAAGATGGTGATCTTCCCGATCAAGGATCTGCCGGAGATGGGGCGCGGCAAGGGCGTGCGCCTGCAGCGCTTCAAGGACGGCGGGCTTTCCGATGCCAAGGCGTTCGCGCTCGCGGATGGCCTAACCTGGATCGACAAGGCGGGGCGTAACCACAGCCTCGCGAAGTCGGAACTGCGCGATTGGATCGGCAGCCGGGCCGATGCCGGCCGGCTCGCGCCCAAGGGCTTTCCCGAGTCGAACACGTTCAAGTGAAGTGCTGCTGCAAGTGGAAATCTGCCCCAAGTGAAGTGCAGCAAGTAAGCACTGTCGCAGCGGGCACATGCTTCCGGGCGCGATAAATTTCTGCAAAGATTAGGGATGAACATCGTCCGGTTGCGATCTGCATTCGGGTCGCCGTGATTTGCCGGACGGTAATGTTAGGTTGGTGCCCATGTTGGTTTTCGCGGGGTTTTTTCGGCTTTTTCTGATGAGCGGATTGTGTGCTGTGGCATTCGCCGCGTTTGCGCAAACGCCGACCAGCGAGATTGCGCCGAGCGGTACGCTCAGGGTCGCGATCGGCGTCGGGCCGGCGGCTTCTGCTTTCTACTGCGTCAAGCATGCCAAGACCGGAGAGCCGCACGGCGTCGCCGTCGATCTCGGCGCGGAGCTGGGGCGGCTTCTGCATATGCCGGTCGAGTACGTCGAATATCCAAGCTCCGGGGCGATTACGGAAGCTGCCGACAAGGATGCATGGGATGTCGCGTTCATGCCGGTCGATAACGAGCGCGCCAAGATCGTCGATTTCGGCCCCGCTTATTATGTTTTCGAAAGCACCTATCTGGTTCTGGGGGAGTCTCCGATCAAGACGATCGAGGAAGTCGACAAACCCGGCGTGCGGGTGATCGGCGTTTCCAACACGACGACGGGGCGGGCGGCGCAGGCTTCGCTCAAGCAGGCGCAATACTCATCGTTTCGTTCGGTGCCGGAGTTGATCGAAGAGCTGCGGGCAGGGCGCGCCGATGCAGTGGCGCTATCGCGCGAGTCGCTGGGCAATTTCAGCAAGCAGTTTCCGGGCTCGCGCATTCTGCCCGGCGGTTTCTGGCGCACGGGTGTCGCAGTCGCGGTGCCGAAGGGCAAGAAAGAGCGGCTCGCCTTCGTGACCAATTTCGTCGAGAACGCGAAAGTGACCGGCAGCGTTCGCCGCGCGCTCGACGGGGCGGGGCTGTACGATGCGGCGGTCGCGCCGCCGGAAGCCAAGCGCAACTGAGCTGATCTGGGAGTTTTACAGCATCTGCGTGGCTCAGCCCGCGCGCATCCGAGTGCCGATGAGATGCAGTTGCAAGTCATTTGCAACTATGGCAAGCTGCCAGCAGACGGAAGATTCGATGCTGGAACGCATGCCCCCCAATTCCTCGGTAACGCCGCCCGGTTCGGGCTGGCGGCGCGAACGCGGCCGGCCTTCACTCTCCGAGGTCTTCGGCTCCATCCGCACGCGTCCTTCGGGCCCGTACTGGAAGAAGCTGCTCGCGTTTCTGGGGCCGGGCTATCTCGTCGCGACCGGTTACATGGATCCCGGCAACTGGGCGACATCGCTCGCCGGCGGCTCGAAGTTCGGCTACGCGCTCCTGACGATCGCGCTCCTGTCCAACATGATGGCGATCCTCTTGCAGGCGCTATGCGCGCGGCTCGGGATCGGCGCGGGGCGGGACCTCGCGCAAGCCTGCCGCGACGCGTTTCCGCGGGTGATCTCTTTCCCCTTGTGGTTGCTCGCCGAGATCGCGATTTGTGCGACCGATTTGGCCGAGGTGATTGGCACCGCGATCGGGCTCAATCTTCTGTTCGGCATTCCGCTCGAGCTTGGCGTGCTGATTACCGCGCTCGATGTGTTCCTCATTCTGCTTTTGCAAAATCTCGGTTTCCGCTGGATCGAGGCCCTGATCGTCACGATGCTTGCGGTCATCACCGTTTGCTTCGCCGTGCAGATCGGCATGGCGAACCCCGACTGGCGCGCGGTCATCACCGGCTTCGCACCGACTACCGAAATCGTCACCAACCCCGAGATGCTTTACCTTGCGCTCGGCATTCTCGGCGCGACGGTGATGCCGCATAACCTTTATCTGCATTCGGGCGTCGTGCAGACGCGCGATTACGGCACGACGATCGCGGACAAGCGCGAGGCGATCGGGCTTGCGACCGCGGACTCTACCATCGCGCTGATGTTCGCGCTCCTGATCAATGCCTCGATCCTCATTCTTGCGGCGGCGACCTTCAACAAGGCGGGGCAGACGAATGTCGCCGAGCTTGGCGAAGTGCATTCGCTGATCGCGCCGCTGATCGGCTCCAGCATCGCGCCGACGCTGTTCGGCGTCGCGCTTTTGTGCTGCGGCCTGAATTCCACGGTGACCGCGACGCTGGCCGGCCAGGTCGTGATGGAAGGCTTCCTCGATATCCGGCTGCCGTCGTGGGCGCGGCGGTTGATGACACGCGCGATCGCCATCGTGCCGGCCGCGACCGTGACGATCTGGTTCGGTGAATCCGGGACGGCAAAGCTCCTGATCTTCAGCCAGGTCGTGCTGAGCTTGCAGCTGCCGTTCGCCATCGTGCCGCTCATCATGTTCACCGCGGACAAGCGCAAGATGGGCGAACTCGTCGCGCCGCGCTGGGTAACGGCGCTGGCGGTACTCGCCGCGATTCTCGTGATCGTGCTGAATGTGAAACTGTTGATCGACGTCGCGATGGGGAATTAGACGGTCGAGTAATTAGACGTCGATGCGCTGCCAGCCGTCGGGCAGCAACCGTTCCTGCGGCAGAAAGCGCCGCTTGTAATCCATCTTGCTCGAACCCTTGACCCAGTAGCCGAGATAAACGTGCGGCAGGCCCATCCGGCGTGCGCGCTCGATGTGGTCGAGGATCAGATAGGTGCCGAGCGAGCGGCCGGGAATTTCGGGGTCATAGAACGAATAGACCATCGATAGCCCGTCGGAGAGCACGTCGGTCAGCGCCACGGCAAACAGCGGGCCTTCGCCGCGCTTGGTCCAGGAGGAGTCGGGCCCGCGCATGCGATATTCGATCAGCTTGGTGTTGACGTGGCTGTCCTCGACCATCATCGAATAATCGAGCACCGTCATGTCGACCATGCCGCCATCAGCGTGGCGAGTGTCGAGATAAGTGCGGAACAGGGAATATTGCTCGGCGGTCGGTGTCGGCGTGCGCTCCTGGCCGATCATGTCGCGGTTCACCGACATGACCCGGCGGAAGGTCCGGCTGAAATCGAATTCATCGGCCAGAACCCGCACCGAAACGCACGCGCGGCAGGCCTCGCAGGCCGGCCGGTAGGCGATGGATTGCGAGCGGCGAAACCCGCCTTGCGTGAGGATGTCGTTCACCTCCGGCGCGCGCTCGCCGACGAGATGCGTGAAGACCTTGCGCTCCTGCTTGCCCTGAATATAGGGGCAGGGTGAGGGGCTGGTCAGGAAGAACTGCGGTGTGTCACGCGGTTGCTGGGTCACGGCTTGCTCGTCAACGCTCCCTTTGACGCTCTCGAAGCAATGTCGTCCAGAATCTCTGGAATTCAAGCATCGCGCCGGAATGCGCCGGCGTCAAAGGGGAATTCTTGCTGTTCGATGTTGCGGCGCTTTATGGACGTTTGAGGGCGGCGGCCCGTGTCTCGTTGTTGACCATGACCGATCCGGTGCAGAAATCGTGCAACAGCCGGTGTTGCCGGTTGAAGAAAGCAACCAGCAGGATGAACGGCGAGAGGAAGCTCACCGAAATCCAGAAGAAGATGACGTGCACCGCAGCAAGCAGGAAATACATCTTGCCGCCGTACCAGGTGCGCATCTCTAAATCGACCATTCGCATGCCGATCGTCGCCGAGTGCGGCGAGCCCATGGTGGCGCCGACATAGACGATCGCCCAGACAACGAAGAGCGGCGACAGAATCCAGAACAGCAGCCACCCAAGGCCGAGCGTCACCAGACCGAAAATAAAGATAAATAATGCCAGGAGAACGATGGGCCCGATGATCAACACGACGTCGATGAAGAAGGCCACGACGCGCCGCGCCAGCACACCCTCGAAATATTCCGGGTTGCGGGCGGTGTCATAAAAATTGGGCTTGGCTTCGCCGGCGCCGCTGCGAGGAAGTTCGAACATGGAACCTTCGTCCTTTCCGCCTGTTGACGCCGCGACAATTCGCTGCGGCCGAAAGCATCTAGCGCAAATACCTCCCGGCGCGAAGGGCACTTAGGATGGGGCGGGGTTGGCTGCAAGACGTTCTAATTTGAAAAAGGGCGAGCATGACCACCATGTCCGCCAAAGAGCCTGTCAAGGACGACCGGCTGCACTTCCTCGATGTCGAACAGCGCCTGAAAGCGATTTTTATCGGCTCGGTCGGCAATCTCGTCGCCGCGATCGGCCGTCACGAATAGCTAGATCGTGGCGAGCTTCTCGGCGGCGCGCGGCGCGAAATAGGTCAGCACCGCGTCGGCGCCGGCGCGCTTGAAGGCGGTGAGGCTTTCCATCATCGCCTTGTCGCCATCGAGCCAGCCGTTCTTTGCTGCGGCTTCGATCATCGCGTATTCGCCCGAGACTTGATACACGAAGGTCGGCATGCCGAACTCCTCGCGGACGCGCCAGACGATGTCGAGATAGGGCAGGCCGGGCTTGACCATCACCATGTCCGCGCCTTCCTGAATGTCGAGTGCGACTTCGCGCAGCGCCTCGTCGCCGTTCGAAAAATCCATCTGGTAGGTGCGCTTGTCGCCCTTGAGCGTCGCGTTCGATCCGACGGCATCGCGGAACGGACCATAGAAAGCGGAAGCATATTTCGCGGCATAAGCGAGGATCTGGATTTCGCTCATGCCCTTGTTGTCGAGTGCATTCCGGATGAAGCCGATGCGGCCATCCATCATGTCGGACGGCGCGACGACATCGGCGCCGGCCTGTGCGAGCAAGATCGCCTGCTGGGAGAGTAGATGCACGGTTTCGTCGTTGATAATCTCGCCCTCGACCATCACGCCGTCATGGCCGTGGCTGGTGTAGGGATCGAGCGCGACATCGGCGACAAGACCCAATTCGGGAAAGCGCTGCTTGATCGCGGTCAGCGTGCGGCAGACGAGGTTGTCGTCGCGTAAGGCTTCCGAGCCGCGCTCGTCGCGCTTCTCGCGGTCGATGTTGGGGAACAGCGCGAGCGCCGGGATTTTCAATTTCATCGCGCGCTCGGCTTCACGCAGAATTTCGTCGATCGACAGCCGCTCGACGCCCGGCATCGAAGTGACGGGCTCACGCTGTTTCTCGCCCTCGATGACGAACAGTGGCCAGATCAGGTCGTCGGCGGTGAGCATATTTTCGCGCACGAGGCGGCGCGACCATTCGGCCTTGCGGTTCCGGCGCATCCGGGTGCGGATCGGCAGGCGGTATTTCGCCTCGCTCGCGTTCTGCGGATCGAGCGGGGTGAAGCGGTCGACGGGACGGTTGCGGCCGATAAAGGATGCCATGGGTAGCCTTGGTACAGGTCGTGCGGTTCGCCTTTGGTGGGCTTTGCCTTTGCGTAGAGGCCCGTACAATCTAGCGAATCCGGGACGCTGAGGCGAGGCCGCCGTAGGCTTGCCGTTAATGCTGAGGATTTTTGATGGATTTCGAACTCTCCGAGGAGCAGCGGGCGTTTCAGGATGTGGCGCGGCAGTTCGCGCGCTCCGAGTTCGCGCCGAACGCCAAGGAGTGGGACGAAAAATACACCTTCCCGATCGACAGCCTGCGCAAGGCGGCAGCCCTCGGTTTCGGCGGCATGTATATCCGCGAGGATGTCGGCGGCTCGGGGCTCTCGCGGTTGGATGCCGCGATCATCAACGAGGAACTCGCGCAGGGCTGCACCTCGACGACGGCTTATCTTTCGATCCACAACATGGCGACCTGGATGGTCGATGCCTTCGGCGGCGATGAAGTGCGCAGGCGCTTTCTGCCGAAGCTCTGCTCGATGGAGCATGCCGCAAGCTACTGCCTGACGGAGCCCGATGCCGGTTCCGACGCCGCGAGCCTGAAGACAGCGGCGAAGCGCGATGGTGATCAATACGTCATCAACGGCACCAAGGCGTTCATCTCCGGCGCGAGCAAGACTGACATTTATGTCTGCATGGTGCGCACCGGCGGGCCGGGACCGAACGGCATTTCCTGCATTGTTGTTGAGAAAGGTACACCGGGGCTGACCTTCGGTGCGCAGGAAGTGAAACTCGGCTGGCACTCGCAGCCGACGGCGATGGTCAATTTCGACAACTGCCGCGTACCCGTTTCGCATCTCGTCGGCGAAGAAGGGCAGGGCTTCAAGATTGCGATGGCCGGGCTCGACGGCGGTCGCATCAATATCGGCGCGTGCTCGCTTGGCGGCGCACAATTCTGTCTCGACCGGACGATGCAATACATCCGCGAGCGTAAGCAGTTCGGTAAGCCGCTTGCGGACTTTCAAGCGTTGCGCTTCCAGATCGCCGACTATGCGACCGAGCTGGAAGCGGCGCGGCTGCTACTCTGGAAAGCCGCGATGAAAGTAGAAGCCAAGGAGCCGGATGCGCGCCGCTATGCCGCGATGGCCAAACGCCGCGCTACCGATATCGGCTTCGAGATCGTCAACGGCTGCCTGCAGATGCACGGCGGCTACGGTTTTCTGCGTGATTTCCCCATCGAGCGGGTGTTGCGCGATCTGCGGGTGCATCAGATTCTTGAAGGCACCAATGAAGTGATGCGCGTTGTCATCAGCCGGGATTTGCTCGGCAACTGAGAGGCGATCATGTACGGACATCTTGCGCTTACGGCAGCGGCCCTGTTCACCGGCGCGGCGTTTTACATCACGCTTTGCGAGCAGCCCGCGCGGCTTCTGCTCGATACGCGGTCGGCGCTGATAGAGTGGCAGCGCAGCTACCGGAACGGCACGCTGATGCAGGCCCCGCTCACGGTGCTGGGCGCGGCGCTTGGCGTCATCGCCTATTTCATGACCTGGGACTGGCGCTGGATCGTCGGCGCGCTGTTCATTCTGGCGCCGCTGCCGTTCACGCTTCTCATCATCATGCCGACCAACAACCAGTTGAAGGCGACATCGCCCGAGACGGCCAATGAAAATACGCGCGGCCTGATCGTGCAGTGGGGCAGGCTACATCTCGTGCGTACGGTGCTCGGCGCGATCGCGACGCTTGAATTCATATGGGCCTTGAATTGACCGCATGAATTCCGAACCCGAAATCCTGTTCGACCGCAAGGGCGCGGCCGGCATCGTCACGCTCAACCGTCCGAAGGCGCTGAACGCGATCACGCACGACATGATCCGGCAGCTCACGGCGAAGCTTGAGGCGTGGAAGGCGGACGATGGCGTGACGCGCATCATCGTCCGCGCCAACGGGGAGCGAGCCTTTTCGGCGGGTGGCGATCTGCGCGGCGTCACCGTGCGTGGGCGGCAAGAGGAGGCACTGGTATTTTTCGCCGACGAATATCGTCTCAACGCTGCGATCAAGCGTTACCCGAAGCCATATATCGCGTTGATCGACGGCATCGTCATGGGCGGCGGCGTCGGCGTTTCGATCCATGGCTCACACCGCGTTGCCGGCGATAAATTCCAGTTCGCGATGCCGGAAGTCGGCATCGGCTTTTTTCCCGATGTCGGCGGCACCTGGATGTTGCCGCGGCTCAAAGGCAAGATCGGCACGTTCTGCGCGCTTACCGGCGAGCGGCTGAAGGCGGCGGATGCGCTGTTCGCAGGCGTTTGCACGCACCATGTTTCCGCCGCAAGGTTTGCCGATCTCACCGAGGCGCTGTGCGGCAATGTTTCGGTCGATGCGACGTTGGCGGCTTTCGCCGAGCCCGCGCCGGGCGGCGAGATCGCGTCAAAGGCGGGCTTGATCGACCGGCTGTTCGCGGGCAACGAGATCGAGGATATTCTCGCCGCGCTCGATCGCGAGGCGGCAGGGGGGAGCGAAGCTGCCTGGGCAGCGAAGATCGCGGCGCTGATCCGCACGAAGTCGCCGACCAGTCTGCGGATTGCGCTCGAGCAGATGAAACGCGGGGCTGGTTGGACATTTGAGGAATGCATGAAAGCGGAATATCGGATCGTCTCGCGTGTGCTTTATCAGGATGACTTCTATGAAGGCGTGCGCGCGGTGATCGTGGATAAGGACAATGCGCCGCGCTGGAATCCGCCGGTGCTTGCGGAGGTGAGCCCGCAGGCAATCGAAGCGTTGTTTGCGCCGTTACCGAATGAGCTTTCGCTATGAATACGCCCGAAGCGATTGAAACCACCGAACTTGCGATCGACACGGCGCGGCAGATCGAGGCACCGATCGGACCGGATTCCGTCGAACTCGGCCCGTGGCAATACCGGCTCGTGCTGTTTCAGCGCATCGCCGGCGGCTTCATGATCCTGAAGGGCCTGATCCACTGGGGCGTCTTGTTCTCCGGCGCGATGTTCGACGCGCTGCCGATCGAGGCACGCGCCGCGACGGTCTTCTTCGCGGTGATTGATTTGATCGCAGGGGTCGCGCTCTGGCTCGGCTCGCCCTGGGGCGCAGCGGTGTGGCTGATGGCGGTGCTCTCGCAAATCGTCGCGGCCTTCATCTTCCTCGCGCCCACCAGCATGACGTTGACGCTAACAGGCGCGGAGATGGCGCTCGTACTTTTCTTTGTCGTTCTGCGCATCAAGGCGCACGGCGAAGAACAGCGATTTCGATAACAACGATACGAACAGACAATACGAACGAGGGAGGTTTGCGTGGCGAAGATCGGTTTCATCGGGCTCGGCAACATGGGTTTGCCGATGGCGCTCAACCTCGTGAAGGCGGGCCACAAGGTTACCGGCTATGACGTCAGCCCCAAGGGCATGGACGGCCTGAAAGCGGGCGGCGGTGCTGCGACCAACGATCTCGCGCAAATCGCCGGCAATGAAATCGTCGTCACGATGCTGCCGGCCGGCCAGCAGGTGCGCGATGTCTATCTCGGGCCGAGCGGGCTTCTCGCCAAGGCCGGGAAGGGCACACTATTCATCGACTCGTCGACGATCGATGTCGAAACAGCGCGGCTCGTCGCGGCGAAGGCGGAAGAGAGCGATATGTTGTTGTTAGATGCGCCGGTATCGGGTGGCGTCGGCGGTGCGCAGGGCGCAACGCTCACCTTCATGGTCGGCGGCCGCGACGAAGCATTCGCGAAAGCTAAGCCAGTTCTCGACCAGATGGGCAAGACGGTCGTGCACGCGGGCGGCGCGGGCGCGGGTCAGGCCGCGAAGATTTGCAACAACATGATCCTCGGCATCTCGATGATCGCCGTCTCGGAAGCCTTTGCGCTCGCCGAGAAGCTCGGCCTCGACAAGCAGAAGCTCTTTGATATTTCCTCGAAGTCGTCGGGCCAGTGCTGGTCGATGACGACCTATTGTCCGGTGCCGGGCCCGGTGCCGACGTCGCCGGCGAACCGCGATTACGCAGCGGGCTTCACGGCGGCGATGATGCTGAAGGATTTAAAACTCGCGCAGGCGGCGTCGGAGTCGGTGCACGCCAAGACGCCGCTCGGCCAACATGCCGAAGAGCTTTACGAGAAATATGTCGAGAGCGGCGAAGCGGGCAGGGACTTCTCCGGCATCATCAATTTCCTGCGCTGAATTATTTCGCGGCAGCCTGCTCGGGTTCGATCATCTGATCGAGTAGGTCGAGTGCTTCTTCGACAGTGTTGAAGAGCATGGCGTCGCGATCGAGTTCGCCGAAATTGCGCCTGACGATCTTGGCGGGTCTGCCGCGCCGCGCGGCGGCGAAATAAACGAGCCCAACCGGATTGTCGTCGTCATCCGTGGTGGGCCCGACAACACCGGTGACGGAGATGGCAATGTCGGCGGGTGAGCGCTCGAGCGCCGAGGTTGCCATTTCGCGGGCGACCTCTTCGCTGACCGGCGTGTAGCGGCGCAGCGCGTCGGGCGATACGCCGAGCGCCTGCTTGCAGGCTTCGGTGTAAGTGACGAAGCCACCATGCACGACATCGGAAGCGTGCGGCGCATCGGTGAGCGTCGCGGCGATGCGTCCGGCTGTGCAAGATTCGACTGTGATGAGCGTGAGCCCGAGTGACTTCGCGGCGCCCACGATCGAAGCCGCCTTCTTGCGAAGGATCTCATCCGCGCCGCGAAAAAATGCTGTGTCGGTCATCGCGAAAAGAAACCCGGAACTAACGATAGTGTTCCGCTTTGGGCCTCCGGCCATCCCGTTACGGGATTCCTGACGGCAAAACCCAATGTTTCCGGGCCTCGTCAATCTTTCGTCAAGGCTGTTCGGTGAGGAAGAATTTAGCCTGCAATTTAAGGCTTCCTTTGCGCGTGTTCGATACAAATGACGCCAAGAGCGGGGACAAAAAATATCCCGCCATCACGGGGCAATTTTTAGTGAGGCGTCAAAATGAAGAATGCTATGCGTGCGGTCGAGACGGCCGCTCCAGCCGAGCGCAATGAAGAACTCAAAGCGCCGTACCTGGAGGCTCTCACCCTCGTCGAACGCCTGCATCGCAGGCTGCTCGACGTCATCAAAGACGAGTTCGACCGTCGCGGTCGCTCGGATATCAACAGCGTTCAGGCGTTGCTCTTGTTCAACATCGGCGACTCCGAGCTGACGGCAGGCGAGCTGCGTTCGCGCGGCTACTATCTCGGCTCGAACGTTTCCTACAATCTGAAGAAGCTCGTCGAGATGGGCTATCTGCATCACGCGCGTTCGCGGGTCGACCGCCGCTCGGTGCGCATCAGCCTGACCGACAAGGGCAAGGAAGTGCACAAGATCATCGAGGAACTCTACCAGAAGCACGTCCGCACCATCGAACAGGTGGGCGGCATCGCCTCGAACGAACTGCAGATCCTGAACAAGGCCCTGCAGCGGCTCGAGCGGTTCTGGACCGATCAGATCCTGTACCGGCTCTGATACACACAGGAACTAAGGCCCGGCTCGTCCGGGCCTTATGTTTTCCAGCAATCGGCCCGCGGCGACCGCAAATCATGCATTGCGCGGGAAGGCGGCAGGCCTCATGATTTTCACAGACGACTCGGTGAGGGGCAGATGACCGTCAAGGCATCCGATATCACTACGGGTGAAATCATCATCGAAATGCGTCCGGTCGGCTCGGTTGTTCGTGTGGCGGCGGTCGATGTCGCAACCGGAACCGAAGTGATCGTGATGGGCCCGGCGGCGTCCCCGCCCAAGGCGCTAGAGGAACTGGCGATTGCCAAGCTCAAACGGCGGCTCTCCAGCGATAGGGGCTAGGCCGTTTTCCCACGCTTCATTTTGTGGGTTCCCCGTGCTAAATCCCGCGCTCTTACGGTTTTAGGAGCAATGCAATGTCCACCAGTCAGGCCGCGAGCGATCGTGGTGCGCCGGCGCGCTTCTTTTCCGCCAGCGTCAAGGAAGCCGATCCCGACATCTACAAGGCCATCGAGGGCGAGCTCGGCCGCCAGCGGCATGAGATCGAACTGATCGCCTCGGAGAACATCGTCTCGCGCGCCGTGCTGGAAGCGCAGGGCTCCGTGCTGACCAACAAATACGCCGAAGGCTACCCCGGCCGCCGCTACTATGGCGGCTGCCAGTGGGTGGACATCGCCGAAGAAATCGCGATCGACCGCGCGCGCAAATTGTTCGGCTGCGGCTTTGCGAACGTGCAGCCGCATTCGGGCAGCCAGGCCAACCAGGCCGTCTTCATGGCGCTGATGCAGCCGGGCGATACCTATATGGGCCTCAACCTTGCCGCCGGCGGACACCTGACGCATGGCGCGCCGGTCAACGTTTCGGGCAAGTGGTTCAAGGCCGTCCCGTACAACGTCAAGCGGGACGATCAGCGCATCGACTACGACGAAGCCGAGAAGATCGCGCATGACGTGAAGCCGAAGATCATCATCGCCGGCGGCTCGGCTTATCCGCGCGTCATTGATTTCGCGCGCTTCCGCAAGATCGCCGACAGCGTCGGTGCGAAGTTCATGGTCGACATGGCGCACTTCGCCGGTCTTGTCGCGGGTGGCGTGCATCCGAGCCCGTTCCCGCATGCGCATGTCGTGACCTGCACGACGCACAAGACGCTGCGCGGCCCGCGCGGCGGCATGGTGCTCACCAACGACGAAGACATCGCCAAGAAAGTAAACTCGGCGGTGTTTCCCGGCCTGCAGGGCGGACCGCTGATGCATGTCATTGCGGCCAAGGCGGTCGCCTTTGGCGAGGCGTTGCAACCCGATTTCAAGGTCTACGCCAAGAGCGTGGTCGAGAATGCGAAAGCGCTCGCAGAGAAACTGCGCGGGCATGGCTTTGCCATCACGACCGGCGGCACCGACACACACCTTATGCTGGTCGATCTTCGGCCGAAGAAGCTCAACGGCAAGGTGTCGGAAGCGGCGCTCGGCCGTGCGAACATCACCTGCAACAAGAACGGCATTCCGTTCGACCCCGAGAAGCCGACGATCACGTCGGGCATCCGGCTCGGTACGCCGGCCGGCACGACGCGCGGTTTCGGCGTCAAGGAATTTCAGGAGATCGGCGACTACATCGCCGAGGTGCTGAACGTGCTCTCGCAAAAAGGCGTCGAGGAAGACTCGCTCGTCGAAGGCAGGGTGCGCGAGAAGGTCAAGGCATTGGTTTCAAGGTTCCCGATCTACTCGTAACGAGGCCAGGCGTATATGCGTTGCCCCTACTGTGGTGCTCTCGATACGCAAGTAAAAGACTCGCGGCCGACCGAGGATTCAGCCTCGATCCGGCGGCGGCGGATCTGCCCCGCCTGCGGCGGCCGCTTCACGACATTCGAGCGGGTGCAGTTGCGCGAGCTTGTGGTGCTGAAGCGGAGCGGGCGGCGTATTCCGTTCGACCGGGATAAGCTGTTGCGCTCGATCGAGATTGCGCTCCGCAAACGCCCCGTCGATCCCGATCGGGTCGAGCGGATGGTTTCGGGCATCGTGCGCAAGCTGGAAAGCACCGGCGAGAATGAAGTCCAGTCGTCAATGATCGGCGAACAGGTCATGGAAGCGCTGAAGCAGCTCGACGACGTCGCTTATGTGCGCTTCGCTTCGGTCTATCGCAATTTCCGCGAGCCGAAGGATTTTGAAAAAGTCCTCGAAGAAATCTCGCCGGAAACCGAGCGAGCCAAGAGTTCCGGCTGATGAGCGCGCATCCGCGCGTTGCCAAGGCGGCGCTGGCCGCGAACGAGCAGGACGAGCGCTTCATGGCTGGAGCGCTGTCCCTCGGGCGACGCAATCTCGGGCAGACCTTTCCCAATCCGAGCGTCGGTGCGCTGGTCGTATCCGGCGGCGCGGAGCCGCGCATCATCGCGCGCGGCGTAACCGCCAAAGGTGGGCGCCCGCATGCCGAGGCCGAGGCGCTTGCAAAAGCAGGCGCCGCCGCAAAAGGGGCGACGATTTACGTTACGCTGGAACCCTGCGTGCCGCATGGCCGGGGCGAGCCTTGTACCGACATCATCAAGCGCGCCGGGATCGAGCGCGTGGTGATTGCGTTGCAGGACCCGAACCCGGCGACGTCCGGACTTGGTATCGCGCGGCTGCGCGCCGCCAATCTCGAGGTCACTGTCGGGCCGGGCGAAGCAGAAGCCACGCGGGCACATGCGGGGCACATTCGTCGCATGACAGATGGCCGGCCTCACGTGATCCTGAAAATCGCCGTTTCGGCCGACGGCAAGACCGGGTTGCCGGGCCGCCGGCCGGCAGAGATTTCCTGCGATGTCTCGCGCGCCGAAGCGCACATGTTGCGGGCCACATCGGATGCGATCATGGTGGCATCAGGAACGGTGATTGCTGACGATCCGATCCTGAACTGCCGCCTGCCGGGCATGCGCGATCGCTCGCCCATTCGCGTCGTGCTCGATAGCAAGTTGCGCATTCCATTGGCTACGAAGCTGGTGAAAACCGCGGGCGAGATTCCGCTCTGGATCATCACGCGGCCCGATGCTTCGCCTGACAAGCAGCGCGAGCTGGAAGCGGCGGGCGCGGAAGTGCTGCGCGTCAGCACCGCGGGCGAGCGGATCGATCTTAGCGAGGCGCTGCACATTCTGGCGACGCGCAACATCACGCGGCTTCTCGTCGAAGGCGGGCCGATCATCTCTGCGGAGCTGTTGAAGGAAAATCTCGTCGACGAGGCAATGGTCGTGCAGTCGCCGAAGGAACTCGGCGTTGACGCAGTTTCGGCGCTCGAAGGGATGCCGCTTTCCGCGCTGCTGGAAAGCCCGCGTCTGGAAGTCATCGAGCGGCGCACGCTCGGCACCGACCGGCTCATTCATTTGTTCCGGAGCTGAGATGTTTACCGGCATCGTCACCGATCTTGGCAGGCTCGTCTCGGTAAAGCCGGGTCGCAATCTCAAGCGCCTGCGGATCGAAAGCCGCTATTCCGCAAAGTCGATTGCGCTTGGCGCTTCGATCATGGTCAACGGCATTTGCCTCACGGTGGTCGCGCGCGGCGCCAAGGACAAAGGAAGCTGGTTCGAAGCGGAGGCAGGCGCGGAGACGTTGAAGCTCACCACGGCAGGCCGTTGGAAGGCGGGTGAACGGCTTAATCTCGAGCGGTCGCTACGCATGGGTGACGAACTTGGCGGGCACATCGTTTCAGGTCACGTCGATGGGCTTGCGAAGATCGTCGAGCGTAAGGATTTGAGCAACATGGCGGGTTTTCGCCTGCGCGCGCCGAAGGCGCTCGCGCGTTTCATCGCCGCCAAAGGCTCGGTGACATTGAACGGCGTTTCGCTGACGGTGAATGAAGTGAAGGGCAACGAATTCAGGGTGTTCCTCATTCCGCATACTTTGAAGGTCACCAACTGGTCGTCCGCGAAGAAGGGCGATGACATTAACCTCGAAGTCGATGTGCTGGCGCGCTATGCGGCGCGGCTTGCTTCGACGGCGCGGGGCGGGTAGGCCCTCCGGCATGAGTGAAAATCGGCCACAGCTTGAGAAGACCGAAGCGCCGCTAGCGGGCGCGCGTTTTCTCGTCATCGCTTCGCAATTCAATGGAGATATCGTTGCCGAATTGAAAGCGGGCGCGATGGAGCGCCTGAAACTTGCTGGGGTTGCGGTCGAGGAGATCGTTGTGCCCGGCGCGCTGGAAATTCCGGTCGCCGCTGCGATCAAACTCGATCAGGGAAAATACGACGGTGTTGTCGCGGTCGGTTGTGTCATTCGCGGCGAGACCGAACATTTCGAGATCGTTGCGCACCAGTCGGCGCGTGCGCTGATGGATCTTGCGGTTGCGCGCAAAATTGCGCTCGGCAACGGCATTCTCACGGTTGAGACCGAAGCGCAGGCCTGGGCGCGCGCCAAGCGCTCGGAAGGCAATGCCGGCGGACATGCGGCGGCTGCGGCGCTCGCGCTCGCGCGGCTTGTGCGCAAGGTCTGAGCCGATGGCATTCGATAAAACCAAGGAACGGAGCGCGGCGCGGCTTGCTGCCGTGCAGGCGCTTTATCAAATGGATATCGCAGCGACGGACCTCAACGATGTCCTTGCCGAATTCGAGGCGCGTTTCGTGCGCGAGGGCGTGGGCGAGAAATTCCCGCATACCGAGTCGCCGTTCTTCCGCGACATAGTTGAGGGCGTGCTGCGCGAACAGCGCGAACTCGATCCCAAGGTTGACGAGATTCTGAACGCGACCTGGCCGCTCAAGCGCATCGAAGCGATCCTGCGCGCGGTATTGCGGGCAGGCGCTTACGAGCTTTCGCATCGTTCGGACGTTCCGGCGCGTGTCGCGATTTCCGAATATGTAAGCGTCGCGAAATCCTTTCTCGATCAGGAAGAGACCGGCATGGTCAATGCCGTCCTCGACCAACTGGCGCGGCAGACGCGTGCCGCCGAATTCGCCGCGGGGTGATGCGATGCCGAGCGGCGAAGATCGTCTGATCGGACGCTTCTTCCGGCCACTGGCCCGCGATCCGGGCGCCTTCGGTCTGCGTGATGATGCGGCGGCGATTACGCCGCCTGCCGGGCATGATCTCGTGCTGACTACCGACGCCGTAATCGAGGGCGTTCATTTCTTTCCCGGCGATCCCGCGGCCGATATCGCAAGGAAGGCCCTGCGCGCGAACCTCTCGGATCTTGCCGCGAAGGGCGCCGAGCCTCTGGGCTTCCTGCTCACGCTCGCGCTGCCAAAAAACGTGGATGAAGAGTGGCTGGCGGCTTTCGCCGATGGGCTTGCCGCCGATATCGACACTTACAAATGCCCGCTGCTCGGCGGCGACACGGACAGCACGCCGGGGCTGCTCAGTGTCGCGATCTCGGCCTTCGGCAGTGTGCCGCATGGCAAGATGGTGCGCCGGGCCGGTGCGAAAGCGGGCGATGCGGTCGTTGTCACAGGCACCCTGGGTGACTCGGCGCTAGGCCTCACGCTTCGCCGAGATCCGCAGCTCGCGGCAAGGGCCAAGCTCACGGCGGAAGAGGAGGCTTATCTTCTGGAGCGTTATCTCCTGCCGCAGCCGCGTTCGGTATTAGTCAAAGCGTTGCGCGAACACGCCCACGCCGCGATGGACATTTCCGATGGTCTTGCTGGTGACGCCGAGAAACTCGCTGCGGCTTCAGCTATCGCAATGGAAATCAATTCCACGGCGCTGCCGTTATCATCCGCAGGCCGGAAGCTCGTTGTCTTCGATCCCGCACTAATTGAGGTCATCTGCGCCGGCGGCGACGATTACGAACTGCTTGCGACGTTGCCTGCAACGAACGTCGAAAGGTTCCAGCAGCAGGCGGCAGAATCAGGCGTCGCTTTGAGCGTGATCGGAAGCGTCAAAAACGGCGAGGGGGCGGCTATTCTCGATGCCCAGGGCAAGCCGCTCGTCTTCCGGCAGGCCTCTTTCAGCCATTTCTGACATCTTAGCCGCGGTCGATATCGACTAAAATCCGGTCTTGGTGCGTTGCTTCCAAGCACCGTTTTTGGCATGTATGCGCGCAATTTGGGGTGGTGCCGGGGGCATCGCTCGTTCCAATTTTCATCGCGAAAGAGCTGAGGGGTCCATGACCACGACTACGACTGCATTGTGGGTAATCATCGCGTGCGGCGCGCTTTCCATCGTCTACGGGGTGTGGGCGATCAGTTCCGTGCTCGCGGCTCCGGCCGGCAACAAGAAGATGCAAGAAATCGCGGCGGCGATCCGCGAAGGCGCACAAGCCTATCTTCGCCGCCAATACATGACGATCGGCATCGTCGGCGTCGTGGTGTTCGTGCTCGTCGGCTACTTCCTCGGCGTGCTGGTTGCCATCGGCTATGCCTTCGGCGCGATCCTTTCGGGTGCCGCCGGCTTCATCGGTATGAACGTTTCGGTGCGCGCCAACGTGCGCACCGCCCAGGCGGCGACCAAATCGCTCGCCGGCGGTCTCGCGATCGCGTTCAAGTCGGGCGCGATCACCGGCATGCTGGTCGCGGGTCTCGCGCTCCTTGGCGTCGCGATTTACTTCCTGATCCTCACGCAGGCGTTGAAGTACGCGCCTTCCGACCGCGTTGTCATCGACGCACTGGTGGCGCTCGGCTTCGGCGCTTCGCTGATCTCGATCTTCGCCCGTCTCGGCGGCGGCATCTTCACCAAGGGTGCGGACGTCGGCGGCGACCTCGTCGGCAAGGTCGAAGCGGGTATCCCGGAAGACGATCCGCGCAACCCGGCGACGATCGCCGACAACGTCGGCGACAATGTCGGTGACTGCGCCGGCATGGCGGCCGACCTGTTCGAAACCTACGCGGTGACGGTCGTCGCCACGATGGTGCTGGCTGCGATCTTCTTCGCGGGCACTGCCTCGCTCAGCTCGATGATGGTCTATCCGCTCGCGATTTGCGGCGCCTGCATCATCACCTCGATCATCGGCACGTTCTTCGTCCGCCTCGGCAAGAACAAGTCGATCATGGGCGCGCTCTACAAGGGCTTCATCGCCTCGGCGGTGCTGTCGCTCGGCGGCCTTGCGGCCGCAACGCACTACCTGATCGGTTTTGACACCGTGCTCACAACCGCGGCCGGCCTCAAGTTCACGGGCTGGGCGCTGTTCTGGTGCGGCGTGACCGGCCTTGTCGTCACCGGCCTGATCGTCTGGATCACCGAGTACTACACCGGCACGGACTATCGCCCGGTGCAGTCGATCGCCTCGGCCTCGGTTACCGGCCACGGCACCAACATCATCCAGGGCCTCGCGGTCTCGATGGAAGCGACCGCGCTGCCGGCGCTCGTCATCGTCGCCGGCATCATCGTGCCGTTCAAGTTCGCGGGCCTGTTCGGTATCGCGATCGCCGTCACCACGATGCTGGCGCTCGCCGGCATGGTCGTGGCGCTCGACGCCTTCGGCCCGGTCACGGATAACGCGGGCGGTATTGCCGAAATGGCAGGCCTGCCGAAGGATGTCCGCAAGTCGACCGACGCGCTTGACGCCGTCGGCAACACGACGAAGGCCATCACCAAGGGTTACGCGATCGGTTCGGCCGGTCTCGGCGCGCTGGTGCTGTTCGCGGCCTACACCTCGGACCTCAACTACTTCATCACGAACTCGGCGAAGTACCCGTACTTCCAGGGCGTACAGCTCGACTTCTCGCTGTCGAATCCGTACGTCGTCGTCGGCCTTCTGATCGGCGGCCTGCTGCCGTATCTGTTCGGCGCGATGGGCATGATGGCGGTCGGCCGCGCGGCTGGCGCCATCGTCGAAGAAGTGCGCCGTCAGTTCCGCGAAAAGCCGGGCATCATGAAGGGCAAGGATCGCCCGGATTACTCGCGCGCGGTTGACCTCCTGACGAAGGCCGCGATCAAGGAAATGATCGTGCCGTCGCTGCTGCCGGTACTGTCGCCGATCGTTCTCTACTTCATCGTCTTCTGGATCGCAGGCAAGAGCCAGGCGTTCTCGGCGGTCGGTGCGATGCTGCTCGGCGTGATCGTCACAGGCCTGTTCGTCGCGGTTTCGATGACCTCGGGCGGCGGCGCGTGGGACAACGCCAAGAAGTACATCGAGGACGGCCATTACGGCGGCAAGGGTTCCGAAGCCCACAAGGCGTCGGTCACCGGTGATACCGTCGGCGATCCGTACAAGGACACCGCGGGCCCGGCCGTGAACCCGATGATCAAGATCACCAACATCGTGGCGCTGCTTCTTCTCGCTATCCTGGCGCACTAAGCGAGCGAAACGATCAAACGAAAAGAGGCCGGGAATTCTCCCGGCCTCTTTGTTTGTCTGCTGTTGCCGCTTTAGATTTTCGGCCTGAACTGCGCGCCCTGGAGGATCTGGCGGATCAGGTTCTGGTCGTGGCCACCGGTCGGGGTGGTGCGGCTGATGAAGTCGAAGACCTTGCCGTCCTTGAGGCCGTAATTGGCGATGCGCTCGACGCGGCGATCCTGGCCGAAATAGACGGCGAGCACCTTCTGGTCGGTGACCTTCGAATCGAGAAAGGCGGTGCGTTCGGCGCGCTGCGAGATGTAATAGAAGACTTCGCCCGACACGGTCGCGACGGTGGAGGGGGTGCCGAGCACCAGCAATACCTGCTCCTGCGTGGAACCCGGCGGCACCTGCTCGAGAGCCGCTTCGTCGAAGACGTAGCCGTGCTGGAAGTTCTGCGTGAAGCTCGAACAAGCCGCGCTGGAAAGCGTAAGCGCCACAATAGCCACTGCGCTCAACAGGCGCGGGCGACAGGTCGGCATGATGGAACGGCCTTTACGCATTAACTTTTCTCGCAGAGCAACTTACCGGCCTTGGTTCAACTACGCTGTGCAAAGCCCGATTGCAACGTGGGCCGCCCGAACCCTATATAACCCGATGTCTGGCGGCAAAAATATGTTTGAGCGGTTTCTCAGCAGGAAAGACCCCCTCGCAGAAATCCGCGCTCTCTATGGCGCGGTTGTGGCGCAGGCGCGTGCCCCCGGTTTTTACCGCGATTTTGTCATTCCCGACACGATCGAGGGCCGGTTCGATATGGTGCTTTTGCACGTTTACCTCGTCTGGCGGCGTCTTTCGAAGGCGGGCGCTACCGAGCGTGCCGCTGCGCAGCAGGTTTTCGACCTCTTCTTCGAGGACATGGACGAGAGCATGCGCGAGCTTGGCGTCGGCGACCTTTCGGTGCCGCGCAAGGTGCGGGCGATGGGAGAGGCGTTTTATGGCCGCGCAGGCGTTTACGACGCGGCCCTTGCCCAGTCGGGCGACACGGAACTCGCCGCCGCGCTTCAGCGCAATATTTTCAGCGGTGAGGCCGGCAAAGCTACGCAGGCATCGCATCTTGCGGCCTATGTGCGGGCGGCCGACCACATGCTCGCCAAACAGCCGGCCGGCGTGATCGCAAGCGGCAAGGTGACGTTTCCCGAACCGGAGGATGTCTTGTGATGAGGATGTCTTGCCATGAAGAGCCATGAAATGAAGGGCCACGAGAAAAATCATGAGAATGCCGAGCCGGTATGGAGCCATCCGCTGGTCGTCGCCGGTATCCCCGAAGAGGGCGAGGATCTGACGCTTGTGGCCGACGAAGAGACGCGCGCGGCGCTCGCACGGTTCTCCAATGTCATTGCCGTGCCGAAGCTCTCGGCGCAGTTGCATCTGCAACCGGACGGTGCGGGCGGCGCTGTGGTGACGGGCGAACTCGATGCTTTGGTGCGGCAGACCTGTGTGGTTTCGCTCGAGTCGTTCGATAACAAGGTACACGAAGAGATTGCGCTGCGATTTGCACCGGAAGGGAAAACGGCGGCGAAAGCCGACCCCGATATCGATATGGAAGCGGCCGATCCGTCGGACGCGATCCGGAACGGCGTCATCGACCTGGGCGCGATGGTTTCCGAGTTCCTGGTGCTCGGGATCGACCCTTATCCGAAGAAGCCGGGTGCGGTATTCACGCCGCCCGAATCTGCCGGCAGCGAGGAGGCAAACAAAGCCTTTGCGGCGCTCGCCAAGCTCAAGAAAAGCGGCCAATCTAGCGATTAAATCCAGTGATTTCCGTGTGTTTTACAGCTTTTGCGGACGCAGGCGACGGGCTATGGTCCCGCCGTTCCAATCAACCCTATGCCCGCCATCCCGGCGAAGCCGGGTTCCGCATGTTGTCTGACGAGTCCTGTTAGAGCGCCGATGACCCGACCTTCTGCCAAGATGGTACGCGTTTCGATTGACGCCATGGGCGGCGATTTCGGTCCCGAGGTGGTGGTGCCGGGGGCTGCCATTGCGCTCGACCGCCACCCCGATAGCGAATTCATTTTCTTCGGCGACGAGAAGCGGATCGCGCCGCTGATTGCGGAGACCAAGCGCCTCAAGAATTCGGCGCAAATCGTTCACACCGATGTCATGGTGAAAATGGACGACAAGCCGAGCCAGGCGCTCCGTCACGGCCGCCGCAATTCCTCGATGTGGCTCGCGCTCGACGCCGTGCGCAAGAGCAATGCCGATGTCGCCATCTCCGCCGGCAATACCGGCGCGCTGATGGCGATGGCGAGATTCTGCCTGAAGACGATGCCGGGCATCGACCGGCCGGCGATCGCCGCGATCTGGCCGAACCTCAGGAGCGAAAGCGTCGTGCTCGATCTCGGCGCATCGATCGGGGCGGATTCCAAGCAGCTTGTCGATATGGCGGTGATGGGCGCGGCGATGGCGCGTATCGTGTTCGACATCGAGCGGCCGACCGTCGGTCTTCTCAATGTCGGTGTCGAAGAAATCAAAGGCGTCGAGGCGGT
This sequence comes from Xanthobacteraceae bacterium, assembly GCA_035555855.1. Lineage (GTDB taxonomy): Bacteria > Pseudomonadota > Alphaproteobacteria > Rhizobiales > Xanthobacteraceae > Palsa-892. The sequence continues at coordinate 28,602 of DATMGD010000055.1, forward strand.
GAAGGAAGCAGGGCATCTGTTGCGCGAAGCCAACCTGCCGCAGCTCGAATACAAAGGCTTCGTCGAGGGCGATGACATCGGCAAGGGCACGACCGACGTCGTGGTGACCGAAGGCTTTGCCGGCAACATCGCGCTCAAGACAGCCGAAGGCACGGCAAAGCAGATCGGGCAATATCTGCGCGATGCGATGAGCCGGACCTGGCGCGGCAAGATCGGCTATCTGTTCGCGAGGAATGCCTTTCAGGTGCTTCGCGAGAAGGTCGATCCGCGCAAGGTCAATGGCGGCGTGTTTCTTGGTCTGAACGGCCTCGTCGTCAAAAGCCACGGCGGCGCCGATGCCGAAAGTTTCGCTGCTGCAATCGACACCGGCTATGACGTCGTGCGCAACGATCTCAACGCGCAGATTTCCGCCATGCTCGCGCAGCAGATGGCGGCTGCGCCTGTTCAGTCGACTCCCGTGAAGGAAGCCGCATCGTGACTATCCGAAGGTCTGTCGTGCGTGGCGTCGGCGCCTATCTGCCGAAGCGTATCGTTACGAACGAAGAGTTGTCGAAAACGGTCGAAACGACCGACGAATGGATTCAGCAGCGCACCGGCATTCGCGAGCGCCACATCGCGGCCGAAGGCGAATTCACTTCGCATCTCGGTCTTGAGGCGGCGCGTGCGGCGCTCGCCAATGCAAAAGTGCTGGCGAGCGATGTCGATCTCATCGTGCTCGCGACCTCGACGCCGGATCAGACTTTCCCGGCAACTGCCGTCACCATTCAGGCCGAGCTTGGTATCCAGAAGGGCGCGGCGTTCGACGTGCAGGCGGTGTGCTCGGGTTTTGTCTTTGCGCTCGCGACCGCCGATCAGTATTTGCGCTCCGGCTCGTTCAATACGGCGCTGGTGATCGGCGCCGAAACCTTTTCGCGCATTCTCGACTGGAAGGATCGCGGCACCTGCGTGTTGTTCGGCGACGGCGCGGGCGCGATCGTATTGCAGGCGGAGGATCAGCCGGGCACGCCAGCCGATCGCGGCGTGCTGACGACGCATTTGCGCTCGGACGGCCGGCATCGCGACAAGCTGTTCGTCGACGGCGGGCCGTCAACGACCGGCACCGCCGGGCACCTACGCATGGAAGGGCGCGAGGTATTCCGCCATGCGGTCGGTATGATCACGGACGTGATTGAGGACGCCTACAAGGCGACCGGCTACGGCTCGGGCGATATCGACTGGTTCGTGCCACATCAGGCGAATCGCCGGATTATTGACGGTAGCGCTAAGAAACTCGGAATCGCACCCGAGAAAGTCGTTACGACCGTGGATCGTCACGCCAATACCTCTGCGGCTTCCATCCCGCTGGCCCTGAACGAAGCCGTGCAGGACGGCCGGATCAAACCCGGCAATCTCGTGCTTTTGGAAGCCATGGGCGGCGGGTTCACCTGGGGTTCGGCCCTCGTTCGCTGGTGAGTGCTGGTGGGTTCCCGCGGATAGGTTGTTGACCCGCTGGCCAACGGCGAATATCGTTGGTAATTCATAAGGATAGTTGAACCGCCTAAACGTGGGGGGCGCTCATGGCTGGGGGCAAAACGCTAACGCGGGCGGATTTGAGCGAGGTCGTCTACCAAAAGGTAGGCCTGTCGCGAACCGAGTCCGCGGCACTTGTTGAACTGGTGCTCCGGGAAATTTCGGATTCGCTGTCGCGCGGCGAGCACGTCAAACTTTCATCGTTTGGTTCCTTCATCGTCCGCAGCAAGGGACGGCGAATCGGCCGCAACCCGAAGACCGGCGAAGAAGTGCCGATCGAGCCGCGCCGCGTGATGGTGTTCAAGGCATCGAACATCATGAAGCAGCGGATCAACGACGGCAGAGCGAAGGCACAAGACAACTAGTTAGAGGAAGGCGAGCGTGGAAAAAGGCCCTGATGCGTTTCGCACCATCAGCGAGGTTGCCGAGGACCTCGATCTGCCGCAGCACGTTCTGCGTTTCTGGGAAACGCGCTTTGGCCAGATCAAGCCGCTGAAGCGCGGAGGCGGCCGCCGCTATTACCGGCCCGACGACATCGATCTTCTGCGCGGCATCCGTCATCTCCTGTACGGCGAGGGTTATACCATCCGCGGCGTGCAACAGATCCTGCGCGAACAGGGGCTTCGCCATGTGCAGGCGATCGGCCAGTCGGCTGCCGAGGAAGCGGCCCGCACGGCAACGGACGCGGCACATAATCGTGGCGGCGAGGGTGGCCGGGTCAGCGGGCTGATGGATCTCCTGCCGTCGCTGCGCGGTGCGCCGAAGACGCCGGAACTGCCGCGCGTCGTCGAAGTGCCGGTTCCATCTCATGCCGGCGAGCTGGAAGACGAGCGGGAGCAGCTGCCGCAATTTCTTCGCAAGGATGCTGCGCCGCCTGCCATATCTCCGGCATCCGACGGCGACGATGCCTCTACGACGAAAGATGTGTCTTCCCTTGATGGGGTTGTCACAAAACTCGCGCCGGATGCCATTCAACTTCTGAAAGCGACGTTGAATGAGCTTGGCGAATGCAAGCGAATGCTGGACACGGCCCGCGAGCGGGAATGGTAAATTCTCCCGCCGTTATGCCAGCTTTTTCGTAAGATTTTATCGTGTCCGAACGGCAAGCCTCTGGACGAGCGCAATATTCCCGTGAACAATATCTCCCGGATGGATGGGGGCTGTTGCGTCTATGCGTGGTGAAACGATCCTCGAAACCGAGGATTTGACCAAGGAGTTCGCCGGTTTCGTCGCGGTGAGTGGCGTCAACCTTCGCGTCGAACGGGGAACGATTCATGCGCTGATCGGCCCCAACGGCGCAGGCAAGACGACCTGCTTCAACTTGCTGACCAAGTTTCTCACGCCGACGCGCGGCAAGATCACCTACAAGGGCAACGACATCACGGCGCTTGCGCCGGCAGACGTCGCGCGGCTCGGACTCGTCCGTTCGTTTCAGATCTCGGCGGTGTTCCCGCATCTTTCGGTGCTGGAAAATGTTCGCATCGCGCTTCAGCGCAAGCGCGGCACGTCATTTGATTTTTGGCATTCGCGCAACATCCTGAACGAATTCAACGAACGGGCGCATGAACTCGTGGCCGCGGTCGGCCTGTCGTCGTTCACCGACTGGCAGGCGGTGGAGTTGCCCTATGGCCGCAAGCGCGCGCTCGAGATCGCGACCACGCTCGCGCTCGATCCGGAGATGATGCTGCTGGATGAGCCGATGGCCGGCATGGGTCACGAGGACATCGACCGCATTGCGGCGCTCATCAAGCAGGTTTCGGCGAACCGCACGGTGCTGATGGTCGAGCACAATCTCTCCGTCGTCGCCAATCTCTCCGACAAGATCACGGTGCTGACGCGCGGGCGCGTGCTCGCAGAAGGCAATTACGAAACCGTGTCGAAGAACCCGCAGGTGCGCGAAGCCTATATGGGGACGGGTCATGCTTGATCGCGCGCCGCTGCTCTCTGTTCAGAACCTGCAAGCGTGGTACGGCGAGTCGCACATTCTGCATGGCGTCGATTTTGAAGTGTTCCCCGGCGAGGTCGTGACGCTCTTGGGCCGCAACGGCGCCGGCAAGACGACGACGCTGAAATCGATCATGGGCATCGTCGGCCAGCGCCAGGGCTCGGTGAAGATGGAGGGCAAGGAGCTGATCAAGCTCACCTCCGACAAGATCGCGCGGACCGGCGTTGCGTTCTGCCCCGAGGAGCGCGGCATCTTCGCGAGCCTCGATGTGGAGGAGAACCTGTTCCTGCCGCCCCAGCTCAGGCCGGGCGGGCTTTCCGCCGAGCAGGTGTTCGAGCTGTTCCCGAACCTGAAGGAACGCCTGCACAGCCAGGGCACCAAGCTTTCGGGCGGCGAACAGCAGATGCTGGCAATTGGCCGCATCCTCAGAACCGGTGCAAGATTGCTACTTCTTGATGAGCCGACGGAGGGCCTTGCTCCGGTTATCATTCAGCAGATCGGCCGTACGATCGGGATGCTGAAAGAGCAGGGCTTCACGATTTTGCTGGTCGAACAGAACTTCCGTTTCGCGGCGACCGTCGCCGATCGCTTCTACATCATGGAGCACGGCAAGGTCGTTGAGAGATTCAAGAACTCCGAACTCGACGCGAAACGGGACAAGCTGCACGAATACCTCGGAGTTTAATTCAAGCGTTTTTGTTTCGGGCTCTCGCCCGCACCAAGGGAGGAAGTAATGAAGAAAGTGATTGGTGCCGTCGCCGCAGCCGCTGTCGCCCTTGGATTGGGAGCAGCGGCCTACGCGCAATCCGGCACACAGACGGTAAAGATCGGCGTGCTCAGCGACATGTCGAGCCTCTATCAGGACATCGGCGGGCCGGGTTCGGTTGCCGCGGCCAAGCTCGCCGTTGAGGACTTCAACAAGATCAATCCAAACCTGAAGGTCGAAATCGTCTCCGGCGACCACCAGAACAAGCCGGACGTCGGTTCGTCGATCGCGACGAAGTGGTTCGATGCCGACGGTGTCGACATGATCGTCGATATTCCGAACTCGGGTGTCGCGCTCGCGGTCAGCCAGGTCGCGGCGAACAAGAACAAGGTCTTCCTCGCCAACGGTCCGGCGTCTTCGGATCTCACCGGCGCGAAGTGCAATCCGAACACGATCCACTGGGCCTACGACACCTGGATGCTGGCGAACGGCACGGGTAAGGCGATGGTGAAGACGGGTGGTGACACCTGGTTCTTCCTGACCGCCGATTACGCATTCGGTCACGCGCTCGAGCGTGACACCGCTGCCGTCGTCGAGAAGAACGGTGGTAAGGTGCTCGGCAAGGTTCGCCATCCGCTCAACACCTCGGACTTCTCGTCGTTCCTGCTGCAGGCGCAGTCGTCGAAGGCGAAGGTGATCGGTCTTGCGAACGCAGGCGGCGACACCATCAACTCGATCAAGCAGGCGGCTGAGTTCGGCATCGTGAAGGGCGGACAGAGCCTCGCCGGTCTTCTGGTGTTCTCGAGCGACGTCAACGCGCTCGGCCTCGAGACGGCGCAGGGCCTCGTGCTCACCGCGACCTGGTACTGGGACATGAACGACGCCAACCGCGAATGGACCAAGCGCTGGCACGCCGCCGGCGGTCCGAGCGGCAAGGTGCCGACCATGATCCATGCCGGCGTCTATTCGAGCGTTCTTCATTATCTGAAGGCGGTTGCGGCGACCAAACAGTCGAAGGACGGCGCCGCAGTGGTCGCGGAAATGAAGAAGATGCCGACCGACGACATCCTGTTCGGCAAGGGCACCGTTCGCGAGGACGGCCGCAAGATTCACCCGGCCTATCTCTTCGAAGTGAAGAAGCCGTCGGAATCGAAGAAGCCGGGCGACTTCTACAAGCTGCGCGCCACCATCCCGGCGGACGAAGCCTTCCGTCCGCTCAAGGAAGGCGGCTGCCCGCTCGTGAAGAGCTAACCATCCGCTAGGCGTCGCGAGGGGCGGGCAGAACCCGCCCCTCGTTTTCGCAAGGATCCCGCATGTTCGAGATTTTCGGCATTCCCTCGCAGGCTCTGTTCGGCCAGCTCCTGATCGGGCTGATCAACGGCTCGTTCTATGCGCTGTTGTCGCTCGGGCTCGCCGTCATCTTCGGCATGCTCAACATCATTAATTTCGCACATGGCGCCCAATATATGATGGGCGCGTTCGTCGCCTATCTGGTGTTGCAGTACACAGGTATCGGTTATTGGGGTGCGCTGATCGTCGCGCCGATCATCGTCGGCATCACCGGCATCATCATCGAGCGCACGATGCTGAAGCAGCTCTACAAGCTCGATCATCTTTACGGGCTGTTGCTGACCTTCGGGCTCGCGCTCGTCATCGAAGGCGTATTCCGCAATTATTTCGGCGCCTCAGGGCTGCCGTATCAGATGCCTCCGTCGCTCGCCGGGGGCCATAACCTCGGCTTCATGTTCCTGCCGAACTACCGCGGCTGGGTGGTCGGTGCGTCGCTCGCCGTTTGCCTCGCGACCTGGTTCGTGATCGAGAAGACGCGGCTTGGCGCATATTTGCGCGCGGCGACGGAGAACCCCACGCTGGTGCGCTCGTTCGGCATCAACGTGCCGCGCATGATCACGCTGACCTATGGCTTCGGCGTGGCGCTCGCCGCCTTCGCCGGCGTGATGGCGGCACCGATCTACAACGTCAGCCCGCAGATGGGCTCCGATATCATTATCGTCGTGTTCGCGGTCGTCGTGATCGGCGGCATGGGCTCGATCATGGGCGCGATCGTTACCGGTTTCGGTCTCGGCGTTGCCGAAGGCCTGACGAAAGTGTTTTTCCCCGAGGCATCGAGCACCGTTATTTTCGTCATCATGGCGATCGTGCTCCTGATCCGCCCGGCGGGCCTGTTCGGAAGAGGGTGAGATGGCGAACGCGACGGAAACCATCGGCGCCTCGGCAAGCCCGGCAAATTCAAAAAGCGAGATGATCGCGCTTGCGGTGATGACGGTCGTGCTCGTCATCGCGCCCGCCGTCGTCTATCCGCTGTTTTTGATGAAGGCGCTGTGTTTCGCGCTGTTCGCTTGTGCCTTCAATCTTCTGATCGGCTATGTCGGACTATTGTCGTTCGGTCACGCATTGTTCTTCGGCTGGGCGTCGTATTTCAGTGCTCATCTTTTGAAGGAAGTCGGGCTCACGCCGGAGCTTGCCATCATCGTCGCGACACTGGGAGCGGGTGCGCTCGGCGTCGTTACGGGTCTTCTCGCAATCCGCCGGCAGGGCATTTACTTCGCGATGATTACGCTCGCGCTTGCGCAGATGATGTTCTTCTTCGCGCTGCAAGCTCCGTTCACGCATGGCGAAGACGGCATTCAGGGCGTGCAGCGCGGCAAGCTGTTTGGGCTCATTCCGCTCGGCAACGAAATCACGATGTACTTCTTCGTGCTCGTGGTTTTCCTCGCGGCGTTTTTGCTGATCTACCGGATCATCTATTCGCCGTTCGGCGAGGTGCTGAAAGCAATCCGGGAGAACGAGCCGCGCGCGATTTCGCTCGGCTACAAAACCGAGCGGTACAAGCTGCTGGCCTTCGTTCTTTCGGCGACCCTCGCCGGACTTGCGGGTGCGCTGAAGGCCGTGGTTTTCCAGCTTGCCTCGCTCACGGACGTGCACTGGACGATGTCGGGCGAAGTCGTGCTGATGACGCTGGTAGGCGGGCTCGGTACCGTCTTCGGTCCTGTTGTCGGTGCCTTCGTCATTGTTGCTATGCAAAGTTATCTTGCGGGCTTCGGCCAGTGGGTGACGGTTATCCAAGGCGCCATTTTCGTCATCTGCGTGCTGCTCTTCCGGCGCGGCATCGTCGGCGAGATCGCCAATTATCTGCGCATTCGTCTCTGAGCAGACATACTGCTGTCGCACCTCTATCGAATGTCGGGTAGCCGACATGTCGTGTCGCCGCCGTTAGGCGACGGCGCGAAGCAATGCTATGCAGGATAATATTTTCCACGAGATATTGATTGATGCCGACGCCTCGCGCCGCCGCCACCCGCATGCTCAAAGTGATGATGGCGGCATCGCTCTTGCTGCCTATTGCACTGTTCAGCTATGCGGCATGGGTTGCACATGAGAATATCCGTAAAAATACCGACGAGCGGATCGAGCGCGAACTCGGCATTCTGCATGAGCAGACCCGCAATATTTTCCAGTCGGCTGCTTTCGCGCTGAATGTCGTCGATCAGATCACGGAAGACATGTCGGCCGACGCCATCCGGGCGAGCGAGCGCAGCCTGCACGAAAAACTCAAGCGGATCGACAACACCAATCGTTTTATCGAATCGCTGTGGATTCTGGACGAGAAGGGTAATGCGCTGGTAACCGGTTCGGCCTATCCGCTCCCGGCCGGCAGCAACTACTCCGATCGCGATTATTTCTATGCCAATCAGGAGCAGGATCGCGGAGTTTATATCGGCGAAGTCTTCAAGCCGCGTGTTCGCATCGCCGAACCGGTGTTCAGTGTCAGCCGGCGGTTGCATCCCGAAAAGGGTGGCTTCCGTGGCGTGATCGAAGCATCAATCTCGCCGGCAATATTTCAGACATTTTTTACGCAACTATCCCCGCCTGCCGACGGTTATTACGCGCTGGTGCGCGAGGATGGCAGCTTTCTCGCGCGGTATCCGTCTCTCGAGGGAAGGCTAGGCGGCAGCACACGTATCGCCGAAGCGGCTCGCACCAATTCCCAAAGCGGCATGTTCACTGTTGTTTCGGTGCTCGACGGGATCGAACGTAAAATCGGCTACCGGAAAATCGAAGACTATCCAGTTTATGCAATGGCCGGCATCAAGACTTCCGCGCTATTCAGCGAATGGGTCTCGACGATGGCCGCGCATCTCATCTTCGGCATTCCTGCTACTGCGCTGCTGTTCGCAGTGACCGGCCTCACACTACAGCGAACAAGGCGATTGTACCGGGAGACGGAGCGGCGGGCGCAGGCGGAAGAAGCGTTGCGTCATTCGCAGAAGATGGAAGCGATCGGTCAGCTCACCGGCGGCGTCGCGCACGATTTCAATAATCTGCTCACGATCATCATCGGCAATCTCGATCTTGCGCAAAGAGCGCTGTCGAAGGGCGGGGCCGATACGATGACCCGGCTTGAGACGTTCGTTAAGAACGCGATGCAGGGCGCGCGCCGCGCCGCCTCGCTGACCCAGCGTCTCCTCGCGTTCTCGCGCCGCCAGCCGCTTGAGCCGCGGCCGGTACGGCCTGACAAGCTCGTGCAGGGCATGGCGGACATGCTGCGCCAGTCGCTTGGCGAAACCTACGAGATCGAAATCGTCGGCGCGGCCGGGCTATGGCAGGTCGAGGTCGATCCGGTTCAGCTGGAATCCGCAATCCTTAACCTCGCGGTCAATGCGCGTGACGCGATGCCGGGCGGCGGCAAGTTGACGGTCGAAACCAGCAATACATTTCTCGACGAGAATTATGCCCGTGAGCATTCCGAGGTGACAGCCGGCCAATACGTCCAGATTTCGGTTACAGACACCGGCAAGGGTATGAGTGCTGAAACCCTGGATAAAGCATTCGAGCCGTTTTTCACGACCAAAGCGGCGGGCGAGGGCACCGGTCTCGGGCTCAGCCAGGTTTACGGCTATGCCAAGCAATCCGGTGGACACGTCAAGATTTACAGCGAGCCGGGCGAAGGCACGACGGTGAAGATCTATCTGCCGCGTCTGACCGATGGTGAGTTGCCGGCGCACGAGATCGTCCGCGAGAATCCGGGCGACGGGCAAGGCGAGATCATTCTTGTCGTCGAGGATGACGAAGACGTGCGCGGTTATGTCGTCGATATCCTTCGCGAGATGAACTATCGCGTGTTCGACGCGCCGGATGCGGCGTCAGCCGTCAAGATCGCCGAGCGGGAAGAGGGCAAGATCGATCTTCTGCTTACCGATGTCGTGCTGCCCGGCAACAATGGGCGGCAACTCGCCGAAGAACTCCAGTCGCGTTATGCGCACATCAAGGCGCTGTTCATGACGGGCTATTCGCGCAACGCGATCGTCCATCAGGGCAGGCTCGACCGCGGGGTTGCGCTGATTCAGAAACCGCTGACGCAGGTGAGCCTTGCCGCCAAGATCCGGGAAGTGCTGGATAACGAAAAGGCCCGGCAGGATGCCGGGCCGAAGAAGGCAAGGCTTACATAGCCGCAGGCTGGCGCGTCATTTGGTGACGGTGACCGGCGTGCCGATGTGGACGCGCTGATAGAGATCCATGATGTCGGCGTTCTGCATCCGAATGCAGCCGTAGGAGACGAAGCCGCCGATCGAGCCTGGGGCATTGGTGCCGTGGATCGCGTACTCGCCGTTGCTGAGGGTCAATGCCGCGGCCCCCATCGGGTTGTTGGGCGCGCCGCCGCGGATCAGGCGTGGAATGGAGGGCTTGTCCCGGATGATCTCGGCGGGCGGCGCCCAATCCGGCTTCAGGCGGGTCGAGGTGATGAAGGCGTTGCCCTGCCACTGCTTGCCGAGCCGGCCGACGCCGACGGGGTAGCGAATCGCCTTGCCGCCGCCGAGGACGTAGTAGAGGCGGCGCTGGCCGGTCTTGATGACGATCTGGCCGGCTGAGCCTTCGCTGAAATTCACGATTTCACGGGCATTTGCCTGCTCTGGGGCGAGGCTGGTTGCGAGAATCGCCAAAACGGCGATGAGGCATCCAATCGAGCGGGGCGGGAGGCGCATGGAATTCCTGCTGATAAATTGCGGTGCGGTCAGCACTAGTAATTGGGTGCCGAGATTCCGCCAAGTCATTTTGTTGTGCGCAGCTGTGCCGATAATTTTATAAATAGGCGATATTATTCAATGGGTTACATGCTAACATTGATCTTGAAACTTACTGTTGCCGCAGTGCCACACGGACCAACAATCGCCCTCGTAAACGGATTATTCGTGGTGAACAGGACAGAGTCAGCGTAGTTTTGCGTCGAGAGTTTGCGTACCACTAGTTTACTTCGTCACGTCACCACCTCGAGGGGGCTTTCCCATGAAGAAGATTATTATCGCGTCTGCCGCTGTCATCGCGATGCTCTGCGCCGCTGGTTGCGCCGGCAAAGCGCCGTACGGCAAAGCGCCGGTCGTCGCCAAGGGCTAATAGATACGGAAAAGTCGGCCCCGCCGACTTTTTTGTTTCTTCCTTTGAGGATTTGCGCCTCTCGCCGCTTGCCGGCGTGGGGCGCTTATTCTTTCTGGCGTCCCTTTTCCAGGGTCTTGTTTCTCTGGCGCTAAATGACCGTGTTCGCTTCTGCTCGAAGGTTCGAGCCGAGGGCCGGTTTTCCACGGCGCCGCTCTTGCAAGCCACGATTTCACCGAAGATCATGGCTACCCGCTCTTTACCTTAAAAAATGACGGCGAGAGGCATTCCGATGCGCGGCGTAAGAATTCTTCCGGCCTGTGTTTGCACGTTCGGCGCATTCGCGCTTCTCACAGTTGTTGCGACGACGCCCGCCGGCGCGCAGAGCGCGGCGAGTGCCCCCAAAGCCGAGAAGAACGCTGCAGCCGCGCCGAAGACGGCATCGGTGGGCGGTGAGAAGAAGCTGCCGACGACGCGTGTCACCGCGGGCGGCGGCCGGATGGTCAATCCCTATTCCGAAAGTCCCGAAACGAAATACATAAAAATCCCGGTGAACGCGAAGGCGTGCCCGCGCGTCGCCGGCAAGCCGTACTTCGTCGAATTCCGCGCGCGCAACGCCGCGAGCTGGGGCCACACATTCGTTCTCTACGGCAAGCTCGGCGGCGGCAATTCGTTCGCGAGCTACAAGGTCGCGGGCCTGCATCCGAAGGGCGACTCGACGCAGTACACGATCGGCATCTGGATGCCGGTGCCGGCCGAAACGGGCGCAAGCGACGGCGATATCGACGAGCAATTTCTGGCCGCAAAATATTGCGTGGCGCTCTCCGAGGCCGAGTACAACAAGCTTGTTCCGTACATCAAAAAACTGCAAGGCTCGCACTCGACCTGGCACGGCGCGGGCTACAACTGCAATTCGTTCGGCATGGACATCGCGAAATTTGTCGGCCTCGATGCACCGAACCCGAACATGCATGTGCCGCAGGAGTTGATCAAACTCCTGAAAAAATCGAACGAAAATCGCACGCGCGATCCGATGGGCAAGGACAACTCGTTCTTCTGATCGGGTTTCCGGCGCGCGGCCTGCTTTTACGACTGTTTCTTGCAAGGCGCATGAAGCAGGATCGGCTGTTTGTCGTTTCCTTTTTATGACTTGAGTTTAGAATGAGCACAGGGAGGACGCATATGGCGTCTCAAAGTGCGGAATCGATTGCCGTTCCCGCGAAAATCGAGGTCAGTCTCACCGTAAACGGTGTGGCGGCCAAATTGCAGGTCGCTCCCTGGACGACCTTGCTCGACGCGCTGCGCGATCATCTCGATCTCACCGGAACCAAGAAAGGTTGCGATCACGGCCAATGCGGCGCGTGCACGGTGCTGGTTGACGGCCGCCGCGTCGTCTCGTGCCTGACGCTCGCCGTGATGAAGGACGGCGCGGAGGTCACGACCGTGGAAGGGCTCGCCAAGGACGGCGTGCTGCATCCCGTGCAGCAGGCCTTCATCGACCATGACGCCTTTCAGTGCGGCTATTGCACGCCGGGGCAGATTTGCTCGGCGGTCGGTTTGATCGCGGAAGGCAAAGCCAAGACACCGGAGGAGATCCGCGAGCTGATGAGCGGGAACCTCTGCCGTTGCGGTGCCTACCAGAACATCGTCGCGGCGATCCGGCAGGCGATGGAGGCGCGATCATGATCAATTTCGATTATGTGCGCGCCACGGACGTCGCCGATGCCATCCGCAAGATCAGCGCCACGCCGACCGCGAAGTTCATCGCCGGCGGCACTAACCTTGTCGATCTGATGAAAGACGATGTCGAGCGGCCGAAGACGCTGATCGACATTTCGCGGCTACCGCTTGATAAGGTGGAGAAAACCGCAAGCGGCGGCTTGCGCATCGGCGCGCTCGTGCCGAACTCCGATCTTTCCTATCATCCGCTGATCGCAAGCCAGTATCCGGTGCTCGCAAGCGCAATTCAGGCGGGCGCGTCGCAGCAGTTGCGCAACATGGCTTCGACCGGCGGCAATCTCTTGCAGCGAACGCGCTGCGCCTATTTTTACGACACCGCGACATCCTGCAACAAACGCTCGCCGGGTAGCGGCTGTTCAGCGCTTGAAGGACTCAATCGCATTCATGCCATTCTCGGGTGGAGCCCATCCTGCATCGCTGTGCACCCGTCCGATATGTGCGTGGCGCTCGCGATGTTGGAGGCGAAGGTGCATGTCAGCGGTCCGGACGGCGCGCGGGAAATCGCCTTCGCGGATTTTCACCGGCTGCCGGGCGAGACGCCGCATGTCGATACCAATCTAGGCGCGCATGAAATCATCACCGCGGTAGAATTGCCGCCGCAGGGCTTCGCCCGACATCACACCTACATCAAGATACGCGATCGCCTGTCGTATGCTTTTGCGCTGATTGCGGTCGCCGTGGGCCTTGAGATGGAAGGCGACAGCATCCGCGAGGCGCGCTTTGCGCTCGGCGGCGTTGCGCACAAGCCATGGCGAAGCAGTGAGGCGGAAGCGGCGCTCGCGGGGCAGAAGGCGAGCCGCGAAAATTTTGAGAAGGCGGCCGCGATTTTCCTGCGCGATGCCAAAGGCTTTGCCCATAACGGCTTCAAGATCGATCTTGCTCGCCGTGCCATTGTGCGCGCGCTGACACAGGCGGCGCACGGCACGCCGCAAGTGCAAGCCATCAAGAAGCTGCGGTGAAGCAATGAGCACCACTTATATCGGCACACCTGCGTCCCGCGTCGATGGCCCCGCCAAGGTCACGGGCCAGGCGAAATACGCCGCAGACTATAACGTGCCGGGCCTGCTTTACGGCGCGGTGCTGAGTTCGACGATCGCCAAGGGCCGCATCCGGCGCATCGATACGCGCGCCGCGCGTGCCGTGCCGGGCGTCGTCGATGTGCTGACGCATGAGAACCGCCCGAAAATGGCGGAGAACGACAAGGCCTGGAAAGACGACGTCGCGCCTGAAAAGGGCTCGCCGTTCCGGCCGCTGGGCGACGACAGGGTGCTGTTCAACGAACAGCCGGTCGCTTTTGTGATCGCGGAAGACTGGGAGACGGCGCGATTTGCCGCGACGCTGATCGAGATCGAATACCAGAACGATCACGGGCAGACCGACCTTGAGGCTGCGCGCGCGAAGGCTTTCGTCGTGCCAAAGCCCGAGAAGCCGCGCGGCGATGCTGCGAAGGCGTTCGCCAGCGCAGAGATAAAGCACGATGCGGAATATTTCATTCCGACCGAGCATCACAATCCGATGGAGCTGTTCGCTTCGACCGCTGTGTGGGAAGAGGGCGGCAAGCTCACCGTCTATGAGAAGACGCAAGGCGTGCAGAACGTCCAGCGTTTCCTCTGTAACGTGTTCGGTCTGAAATCCGAGAACGTGAAAGTGATGTCGCCCTATATGGGCGGCGGCTTCGGCGCCGGCCTGCGGCCGCAATATCAGGTCGTGCTGGCCGTGCTCGGCGCGATCGCCACCAAGCGCCCGGTGCGGCTCGTGCTGACAAGACAGCAGATGTACGGGCTCGGCTACCGGCCGGCGACCATCGAGCGCCTGCGGCTCGGTGCAAAGCGCGACGGTTCGCTCGACGCGATGATGCATGACGCGACAGCGGTGACTTCGAGTTTCGAGCAATTTTCGCGCAACGATACGGGGTGGGGCGATCTTCTCTACAAGGCGCCGAACTCCAAGCACACGCATAAACTCGCTATGCTTGATGTGCCGACCTCGAGCGACATGCGCGCACCGGGTGCGGCAACCGGCGTCTATGCTCTTGAGAGTGCGATGGATGAGCTTGCCGTCGCACTCAAGATGGACCCGGTTGAGTTGCGGCTGCGCTGCTATTCCGACAAGGACCAGAACGAAAACCTGCCCTACACCAGCAAGAACTTGCGCGAATGCTACGAGCAGGGCGCGCAGGCGTTTGGTTGGGAGAAGAGAAATCCCGCGCCACGCTCGATGCGCGACGGCAGCGAGCTTGTCGGCTGGGGCATGGCGACCGGCGTGTGGGAAGCGTTGCAGATGCCGGCGGCGGTGCGGATTGCGCTCAGCGCCAACGGGCATGCCGAGATTTCGTGCGCTGCGTCCGATATCGGCACCGGCACCTACACGATCATGGCGCAGGTCGCCGCCGAAATGCTCGGGCTGCCGATCGAGAATGTCAGCATCCGGCTTGGAGATTCTTCGTTACCGAATACGCCTGTCGAAGGCGGATCGTGGATGGCGGCGACAGTTTCGCACGCGATCCTAGTGACGGCGAATGAAATCAAAGGAGATCTCCTGGCCGCCGCGAAGAAGATCAACGGCTCGCCGCTCGCACACGAAAATCCCGAAGATGTCGTCCTCTCGGACGGCAGCATCATGAGCCGCAAAAATCCGTCACGGACGGTCCGCATTGTCGAAGCGATGCGCGAAGCGGGGCTCGACCGGATCGAGAAGGAAAAAACGCATCAGTTCGAGCAGGTCAAAGGCTACGTTCACAATACGCACTCGGCCGTGTTCGCCGAAGTGAAGATCGACGAGGAGATCGGCGTCATCCGTGTGACGCGCGTGGTGAACGCCGTTGCGGCAGGACGGATTCTCAATCCGAAGACGGCGGGCAGCCAGATCCTCGGCGGCGTCGTCTGGGGCATCGGCATGGCGCTCCACGAGGAGACGGCCTACGACCATCGCTTCGGCCGCATCATGAACGCGAACATCGCCGAGTATCATGTGCCGGCGCATGCCGACATCCACGACATTCAAGTGATTTTCGTCGATGAGCCGGACGGCCGCGTCAATCCGTTCGGGATCAAGGGTGTCGGCGAGATCGGCATCGTCGGGGCGGCGGCCGCGATTGCAAATGCCATCTATCACGCGACGGGCGTGCGGGTACGGGACCTCCCGATTACGCTCGATAAGCTGAATCGCTAAGGGTGGCCCGCGGCGCGGGCAGAAATCGGCCGGGCGGTCGCCAAACGCCGGGGATTCCACGGGATTTTCCCGCTTCCTCACATTGCGCGGTGCAATTCTCCTACTTATAGTCCCGGCCGTTCGGAGCGTGGCGCAGCCCGGTTAGCGCACTAGTCTGGGGGACTAGGGGTCGCGAGTTCAAATCTCGCCGCTCCGACCATTTTTATTCGTTCGGCCCGTGGGAAATCCGTTGAAGCCGTCCGTTCCCGCTTTCATCTACAACGCGCCGCTACCCGAAATGCTTGGCAGCATCAATGTGCAGGCGTTAATCCCTGCGCATCAGATCGGCGCCAAGGCACTTTACTTTGGGGCTGAGATGGAGCCGGAACCGTTTCTGGACCGCCATCAGCCTGGCGTTCTCATCATCACCAAAATGATCGATGACGGGCCGCTGCGTCTGGCCGAGGCGGCGGAGAAGCGCGGCATTCCGGTGGTGGCTGTCTTCTGCGATCTGCACGTCGCCGGCGAACAGCAGACAGGCGACGCCAAGCTTGCCGTGCGTAATAAAGCACTCGGCAAAATCGCAACCGCTGTCGTCGCGCCGACAGAGCATGTCGCCGCTTTCGTGCGCGAACATTACGGGCTGACATGTAGCGTCATTGAAGAGGCAGTCGAATATCCGCGTACGGCACCGGCTTTCATGCCGTCGTCGCCGGTGAAACTTCTCTACACGGGCCATCCGAGCAACCACGACACGATCGCGGACGGCGTCAAAACACTCGCGCGCTTCACCGGGGCGCCGCTCAGCCTTTTGCTTGTTTCGAGCCAGCCGCCGAACATGGAGAAAATCCGCCGCGCGGCGCCGAACGTACAGGTCGACTTTATTCCGTGGTCGCCGATTAACCAGCTCCAGGCGTTTCACTACTGCGACATCGTTTTCGTGCCGAGCAAGGACGAGCCATCGAAACACGCCAAGGGTCAGTTGCGCGTGCTCTCGGCGATTCAGATGGGAAAGATCGCAATCGCCTATCCGCTGCGGCAATATCTGGAGCTGCAGGATTATTGCTACTGCGGAACTGAATATGCGGAGCTTCTCGCGCGTGCATTGAAAAATCCCGCCGAGGTCAAGGAACGTATTCTAGCCGGGCAGCAATGCATTGACCGGCGCTTCTCGCCCGAAGTTTGCGGCGATAAATGGCAGACATTGATCGACAAGCTGACCGCTGCACGATAAAAAAATTGCAGGAGAAACGATCATGCAGCTTCGCCAGATCACCGTCATCAGCCAGGAAGTTCTCAGCGAAGGCGGGCGTGTATTGAAAGCGCCGTGCAAGCGGGTGGCGGCGTGCGCGGTGCTGCATAATCCGCATGCCGGGAAACCCGCGATCGACGATTTCAGCGGACTCGTGGATGTTTCGGTCGAGGCCGGTGAACTGCTGACGAAACGCGCGCTCGAGGCGCTCGGCCCATTGAAGCCGCGTGGCTATGGCAAAGGGGCGCTGGTCGGCACCGCGGGCGATCTCGAGCATGGTGCGGCGATGATCCATGTCCGGATCGGGCTTGCGATGCGCAAGGGTGCGGGCGGCGGCCCGGCTCTCATTCCGGGCAATGCCAAAGTCGGCGGGCCGGGCATGCCCATCGACATCATCTTCGGCGGGCTGGAAGACGCCTGGGACTATGACGCGATGGACGGCATGACCGTCTCGATACCTGATGCGCCCAAACCTGACGAAATCCTGCTGGTTGTCGCTTTCCTCGGGGGCACCCGGCCGAATGCCCGGATCGAGGGCGCGCCGGCTGCGAAAGTAGCCGAGCTTGTCGAGAAGATGCGGGCAAAATAACGCAGTCAGGCCTTTGTAGCTCCTTAAGAATTGCGATCTAGGGTCGGCGGCCAACCGGAAACCGCCGATCATGCAAGCCACCGAACTCAGCCGTACCATTGCCGTCCGTCCTGCCGCGTCGCTCGCGGAAGGTTTCGCGCCGCTCCATGTCGAGCACAGCGAGCGCTGGGCGTGGGAGAATTACGAGCGGGTCGTCGAGCACTTCATTCAGGCGTTCGGGGCGAAGAGGCTGATCGAGATCGGAGGCGGCCGCGATCCTTTATTCGGGCGTGAGGCGCTCGCGCATATGGGCGCGGAGCTGACGGTCAACGATATTTCCGAAACCGAACTCGCGGAGCTGCCGAAGGGCTATCGCACCGCCTGTTTCGACATCGCCGGCAATCTTGCTTCCGAGGAAGTCGCGCGTTCGGGTTACGACCTCGCGTTCTCGCGCATGGTGTTCGAGCATGTCGCCGACGGCCAGCGCGCCTGGAAGAATCTCTACGATATTCTGTCGCCCGGCGGTGTCGGGCTCGCCTTCGTGCCGACCCTCTATGCCTTTCCGTTCGTGGTGAACTGGCTGATGCCGGACAAGCTCGCGGCATCTATCGTGAAGATGCTCTACAAGAACCGCACCGACGAGGGCGACCCGGTATTTCCGGCGCGCTATAGCTGGACGGTGGCGAGCGAGAAGACGCTGGCGCCGATGCTCAAAGCGATCGGTTATCGCGACGTGATGGTGGTGCCGTTCTACGGCCACGAATACTATCGGCCGTTCCCGATCGTGCGCGACATCCACGCTCGGTTCACGAAGCTCGCGCGGGCGCGCGACTGGCGGTTTTTCGCGAGCTACGCCTATATCGCGGCGCGCAAG
Organism: Xanthobacteraceae bacterium; assembly: GCA_035555855.1. Classification (GTDB taxonomy): domain Bacteria; phylum Pseudomonadota; class Alphaproteobacteria; order Rhizobiales; family Xanthobacteraceae; genus Palsa-892. The sequence continues at coordinate 46,736 of DATMGD010000055.1, forward strand.
TAATTTCAGATTCGGGCCTCTGAGCGGGCTCTACGTTCGGCGTTGATCGTCGCGATCGCGAGCCCCCAGACCAGCCCCATGACGAGATAATAGCTGCGCCAGTGGTCGGTATCGATCACGAAGCCTTCGAGCGCGACGCCGGTGTAAGTGGCGAGCGCCGCGATATGGTACTGTTGCCAGGGCGTGCGCTTCAGCACCGTCGCATAGCCGATCCATAGCGTGATGAGCACGAGCGCGGCGTAGGATACGCCGCCGAGCCAGCCATAGGACGCAAAGGCGTTGAGATAAACGTCGTGCGGGTCCTGGCCGTAGTAGTTGTGGAATTGATACGGCCCGAAGCCGTTCGGGCGCTCCAGGAGCTTCGGAATGCTGTCGGCCTGCGCGGTGAAACGGCCGCCGTCGCCGGCGTCGTAATCTTGCACAAGGCTCGCGCGTTCCTTGAATACGGTGCCGATATGGCCGACCGAAAGCATGCCGGCGACCAGCACGGCAACGCCTGCGATTGCCAGTACTGTCGCGGTCGCGATCCGCGCCCGGAAGCGCGCGCTTGGCGTCGCAATGAACATCAGCGCGACCATCAGCATCGCGGAAAAAATGAAATGCGCCCAGGCGGCGCGCGAGAACGACAGCAGCACGGCGACGAGAATGATCGAGCCCGCGATGATCTGGCGCAGCTTGAGGCCGTGCAGCAGCGCGCCGGAAATAATGAACATCAGCGGCAGGATCGCGAACGGGCCGAACAGGTTCGGGTCCTTGAAGGTCGATTTCAGGCGGTTATAGCGGGTGAACAGATCCCACGAACCCGGCAACAGGTTGAAATAACCGATGATGCCGATGATCGATGCAATCACGGCGGTTGCGATATAGGCGTTCCGCATGATCTCGATGCGCCGCACGCTATCCTGCGCGAAGAGGCAGGCGTACAGCATGGCGCTCATGCCCAGATAAATGGAGATGATGACGAAAGTGACGGCGTCCTGGTCGGTGACGACCGGCATCAGCGCGATCAGCCCGCCGACGTTCCACAGCACGATCAGGAAGAACGGCAGAAGAAGCTTGCGATCGACCGTGACGCCGGTGAAGACACAGCCAAGCGCGAGGAGCACGATCATCGCCTCGTAAGGCGCGGGCTCGAACATCACGAACGGGCTGACGAAGACCGTGGCGAACAGCGAAAGATGCAGGAAGCGCGTGGCGAGGCGCGAATAGCCCGCAGGGCGGCCAGCGTATTCAGCCGAGGCACTCAATAGGCGTTCTCGGTCTTGAGCAGCGCGAACGGCGTGCGGAAGAGAATGTAAAGGTCGAACAGCACCGACCAGTTCTCGATGTAATAAAGATCGTGCTCGACGCGGCGCTGGATTTTCTCGCTGGTATCGGTCTCGCCGCGCCAGCCGTTGATCTGCGCCCAGCCGGTGATGCCGGGTTTGACGCGATGACGGGCGAAATAACCATCCACCACTTCGTCATAAAGTTGGTTCGCGGCCTTGGCGTGCAGCGCATGCGGGCGCGGGCCGACGAGCGAGAGGTTGCCCTTGATGGCAACGTTGATGAGCTGCGGCAACTCATCGAGGCTGGTCTTGCGCAGGAAGCGGCCGACGCGGGTGACGCGCGGGTCGCCCTTGGTGACGAGCTTCGCAGCCTTCTCGTCGGCCTGATCGACATACATCGAGCGCAGCTTGTAGACCTCGATCAACTCGTT
>DATMGD010000056.1:0-4179 GCA_035555855.1 Xanthobacteraceae bacterium
GCAATCCAGAACAGCCATGACGGCATACGGTTTCGCGTCGCGACAAGACCCGCGATCATACCCGCGTCGAACACCAAGCTCATGATCTGCTCCGGCCGCATCATGTATTCGTGCGCGGGCACGATCACGCGGTAGCCGAAAAAGAAAATCAGCGCGGCGGCAAAGGCAAACGGCAGCTTCTCGCGCATGAAGGTAACCGCTTTGAACCGCTACCTCACCCGCTCGGCAAAATAGACGATCGTTTTCCGGTAAAGCTCGGAGCGATTCCACTCGCGCATCACCTGAAAATTCGCCGTGCCTTCGCCATAGGGCTGGCCGCGCTGCCAGCCGTTCTTGGCGAGCAAATTCGCAGTCGAAGCCAGCACATCCGCCGCCGAGTGGCGAAGGTCCACATGCCCGTTGCCGTCGGCATCGATGCCGTACTTGATGTAGCTCGACGGCAGAAACTGCGTCTGCCCGATCTCGCCCGCGAACGCGCCGATGAGATCGCGCTGCGTGAGATCGCCGCGCTGGAGAATTTGCAGCGCCGCTATCAGCTCACCTTGAAACAGCTCCGAGCGGCGGCAGTCGTGGGCGAGCGTCGCCAGCGTCTTGATGACCGGGCGCTTGCCCATGTCGGCGGTGCCGAAATCGGTCTCCAGTCCCCAGATCGCGAGAATGACTTCCGGCGGCACGCCGCTCTGGCGCTCGATGCGCTGGAGAAGCGCCGCGTGCTGCTTCAGCCGCTTCTTCGCGCCGGCAATGCGGCCCGCGGTGACGCGCGTGCGGACATAATCCTCGAAGCTCTTGCGGAAAGTGCCGCGCTGGCGGTGATCGAAATTGATGACCTCCTGGTCGCGCGTGACCCCGGCGAAGGCCTGGCTGACGAGCCCGGCCGAAATGCCGCGCTGCTGCGCCTCGCGCGCCATCTGGCCGAGAAAGGCGTTGAAATCGCCGCCGCATTGCGCGGCAAGTACAGGCGTGGCGAGCAGCGAAACGGCGAGAGCAGCAAGCGTGCGCTTGAACATGATGGCCTCTTATGGATCGCCCCTGGTTGGCGCCGCACTCTATACTGTCATGGCCGGGCTTGTCGCGTTATTCTGGCGGCCGCAAAAACCGGGAGAACAAAATGCCGAAAGCCTATTGGGTCGCGACCTATCACAAGATCAAGGACCCCGAAAAACTCGCGGCCTACGCCAAGCTTGCCGGCCCCGCGCTCACCGCCGCGGGCGCCAAATTTCTCGCGCGCGGCATGCCGGCGAAGGTTTACGAAAACGGCGTCATGGAGCGCACCGTCATTCAGGTGTGGGACTCGGTCGAGGCCGCGATCAAAGGCCACGACAGCCCCGGCTATCAGGAGGCGCTGCGCGCGCTCGGCGACGGCTGCGAACGCGAGATCCGTATCGTCGAGGGCAGCGAGTGAAGCGTCGAGAGTAGCTAGCTCGCGCCGATCAGGATGCCGGCGGCCAGCACCAGCGAGCCGCCGAGCACCACCTGCATCACCGCGCGGAAGAACGGCGTCTCCATGTAGCGGTTCTGAATGAAGGCGATCGCCCACAGCTCGAAGAACACGACGGCGCCAGCGAGCGCCGTCGCCGTCCAGAAATGCGGGATGAGATACGGCAGCGCGTGACCGAGCCCGCCGATCGCGGTCATGACGCCGGACGCGAGGCCCCGTTTCCACGGCGAGCCGCGCCCGGAAATGACGCCGTCGTCATGCGCGGCTTCCGTAAAGCCCATCGAGATGCCGGCGCCAACGGACGCGGCAAGCGCAACCGTGAACGTCGTCGCCGATGAATGCGTCGCGAACGCCGTCGCGAAGATCGGCGCGAGCGTCGAGACCGAGCCGTCCATCAATCCGGCAAGCCCCGGCTGCACCCAGGTCAGGATAAGCTGCCGCCGCGCTTTTTCCTTTTCCTCTTCGCCCGCAGGACTGCCCTCGGCCTTGGCTTCGAGTTCTCCGGCTTTGGCTTCGTGGCCGCGCTCGGCCGCGGCGAGATCGCCAAGCAGCTTTCTCGTATCGGGATCGGAGCTTGTCTGCGCCGCGCGCGTATAGAAATCGGCGGCGTCGACTTCCATCTGCGTCGCTTCGCTGCGGATGCGCTCAAGACTAAGATTCTGCACCAGCCACACCGGGCGGCGCCAGTAAAAGCCCGCGACATGCTCGCGGCGGATGAGCGGGATCACCTTGCCGAAGCGGCGCTCAAACATGTCGATCAGGCGGCGGCGATGCGTGTTCTCTTCTTCGGCCATCTCGTCGAAGACAGCCGCCGAGGCCGGATAATCCTTGCGCAGCTCTTCGGCATAGCTCGCGTAGATGCGCGCATCGTCCTCTTCCGAGGAGATCGCGAGCGCCAGTACTTCGCGCTCGGAAAGATCGCTGAAACGGCGGCGGGTGCCGAAGCCACGCAGCATGGGCAAATACCTATTTTAGAAATTTTCTAAACTAGACATAGCGCGATCACGCCGCGAAAGCAACGCTCAACGCCGTTTGCGTTTCTTCACGGGCGCCCGGATTGCGCCCGAGGCGGCCCTTGCCATCAGCTTGCGGAAGGTCGGGCATTCGAAATGGCTCGGTGCGCGGCAGGCCGCGGCGTGCCGCAGCCCGTCGCTGATAGCGGCCAACTTACGGATCGTTCCGTCGAGTTCGTCGGCTTTCGCCGCGAGCAGCTTGCGGTCGATGCGCGGCCGCCCCTCCGGTGCGAACATCAGCGCGATTTCCTCGAGTGTGAATCCGGCTACGCGCGCGAGCGCGATCAGCGCCAGACGATCGAATACGTCGGCGTCGAACAGCCGCCGCAGGCCGCGCCGGCCGACGGACACGATCAGCCCTTTCTCCTCATAAAAACGCAAGGTCGAAGCCGGCACGCCGGAGCGGCGGGCGACGTCGGCGATATCGGGCAATTTCATGCTTGACCTCAAGTTAACTTGAAGAAGTACCACAACGTCATTCGCTTTGGAAACCCGCGAGGAGAGCAACATGGCCTACGCAATTTTTATCGGAATCGGCGCGACCGCCTTCATGGATATCTGGTCCGCATTCCGCGCATGGCTGTTCGGCAGCCCGATGCCCGATTACGGTCTGGTCGGCCGCTGGGTCGCTTATCTCGCGCGCGGAAAGTTCTTCCATAACCCCATCGCCCGCTCCGCGCCCATCCGGGGCGAACGCCTGATCGGCTGGGCGGTGCACTACGCCACCGGCATCGCCTTCGCCGCCGTGCTCATCGCCGTGTGGGGCGAGCAGTGGGTGGAGCGGCCTGCACTGGTCCCGGCATTGATCGTCGGCATCGGCAGCGTCGCGGCGCCTTTCCTGTTGATGCAACCCGGCATGGGCGCCGGCATCGCTTCGCGGCGGACAGCCGATCCGCGTGCGGCGCGTCTGCGCAGCTTCACCACACACACCGTTTTTGCCGCCGGACTGTATGCGGCCGGCTGGGCCGCAAACCTGATCGAATTTTGACAACCCCCACCAACCAAGGAGTACACAAATGACCAGTTTGCCTTTTCGCACCGGGCGTCTGCCGGCGCACTACGCGGCGTTTGTAATGCCGTTCGTCCTGTCGATCCTGATGTCGTTCATCGTCTCGGGCGTATCGACGCTGAAGAGCCTCGGCATCGGCGCCGCATTCCTCTCGACATGGCCATGGGCATGGCTGCTCTCGTGGCTGGTCGCCTTCCCGACGCTCTTGCTGGTGCTGCCGCTGGTGAAAAAGATCGTGAGCCTCGTCGTCGAGCCGGCTCCGCGGTGATCGGCTGACGCATTGCCCGCAAACAAAAACCCCGGCATTCGCCGGGGTTTTTTATTGTCAGTTGTCGAGGAAGCTTCGCAATTTGCGCGAACGTGACGGATGCTTGAGCTTCCGAAGCGCCTTCGCCTCGATCTGGCGGATGCGTTCGCGCGTCACCGAGAACTGCTGGCCGACTTCCTCCAGCGTGTGATCGGTGTTCATGCCGATGCCGAAGCGCATGCGCAAGACGCGCTCCTCGCGCGGCGTGAGCGAAGCGAGAACGCGCGTCGTCGTCTCGCGAAGGTTCGACTGGATCGCGGCCTCGATCGGGAGCACCGCATTCTTGTCCTCGATGAAATCGCCGAGATGCGAATCCTCCTCGTCGCCCACCGGGGTTTCGAGCGACAAGGGCTCCTTGGCGATCTTCAGAACTTTTCGCACCTTCTCCAGCGGCATGCCGAGCTTTTCGGCC
>DATMGD010000057.1:0-1526 GCA_035555855.1 Xanthobacteraceae bacterium
GGCGAATGCGCGACGATCGCGCGCCCCATCGAGGTGCGCCGCGCCGCCACCGCGCCGCCACGGCAGACGAATGCGAGCGTGTGGCCCGTGCGTGCCGCATGGGACCGCTCGATGGAGAACATCTACTCCGCCTGGATCGAAAAGCTGTTCGACGCGCCGCTCGATGAGGCACCGTCGTGGAAAGCGTTGCACGATGTGCTGCGCGACCGTCAGCGCAATGCGCTCTTCAACCACCTCGGGCTCGGCGAGGACCAGAAGGGCCTCGTCATCCGTCCCGACTGCGCCGACCTTCCCTATTTCCTGCGCGCCTACTTCGCGTTCAAGATGGGCCTGCCTTACGGTTACGCGAAGTGCACGCGCGGCGGCGGTGGCAAGCCGCCTCAGTGCCCGGTTTGGTGGAACATCGCCAACGAAGAACCGCCGCCGGAGCCGCCTGCGCCTAAAACGCCGCCGCCGGCAGATTTCTTCGGGCTGTTCACCGGATCGACATCGGCCAAGCCGCCGCAATCGAAAGTATCGCTACGGCCGCCGGGGCTCGTACCCTCATTCGGCTACTATCTGCGCAACACGGTTGCCAACGGCGTGCACTCCGGCTCCGGCCGCACGGCCGCCGACGACGATCGCAGCGACTATTATTCCGTGCCGCTGAAAGCGGAAAACCTGCGGCCCGGCACTGTTTACGCCGATCCTTACGGACACCTATTGGTGATCGCAAAGCGCGTGCCGCAGACGGCCGATGGCGCGGGCGTCATTCTGGCCGTCGACGGACAGCCGGACGGGACCATCGCGCGCAAGCGTTTCTGGCGCGGCAACTTCCTTTTCGCGCAGGACCCTGCCCTCGGCAGTCCCGGCTTCAAACGCTTCCGCCCGGTGGTTGCAAGCCGCGATGGCGGATTGCGGCGGCTGACGAACGCGGAGATCGCGAAGAACCCCGACTATGCGGATATCTCGCTCGAGCAGTCGCAGCTCGGCGTTGAGGATTTCTACGACCGCATGGACGATCTCATGTCGCCGGAACCGCTCGATCCGCTGCGCGCGATCCACGAAGCGATCACTGCGCTCGATGAGCAGGTGCGTGCGCGCGTGACGTCGGTCGAGAACGGCCGCCAGTATCAGGTCAAAGGCGGCGGCGAGGTTTCGATGCCGGATGGCGCGTCCATCTTCGAGACGACCGGCGCGTGGGAGGATTTCGCCACGCCTTCGCGCGACTTGCGCCTGCTCATCGCCATCGACGTGGTGCGCGGATTCCCTGAACGCGTGGCGCGTCGGCCGGAACGCTACGCGATGCCGAAGGACAAGACCGCGGCCGACGTGAAGGCCGAGCTTGAGAGCGTGCTCGCCAGCGAGCTTGCTGCGCGCAAGTTCGAGTACGCGCGCACCGATGGCTCTGCGTGGTCGCTGACGCTGAAGGATGTGGTCGAGCGCGTGGCCGATCTGGAGATGGCTTACAACATCAACGACTGCGTGGAGCTACGTTGGGGCGCATCGCCGGACAGCGAGGAAGCCAAGACCTGTAAGAAGCAGGC
>DATMGD010000058.1:0-5942 GCA_035555855.1 Xanthobacteraceae bacterium
ATTGCCGTGGCCGAAATCCGTGCTGCAATGGCTCGCCCGCGTTCGCTTCATGTATCGTGTCGAGGGTGGAATTTGGCCCGATCTTTCTGATGAGCATCTCGCGGCGAGCATTCAGGAATGGCTCGCACCCTATTTGATCGACAAAACATCGGCCGCTGAAATTTCCGGCGACATATTATCTACGGCCCTACACGCGCTGCTCTCGCCCGATCTCGCGCGCCGTCTGAATAAAGAGACGCCGACGCATTTCACCGCGCCGACCGGCTCGCAATTCGCCATCGACTACGAAACCGACGAACCCGCCGTTTCCGTCCGCGTGCAGGAATTGTTCGGCACGAGTGCGCATCCGATGCTGGGCGGCAAAATTCCGCTGACGTTTCATCTCCTGTCGCCTGCGCACCGGCCGATCCAGACGACGAAGAACCTGCCCGCGTTCTGGCAAGGCTCCTGGGCCGATGTTCGCCGCGACATGCGCGGCCAATACCCCAAGCATCCATGGCCCGAGAACCCACTCGAAGCGCCGCCGACGCGGCGTGCCAAACCCCGCGGCACTTGAACGATTATGTGAGTGGTTTGTTCATCATGCCGCGCATCCGCCGCGCGGCGTTTACGTTGCCTTGGCCATGGGCCGCTAGCCTGCCCGCATGTTGCGCAATGTTCTCATCCTGACGGGAATGGTCGTGGCGGCGGCGATGTTCGCGCCCGGGTTTCTTGATCGCCACATCGACAGGAAATCGCAGGCCCCCGTCGCGATGAATATCTCGGCGCCTGCGCCGGCAAACTATGGCGGCAATGTTCACATCGCCGCCGATCGCGGCGGCCACTACCGCACGGAAATTCAGGTCAACGGCCGTCCCGTGAACGCGCTGATCGATACCGGCGCTTCGCTTGTCGTGCTGCGTTATGAGGACGCCCGCTCGCTCGGTCTCGTCTACGGCAGCGATCGCTTCGATGTGCCGGTGCAGACCGCGAACGGCACCGCCCATGTCCGCCGCATCAAACTTTCAAGCGTTCGCCTCGGGTCGATCCAGCTCGATGACGTCGAGGCGCTGGTCGCCGAGGAAGGCATGCTCGCGACGAACCTCCTCGGCATGAGCTTTCTGAAGCGCCTCTCGCGCTATGAAGTGCGCGATAACACGCTGATTCTCGATCGCTAGGCTTTGCGCCTGTCGGATTTTCGCCGATTTTTGTGCTACATGCGCGCGTCCGTAGAGAATTAGGGGCTCGCATGTTTCCCACGCCGAAAGCGCAACTCGTTCCCAACACCTATGCCTATGAGTCCGAGCCGATGGTGAAGGCCACCGGTTTTCGCGAATACGACGCGCGCTGGCTGTTCGGCAAAGAAATCAACCTGATGGGCATTCAGGCCCTCGGCATGGGCCTCGGGACGCTGATCCGCGAGATGGGTGTGAAGCCCGAAATCGTCACCGCGCACGATTTTCGCGGCTACTCGTCCTCGATCAAATACGCGCTGGTCTCGGGCCTCCTCGCCTCCGGCTGCAAGGTGCACGACATCGGGCTCGCGATGACGCCGATGGCCTATTTCGCGCAGTTCGATCTCGACGTGCCGTGTGTCGCGATGGTCACCGCCTCGCATAACGACAACGGCTGGACCGGCGTGAAGATGGGCGCCAACCGCCCGCTCACCTTCGGCCCCGACGAGATGACGCGGCTCAAGGAAATAACCCTTGGCGCGAAATTCGATCTCAAGGGCGGCGGCTCCTATGTATTCGTGCCGAATTTCCCCGATCGCTACATCAAGGACCTCACCAATCGCCCGAAGCTGAAGCGCAAGCTGAAGGTCATCTGCGCCTGCGGCAACGGCACCGCCGGCGCTTTCGCGCCGCAGGTGCTGGAGGCGATCGGCTGCGAGGTCGTGAAGCTCGATTGCGAGCTCGATCACACCTTCCCGAAATACAACCCGAACCCCGAAGACATGAAGATGCTGCATGCCATTCGCGATGCGGTTCTCGAACATAAGGCCGATGTTGGGCTTGGCTTCGATGGCGACGGTGACCGCTGCGGCGTCGTCGATGACACGGGCGACGAAATCTTCGCCGACAAAGTCGGCGTCATGCTGGCGCGTGACATGTCGGCGCTGCACCCGAATTCAACCTTCGTCGTCGACGTGAAATCGACCGGGCTCTACGTCACCGATCCGGTGTTGCAGAAGAACGGTGTGAAAGCCGATTACTGGAAGACCGGCCATTCTTATATGAAGCGCCGCACCCATGAGATGAAGGCGCTCGCCGGCTTCGAGAAATCCGGCCACTACTTCTTCAACAAGCCGTTCGGCCGCGGCTATGACGACGGCCTCGTCTCGGCGCTCGCCATTTGCGACATGTTGGATCGCAATCCCGGAAAGAAGATGTCGGAGCTGAAAAACGCACTGCCCAAGACCTGGGGCTCGCCGACGATGTCGCCGCATTGCGACGACGAGAAGAAATACGGCATTGTCGAAGAGGTCGTGAAGCATTTCGAAACGGCGAAGCAAAAAGGCGCTGCCGTCGCCGGCCAGAAGATCCGCGATCTCGTCACGGTCAACGGCGTCCGCGTCACCACCGAGGACGGCACCTGGGGGCTGGTGCGCGCATCATCCAACAAGCCCGAGCTTGTCGTCGTTGTCGAAAGCCCGGTATCGGAAGCGCGGATGCGTGAGATGTTCGGCGCGATCGACGCGGTGCTGCGCACGCATCCCGAAGTCGGCGAATACAATCAGAAGATTTAGCCGCGATCTGCTCTCAGGTCGTGCAGGCGGTGCTGTTGCGCTTAATGCAGTCGACGCGCCGCGGCCGGAAATAGAACGTATTCGAAAGCGGCAGTGTGCCGACGAAACTGGTGCCGACCGGCGGCGTATAAGTGTAGGTGCCTTCGGCCATGATGAAGTGAACGGTGGTGTCGGGCACTGCAAGATCGGTGAGCGTCATCGTCGATTGCGCGACACGGCCCTGCACGAAGTTTCCGCCGTTCACCGAACGGTTGCTCCACTCCACGGTGCCGACGCCGTTCTTGTCGACCTTGAGGCTGGTGATCGTCAGCGTCAGCGTGGTCGTCGGATAGGGCTGCATCACCGCGGCGGCCGCCGAAAAGATCGTATTCATTTCGGTGTTGTCGATATCGGTGTCCTGCGACGTCAGATCGCCAACGGCGCGCGTCACCAGCGTCACCTTGCGCTTGATGACGATGCCTTGCGTGAGCGCGGTGCCGCCGAGATAAAGCGTCGCCATCACCGGAAAGACCAACGCGAATTCGATCGCCGAAAGCCCCTGATAGTCGCGCGCGAATTTGCGCAGCAGCTGGATCAGGCCTTTCTTCGGTTTGCCGTTTGCCATCTCGCCTTTTGCCATTCCCATGTCTCCGATCAGCAAAAGCCGGTGCCGCTATACGGCTCGTTGCGGAAGGCGGCGGTCGACATCAGAAGATGCTTGCCGTTGGCGAGCGTCGCGAGATCGAGGCCGAAGCCGCGCACGAAGGTCGGCCATTCGTAGACCACGCGCACGACGACGATCTGGCATTGCTGGCCCGGATCATAGGTGAAGCTTGATGTGTCGAGCGTGCCGTCCGGTTTGACGGGCGGGTTGAGGTTAGCGCCGCCGAACGAACCCACGGTGCGAACGTCGATCTTGATGTTGTCGCACTTGAACAGCGCCTGCACGCCGGTGGTGCAGATCTGGTTCTTGAAGCCGTTGGCGTCGAAATTGGCGTTCTGCACCTGTCCGGTCAGGATCATGCGGCCGGCGTCGGCGACCGACGTCTCCAGCACCTGTCCGGCGAAGAAAACGAGACCGATTTCGATGATCGCGAACATGCAGGCGAGGAACGGCAGGATGACGAGCGCGAACTCGACGACCGTCGAGCCTTTCTCGTTCCGCCGGAACGAACGCCGGCGCGGAAACCTGAAAATATTTTTTCTGGACATGCTGCCTCAGCCTCAAGCAGTCCGGTTGTAGCGGCTACCGCTTGACGAAGCGTTGAAGCGGATCGCGCGCTACGAAAAGCGTGGTTTACTTGCGGTTAACCAAAGCCGGTGCCGGCGCCTATTTGGGACGGCTGCCCGCCGTCGAGGTGGTGTTCCGGCTGAGGATCTGGCCCGAAGCGGCGTTGAAATAGGGCGCGGAGTCGCCGAGCACCACGGCATGCTCGCATTTCGGCGCGCAGTTCCAGGTTTCGCGCTCGATGCCGCGATAAACGACCACTTTGTTATCTTCCATCGGCCCGGAAACGTTGACGGTGTATTCGGCGAGCGTGTCGCCCTGGCGGTCGAGCGCGAGCAGGTTGGTTGCGCCATAGCCCTTGCCGGTGACGACGAGGAGGCCGCCGGCCTGCAGGCTGCCGTCGGCAACCGCGGGATTTCCGATGACGATCGTCGCGACCTTCGCGGGCAGGCGTAAGATGGTCGCGCGGTCGAGCATGACGCTGAGGGTGTCGGGTTCCGCATGTGCGGGGCTCGCGAGCAGCGATGCAAAAAGGGCCAACGGCAACGCAAACTTTTTCACAATGAACATCATTACGCTTACCCCTGACGCTTACTCGTTACCCGTTCTGTCTCGCAGCGGGCCACAACCCTGCGGAAGACTATCGGCGAAATTGGTGAATGAACTGCCAACGCGGCAGGCCGGCAAACCGGGCAAGCCTGCAAAAACTCCGGAACCGCTTGGCTATTTTCGCAAGCAGAACATTCTTAACCACGACTTCGTTCGGGCGCGATGCGAAAAATTTCGCGGCATTTTTTAACGGGGACGCAAGGGAGCGCTCTTATGTTTGCGCAGGCATCGGGGGCAGAGCAACGCTCCCCGGACCAAACGCAGAGAGCCACAGTGGTTCAAGGAGCCCAAACTATGAAGACCTTTTCTCGTTTCATGAAGGACGAATCCGGTGCGACGGCCATTGAGTATGGCCTGATTGCCGCTTGTATTTCGGTCGCGATCATCGCGGTTGTGAATGGCGTCGGCACGAGCCTGAACACGACCTTCACCTCGGTGAAGAACTGTCTCAACGGCACTTGCTGATTTAGCGCTTCTCGCTCGAAGGCTCCGGCTAACCGCCGGAGCCTTTTTGCTTTTTGGAAGGCGCGCGAGTTCATACTTCGCTCAAGGTTTCGGTATAGCGTTCCGCTCGCATTCGAACGCCAGAGGCCCGCGATGTTTTCCTACGCTTTGCTGCTCCTGTTTTTCCCCGCCGTCATGATTTTTGCGGCAGCAAGCGATCTTCTGACCATGACGATTTCCAATCGCCTGTCGATCGCGCTCGTGCTCGGCTTTTTTGCCGCAGCCTATGTGGTCGATATGTCGCTCGCGAATGTCGGCTGGCATTTGCTCGCCGCGCTTGCGGTGCTGACGGTGGCCTTCGGGTGCTTTTCGTTCGGATGGATCGGCGGCGGCGATGCCAAGCTCGCAGCGGCGATCAGCCTATGGTTCGGCTTCGCGCATTTGACGGATTATCTGGTGCTGGCCGCTCTTCTCGGCGGCGCTTTGACGCTGATTATCCTTGTCGCCCGCTACATGCCGCTGCCTTCGCTGCTTCTGCGCCAGCCCTGGATTGCACGCTTGCACGCGATGAACTCGGGCGTTCCTTACGGTATCGCTCTCGCGGCCGCGGGTTTGATGATCTATCCCGACACCGACTACATGCGCTTCGCCGCCTTCGTTCGCGCGTTCGGTATTTGAGCCCGTCAGCCGGGCACAATTAGCTACTTCTCATTAACCATAAGTTGACCTTTCGCTGGTGGAATCCGGCAAGGCCCGAGCTCCGACTCGGTTTGTCTTGTTGGGAAGTGACCGCGTAATGAAACCCGCCCGCATCATCGTCCTTGGTGTCGCTCTGCTCGCCGGAGGACTCGCTTTCATGCTCTCGGGCCGCGCGCCCGTGCCCGCGCCGGTGCAGATCGTGCGCCCCGCGATCGAAACGGTCGACGTGCTCGTCGCGAAGAACGAGATCGGTCT
>DATMGD010000059.1:0-24673 GCA_035555855.1 Xanthobacteraceae bacterium
CGAGGGCTCATCCGGGTCGTCGGTTGATGTTGAGCGCCGAAAGCGGTGGCTAGCAAAGTAACGCCACCGGGGGTCATGCAGAGCAAGCCTCAAACATCGCGCGCGGGATGCCGGTTACGAGCCGGCGACTGCGGTGAGTACATATTTCGGTGTGTTTTTATTTTTTCACACCGAGCCGTGGAGACCGGCAAGTCTCCGGCGTCCCGCCCGCCCTCATCTTAGTGGGTGGAGTGCTGACGATGATCCGGCAGGAAATTTCCTCGCGCGGTAACGATGACACTTGCCCCAATCACTCAATGGAGAGTTTGCAACTTGCCCCTCACCCGTCTCGCATCTCGCTGCGCTCGACGCTCGCCACCCTCTCCCCGCATTCGCGGGGAGATGGAAGAGCCCGGCGAAGCCGCGCGAAGGGTGAGGGGCTTTGCTGTGCGGACCAGCAAGTTCAGTTCTTCAGCGCCGGAATGTCCTTGAAGTGCGCGAGCGCCTCAGGATTGGCGAGCGCTTCGGTGTTCTTCACCGGCCGGCCGTGCACCACTTCGCGCACGGCGATCTCAGTGATCTTGCCCGAGCGCGTACGCGGAATGTCGGCGACCGCGACGACCCTTGCCGGCACATGGCGCGGGCTTGCGCCCGAGCGGATCTGCTTCTTGATCCTGTCGGCCATCGCGTCGTCGAACTTCGCGCCCTCGCGCATCTTGACGAACAGCACGATCCGCACGTCGTGATCCCACTCCTGCCCGATCGCGATCGATTCCATGATCTCGGGGATCTGCTCGACCTGCGCATAGATCTCGGCGGTGCCGATCCGCACGCCGCCCGGATTGAGCGTCGCGTCGGAGCGGCCGTGGATGATCATCCCGCCGTGTCCGGTCCATTCGGCAAAATCGCCATGGCACCACACGCCGGGAAAGCGCTCGAAATAGGCGCCGCGATATTTCCGGCCATCCGGGTCGTTCCAGAATTCGACCGGCATCGACGGAAACGGCCTCGTGCAGACAAGCTCGCCGCGGCCATGCGCAAGCGGCTTCCCCTCCTCGGTCCAGACATCGACGGCCATGCCGAGGCCCGCGACTTGAATCTCGCCCTTCCACACCGGCGCGGTCGGATCACCAAGCACGAAGCAGCCGCCAAGATCGGTGCCGCCCGAAATCGAGGCGAGATGCGCGTCGTCCTTGATGCCCTGATAGACGAAATCGAAACTCTCCGGCGCGAGCGGCGAGCCGGTCGAGGCGATCAGCCGCACCGAGGAAAGATCGAATTTGTCCTTGGGCACGAGGCCCGACTTCTTCACCGCGTCGATATATTTCGCGGAGGTGCCGAAGATGTTGATCTTCTCGTCCTCCGCATAACGAAACAGCACGCCCTCGTCGGGGGCGAACGGCGAGCCGTCGTAAAGGCAGAGCGTCGCTTCGCAGGCGAGCCCCGAGACGAGCCAGTTCCACATCATCCAACCGAGCGTCGAGAAATAAAACAACCGCTCGCCGGGGCGCAGGTCGCAGTGCAGCCGCTGCTCCTTGAGGTGCTGCAACAGCATGCCGCCCGCCGAATGCACGATGCATTTCGGAACACCCGTCGTGCCCGACGAGTAGAGAATATAGAGCGGATGATTGAACGGCAGCCGCTCGAAGCGGAGCGCGTGCGGCGAGAAGGCTTTGAGAAAATCGCCGAGCGACACGCCGTGCGGCACGGCCTTCGCCGCCCCTGCATCGTCGAGATACGGCACAACGACGACCTTCTCGATCGACGGGATTTTTTCGACGATCGCCTTCACTTTCTCAGTGATGGGAATGCGCTTGCCGTTGTACCAGTAGCCATCGCAAACGAAGAACAGCTTCGGCTCGATCTGGCCGAAGCGATCGACGACGCCGCGCTCGCCGAAATCGGGCGAGCACGACGAGAAGATCGCGCCGATCGAGGACGTCGCGAGCAGAAGCGCCGCCGCTTCCGGCAGGTTCGGCAGCATCGCCGCAACGCGGTCGCCCTTGCCGACGCCCGCAGCAATGAGCGCCTGCTGCAAACGCGACACCAGCTCGTCAAGCTCGGTGTAGGTGAAGCGGCGTGCCGCCTTGTCCTCGCCGCGGAAGATCATCGCCGTGCCGCTATCGTGGCGGCGCATCAGGTTCTCGGCGTAATTCAGTTTGGCGTCGGGAAAGAATTGCGCGCCCGGCATCTTGCCGCCGTCGATCAGATGGCGCGCGCCCTTCTCGCCGATGACGCCGCAGAAATCCCACAGGAGATCCCAGAAGGCGGCAGGCTCCGCGACCGACCAGGCATGCAACTCAGCGTAGCTGTTCAGGGAGAGCGAGTAGCGATCATTCGCTTCGCGGCGGAAGGCGGTGATTTGCGCCGACTCAACTTGCTTTTGGCCCGGTATCCACAACGGTTTTTCGTTATTCATGGGCCCGGCCTCCTCTTAAACCGTTCTAATTCATAGCCTTTATTGTCACAGCTGTCAGGGTGGTAGCGACAACCCCGTTCGGCTGTGCTATTGATCACCACCCATTTCAACAACGAAATACACCGTGAACGTCGTCATCCGGATCAAACGGATCGCCATCGCCATGCTTTTGGCCGCCATCGGCGGTCTGTGCGTGCTGTTGATCCTGCCCTACACGGTGCCGCGCCACGAAATCCGCACCGCAGTGCTGCGATCGCTGGAAGCGGCGACCGGCGTGAGGCCGCATATCGGCGCGATGCATTTCTCGGTCTTGCCGCAGCCGGGCCTGCGGCTCGACGACGTCCGCTTCGAGAGCGGCGACAACGATCTCACCGCCGGTTCGCTGAAGGCGACGATCCGAATCCTCCCGCTCCTGATCGGCGAAGTCGAAGTTGCGTCCCTCGCCTTCGACCAAGCGCATCTCAATATCGAGTTCAGCCCCGACGGTGTCCGTCTGCTCGGCCTGCCGCTGCGGCGGCCTTCGCCGGCGAACGCAGGAAGCGGCCCCGAGATCAGCCTTTCGAACAGCGTGATCGACGTTCATTCGGTGGCGTCGGGCCGCGTCGAAAAGCTTTCCAATGTGAACGCTTCGCTCGCCTGGTCGGGCACGAGCCTCGCGACACTCGCTTCGCTGCGGTGGCGCGGCATCCCGAGCGATGTCAGCCTGCATATCACGAATACCGGCGCACTCGGCGAGAACGCCCGCAGCCCGGTGCGGCTCCGCTTCGAGAACGAAATCATGCGCGCCGGCTTCGAAGGCCTGTTCGCCTTCCGCAAGGGCCTGCAAGCTGAAGGCACGCTCTCACTCGACTCGCGCTCACTGAGGTTTTTGCTTTCGTCATTCGGCATCGACGTGCCGACGCGCGGCGGCTTCGGTCCGCTATCGCTGAAATCGCGGGCGCAGATCACGCCGGGCACGATCACCGCGTCGAATATCGCCATCGAACTCGACGGCAACCGCGCCGAGGGCACACTGACGCTCTCGCTCGATCCGCAGCGGCCGGCGCTCCAGGGCACGCTTGCCGCCGACAGCGCCGACTTCTCCACCTATATGAACGGCTTTTCGCTGGTGAGCGCCGACAAGCGCGGCTGGAATCAGGAGCCGCTCGACATCGAGCCGCTCGCGGGCTTCGGCCTCGATCTGCGGCTCTCGGCGGGCAAGATCGTCTTCGGCAAGGTCGAAGCCAGCCGGGTCGCGCTCGCCGCTTCTGTGAAAGACGGCAAGTTCACCCTCTCCGCCGGCCAGGGACAGATTTTCGGCGGCCTTCTGCGCGGCACCGCGGCGATCGGTCCGGCGCCCGACGGCACCAATGTGCGGATCGACGCGACGATCAAGGATTTCGACAGCGCCCGCGGCGTCGGTGCGCTCATCGGTAACCGCCATGTCGAAGGCACCGGATCGTTCGCCATCGCGCTCACGGGTTCGGGCAACAGCGTCAACGCGATCACCCGCGACCTCAAAGGCAATGCCGAGCTTACCGTGCTCGACGGCTCGCTCGCCGGCGTCAATATTGAGAGCGCGCTGCGCAAGCTGTCGCGCAAGCCGCTTGCCGCGCTTAGCGAGTTGCGCGGCGGCCGCACGCCGTTCAACCGCTTCGTAACCCGAATCGCCATCAACGAAGGCAATGCCGCCTTCGAGCAGGCGCGCATCGAGAGCGGCAGCGTGGCCGTGACGCTCGACGGCCTCGCCTCGATCCCGCAGCGCGATCTTGATCTGCGCGGCGTCGCAAGCCTTGTCGGGCCGGAGGATGCGGCGAACGGCGTCACCCTGCCGTTCCTCGTGCATGGCAGCTGGGACAACCCGCGGCTTTCACCGGATGGCCCGGCGCTGCTGCGCCGCTCGGAATACGAAAGCTGGGATCGGGTGATCCGCGCGGCGGCGCTCAGCTCGCGTTAGAGCATGATCCCGAAAAGCGGGGACCGGTTTTCGGAAAAGATCATGCTGAAGGATTAACGCCGATCGGATCGCTGGAGAGCCGCGCGTAGAGCAAATGGTCCTGCCACTTGCCGGCGATGCAGAGATATTTCCGGGCATAGCCTTCGCGCACGAAGCCGCATTTTTCCAAGAGCTTGGCGGACGGGATATTTTCAGGGATGCAGGCCGCTTCGATGCGCTTCAAGCCCAGCGCACCGTGCGTGAACGGAATCATCGCGGTGACCGCGGCGGTCATGAGGCCTTTTCCGGCGTAGGGCTCGCCCATCCAGTAGCCGAGGTTCGCCGCCTGCGCGACACCGCGCCGGACATTGCTCAGCGTCGCGCCGCCGAGCATGCGTTTGTCGCTCATGCGAAAAACAAGAAACGGATAGCTGACATCGTCGCGGATCTCGGCTGCATAGCGCCGCAAGCGCGAGCGGTACGCACTGCGGGTGAGATCGTCGGAAGGCCATTCCGGCTCCCACGGCTCGAGAAAGCCGCGGCTTCGCTCGCGCAGGTCCGCCCACTCCTCGTAATCGCTCATCGCCGGCGGGCGCAAATAAAGGCCCGTGCCTTCGATCAAGGGTTGCGGTTCGGACCAGGGGATGGATCGGAACAGAGCCATCAGATCTCGATCGGAAAATTACGCCGCTTTCTGTCCGAGATTTTCCGCGATACGCGCGGCCGATTCAATCCCTTCGCGCGGCCCAACACCCGCGAAAGTCGGCCGGCTTGACGAAATCACCATGCGGCCTGCGGCCCGGACGTCTTCGACGGTCACCGCATCGACGCGGCGAACGATTTCATCCGCCGGAATGACGCGGCCGAAAAACATCATCTGGCGGGCCACTTGGTCGGCACGCGCCGTGGAACTTTCCAGCGCCATCAGGAGCCCGACCTTCATCATCGACTTGGCGCGGGCGACCTCGATTTCGGTGACTTTTTCGGGCGTTTCCTGGAGTTCGGCGGCGACGACATTCATCAATTCCGCACTGTCGCGCGGATCGGTGCCGGCGTAGATCGCGAACACCCCGGTATCGGAATAAGGCGAGTGATAGGCATAAACCGAATAGCAAAGGCCGCGCTTCTCACGGACTTCCTGAAACAGCCGCGACGACGAACCGCCACCGAGCACGTTGGCGAAAACCTGCAGCGCATAATAGTCGGGTGCGTGAAACGAGCGGCCTTCAAAGCCGAGCACGAGGTGCGCCTGCTCGAGACGGCGCACGCCCATTTCAGCGCCGCCGATATAGCGAGCAGGCTGCGCGGCCGGCGCCGAAGCGAGCGGCAGCGAAGCGAGCCGCTTCTCGATCTGCTCGACGATGCGGTCATGTTCGACGGCACCCGCCGCGCTCACGACCATTTGCGGCGCGCGATAGTGCCGCGCCATGTAAGCGCGCAAGCTGTCGGAGGATTGCGCCTGCACCGTGTCCGGCGTGCCGAGGATCGGCCGGCCGATCGGCTGGTCGGGAAAAGCGCGGCGCTGGAACAGCTCGTAAATATAATCCTCGGGCATGTCGTTCGCCGCACCGATCTCCTGCAGGATGACGCCCTTCTCGCGTTTCAGTTCCTCGGGGATGAAGGTCGGCTCGGTCAGGATGTCGGTCAGCATGTCGAGCGCGAGCGGCACATGTTCACCGAGCACGCGCGCGAAGTAGCCGGTCGACTCGATGCCGGTCGCGGCATTGAGATCGCCGCCGACATTCTCGATTTCTTCGGCGATCATCAACGCGGAGCGGCGCTTGGTGCCCTTGAAGGCCATGTGTTCGAGGAGATGCGAGATACCGTTCTCCGCCGGGTCCTCGAAGCGCGCGCCGGCACCGGCCCAGATGCCGAGCGAGGCCGTGCGCAACTGCGGCATAACATCGGTCACGATGACAAGCCCGCTGTCGAGGCGCGTGATTCTGGTATCCGCGATTTCAGTGCTCATGCCGAAGTTCCTTCCCCAACTCGCGAGCGTTCGGTGACGTAGCGGGCGACAGCCTGCACATCGGCGGGCAGCACATCGAAACGCTCCTTGCGGCTCATAAGGTCCGAAAGCCGCGCCGGCAGTGCCGGACGTACACCTGCTGCCTTCGCAACCGCATCGGGGAATTTGGCCGGGTGCGCGGTGCCGAGCATGACGTAAGGCGGCTTGACCTTATGTTTGCGCGCAACCGCGACGCCGACCGCGCTATGCGGATCGAGCAGATAGCCGCTTTCCTGATGGACAGCGCGGATCGTCGCGAGCGTCTCGGCTTCATCGGCGCGACCGGCATCGAAGACAGCGCGAATTGCCGCGAGCGGCTCCGGTGCAATCGCGAAACCGCCCGAGGACAGCTCGCTCATGATCTTGCGGACCGCGTCCGCATCGCGGCCATAGGCATCGAACAAGAGGCGCTCGAAATTGGAGGAAACCTGAATGTCCATCGCCGGCGAATCGGTTGCGACGACGCCGCGGATTTCGTAGCGGCCGGTAGCAAGCGTGCGCGCCAGAATGTCGTTGACGTTGGTCGCGATCACCAGCCGTTCGATGGGAAGCCCCATCTGCTTTGCGACGTAGCCCGCGAAGATGTCGCCGAAGTTGCCGGTCGGCACCACAAACGAGATTTTTTGCTCG
This sequence comes from Xanthobacteraceae bacterium, assembly GCA_035555855.1. Lineage (GTDB taxonomy): Bacteria > Pseudomonadota > Alphaproteobacteria > Rhizobiales > Xanthobacteraceae > Palsa-892. Next base: position 6,952 of record DATMGD010000059.1, read on the forward strand.
GGCGCGCCGAGCGCGGCCGCCGCAGTGAAGTAATAGACGATCTGCGCGACAATGCGCGCGAAGTTGATGGAATTGACGCCCGAGAGCTTCATGCGATCGCGGAAGCCGTGATCGTTGAACAGCGCCTTCACGATTGCCTGGCAGTCGTCGAAGGTGCCTTCGATCGCGACGGCATGAATGTTCGGCTCGGTCGGCGTCGTCATCATCAGCCGCTGGACGTCGGAGACGCGGCCGTTCGGGAACAGGATGACGAGATCGGCGCGGTCGCGGCCGCGGAAGGCCTCGACGGCGGCACCGCCGGTATCGCCGGAAGTGGCGCCGACAATCGTGACGCGGTCGTTTTTCGCGGCGAGCGCGTGATCCATCAGCCGCGCGAGGAGTTGCATCGCGACGTCCTTGAAGGCGAGCGTCGGGCCGTGGAACAGTTCGAGAAAATATTCGCCGTCGCGCAATTTGCGCAGCGGCGCGACTTCGGCGGCGTCGAACGTGGCATAGGCTTCGCGGATCATCCGCGCGAGATCGGCGTCGGGGATGGCGCCGCCGACGAACGGCTGGATCACCGCAAACGCCACATCGGCGTAGGGCTTGCCTTTGAAAGCCGCGATTTCAGCCGGCGTGAACCGCGGCCACGCCTTCGGCACAAAGAGGCCCCCATCGCGCGCGAGTGCCGCGAGCAAAACGTCGGTGAAGGAGGCTTCGAGGGCCCCGCCGCGGGTCGAAATATAATGCATGGGTTTTCCGTTCGAGCGGGAACCTAGGCGGGCGGGCCCTGCGATTCAAGCTCGCCTGCGCAGCCATTCCTTGCGCGCAAAGGCGGCAAAAACGCCGATCAAGGCGAGCGCGAGGCCGAACCAGGTCACGACATATTGAAGGTGGTTGTTGGAAAACACTACTCGCGTCTCACCGCCCTGCGGCAGTCCGTTCGGGCCGCTCGCGTCCGCGTCGACAAAAAAGGGCGCGACGCGCGCAAGCCCTTCAGCGTTGGCGATCGCAGCCGGATCGCGCTCCTGCCAGATGCGCCGTGCCACATCGTCCGGCGGCGTGAACCAGTTACGGCCCTCAGGTAGACGCAAAAGGCCGGTGACGGTCACGCGGGCGGCTTCCTGCCCTGCTGTGCGCGTCGGCAAATCCATACGGTCCATCGGCACAAAACCGCGATTGATGAACACGAATGCACCGTTATCGAGTTCGAGCGGCGTCATCACCCAGTAACCGGGCCCCGAAAACTTGCCGCGCGGATCGGACAGGAGCGCATAGGCGAAGACTTCGCGGTCGTAGTGAAACTTGCCCTCGAGGCGCACATGGCGATATTCGTCACGTTCGACACTTACTTGCGCCCAGTCCTGCTCGGGCTGGAGCGGCCGGGCTTCGGCGTGGGTACGGGTTTCGACGCGCGCGATCAGATCCTGTTTCCACATCAACCGCTCGATCTGCCAGACGCCGAGGCTGCACAGGATTGCGAAAGCAATCAGCGTGAAGAGGCCCGGCCACAGCAGACGGCGCCACAGCGGTGCGAGTGAAACGCGAGGCTTCCGCGCGCTACGGCGCGAAGTCTTGCTCGTGCGTTTCAGGCGCTTCATCGTCCGCCTTTACCGTTTGCTGCCGGACCGTTTACTGCGGGTCGCGCTTTTATCGATCAGGCCTTCGGCTGCCTTATGATGGAATTGCAGCGCGACCAAGACGCCTTTCAGGGGACGCAACATGCCAAGCGTCACGAACAGCACGGCCGGAATCCACAACATTGCGTGCACCCAGTAAGGCGGCCGCCAGATGAATTCGACGACAACGGCAAGTCCGACGACGAGAAAGCCGGCGATCAGGATGACAAAGACCGCCGGCCCGTCGCCGGCATCGACAAAGCGGTAATCTAGACCGCAGCGGTCGCAGCGCCTGGCGAGATCGAGGTAACCCGCGAACAGCCTCCCCTGCCCGCAGCGCGGACAGCGGCAGCGCAGCCCCGCAAGATACGGGGATACCGGAGATGAACCGGGTTTCGTGGCAGCCGACCTTAGTGCGCTGCCGGAACGCCCGCGCCCCACACGTAAATGAACGTGAACAGGAACAGCCACACGACGTCGACGAAGTGCCAGTACCAGGCGGCAGCCTCGAAGCCGAAGTGATGGTCGGGCGTGAAATGACCGCGCAGCGCGCGCAGCAGGCACACGATCAGGAAGATCGTGCCGATGATGACATGCGCGCCGTGGAAGCCGGTCGCCATGAAGAAGGTCGAACCGTAGATGCCGCCGGTGAAGGTGAACGGCGCGTGGATGTATTCGTAAGCCTGCACGCAGGTGAAGATGATGCCGAGCACGACCGTGAGTGCGAGGCCCTGCACGAGACCCTTGCGGTCGTTCTCCAAAAGCGCGTGATGCGCCCAGGTGACCGTCGTGCCGGAGGTGAGCAGGATCAGCGTGTTGAGAAGCGGCAGATGCCACGGGTCGAGCGTATGCACGCTCTTCGGCGGCCACATACCGCCGGTCGCCTCGACGCGCAGGAACTGGATGTGCTCGCCGGGAAACAGCGCGACATCGAAATAGGCCCAGAACCAGGCGACGAAGAACATCACCTCGGAGGCGATGAACATGATCATGCCGTAGCGCAGGTGCATCTGGACGACGCGGGTGTGATCGCCCTTGTATTGCGCTTCGTTGATGATGTCGCGCCACCAGGCGAACATCACGTAGATGATGCCGAGGAAGCCGGCGATCATCACCCAGGGCGCACCGCCGTGAAACCAGTAGACGGCGCCGGTGGTGACGACCACAGCCGAAATCGCGGAGACGAGCGGCCACGGTGACGGGTCGACGAGATGATAATCGTGTTGTTTAGCGTGGGCGTCGGCCATCGTCTTTCTCCGTAGTCCCCTTTTTGCAACCGTTCTAACAGCACGGCTGTCGCCGCGCCGCAAGCGCGATTTAGCGAAGTTTATTGCCTTCCACCGCCGCCAGCGGCTTCTTGGCCTGCTTTTTGGCGGGGAAGAACGTGTAGGAAAGCGTGATCGTATCGAGCGAGCGGAATTGCGGATCGTTGTCGATCGCCGGGTCGATGAAGAAAACGACCGGCATGTCCATTTTTTCGCCCGGCGACAACGTCTGATTCGTGAAGCAGAAGCACTGCAGCTTGTTGAAATAGCCGGCGGCTTCCGGCGGCGAGATATTGTAGGAGGCGATCCCCACCGTATCGTCCGCGGCATGGGATGTCGCGGTGTAATGGAATAGCGTCGTCTCGCCTATCTTGATGCGGATCGCGTTGTGGTCAGGCGCGAACTGCCACGGCAGACCGTCGGCGACATTGCCGTCGAAGCGCACGGTGATTTCGCGCGCGATCGGCGCATCGGGCGCCTTGACCGCGACGAGCGGCGTGCCGCCGAAACCGGTGGTGCGGCAGAACCAGTTGTACATCGGCACGGCCGCATAGGCGGCGCCGACCATCGCCGTGACAAACACGGCGCAGGACAGCGCAACCGCGCGGTGCCGCGAGGTCAGCACGCCTTTCGGCGCCGGATTCTTCTTCGCACTGGTGCTCTGCTTCTTCATATCGACCGGTTGAAGATGCCAGGTCCGAGTTTCACGATCGTCACGAGATAGAACAGGATGGCGAAGCCCGCGAGCACGAGCGCCAGCGCGATCGAACGCGCGCGCCGCGTGCGCTGCTGCTGCTCGGTCAGCACGATGCCTTTTTTCCGCTTGGCGGCCGCCATCACTTGTACATCCCTTCAACGAGCAGCACGGTAAACAGAAGGAAGAGATACAGAATCGAGTAAGCGAACAGGTGTTTTGCCGCCTGCTGTGCCGCGGCCCCGCGCTCCTTGCGCCAGACATCGCAGGCAAACGCGACGAAGATCAGGCCGAGCACGCCGGAGATGACGCCGTAGATCAGGCCGGCGAAACCGAGCGCGGTCGGCAATACGCCGATCACGGCCATGATGACGCTGTAAATCAGGATCTGCTTGCGCGTTTCGTGCTCGCCGGCGACGTTCGGCAGCATCGGCACATTGGCGCGCGCATAGTCGTCCTTGCGCAGAAGCGCGAGCGCCCAGAAGTGCGGCGGCGTCCAGAAGAAGATGATCAGAAACAGAATGACGCTCTCGAGCCCGATCGAACCGGTCGCGGCGGCCCAGGCGATCATCGGCGGAAACGCACCGGCAGCGCCGCCGATGACGATGTTCTGGGCGGTCCAGCGCTTCAGCCACATCGTATAGATGACGGCGTAGAAGAAGATCGTGAACGCGAGGAGCCCGGCTGCGAGGAAGTTCGTGAACAGGAGCAGCATGGCGACGGACGCGACCGAGAGCGCGATCCCGAAGGCGAGCGCCTCGCCTTCAGGCATGCGACCCGCGGGAATCGGCCGCGTGCGGGTGCGGCCCATGCGCAGATCGATGTCGGCATCCCACCACATGTTGAGCGCACCTGAAGCGCCGGCACCGATGGCGATGCAGAGCAGCGCCGCGAAACCGAGGAACGGGTGCAGATCGCCATGCGCGCGCACGAGACCGACGAGCGCCGTGAATACGACGAGCGACATGACGCGCGGCTTCAGCAGCGCGAAATAATCCGCAACATCAGAGAAGCCCGGCAGCACTTCGGCCGAGCGGGTGGCGCCGGCCCGGCTCATCTCACTTGATCCGCGGCAGCGTCTCGAAGGTGTGGAACGGCGGCGGCGACGAGACGGTCCACTCGAGCGTGGTCGCACCTACACCCCACGGATTGTCCGTGGTCTTGCGCTTCTTCAGGAACGCTTCGGCGATCGTGAAGAGGAACACGGCCAGGCCGATCGTCGAGATCACCGCGCCGATCGAGGACACCATGTTCCATCCGGCGAACGCATCCGGATAGTCGATGTAACGGCGCGGCATGCCCGAAAGACCGAGGAAGTGCTGCGGGAAGAAGATCATGTTGACGCCGATGAACGTCAGCCAGAAATGCAGCTTTCCGAGGAATTCAGAGTAGTTGTAGCCGGTCATCTTCGAGAACCAGTAGTACCAGGCACAGAAGATGCCGAAGGTCGCGCCGAGCGACATCGTGTAGTGGAAGTGCGCGATGACGTAATAGGTGTCGTGCAGCGAGCGATCGACACCCGCGTTCGACAGCACGACGCCGGTGACGCCGCCGAGCGTAAACAGGAAGATGAAGCCGATCGCCCACAGCATAGGCGTCTTGAACTCGATGGAGCCGCCCCACATCGTGGCGATCCACGAGAACACCTTGATGCCCGTCGGCACCGCGATGACCATCGTCGCGACCATGAAGTAGGCCTGCGCCGGGAAGCTCATGCCGACCGTGTACATGTGGTGCGCCCACACGAGGAAGCCGATGCCGCCAATCGCGACCATGGCATAGGCCATGCCGAGATAACCGAATACCGGTTTCTTGGCGAAGGTCGAGATGACCTGGCTGACGACGCCGAAGGCCGGCAGCACGAGGATGTAGACCTCGGGGTGTCCGAAGAACCAGAACAGATGCTGATAGAGCAGCGGGTCGCCGCCGCCCTGCGGATCGAAGAAGGTGGTGCCGAAGTTACGGTCGGTGAGCAGCATGGTGATGCCGCCCGCGAGCACCGGCAGCGCCAGGAGCAGCAGGAAGGCGGTGACGAGGATCGACCATACGAACAGCGGCATCTTGTGCAGCGTCATGCCAGGCGCGCGCATGTTCAGGATCGTGGTGATGAAGTTGATGGCGCCGAGAATCGACGACGCGCCGGCCAAGTGAACCGAGAAAATCGTCAGGTCCATGGCCGGTCCGGGGTGTCCGGCCTTCGAGGATAACGGCGGATACATCGTCCAACCGCCGGCGAAGCCGTGGCCTTCCGAGGTCCCGGGCACGAACATCGAAATGATGAGCAGCACGAGCGCCGAGATCAGGAACCAGAACGAGACGTTGTTCATGCGCGGAAACGCCATATCCGGCGCGCCGATCATGAGCGGCACGAACCAGTTGCCGAAACCGCCGATCAGCGCCGGCATGATCATGAAGAAGATCATGATCAGGCCGTGCGAAGTGGCGACCGTGTTATAGGCGTGCGCACTGCCGAAGATCTGGATGCCGGGCTCAGCCAGCTCGGCGCGGATCAGCGCGGATAGCACTCCGCCGAACACGCCGGCAAAGATCGCTTCCATCAGATACAGCGTGCCGATGTCCTTATGGTTGGTGGAGAAAAGCCACCGGCGGATGCCCGTCGGATTGTGATGTTCGGCATGTGCTGCTGCATGGGCCATGATCGTCTACCTCATTCCAATTACTGGCGCGCCGCATCGGCGGCGGCCACGTTGCCGGGCGCAAGACCCGGAACGGCCGAATACTTTTTCTTCGCCGCTTCCATCCAGGAAGCGAAATCCTTCTCGCTCAGGACGCGCACCGCGATCGGCATGAAGGCGTGGTTGCGGCCGCAGAGCTGCGAGCACTGGCCGTAGTAGATGCCTTCCTTCTCCGCCTTGAACCAGGTCTCGTTCAACCGGCCGGGAATTGCGTCAATCTTCACGCCGAAGGACGGCACCGACCAGGAGTGAATGATGCCTTCACCCGTCACCTGGACGCGCACGACCTTGTTCACTGGAACGACAAGCTCGTTATCAACCGCGAGCAGGCGCGGCTGACCGGGCTTCAACTCGTTGTCCTGAAGCATGACCGAATCGAAGCTGAAACCGCCGTTGTCCGGATAGGAGTAGGTCCAGGTCCACTGGGCCGTGCCGACTGCCTTCACGGTGATATCGCTTTTCGGAATCTCGAGCTGCTCATAGAGCAGGCGGAAGGACGGCACCGCGACACCGACGAGAATCAGAACCGGGATCACGGTCCAGACGATCTCGAGCACGGTGTTGTGCGTGACCTTCGACGGCTTCGGATTACGCTTCGCGCTGAAGGCATACATGCAGTAGCCGAGCAGGACCGTCACGAAGATCATGATCAGCGTGATGATGACGAGTAGCCAATTATGGAAGGTCTCGATGAACGCCATGATCGGCGTTGCCGGCGGCTGGAAATTGATCTCCCACGGCGAAGGCTGACCGGGAGTGCCAGCAGCAACGGGAAGCAGTCCCGCGCTCAGAAAGAGAATACTCAAAGCCAACTGGCGAACGTGGTTCATCATGGGTCGCATTCCGCTTCTTTTATCCGTCCGTAACCTCATTCCGTCCGAGACCTTGGCATACGCCGCACTGCAACATACCACCGGCTTTTCCATCCCCTGGCCGCAAACAGACCGCGCGTTACCGCGCAAAATCGTTGCTCTCCGGGAACTTCCACGAGGTCGCGGATGGGCCGCCCTAGCGGCGGCTCGCGACCATCAATCATAATTCTAAGGTAGCTGCAACGCTATACGGCAAAAGCCGCAAAGCAAGTTTTCGCCAGTCTGTGAGCGGTTTTTCGGGATAAAAGTGCCGCATTTTATGCCGTATTCTTGACATGAGCGGCCGGCGTTGTACCTCGGACTACTTGTCATAGTCCCGATGCGTGAAAACGATTCGCAATAGACGCCAGGGAATCAGGGCCAGGCTGGATTTATGAAGCATATTTATCGACTGGCTTTCGCGACCGCGGCCGTCTTTGCGCTTGCCTGCCTCCCGGCACGCGCGCAGGGCGTCGTCAAATCCGTTCATGGCGACTGGCAGATCCGCTGCGACACTCCGCCGGGCGCCAAGAGCGAACAGTGCGCGCTGATCCAGAGCGTCACCGCCGAAGACCGGCCGAATGTCGGTCTCACCATCATCATTCTGAAAACCGCCGACCAAAAAGGCCGCCTGATGCGCGTGCTCGCGCCGCTTGGCGTGCTGCTACCTTCCGGCCTCGGCCTCAAAGTGGACGGTGCCGATATCGGCCGCGTCGGCTTCGTGCGCTGCCTGCCGAACGGATGCGTCGCCGACGTCGTGATGGACGACACGCTCACCGGCAAGCTCAAGAGCGGCAAGGATGCTGTCTTCATCATCTTCCAGACACCCGAAGAAGGCATCGGCATTCCGGTCAGCCTGAACGGCTTCAGCCAAGGCTACGACAAGCTGCCCTGATGCAGCGCCACGCAGTCGGGCGGACGATGAACGAGTTTCGAGCCTGATAGCGCATTTGTTCTCATCGGCCATACGGCACCTGACCTTTTGCCGGGCCACCATTTAATCGGCGGAATACCGGATGCACGGTGAAGGCAACGAGTACGGCCTCCTTCTCCCGCTTCTGATCCTGCTCGGCGCGACCGTCGCCGCGGCTCCGCTTGCGCGCCGGGTCGGTCTCTCGGTCGTCATCGGCTATCTCGCCGCCGGCATCATCATCGGCCCGTTCGGTTTCGGCCTGTTTCACGACCCGGCGACGATCATCAGCATCGCCGAACTCGGCATCGTGATGCTGCTGTTTCTGATCGGGTTAGAGTTGAAGCTCTCGCGGCTAAAGGCGATGAAGCGCGTGATCTTTGGCTTCGGCGCGCTGCAACTCATCCTCACGACACTGGTACTGATCCCGCTCGCCATTCACGGGCTGGGCCTCGGCCTTGCCGGCGCAATCGTCACGAGTATTGCCCTTGCGATGTCGGCGACCTCGATCGCGCTGCAAACGCTCGAGGAGCGTGGCGACCTGCAAACGCCTTACGGCCAGCGCGCTTTCGCGGTGCTCCTGTTCCAGGACATCGCAGTGGTGCCGATCCTCGCGCTCATTCCGCTGCTGTCGCCGTGGCAGATCAGCAACGGTGCGGGTTTTTGGAGTGGCGTCGAAAAAGCCGCAACCATCGGCGCGACCATCACAGTGGTCTTTCTGGCCGGACGTTACCTGATCAATCCGCTGTTCCAGCTGCTCGCGCGCGCCAATGCGCGCGAGGTCATGACAGCCGCGGCCCTTCTCCTCGTGATCGGCACCGGATTCGCCGTGCAGCAGGCCGGCATGTCGATGGGTCTTGGCGCTTTCCTCGCCGGTCTCGTGCTCGCGGAGTCGAGCTATCGGCACGAGCTTGAAGCCGACATCGAGCCTTTTCGCGGTCTGCTGCTTGCAATCTTCTTCATGGGCGTCGGCATGTCGATCGACATCGGCGTGGTGCGCGACAATTGGAAGATTCTTCTCTGTGCCGCGGTCACCGTAACGCTGCTGAAAACCGTCATCATCTGGGCGATCTCGCAGCTTAACCCGGCGGCGCGCGGCGAAGCCTGGCGCGTCGGCGCGGTGCTGACGCCAGCCGGCGAATTCGCCTTCGTCCTGATCCCGCTCGGCCTTACGATCGTCGTGCTCACCACCAAGCAGGCGAGCCTCATTATCGCGCTCGCGGGGCTGACCATGCTGATCGGACCGCCGTTTGCCATGCTGGTGGAATGGCTGAGCACGCGCAAAAAGGACGATGCTGAACCGGTCTATGACACCGAGGGACTGGAGAAGACGCGCGGCTCGGTGCTGATCATCGGCTTCGGCCGTTTCGGCCAGGTCGTCTCGCAATGCCTGCTCGCGCAGGAAGTCGATGTCACCGTGATCGACAACGATCCGGAGATGGTTCAGGCGGTCGTTCGCTTCGGTTTCAAGATCTATTACGGCGACGGCGCGCGCCTCGATGTGTTGCGTGCAGCGCATGCCGACAAGGCGCGGCTGATCGCGGTCTGCACCGAAGGCGCGGAGAATACCGAGCGCATCGTCGATATCATTCAAGCGAATTTCCCCGATACCAAACTTTACGTCCGCTCCTATGATCGGGCCAGCACGCTGACGCTGCTCGCCAAGAATGTCGATTACGAAATTCGTGAAACGTTTGAATCGGCGATCAGCTTCGGCCGCGCGACGCTCGAGCAGTTGGGCGCGACCGACGAGATCATCGAGGACATCATCGACGACGTCCGCACGCGCGATCGCGAGCGGCTGGCGCTCCAGCAAGCCGGCGGTCTTTATGCCGGGCTCGACAAGATGCGGCGCGTCAAACCGAAGCCAGAGCCGTTCACCGGCAAGCGGCGCGAAGCGGAGGCGCTCAACCCCGAAGCGCAGGACGTCATCGAGCAGGAAGAACGCGCCGAAAAGACTCAGTCGTGAAGCGCGGTGCCGCCCGACCACGGCCGCAGATAAACTGAGAGCGCGATCAAGCCGCCAAACGCAATCGACGACAGCGCAGCGACCATGAACAGCGCCGGCAAGCCGGCATTGAAAACCTTGATGACAAGCCAACCGCCGAAAAAGGCGACCGCGAGCCGCACTGTCCCGGAAAGCACCGAGAACAGGACGCGCTTTGCGCCCTGCGTCGCAAAATAGAGAACCAACCCGACGCCGACGAAACCGTAGAAAGGCGCGACGGTCGCGAGATAACTCGCGCCGAGCGCAAGTACTTTCGGATCGTCCGTGAACAAGCCAAGCCAGGCGTACGGAAACAGCGCCGCAGCAAGACCGATTATCTCCGTGGCGCTCCCGCCGATCAGCGCCGAAATCCATGCGATCCGGCGGGCATGCGCGACCTTGTTCGCGCCGATGCTCTGCCCGACAAGCGTGATTGTCGCGGTGCCGAGGCCGAACACCAGCGGGATCAACACGTAATCGAGACGCGACGCAATCCCGTAACCGGCGAGCGCATCGGTGCCGTAAATTCCCACCAGCGAGGTGATGATCGCGACGGTCACGTTCGCTTGCGTCGTGCCGATCGCGGAAAGGCCACCGACCCCGAGAATGTCCTTGAACAGCCGCCACTCGAACGGCCGTGAAACCAGCCGGACAGCACTCGTCGTTTTTCGCATGTAAAGCACGAGGGCGAGCGCCGCGAGCGCGTAGTAGATGAAAACCGCAAGCCCTGCACCGGCAATGCCGAATGCAGGTATCGGGCCGAAGCCGAAAATCAATGCGGGCGACAGCGGCACAATGATGAGCGCGCCCGCGACGGTGATCCACGCCGGCGTTCTCACGTCGCCCGCGCCGCGCAACGACGACGACAGAAGATTGACGAGCCAGATCAGGATCGCGCCGCCGAATACATAGAGCGAATATTGCTGCGCGGCGACGAGTTCGGCGCCGGAGCCGCCGAGCAACTCATACAGATACCGGCCGCCGCCGATCACGCCCGCACTGAAGATCACGCCGAATATGATGGCGAGCACGGCCGCATGCAGCGCGAGCGCATCGGCGTCCTCCTTGCGGCCCGCTCCGATCGCACGCGCCGTCGCGGAGGACACGCCGGCGCCGATGCCGCCGTTGGACATCATGGTCATCAACATCAAGACCGGAAACACCAGCGTCACGCCGGCGAGCGCATCGGTGCCAAGATGGCCGACAAAGTAAGTCTCGATGACGCTGACCAGCGTCTGCACGACAAGGACCGCGATCGTCGGCCAGGCCAGCCGGAGCAGCGGACCCACGACGGGCTCGCGCTGCATTGCGCGTTCCATTTCGCGTTCCATTTCGCGTTTCATGGCAGCAGCTACAGGCCGCGGGTCAGCCGCCTGCCCGGATAGAACAGGCTCTGCGGCGGCCGGCATCGAAAATGTTTCTTCCTGCTGGAGCGTCATGAGTTGTTGTCCAGTTGCTTTCTGTTATATAGTTACTATATAAATTATAGTTTCTATTGCTACTGTCAATGCCTATAATCGGGCGAGGAATCGCGATGCCGCAGATCCAGTCCAACCGAGCCAGCAAGAAACCCCTACCCTATGGGCGGCGCTGTCCCGTCGCGCGAACGCTCTCGATCATTGGCGAGCGCTGGACGATCATGATCCTGCGCGATCTCGTCCGCGACGGGCCGCGCAAGTTTCAGGACTTCGAGCACTCGCTCGAAGGCATCAGCCCCAATACGCTTTCGGATCGCCTGAAGACCCTTGAAGAGCACGGCATCGTCGTCCAGCGATTCTATGAAGAGCATCCACCGCGCGCCGAATATGTGCTGACCGACAAGGGCCGCGAACTGCGCCCGGTCATCAAGGAACTGCGCGAATGGGGCGAAAAGCACACCCGTTGAACGGCTTTCGCTCGTTTCCTTTTCGTTAACCATCTTTTGCAAGGTTTCGTTAACGATCAAGGCAAGCGGAGCAGGCCCGTAAAATGACGACCGTCAACGCAAGCACCCTTGCCTATCTCGGCAATGCTTATGGCGGCACGTCCGCTACAAATACCAACGCCCCCGGCACTGCCGGTAAATCCGCGGCGGCAAAGGCCACCAACGTCACGATCTCTGACATGGCGCGGGCGCTTCTTGCCGGGCAATACAGCGATAAGGATTTTTCGACCGTCACGGCTGACGCACGCAAAGCGCTCGACAATTTTTACAAGGCGGCGAATGTCACCTCGCCGTTCGCGGACGACAAAGCCGTTATCGATATCTCCAGCCTCGATCGCCGCGCGGTCTACGCCATCGCCAGCAACAGCCAGGGACTTTTCACCGCCGACGAGCAGAAGCTCGCCGCGCAGGAATTGCAAAACCGCTTCGATGCGGCAATGAAGCCTGCACTCGAAGCCGCCAAGCTGCTGAACGATTACAGCTCACTCTATAAAACGGCGCTCGCCTATTTCGATGGCATGAGCCCGGAAGAAAAAGCCGACCCTGCCTGGACGCAGCAGCGCGCGGCGCTCTCGCAGGGGTATCAGGCGGCTCTGCAAAATCCGGCGGCCCTGCCGCAGAATATTCCGAACGATCCGCTCGCGGCTTTCATCGCGCGCGATGCGGAAGCGCCCGCCAGCGACCCGGCCAAGGTTTTCGATACGGTCGCGTCGAAAGCACGCGACGCGCTCGACCAGCAATATCTTGCGGCGAAAAACAACGGCAAGATTCTCGTGTTCGATGCGAGCCGCCGCAACGGCCAGCTCGCGGATTTTTCCGGCTTCGACAATCAATCGCTTTCGGCGATCTCGCTCAACGAGGGCAACCAGTTCTCGCAAGCCGAAAGCTATGCGGCAAAGCAGGCGCTCTCCGAGCGCACGCGCACCAGCATTCTCAAGGCGTTCCAGCAGGGCGCCGCCAGCGGCGACCCGCGCGCGGCAAGCCTCGGCCTCATTCAGCAATATCAGACGATGACGCCGCAGGAGCGGCAGGCGGCGGGGATTTCTTCGGGCCTGCTGGATATCGCCGTCAGCAACTACAAATCGACGACACAACTCATGTCGATGTTCGGCCAGGCCGCAACGTCATCGGGCGACACGAGCGGCAGCACAAATATTCTAGATTACATGTAGCCCTGTTACGGGCAGCGGCGCTGCACTCAATACGCCAGCAGGTCGAAAACCGGATCGACCGATTTTTGCCACGGGCCGTTATAAAGCTTGAGCAGCGCTTCGGCGGGCGTTTCGTTAGCCTCGACGATCGCTTCCAGCGGGTCGAGATAATGTGTCTCGTCGTGTTTGGCGATGTCGAGTTGCATGCGCTGCGTGAGGCCGGCACGCGCGAGTTTTAGCATTTCGCGCGCGAGATCGCGCACCTTGCGGCCGCGGATCTCGGCATTCAGTCCGAGCTTCGGCACATCGGTGCGCAGCTTTTCGCGCTCCTCCACGGTCCAGTCCTTGACCATCGTCCAGGCTTCGTCGAGTGCCGGCTGGCAATAGAGAATTCCGGCCCACAATGCCGGCAAGGCGCAGATGCGCTCCATCGGGCCGTTATCGGCGCCGCGCATCTCGAGATAACGCTTGAGCCGCACCTCGGGGAACGCCGTGCTCAGGTGATTGACCCAGTCGGAAAGCGTCGCGCGCTCGCCGGGCAATTTGGGATGCTTGCCGGCCAGCAAATCGCGGAATGACGTACCGGCGACATCAACGTAGCTCGAACCGCGCTTGACGAAATACATCGGCACATCGAGCGCGTAGTCGGCGTAGCGCTCGAAGCCCATGCCGGATTCAAACGCAAACGGCAGCGTGCCGGTGCGGTCGGGATCGGTGTCGCGCCAGATCTCGGCGCGGAACGAGAGAAAGCCGTTGGGCTTGCCGTCGGTGAACGGCGAATTCGCGAACATCGCCGTCGCGATCGGCTGCCATGCGATGCCGACGCGCAGCTTCTTCACCATGTCGGCTTCCGACGAGAAATCGAGATTGGCCTGCACCGTGCAGGTGCGAAACATCATGTCGAGGCCGAGCTTGCCGACCTTCGGCATATAGGCCGACATGATTTTGTAGCGGCCTTTGGGCATGACGGGCGTCTGGGCCCGCGTCCAGGCCGGGCTCATGCCGACCGCCGCAAAGCCAATGCCGAGCGGGCGCGAGACTTCGCGAAGTTGCGCAAGATGCGCGTGCAATTCGCGCGATGTCTGATGAATGTTCTCGAGCGGCGCGCCGGAAAGCTCGAACTGCCCGCCGGGCTCGAGCGAGATCGCGCCGCCGCCGGTGACGTCGGCAAGACCGATGATCGTTTCGCCTTCCATGATGGGCTCCCAGCCCAACAGGTCGCGCATGCCGTAGAGAATCGTGCAGATGCCGCGGTCGCAGTCGTAGGGCACCGGCGCGTGGCCTTTCAGCATGAAAGGCAGCTTTTCGTGCTCCGTGCCGATCCGGAATTCCTCGACCGGGCGGCAACCTTCAGCGAGCCACGCGACGAGTTCGTCGCGCGACTCGATCGGCGTCATATCGATTAGATCGCGGGCCATGCAGCATATCCGGCGGGCAGGAACAAAGTTGCGGGACGATATACGACGCCCCGCCCGCACGCCAACGCTGCTTTTCAGAAAATCATTGCAGGGTTGCTTCGGCGAGCCAGGTCTTGACAGCGCCGAAAGCTTTATTGCGGCTGCCGGTGCGCTGTTCGGCCTCACGGAAGACGGCAATCTGCATGTCCGCACTCGTGCCGGTTGACATGATCTTGCGGGCGTTGGCGATTTCAGCGCCGCAATCGAGTTCGCCGATATCCTCTTCCAGAAGCACGATCAGCCGGTCGAGCTCCTCCGCGATCGGCACTGCGCGGCGCTCGCCGCGATCGACGAAGCTGCCGTGGATGCCATAACGCTGCGCGCGCCATTTGTTCTCGACCGCGATCGCGCGGTCGACCGAGGTAATGTCGCGATTCGTTTCGGGGTGGTTGAACAGATGCCGCGCGAGCGCCCGATACAGCGCCGCAAGCGCCAGCGCATCGTCGAGCCGCGTGCAGACGTCAGGAGCGCGCAGTTCGAGCGTCGGATGATTGGCCGACGGCCGGATCGTCCACCACACATAGCTCGAATCCTGGATGACACGCGTCTCGATCAGCGCGCTCATATAGGCTTCGTATTCTTCGTTGCTCTCGAACAATTCCGGCAGACCGGTGCGCGGCAACTCGTCGTAGGCGGCAAGGCGATACCCCATCAAACCGGTCGAGCGCGAACGCCAGAACGGCGACGATGTCGAGAGCGCGATGAACAGCGGGATGTAAGGCACCATGCGGCGCATGACATCGACGCGGCGGTCGGGGTCGGGCAACTGCACGTGCACATGCATGCCGCAGAGCAAGTTGCGCTCCCCGAGCATCTGGAAATCCTGCATTAAGCCGTCGTAGCGGATTTTCTGCGTCTGCTGCCCGCCCGACCAAACCGCCGTCGGATGCGTGCCGGACGCGAAATACGCGAGGCCGTGATCGGCGGCGATGGTGCCGATCGAACGGCGCAGATGTTTCATCTCGTCATAGGCTTCCTGCATCGTGTGCGCAGGCTTGGTCGCGATCTCGAGTTGCGATTGCAACATCTCGCGCGTCACGATCGGGCCGATCGCGCGCTTCAATTCCGCGAAGAAAGCAGGCGAGGCTTTCTTGCGCAGCGATTTGGTTTCGCCATCGACGACAAAATATTCTTCTTCGACTCCGAAGCTGTAATTCTTCTCGGCCATATTTTTCCCGGTCATGGCGACCTCCGTGAAACTTTCTGCACGCGCAAACGAACAGAATTAATTCGCAGAATCGATTTTGGTGATCGGTCCTCATCCCCTGCGCCAAACCGGACCAAAATGAGGCGCCTGCGGGTTCCTAACGCATCATCGCCATTTTTGTTCCGGGGAAAGCGGGGACATCTCGCAGCTGCAACAACGCACGTTGCAGACAGATGAATCCTGTTCAGCGCCAGTCGCCGCGCGCCGCTTGCAACAAGGCAAGCGCCGCAACCGCCGCCGTATCGGCGCGCAGGATGCGCGGGCCGAGCGACAGACGAATGACGCCGCTCCGTGCAATGAGCGCTTCGCGCTCTTTCGGATGGAAGCCGCCTTCGGGCCCGACGATCAATGTGCAAGCCCTATCCGGCGCTTCCCGCAATGCACGCAACGGATCGGCGATTTCCGCATCCTCGTCGCAGAAAACTATGGTGCGCTGCGAATCAACTGCCGCGAGCCAATCGGCGAACGAAACAGCTTCTTCCGTTTCCGGTAACGCAAGTACGCCGCATTGCTCGGCTGCCTCGATCACATTGGCCCGCATGCGTTCGCCGTTCACGCGTGTGACTTGCGTGTGCTGGGTGATGACCGGCGTGATGCGCCCCGCGCCAAGCTCGACCGCCTTTTCGACGACGAAATCGAACCGGGCATGTTTGATCGGCGCGAAAGCATAGTGCAGCGGGCTTGGCCGGGGCTGCGGCCTCAACTGGCGCAGAATCTCCAGCCTGATTTCCCGCTTCGACACCGTGGCGAGCCGGGCCTGCCATTCGCCGTCCCGGCCATTGAAAACCTGCACCTCGGCGCCGGCCGGAAGCCGCAGGACATTG
The DNA here is from genome assembly GCA_035555855.1 of Xanthobacteraceae bacterium. Lineage (GTDB taxonomy): Bacteria > Pseudomonadota > Alphaproteobacteria > Rhizobiales > Xanthobacteraceae > Palsa-892. Next base: position 23,516 of record DATMGD010000059.1, read on the forward strand.
CGAAGATAGTGAATCCCGGCCTCGGCCGGGCTCGCTTCGCCGCCTTCGGCCAGATCGCCCGGAACATAGAGCCTTGGGGTGCGAAAATCGTAGCGCGCCATAAAATTTAACGTTCCCCCACAGGCTACCGCCCCGATCTTGCCCTAAATAGCGTTGTCTTGTTACGTCTATAGCGCTTCCCGGAGCCGGAGCCGATGCGTTTTCGCCTGTTACTCGCCACTGCCGGTATTTCGCTTCTCGCCATCGCCACACCGGCTTTGGCGCAGGGGTTCAGTTTCGCTCCGCCCGGCGGCGGTGGCGGCGGACCGGCCGTCGATTGCCAAGGCACGGTGAACGGCCTGATGGGTGAGCGCGACAAGGCCGGCAAGGCGCTACAGGCCGCCAACAAGAAAAAATCCGGCCCTAAGGTCGCCTGCGGACTGCTGCGCAATTATGTGGGCATCGAAGCCAAGCTGCTGAAATTCCTGCGCGCCAACAAGACGACATGCGGTGTGCCGGATCAGTTCCTGAAACAGCTTTCGGATGCGAATGCGCAGTCCTCACAGATGAGCACCAAGGTCTGCGAGGTCGCCGCAAACGGCGGTGGCGGCGGTCCGATGCGCACACCGAGCTCGGGCCTGAGCGAAGCGCTCGGCGTCAACACCGTCGGCGGCAACGCCACCGGCGAAAAGCCGAGCGCCGTGTTCGATACGCTGCACGGTAACGTGCTCTCGCAATGAGCGAAGCCGGACGGGCGCCGCTCCAGCCCGTCGCCGATTCAACCGGCAACTGGGTCGATCGCTGGGCGCCTTCGTTCGCACAACCCTATCTGCGGCTCGCCCGCGCCGACCGACCGATCGGCTCGTGGCTACTCCTCCTGCCGTGCTGGTGGTCAACGGCGCTTGCAGCCGATGCGGCGCGCGAGCCGTGGCCGGATTTCAAGCTGCTCATTCTCTTTGCCATCGGCGCCATTGTCATGCGCGGTGCCGGTTGTACCTGGAACGACATTCTCGATCGCAAGCTCGATGCCGCGGTAGAGCGCACGCGATCGCGGCCGATTCCATCCGGGCAGGTTAGCGTCAAAGCCGCGCTTGCGTTTCTCGTTCTGCAAGCGCTGATCGGGCTCGCGGTGCTTTTGCAGCTCAATCGTTTCGCGATCGTCACCGGCATTGTGTCGCT
>DATMGD010000060.1:0-13133 GCA_035555855.1 Xanthobacteraceae bacterium
CCGTTCGTCGGCTGGCAGGTGCAGGACAACGGCGCCACTGTCGCGGGTTCCATCGAGGACGCGATCGAAAAATTTACCGGCGCGCGTGCCGACGTTTATGGCGCGGGCCGCACCGATGCCGGCGTCCATGCCCTCGCACAAGTCGCGCATATCGATCTTGCGAAGGAGTGGGACACCGATACGGTGCGCGACGCGATCAATGCGCAGCTTCGCCCGCACCCGGTGGCGATCCTTGCCGCCGAGCGCGTCGCCGATGATTTTCACGCACGATTCTCCGCCAAGGCGCGGCATTATCTCTATCGGATTATCAATCGCCGCGCTGATCTTGCGCTTGTGCGCGACCGCGCCTGGAAAATCGCGCGGCCGCTTGACGCGGGCGCGATGCACACGGCTGCGCAGCGGCTCATCGGGCTGCACGATTTCACGACCTTTCGCTCGACCGAATGTCAGGCAAAATCGCCGGTCAAAACGATCGACAAGCTCGATGTTGTGCGCGATGGCGAGGAAATCCGCATATCGATTTCGGCGCGCTCGTTTCTCCACAATCAGGTTCGCTCGATCGCGGGGTCGCTCGCGTTGGTCGGCGAGGGGCGCTGGAGCGCGGACGATCTTGCGGCGGTGCTCGAAGCCAAAAACCGCGCTGCCTGCGGCCCGGTCGCGCCGGCTTGCGGGCTCTATCTCGTGCGGGTCGATTATTGAGCGCTAGCGTTTCGCCGCGAAATACCGCTCCAAAATCGCGCGGTAGATTTTGGTGAGCTTCTCGAGATCCTTCACCGGCACGTTCTCGTCGACCTGATGCATCGTCGTGCCGACGAGGCCGAGATCGATCACCGGGCAATAATTCTTGATGAAGCGCGCGTCCGATGTGCCGCCGGAAGTCGAGACCACCGTCTTCACGCCGGTCGTCTCAAGAACGGCCTTGCTGACGAGATCGACGAACGGCCCGCGCTGGGTGAGGTAGGATTCGCTCGCGGGCTCCCATTCAACCGTGAAACGCGCGCCTTTTGCGGCCTTCTTCAGCCGCTGCTCGATTTCTTTTTTGAGTTTTGCCGGTGTGTGCTTGTCGTTGAAGCGAATGTTGAAACGCGCTTTGACTTCGGCCGGAATGACGTTGAACGCGGTGTTGCCGGTCTCGAGCGAAACGACCTCGAGGTTCGACGGCTGAAATTCCTTCGAGCCCTTGTCGTAGGGCTTGTCTTTCAGCGCCGCGCACATCGCGATCAAGACCGGCACCGGGTTGCTGGCGCGGTCGGGGTAGGCGACATGGCCCTGCTTGCCGCGCACCGTGATGGTGCCGCAAAGGCTGCCACGCCGCCCGATCTTCATCATGTCGCCGAGCTTCGAGATGCTCGTCGGCTCGCCGACCAGCGCATGGCTGAAGCGTTCACCGCGTGCTTTTGCCCAGGAAAGCAGCTTCACCGTGCCGTTCACGGCAGGGCCTTCTTCGTCGCCGGTGATCAGGAAGGAGATCGTGCCTTTCAGCTTTTTTCCGGCAGTAAAATCGAGCGCCGCCGCTGCGAACGCGGCAACCGCGCCTTTCATGTCGGTCGCGCCCCGGCCATAAAGTTTGCCGTCCTTCAGCACGCCCCCGAACGGCGGCTCGCTCCAGTTCGCTTCGCGCCCCGGCGGCACGACGTCGGTGTGCCCGGCGAAGACGAGATGCGGGCGGCCGGAACCGATCTTGGCGAACAGGTTGTCGATTTCCGGAAAGCCGGGGGAGGCGAATTTCTGCCGATGCACCTCGAAGCCCGCACGGCCCAGGAGGTCGCCGAGATAATCGAGTGCGCCGCCTTCGTCGGGTGTTACCGAACGGCAGCGGATCAGTGCCTGGGCGATAGCGATAGGGTCATTCATGTGAGCGGGTCCGGTCCATAGCGGTTCGGCCCCCGCGTGCCACGCAGGAAGCCGAGATCGACGAAGAAAAACAGCGCAAGCAGAAACCACGGAATGCCGAGTATGAGGAGCAGCGTTGTCGGCTCATCACCGGTGCGATCGAGCCCGAAAACCTGCGAAAGATTAATGAGTACGAGCAAGCCGAAGAAAGCGACAATCAACCATGTCGGCCGGTTGCGATCATGCGCGCGCTTCACGTTGAGCGCGAAGGTCGGATAGATCCACACCAGGCTGAACACCGTCGCGGCGGTCAGTCCGACCGTCGATACGAGCACGAACGAAAGCGTCATGCCGGCTGCAATCAGAATCAGATTGGCAATCCAGTAGGGCTTGCGATTGAGGCGGCCGTCGAAGCTGGCATAGAGATAATTCCAGTCCATAGCCGCCCCCGAAAAATCAGTCGCGCAACAACTCGTTGATGCTGGTCTTGGAGCGCGTCTTCTCGTCGACGCGCTTGACGATGACCGCGCAATAAAGCGAGGGCGCGGTCGGTGTTTTTCCCGGCAGCGCGCCCGGCACCACGACCGAGTAGGGCGGCACTTCGCCGACATGGACTTTGCCCGTGTCGCGCTCGACGATCTTCGTGGAGGCGCCGAGATAAACGCCCATCGACAGCACCGAGCCCTCGCGCACGATGACGCCTTCGGCGACTTCGGCGCGCGCGCCGATGAAGCAGTTGTCCTCGATCACGACGGGACCGGCCTGCACCGGCTCCAAGACGCCGCCGATGCCGGCGCCGCCCGAAAGATGCACGTTCCTGCCGATCTGTGCACAGGAGCCGACCGTCGCCCAGGTGTCGACCATCGTGTTCTCGCCGACGTAAGCGCCAAGGTTCACGAACGACGGCATCAGCACGACGCCCGGCGCGATGAACGCGCCGCGGCGGACGATGGAGCCCGGCACCGCGCGAAAGCCCGCCTTCTTGAATTGCGCCGCTTTCCAGCCGTCGAATTTCGACGGCACTTTATCCCACCATGCGGCCTTGCCCGGCCCGCCCTTGATCGCGCCCATGTCGGTGAGGCGGAAGGACAGGAGCACGGCCTTCTTGAGCCACTGGTTCACATGCCAGTTGCCGCTTCCCTGCTTCTCGGCGACGCGCGCCTTGCCCGAATCGAGGAGATCGAGCGCGGAAGCCACCGCCTTGCGCACCGCGCCTTTGGTTTTCGGCGTGATTTTGGCGCGATCTTCGAATGCCTCGTCGATGGTCTTTTGCAGTTTATCGGTGTTGGCGTTGGACGTCGGCATCTTGGCTCCTGAGCGAAATCTCTGTCGGCGCGCTGATAAGCCAGCGGTTGTCGAGGGAACCGCGAAGGCTGTCAAGCGTAGCGCGGCCAGCGCGCCATACGTTAGCGAAGGCCGTGGAGAAAGCCCGCGAGATCGTCGGTGGTGTGATGGACGTGCGGGGCATCGTGCCCGTCAAGCTCCCACGTCTCGCGCTTCACTTCGTGCTGCGGTTCGGGAACGACCAGCACCGTCGTCATGCCGAGCGCCGCCGGCACTTCGAGATTGCGCGCAAGATCCTCGAACATCGCGGCCTTTGCCGGATCGACCGCGTGCTTGTCGAGAAATCGCTGATAGGTGCGGGGCGAAGGCTTGGGTTCGAGTTCGGCGGCGACGATGTCGAACACGCCGTCGAAATGCGTATGAACCGCGAGGCGCCGCGTCACCGCGTCGGCGTGTTTGCAGGTGCCGTTGGTGAGGATCAGTTTGCGTCCCGGCAGTTTCTCGAGCGCAACACCAAGCGCCGGATTGGGCACGAGCGGCGAGTGGTCGATCTCGTGCACGAAATCGAGAAACGCATCGGGCGCGAGATTATGTTCGGCCATCAACCCGCGCATCGTCGTGCCGTAGCGCCGGTAATAGTCCTTCTGGATGCGGAAGGCCTCTTCGAGCGGCACCTTCAGAAAATCGGCGACATACTGGCGGATCCGGTCGTCGATCTGCTGCCAGAGATTCAGGTGATGCGAGTACAGCGTATTGTCGAGGTCGAAGACCCAGGTATCGACGTGCGAGAAATTCGGCGGAGCGGACACGGCAGATCGCGGGGCTTTGCGTCAGCGCTTAATCAGCGTGCCGGCGCCGTGATCGGTGAGCAGCTCGAGCAGCACCGCATGCGACACCTTGCCGTCGAGAATGACGACGCCCTCGACGCCCTGATCGAGCGCCTCGATACATGTCTCCACTTTGGGAATCATGCCGCCCGAAATGGTGCCGTCGGCAATCAGCTTCCTTGCGTCGGCGAGCGAGAGCTCCTTGATGAGCTTCTTCGACTTGTCCAAGACGCCCGGCACATCGGTCAGAAGCAAGAGGCGCTTGGCTTTCAGCGCGCCGGCGATGGCGCCCGCGAAAGTGTCGGCATTGACGTTGAAGGTGCCGCCTTCAAGGCCGCCCGCGACCGGCGCGAGCACCGGAATGAGTTCGCGGCCGAGAATCTGGTCGAGCACGGTAGTGTCGACCTTCGCGGGTTCGCCCACGAAACCGAGATCGACCTCCTTCTCGATCGCCGAGCCCGGATCGACGAAGGTCCGCGTCAGCTTCTTGGCAAGGAGCATGTTGCCGTCCTTGCCGCACAGGCCGACGGCCCGGCCGCCTGCCTCGTTGATGAATCCGACGATCTGCTTGTTGATCGAGCCTGCGAGCACCATCTCGACGATCTCGACCGTGGCGGCGTCCGTCACGCGCAAACCGGCCGCGAATTCCGACTTGATCTTGAGGCGCTTCAGCATGTCGCCGATCTGCGGCCCGCCGCCGTGGACGACGACCGGGTTCACGCCCGACTGTTCCAGAAGCACGATATCGCGGGCGAAATCGCGCGCCGCCTGTTCGTCGCCCATGGCGTGGCCGCCATATTTCACCACGACGATCTCGTCGTCGTAGCGCTGCATGTGGGGCAGGACCTGAACGAGGATACGCGCCTGGGTATGGGCGTCAGCCGGGATGTCGGACACGGGGTTTTCGCTTCTGGTGTTCATGTGCGGTTCAGACCGGAACTTCTAAAGGCTCATCCTGAAGAACGAAAGGGAGTTTCTGGCCGTCCCGCCATGGATGGCCAAGGTTGAGCAACTGCCGCGGCCTGCCAGAGCCGCCAACGAGCGCAGCTCCCCTCATTAACCCATCTCACATCTCGAACAAACCGGTTCGTCCGGGTTCTCGCCCATGCCGACAAAAGACGCCTCGCGCCACACGACCCGGGATTTCCGCCCGGCCCAGATCCTCGGGCTGTTCGTCGTGCTATGTGCCGCGATCTCGGTTCCGGTCCTGACCCACAAGCTGCCGCCGCTCTCCGATTACGTGAATCATCTGGCGCGCATGTACGTGATCGATGCCCAGGGCCACGACGCCTATCTCGACCGTTTTTACGAAATCCACTGGCAGATCATCCCCAACCTGATGATGGACCTCGTGGTGCCGGCGCTGGCGCGCGTCGTGAACATTTATCTCGCAGGGCAATTCTTCCTGATTTCGATCTTTGTGCTGATCTTTTCCGGCACGCTGGTGCTCAACCGCGCGCTGATCGGCCGCTGGTCGGCGCTGCCGCTCGTCGCGGCACCCTTGCTCTACAACAACCTGCTTTTGGTGGGCGTCGCGAATTACCTTTTCGGCATCGGCCTGATGCTGTGGGCGCTCGCCGCCTGGGTGGCGCTGCGCGAGCGCGCCTGGCCGTGGCGTTATGCGGTTTCGGCGGTGTTCGTCATCGCGCTGTTTTTCTGTCATCTCGTGAGCGTTGCGCTCTATGGCCTCGGCCTGTTCGCATTTGAAGCGGAGCGGCTGTGGCGCATGCGCGGCTGGCGTTCAAACGCGAAACTCGCCGAATTCTGCGCGACCGCGATCCCGTTCCTGCCGGTGCTGCCGCTTCTCTACGAGAGCCCGACGCTTGGCCTCGCGACCGACAACCACTGGGAGCAGAACGGCAAGCTCGACGGCATCCTGTTCGTCTTCAATGTCTATTCCGAATATGTCGCGTTCACGCTGATCGCCATTGCCGCAGTCGCGCTCTTTTGGGGGATTCGCCACAAGCTCGTGCGTTTCTCGGTGATGGGCTGGATTCTGCTCGTGCTCGGCGGCGCCGTTTATCTCGCGACGCCGCGCGTCCTGTTCGCGACCTATATGGCCGATCAGCGGCTTCCGGTCGGGCTCGTCTTCATGCTGGTCGCCTGCCTCAACGTACGCTTTCCGCGCCGTATGGTGCGCTACGGCTTCGCCGCCGTGCTCGCGACGCTCGTTTGCGTCCGTGTCGCCGAAGTCGAGGTGATGTGGAACAAGCTCTCGAAGGGCGTCGAGTCGCTGCATCAGTCGGTGCAATATATCGAGCGCGGCGCGCAGGTGCTCGTCGCCTATGCCGATCCGGCGGGCGGCGACGATGTCCGCGATCTCGGCCTCATGCACGCCGCCTGTCTTGCGATGATCGAGCGTTCGGCGCTCGTGACGACGGCTTTCACCGTGCCGGGCAAGCAGATCCTGCGCGTGCGCGCCGACTATGCCGACCGCGCCGACACCGAGGACGGCACGCCGCCGACGGTCGAGAAACTTCTCGTCGTCGCCAACGACCCCGCGATCGAGGAAGCCGCCTACTGGAGCGACTGGACCAATACCTACGACTACGTCTACGTCCTGTTCACCGAAAAGGGCGCGGAAAACCCCGATCCGCTGCGGTTGCGCCTCGTGCAGGAAGGCCGGCGTTTCCAGCTTTACCGCATGGCCAATCCGCGCACGACGACCGGTGCGTCGGCGGCGGTCGACCGGACGAAAAAGAAACCGGGCTCTGTGGTGGATTAAGTGCGCCGCTCGGCCAGCAGCCGCGCGATTGCCGCGCGCAGCTCATTGATGCCGAGAGAGTCGAACGACGACACCGGAAAGACTTGCGGGAAGGCCGCCGGCCGCTTCTTGATCGCGGCCTCCGTCTCGGCGATGCGCGGCTCGCCGAAATGCGCCTTCATGGTGTCGAGCTTGGTGAGCACGATCGCGTAGGAAACGCCGGCGCGGTCGAGATAACCGAGCACTTCGCGGTCCTGGGGCTTCAGCCCGTGGCGCGAGTCGATCAGCACATAAACGCGCGCAAGGTTCGGACGGCCGACGAGATAGTCGTGCACGAGCCCTGTCCACTGATCGACCTTGTCTTTGGCCGCGGCGGCAAAGCCGTAGCCGGGCAAGTCCGCGAGCACGAGCTCGTCGTCGCCCTTGAAGAAATTGATCTGCTGGGTGCGGCCCGGCGTTTTCGAGGTGCGGGCGAGCGCCTTCCTGTTGGTCAGCGCGTTGATCAGGCTCGATTTGCCGACATTCGAGCGGCCGGCGAAGGCGATCTCGACGCCGCGCGCAGGCGGCAGCGAAGCAACCGAACCCGCGCCCGAAACAAAATCCCAGTTCGATGCGAACAGCTTGCGGCCGGCTTCGAGATCCTGCCGCGAGAAGGGAGCCGTCTCTTTCATCGGTGAGCGCCGGCTAGCTTGCCGGCGGTTTCTTTCCGAACATCGACTTCACGTTGTCGAACAGCTCGATCTTGACGCCGTTCTTCTTCATGATGAGGCCCTGTTGCAGCACCGACAGCGTGTTGTTCCACGCCCAGTAGATGACGAGGCCCGCCGAAAACCCGGCCAGCATGAAGGTGAAGACCAGCGGCATCCACGCGAAGATCATCTTCTGCGTCGGGTCCGGCGGCGTCGGGTTCATCTTCATCTGCACCCACATCGTGATGCCCATGATGATCGGCCAGATGCCGAGATGCAGGTAATAGCCGAGCACCGGCAGCGTCGTCGGATCGAACGGGATCAGCCCGAACAGGTTGAAGAGGTTGGTGGGATCGGGTGCCGAAAGGTCACGGATCCAGCCGAAGAACGGCGCGTGGCGCATTTCGATGGTGACGAACAGCACCTTGTAGAGCGCGAAGAACACCGGAATCTGGACCACGATCGGCAGGCAGCCGGCGAGCGGATTGATCTTCTCTTTCTTGTAGAGCTCCATCAGCTCCTGCTGCTGCTTCGCGCGGTCGTCGGGATACTTCTCCTTCAGTTCCTGCATTTTCGGCTGAATCATCTTCATCTTCGCCATCGAAGCGTAGGACTTGTTGGCGAGCGGGAAGAAGATGAGCTTGATGAGCACCGTGACCAGCAGGATCGCGATGCCGAAATTGCCGAAGTAGCGGTAGAAGAAGTCGATGACCTTAAAGAGCGGCTTGGTGATGAAGTAGAACCAGCCCCAGTCGATCAGAAGATCGAAGCGCTTGATTCCGAGATCCTTTTCGTAGCCGTCGACGAGCGCAACTTCCTTGGCGCCGGCGAACAAGAGGCTCTTGGTGTCGGCGCTGCTGCCCGGCGCGATGGTGATCGCGTCGCGCAGGAAGTCGGCCTGATAGCTGCGCACGGTGCCGAGATTGTGCGACGAGAATTTCATCATCGTCGAGGCGCTCTGGTCGGGAATGACCGCCGCCGCCCAGTATTTATCGGTGATGCCGAGCCAGCCGCCCTGCGATTTCACCGGGTCCATCGGCTTTTCGGTGTCCTTGTAGGAAGGCTCAAAAAGCTTGCCGTCGCCGAGCACGCCGACCGGGCCTTCGTGCAGGAGGTAGTAGCCCTGTATGTGCGGCATGCCGTGCCGCGAGACGAGGCCGTACTGGTAGAGCGTCACCGGCTTGTCGGTCTTGTTCTCGACCGAAGCGTTGACCGTGAACATGTAGCGGTTGTCGATCGCGATCGTGCGCTTGAAAATGATGCCTTCGCCGTTGTCCCAGGTCAGCGTCAGCGGACGCTCGGGCGTGAGAGGGTCGGGGCTTGCGGCGGTCCAGAGCGTGTCGGTCTTCGGCAGCTTGACGGTGCCGCCGGCGCCATTGACCCAGCCGAATTCGGCATAGAGCGGGAGCGGCCCGCCGGACGGCGACAGGAGCACGATGTTCGGGCTCTTGGGATCGACCGTCTCGTGATAGGCGGCAAGTTCCACGTCGTCGATGCGCGCGCCCTTGAGCGCGATCGAGCCTTTGATGAACGGCGTGTCGATCTTGATGCGCGGCGAAGCGGCAAGCGCCTGCGTGCGGCTCAGTGAAGCCGGCTGCACGGTGCCGCTTTGCGGCGGCGTGCCGGGCGCGGCCGGCGCGGGTGTCGGATGGCCGTCGGTCGTGGGAGCGGGCGCGGTGGTTTGCGTCTGGGTCTGCTGCTGCAGACGCGCCGCTTCCTTCTGCTTCTCCATCTGCGGCACGGCGAAATAATACTGCCAGCCGAGCAGGACGATGCCCGAAAGGACGATCGCCAGCACCATGTTGCGATTTTCGCTCACCCTGCTCTCCGTGCTCTCACTTGTGCAGGCGCGTGACTGCCCGTGAAAGATTCTCAACGAGCGCCGGGAATGACGCCGAGATCGCTTCGCGCCGCGCGATCAGCACATAATCGAAGCCCGGCTGGGCCTTGTGACCGAGCGCCGTTTTGGCGGCTTCGCGCAGACGGCGGCGGATGCGATTGCGCTCCACCGCGTTGCCGGTCTTCTTGGTGACCGTGAAGCCGATACGCGGCGCCTGCGTGTCGTGCCGGTCTCTTGCTTGCACCAGAACGGGACCAGCGGAAACGCGCGATCCGTCGCGGGCCGCGAGAAAGTCCGCGCGTTTCGTCAGACGGTCCATCAGGGTACCAGAATCCGGCGTAATGCCTTTAGGCCGAAAGACGCTTGCGGCCGCGGCTGCGGCGCGCGGCGACGACCTTGCGTCCGCCCTTTGTTGCCATCCGCGCGCGGAAACCATGCCTGCGCTTGCGGACGAGCTTGCTCGGTTGATACGTCCGTTTCACTTTTTCTCTCCGGGGTTTGCGCGCTTATAGGGGTGGCCTCTCGCCCCGTCAACGCAAGGACGGCCGGATTCCGGCCCTCAAAAGCAACGCTTTCTACCTATATTGCGTTAGTTTGACGCCTTTGCGGAACGCAGCGCATGGTTCCGCGTCCTGGTGGATTAAAAGAGGTAGGTTAAAGAGAGCGGAATATCCTGCCGGACCGCTTGAGATCGAGCGAAATGCCTTCACGGTTCACCAGCGACAAGGAAATTGCCCCCCAGATCGAGCGCGGGCCCGCCCGGCTGTGGCCGGGGCTGTCGGGCAAGCTTCTCCTGCTCACCATCGCCTTCGTGACGCTCGCCGAAATCCTGATTTATGTGCCGTCGGTCGCGAACTACCGCCTGATGTGGCTGTCCGACCGGCTGGCGGCCGGCCGCACCGCGGCCCTCGTGCTCGCCGCCGCGCCCGACCAGATGGTCTCGGAGGATTTGCGCCGGCAGCTCCTCGCGAGCGTCGGCGCGCGCACCGTCGCGCTCAAGATGGGCGACAAGCGCCTCCTGCTCGCGTTCTCCAACATTCCGCCGATGGTGGATCGCGAAATCGACATGCGGAATGTCTCGATGCTGAAAGCGATCCCCGACGCCTTCATTACCATGCTCGGCCGCGGCGGCGAGGTGCTGCGCGTCGTCGGCGAGGCGCCGATGAGCGGCGAGTTCGTCGAACTCGTCATCGACGAGCGGCCGCTCCAGGCGGCGATGTGGAAATACTCCACCAACGTGCTGCTGATTTCGCTCACCATCTCGGTGATCAGCGCGGCGCTCGTTTATCTGTCGCTGTTGTGGCTGTTCGTGCGCCCGCTGCGGCGGCTCACCGCCAGCATGGTCGAATTCGGCGCCGAGCCCGAAAACCCCGCGCGCATCATCGCGCCGTCGCCGCGCACCGACGAGATCGGCGTTGCCGAACGCGAGCTGGCGATCATGCAGAACGATCTCGCGCAGACGCTGCACCAGAAGAGCCGGCTCGCGGCGCTCGGCCTTGCCGTCTCCAAGATCAATCACGATCTGCGCAACCTCCTGGCCTCGGTGCAGCTCCTGTCGGATCGCCTGACCTCGATCAAGGATCCGCGCGTCGGCATGCTGGCGCCGCGGCTGATGGCGGCGCTCGACCGCGCCATCGCCTATTGCGAACAGACGCTCGCGTTCGGCAAGGCGCAGGAACCGCAGCCCGACCGCCGCCGCGTCGATGTCGCAAAACTCGTCAGTGAAGTGCGCGATACGCTGGGCATCGACGCGAGCTCGAAAATCGGCTGGATCGTCGCGCTCGAGCCGGGCCTCGCGATGGACGCCGACCCCGACCAGATGCTGCGCGTCCTTCTGAATCTCGCCCGTAACAGCAAGCAGGCGCTCGAAGCGCGCGGGCCCAACAATCCCGAGCGCGACCAGATCCGCATCAGCGGCCGCCGCGAGGGCAGCGTCACCGAATTGCAGATGTCCGATACCGGGCCGGGCCTGCCGCCCGCGTCGAAGGAAAAGCTGTTCGAGCCGTTTCTCGCGGCGGGCCGCCGCGGCGGCACCGGGCTCGGGCTCGCCATCGCGTCCGAGCTCGTGCAGGCCCATGGCGGCGAAATCCGCCTTGTCGACGGCACGATCGGTGCGACCTTTCGCATCACCGTGCCGGATCAGCCGGTGGCGCTTGACGAGCGCCGCGCTGAAAGGGCGCGGGCCTGATCCCGAAAGAGTGAAGCGGTTTTCGGATAAGATCGGCCTCTCGACTTGAAATAGAACCTAATCAGCGTGGTTGTTTCAGGGATGAACCCTGTTTCGATCCTGTCCGTCTCGACTGCCGTTCCCGCCCACGTCGTCGAGCAGGACGAGGTCGAAAAGCTTGCGCCGAAGGTTTTCCCCGAACTCTTCGCGCACTACCCGGTGATGATCGACATTTTCCGCAATGCCGGTATTGCGCGCCGCCGCACCGTGCGGCCGCTCGCATGGTACCTCGCGCCGCGCGACTGGAGCGACCGCTCGGCGGTGTTTCACGAAGCGGGGCTGACGCTGTTCGAGGAAGCGGCGCGCGCGGCGATCGAGCGGGCCGGTGTTGCGCCAGAAGCAATCGACACCATCGTCACCGTCTGTTCGAGCGGCGTCGCGACACCGAGCCTGGAAGCGCGCGCGATGCAGACAATCGGTTTTCGCAGCGATGTCCGGCGTGTCCCGGTGTTCGGGCTTGGCTGCGCGGGCGGCGTGTCGGGCCTCGCGCTTGCCGCCGAACTTGCGCGCTCATATCCCGGCCAGATCGTTCTTCTGGTCGTTGTCGAACTTTGCTCGCTCGCCTTTCGCATCGACCGCCGGACGAAAGAAGACGCGGTGGCAAGCGCGCTGTTCGGCGACGGCGCGGCGGCGCTCGTGTTGCAGGCGAACGGCGGCGGCGGGCTCGCGACGATACGCGGCGCCGCGCAGCACACCTGGCCCGGCACGCTCGATGTCATGGGCTGGAGTTTCGATCCGGTCGGTTTTGGCGTCGTGCTGTCGCGCTCGGTGCCGATTTTCGTCGAGCGGCGCTTTCCGCCCGTCGCAAGAAAGTTGCTGGGCGAAGCGGGGCTCGTGCCCGATGAAGTGGGCCGCTACATCTGCCATCCCGGCGGCGGCAAGGTCGTGGACGCCATCGAGCGCGCGCTCGCGCTGCCGATGGGCGCGCTCGATTGCGAGCGCGATGTGCTGCGCGAATACGGCAACATGTCCGCGCCGACCGTTTTGTTCGCCCTGCAGCGGGTGCTAGAATTGCCCGCGAGGGGTGCGCTCGCGCTATCCGCGCTCGGACCGGGATTTACCGCGAGCATGGTTGCGCTCGATCCGGTCCCTAATCCGGTCCCTAATCCGGTTCATGGCTGAGGTGTCATGCCCGAAGCGAAAATCATCCTCGCTTTCGTCACGTTGCAACGGCTCGCAGAACTCCTGATCTCTGCCCGCAACACGAGCGCGCTGCGCGCGCGGGGCGCCTATGAGGTGGGTGCGGGCCATTACCCGTTTATGGTCTCGCTGCATGCCGCCTGGCTTGGCGGGCTGTGGCTCCTCGCACGCGATCTGCCGGCGAACGGAGTCCTGATCACGCTCTATGCCGTCTTGCAGATGTTCCGAATCTGGACGATGGCCGCGCTGGGGGATCGCTGGACGACCCGGATCATCGTCCTGCCCGGCGTGCCGCTGGTGCGCTCGGGTCCGTATCGCTTCCTCAACCACCCCAATTATTCGGTCGTGGTGGCCGAAATCGCGCTTCTGCCGCTGGTCTTCGGGCTCGTCCAATATGCCGTGATTTTCTCGGTTTTGAACGAGATTTTGCTGCTGTTCCGCCTCCGGGCCGAGGGCCGCGCGCTTGCAAATGGAGAAGGGGCTGTGTAGTTCTCCCCCCTCACTGGAAAGCGCCCGTAGCTCAGCTGGATAGAGCACCAGACTACGAATCTGGGGGTCAGGAGTTCGAATCTCTTCGGGCGCGCCAGTT
>DATMGD010000061.1:0-20181 GCA_035555855.1 Xanthobacteraceae bacterium
CCCGAGCGCCGAGGTGCAGGGCCATCACCCCGAAGAGCGCCAGCTCGTGCCGGGCAAGAAGAATGTCGAAATCATCGAGATCGACCCGATCGGCAATTACGCCGTGCGCCTTGTCTTCGACGACATGCATTCGACCGGGCTTTATTCGTGGAGCTATCTGCATCAGCTCGGCCACGAGCAGGAAGAACGCTTCCAGCGTTATCTCGATGAGCTGACGGAGAAGGGCTTGAGCCGCGAGCCGGCGAAGAAGCACTGAGGACTTACAAAAGCCGGTTCGGGAAAAATGGTGGGCGCGACAGGGATTGAACCTGTGACCCCTCCCGTGTGAAGGGAGTGCTCTCCCGCTGAGCTACGCGCCCGTACCGGGAAGGATGTAAGGAAGCGCCCGCTGTAGTGTCAAGCGAAGCGCGAAAATCCCCACCGGGCAGGCCTTCAAATCCTGCCGGTTAAATCTCGCAAATTCTCAAATCTTATAAGCCGTGCGCAGGCCGCCCCAGTGCCGCCCCATGACCCGAATGGGCGCCGCGATCTCCTTGCACAGGACCGTGACGCCGCCGCCCATATCGCGCGGATAGCTCTGGATGATGTAGGGCCGCACGTTGCGCGCCGAAGTCAGGCCGGCGCGGTCGTCGAAGATGCGGCGGTTGCGGGAATTGGCGATGTTCCACTTCGGATCGTTGCGCCGCTGCGGGTGCGAATATTTCGCATTGTGAACCGCGATGTAGCCGTTGCGGTCGATCGCGCAGCAAAACAGCATGCGCGGGTCCTGCGCGAGCGTCCGGTCGAAGATCGGTTGCAGTGGAGCCTTCTCGAAAACATCAAGATAGCGCGAGCGGATTTGCAGCGGGTCTGTGCCGGCGATCGTCGTGTAATCGTTGTCGAGAAGCTCGGCCATGCTGAGTTGTTTATCGGTGATCAGCCGCTCGATGCAGCTTGAAACTTCCGCCGCCGTGCGCAGGCAGCGATCGATCCCTTCGCGGCTCTCGCTCTGGATCGCGGCGAGCTTCGCGGCAAGCCGGGTTCGGACCGCATCGTCCATCTGCGTGAAGTGAAGGTGAAACCCGATCTGCGAGCGGTTGACGATATTCGCCGTCACCGTGCCGATCTCGCCAAGCTCGACCGGCATCGTGCCTGTCGGGATGGCTGCGCCTTCCGGAACATCGAGACGGGCGAGCGCGCCGTGTTCGCTGATATCCACCGTTTTGCCGTGCAGCGACTTGATCGTCACCGCCAGCTCGCAGGGCAGGCGGTCGTAGTGGCGGCGATCGCCGATTTCCGTCTGCCGCAGCAGGATCGAAAGCCGCGTGCTGAGTTTCGCCGCAAGCGTCGAAGCCATCTGGCCGGAACGATCGACTTCGTCGCTTTCGCGCGTCGCCGTTTCGGTCGCGCTCTTGATCTCGCTCGCGCCCGAAGAGACGCGCTCGATGAATTCCGAAGTCGTCGAGGCCGCCTTGGAAAGCCCCTCGGCGGAAGAAATCTGCTCGTCGACAGCGGCCGCGATCGTCGAGAACACCGGACGGATGTTGCTGATGATCGAGGAGATGCGCTCGAGCGCCTCGATCGAGGCGCGCGCATCGTTCTGCAACTGGCTGACGCGGCGGGCGATCTCGTCGGTGGCCTTCTGCGTTTCGGCGGAGAGCGCCTTCACTTCGGTCGCGACGACCGCGAAGCCCTTGCCGGCTTCGCCGGCGCGCGCCGCCTCGATGGTGGCGTTGAGCGCGAGCAAATTGGTCTGCTGCGCGACCTTGGCGATCAGCCCGACGACATTGCCGATTTCGTTGGTCGAAGAATTCAAGCCTTCGACGCTCATGCCGGCGTCGGCGGCGGCTTCCGTGGCCTGGTCGGCAAGCTCGTTCGCCGACTGCACCTGGCGGCCGATCTCGTTCGAGGACTGCGCCATGTTCTGCGTCGCGGTCGCAAGTTCGCGAGCATCTTCATTGGCTGTGCTGACGAGATTGGAGAAATCCTCGGTGCGGGTGCGGATCGCGCCGAGCGAATGCGCCGACGACGCGACGCCGACATGGACGCGCTCGGCAGCGGCGCCGACTTCGGCGATCAGCTTGCCGAGATCGAGTTCGATCATGTCGATCGACTCGCGGACGAGGTGCGCGACGTTGTCGGCGGCGGGAGCGGGGAGGCTGGGAGCAGGTTCAGGCGACGGCGAGGCCGGCGTGGGTTCACCTTCGGGCGCGGCGGCTTTCGCGTCGCGTTTCAAAAAAGCAAGCAGAGTCATTCGGAAACTTCCGGGGCACAATCACCGCCGAAACCCGCGGCCGGCCTTCAAAATCGGAATTGCCCGGAAATACTGCCCCCGCATGGTTAACGGGGTATTAATAAGCCTATGCGCGCTGCAGCAGACTCCGCGCGATGGCCGGCACCTCGCTCAGCCTGCCGACAACATGATCGGCGCCGAGTTCGCTGGCGGGAACGTCGGAATAGCCGAAATTGACGGCGATCACCGGCACATTGGCGGCGCGCGCGGTGGCGACATCCGTGCGCGAGTCTCCCACCATCACGACCGAAGCCGAAT
Organism: Xanthobacteraceae bacterium; assembly: GCA_035555855.1. GTDB lineage: Bacteria > Pseudomonadota > Alphaproteobacteria > Rhizobiales > Xanthobacteraceae > Palsa-892. The sequence goes on from DATMGD010000061.1 coordinate 2,531, forward strand.
GCCCGCCGGCCCGCGACACCGCGCCGAGGAGATGCCCCGCGTTGGGCTTGCGCATCGGGAAGGTGTCGGATCCGGCGATGCAGGCAAAGTAGCGTGCGAGCCCCAACGCCTCCAGCAGCTTCACCGAAAAACCTTCGAACTTGTTGGTGCAGACGACGAGGAGCGCGCCCGAAGCCTCGAACTCGTCGAGCATTTCCTGCGCGCCGGGAAACGGCTGCGATCCATCGGCGAGATGCGCCTCGTAATGAACGAGGAAGCGCGCGAGCAGCCGATCGAGTTCGGCGGTGTTGACGCTTTTGCTCTCCAACGCGAGCGCGCGCTCGATCATGACGCGTGCGCCGTTGCCGACGACGTTCCGCATTTGCGAAAGCGGCACCGATTTGTAGCCGGCTTCGTCAAGGACGCGGTTTAGCGCGGTGCAAAGATCGGGCGCGGTGTCGACAAGGGTGCCGTCGAGGTCGAAGGCGATGGTCGGGCGAATGGCAGGTGCGTTCATGGTCATTCCGGTAGCCCCCGGGCGGGCGAAAGTCCACTGGCGGCAGCCGCAAATGCGAGGGCGTTCAGGCGGGACCGCGGTCTTCCATGCTGGCGAGGATGGGCGAGCCATGCTACCACCCGGCGCGCCACGGTGAGGAGGAGCAGGGTCTTTGTCACAGGCTGCCGGCAGCAAGAACCAGGATGCGTTGAAACGCGAAGCGGCGGCGCGCGCGCTCGATTATGTGCGGCCCGGCATGCGGCTCGGGCTCGGCACCGGTTCGACGGCGGCGCATTTCGTCGATCTCCTCGCCGAGAAGGTCAGAGCCGGCCTCGATATTGTTGGCGTGCCGACCTCGGAGGCGACGCGCGCGCAGGCTGAACGCCTCGGCGTGCCGCTCACGACGCTGGACGAGGAGGCCGAACTCGATCTCACCGTCGATGGCGCCGACGAGGTCGATTCCGACCTCAGTCTCATCAAGGGCGGCGGCGGCGCACTTTTGCGTGAGAAGATCGTCGCGAGCGCCTCGAAGGAAATGATCGTCGTTGCCGACGAGTCAAAATATGTGAAGCGCCTCGGGCGCTTTCCGCTGCCCATCGAAGTGGTCGATTTCGGCATGGGCGCCACGATTCACGCCATAAAAACGGCCCTCAAGGCCTCTGGCTGCGACGGGCCGATTCGTCTAAGGCACAGGCCGGACGGCCATGTTTTCGTCACGGATCAGGGACACCTGATCCTGGACGCCGGTCTTGGAGCGATTGCTGATGCGCGGCGGCTCGCGCAGGAGCTTTCCAGGGTGCCGGGGGTCATGGAACACGGACTTTTCGTCGGGCTGGCTAACCGGGTGATCCTCGCAGGTAACGAGGGCATTCGGGTTGTCGAACGGCCCTAATCGTTTCTTTCACGGGAGAATGAATATGAATCGCCTGAACTTTGCCCGCGCGTGGAAATTCGCTGCCGCGGCGTTCGTTTTTGGCTGTTTTATTTCGGCGTCTTCGAGCGAAGTCCTGGCGCAGGCCAAGACCCCGCCGACGGCGGCGCAGATGAAGCTCGCGCGCGACATCCTCCAGTCTTCGGGCGAGGCGAAGGCGCTCGAGCCGCTGATCCCCTCGGTGATGCAGCAGGCTTTCACCAACTTCGTGCAGCAGAACCCCGATCTGCAGAAGCCGCTGGTCGAGACGATGACCGCGCTCCAGCCCGAATTCATGAAGCTGCAGCCGGAAGTCACCGACATCATGACGACCTCGATGGCTTCGCACTTCACCGAAGCCGAGCTCAAGGAAATCCTCGCCTTCTACAACACGACGACCGGCAAGAAGTACGTCGCCGAAATGCCGAAGGTCATTCAGGAAAGCCTCGCCGCCGCGCGTGAGTGGGCGTCCAAGCTTTCGGATCGCATCGTCGCCCGCGTTCGCGAGGAAATGAAGAAAAAGGGTCACGCGATCTGATCGCGCGGCCGGGTTCGCGGCATGAGCGATAGCGCGGATCGCGACGTCGATCTGTTCGTCATCGGAGCCGGTTCGGGCGGCGTGCGTGCGGCGCGCGTCGCCGCCCAGCACGGCGCCAAGGTGATGGTCGCCGAGGAGTATCGTGTCGGCGGCACCTGCGTGATCCGCGGCTGTGTTCCGAAAAAACTTCTCGTCTATGCCAGCCGTTTCGCGCACGAGTTCGAGGACGCCAGGGGCTTTGGCTGGACCGTCGAAGGCGCGAAGTTCGATTGGCCGACGCTGATCGCCAACAAGGATAAAGAGATCGCGCGGCTCGAAGCCGCCTATCACGCGACGCTGAAGCGCGTCGGCGTCGAAGCCGTCGCTTCGCGCGCTATCGTCGAAGACGCGCACACTGTGCGCATCCTGAAGACCGGCGCGCGCATCCGCGCCGGCCATATCCTTGTTGCGACCGGCGGTCATCCGGTGAAGGCGCAAATCCCCGGCGGCGAACTCGCGATCACCTCAAACGAGGCGTTCCAGCTCGAACGCCTGCCGCATCACATCATCGTTCAAGGCGGCGGTTATATCGCCGTCGAATTCGCCTGCCTGTTCCACGCGCTCGGATCGAAGGTGACGCTTCTCCATCGCGGCCCGGAGATTTTGCGCGGCTTCGACGATGATGTTCGCCATCATCTGCGCTCGGAAATGGGCGCGCGCGGCATTCAGATTGTTTTCGGCCAGACCGCTGCTTCGATCCGCAAGGACGGCCGTGATCTGGAAGTGACGCTTGCCAACGGCGAAAAGCATTGCGGCGATGTCGTCATGGCCGCGATCGGCCGCACGCCGAATACGCAAAACCTCGGGCTTGAGGCTGCCGGCGTGAAGCTGAACAAGGACGGCGCGGTGGCGGTCGATGATGCTTCGCGCACGAGCGTCCCGTCGATCTACGCGATCGGCGACGTCACCAACCGCATCGCGCTGACCCCGGTCGCAATCCGCGAAGGTCATGCTTTCGCCGATACCGTGTTCGGCAACAAGCCGTGGAACGCCAATCACCATAACGTGCCGAGTGCGGTGTTTTCGGAGCCGGAGCTTGCGACCGTCGGGCTTTCCGAAACGAAAGCGCGCGAGCAGGGCTTTGAACTCGACGTCTATCGCACGGGCTTCCGCCCGATGAAGGCGACGCTTTCAGGCCGCGCGACGTCGATCCTGATGAAGCTCGTCGTCGATCGCAAAACCGACCGCGTGCTCGGCGTTCATGTCGTGGGCGAGGGGGCGGCTGAAATGATCCAGATGGCGGCCATCGCCGTGAAGATGGGCGCGAGGAAATCGGACTTCGACGCGACCGTGGCCTTGCACCCGACCGCCGCCGAAGAACTCGTGACGCTGCACAACAAGGTCAGCGGCTAAGGCTGCGCCGGCTTGCCGGCGTTGCGTAAATTGCGGATCGCACGGCGCGCGGCAAACGCGCGCGGCAGCGCCGCCAGCATCTGAAACGGCGCCACCAGCAGCGAAATGGCCTTGCGCGAGGGCTTCGGGTTTTTCGTTCGGACGAAGTCGGCCAGCATCGAAAAACCGCCCGGAGTGGCAAACACATATGCCCACCACAGGCCGGTTGCCGGCCGCGCATGATGCCGCCACGGCTTGTGCCCGGCGAAGTGCAGAATGAACGGATCGTTGAACGCGGCGAGTTGCAGTTTGGAATCGGCGTCCTTGGCCGCGCGCAGCCGGAAGCGCGAAACCGGAACGAGTGCGTTCCAGCGCTCGTCGAGCTGCTTCATTTCCTCGGCGAACAACTGGTTGAATGCGCACTGGTCGCGATTGAGGAATTTCCCCGGATAGCCGTCAACGATGGCGCGGGCTTTCTCGCTGCTCCTGCGCGCGCGAAATGCGTCGAGATCGAACAAGAGAACGCCGGAATTGAAATAGCGCGTCTGCGCCGCATCCTTCATATGCAGCGCGTTCGCCAGATAATCCCGGAACGTGCCGTCGTAGATGTTCGCGGGCATCTTGTCGTTACGAACGACATGACGCCGCATGTGGAGATCGACGCAGGCCGCGATCGGCGCGCCCGCAAGATCGGTGTCGAACAGTTCGGCGATGTCACGCAGCACCACGAGGTCGATGTCGATATAGACGACGCGCGGCGAGGCCGGCAGCAGTTCACTGAGCAGCAGGCGCTGAAAGGCGATGTTGTCGCCGATCTCGCGCAGGTTTGCTGCGGCAAGGCGCTCTTTCAGATCGTAGGTGCGGACGGAAAATCGCGGCGTGGAAAGGGCTTCGAGCCGGCCGCGATCATGCGCATCCATGCCTACGGTAAAGGCATGAAGAATATAGTCGCGATCGGGGCTGGCATGCGCGAGCAGCGACGTCGCCGTGACGGCGGCAAGCGAAGCGACACCACGGTCGAAAAACAGCGTGATTTCGACGGGAGGGTTCGGCGCCGCCTTCATCATCAGGTCCTGCCAGGAAGGAATTTCGCGGGAGATAGCATTCTTCTCGCCGCCGCAGAAGCATTTTCCGAACCGAACAGATGTCACGACATCAAAACGATCCTGGGCTAGTCTCCGGCCTCGTTTTCAGGCGGGATGCCTGTAGAGGGGCCATGACGCAACCGTTGCATCCGACGCGCCGCCGCGTGCTTGCCGGCCTCGGCAGCGCATCGCTTTCGGCAATGCTGCCGCGCCTTGGCTTCACGCAATCGCTGCCCTCCAGCCCCGATGTCGTGATCGTCGGCGCGGGCGGCGCCGGCCTCTCCGCCGCGCGCACGCTGATCGCAGCAGGCAAGAGCGTCATCATCCTCGAAGCGATGAACCGCATCGGCGGCCGCGCTTACACCGAGTCCAACACCTTCGGTCTGCCGTTCGATTGGGGCTGCGCCTGGATTCAGGCAGCCGACCGCAATCCGCTCCTTCCTCTTGCTAGAGAGTGGGGCTTCGATCCGAAGCTGCACGATCTGCAACTCGACCGCGTTTATTACGGCCCGAGCGCGCGCCGTTTCACCGAACTCGAAATGCGCCGCACGCATGCCGCCGAAGGCCGCTTCCCGAAGATGAACAGGCGCGCCGCGCGCTGGCGCGACGGGCCGGTGTCTTCGCTCCTGATGCCGCGCACGCCGGAAGAAGAAGCGGCGATGACCTACATGCTGCCGATGGACATGGCGGTCGATCCCGGCGATCTCTCGATCCGCGACTGGGCGCGGCAAGGCGATCTCTCGCCGAACTATCTCGTCTATAAAGGTCTTGGCAGCGTCGTTGCGAAATTCGGCGAGGGCCTGCCGATTTCGCTCGCGACACCCGTGAAGCGTATCCGCTACGGCGGCAAGGGCGTCACCGTCGAAACGGAGAAGGGCGATGTGCAGGCGAAAGCCTGCATCGTCACCGCATCAACCGGCGCGCTGCAATCAGGCTACATCCGCTTCGATCCGAATTTGCCCGGCTGGAAAGAGGACGCGATCAACCAGTTGCCGATGGGCTTGCTCGCCAAGATTCCGCTCCTGCTCGACGGCGAGCGTTTCGGCCTCTCGCCGTTCGAGGACATTCTTTACGAGCGCTCGGGCCTGCAAGACATCTACTTCCTCGCGTTCCCGTTCGAGATGCCGATGATGATCGGCTTCGTCGGCGGTTCGTTCGCCTGGCACCTCACCGCGCAGGGCACGGAGTCGGCGATTGACTTCGCGCTCGATGCGCTGCGCCGCCTGTTCGGCGAGAAGGCGGCAAGCCATGTGAAGAAGGCCGAGTTCACCCGCTGGGCCAATATCCCGTGGACGCGCGGCTCTTATTCGGCGGCGCTTCCCGGCAAGGCCGGGGCCCGCGCGGCGCTCGCCCGTCCGCTGAATGAGCGCGTGTTCTTCGCCGGCGAAGCCGTCGCCGGGCCACTAACCCAGACCGTCGGCGGTGCGGTCATTTCGGGCGAACAGGTGGCGAAAGACGTGCTGAAAAAGATCGGTTAGCCGCGTCACATCGGCAAAACTGCGCCAACTGGCATCTTTTTACCGTTTATGTGTATAACCCCGCCACTTCTTACAAAGGGTATTGCTATGGCACAGCGTTGGAGCCCGGAGAGCTGGCGATCGAAGCCGATCGTGCAGGTGCCGGATTATCCCGATCAGCAGGCATTGGAGGCGATCGAGAAGCAACTCGCGACCTTTCCGCCGCTGGTATTTGCGGGAGAGGCCCGTGCGCTGAAGCGCGCGCTCGCCAAAGCGAGCATCGGCGAGGCCTTCCTGCTCCAGGGCGGCGATTGCGCCGAGAGCTTCGTCGAGCACAATGCCAACAACATCCGCGATTTCTTCCGCGTCTTTTTGCAGATGGCGGTGGTGATGACGTTCGCCGGCTCGGTGCCGGTGGTGAAGGTCGGCCGCGTCGCCGGCCAGTTCGCAAAACCGCGCTCGTCGCCGACCGAAAAGCGCGGCGACGTCGAGCTGCCGGCCTATCGCGGTGACATCATCAACGACGTCGCCTTCACCAAGGAAGGCCGCGTGCCGGATCCGTACCGCATGCTGAAGGCGTACCGCCAGTCGGCGGCGACGCTGAACCTCTTGCGCGCCTTCTCGACCGGCGGTTATGCGAACCTGTCGAACGTGCATCAGTGGATGCTCGGCTTCGTCAAGGACAGCCCGCAGTCGGAGCGTTATTCGGAACTCGCCGCGCGCATCACCGAGGCGCTCGACTTCATGCGCGCTTGCGGCATCGATCCCGAGACGCATCCGGAAATGCGCATCACCGATTTCTACACCAGCCATGAGGCGCTTTTGCTGCCTTACGAGCAGGCGCTGACGCGCGTCGATTCCACATCGGGCGACTGGTACGACACCTCCGGTCACATGATCTGGATCGGTGACCGCACACGCCAGCCCGATCACGCGCATGTCGAATACGCGCGCGGCGTGAAGAACCCGCTCGGCCTCAAGTGCGGGCCGTCGTCTTCACCCGACGGCCTCCTGAAGCTCCTCGACATCCTCGATCCCGAGCGCGAGCCGGGCCGCATGACGCTGATCGCGCGTTTCGGTGCGGGCAAGGTCGATCAGCATCTTCCGGCGCTCGTGCGCGCGGTGAAGAAAGAGAAGCGGCCCGTCGTGTGGTCTTGCGATCCGATGCACGGCAACACCGTGACGGCGAACGGCTTCAAGACCCGCCGCTTCGAGCAGGTGCTGCAGGAAGTGAAGGAGTTCTTCGCGGTGATGGCGGCCGAAGGCGTGCAGCCGGGCGGCGTCCATCTCGAGATGACCGGCCAGGACGTTACCGAATGCATGGGCGGCGCCCGCGCCATCGGTGAGACGGATCTTTCCGACCGTTACCACACCTTCTGCGACCCGCGCCTCAACGCCGAGCAGGCGATCGAAATGGCGTTCCTCGTTGCCGACCTTCTCAAGAAGGCGCGCAACGGCCACGCCCACAAAATCCCGGCGGTCGCGGGGCTCTGAGCCCCGCGGTCTTCCGCGCGCGCCATGATCACGCTCGCGGTCTTCCACGCCGACTCGCTCGGCGGCCCTATGCGCGAGTTGAAGCAGGGGTTTGAAACGAATAACGCTGGCGTCACGATCAATCTCACCTCCGGCACTTCGCGAGAGCTTGCCGACCGCATTCTGAACGGCGAGGCCTGCGACGTTTTCACGCCGTCCTCGCCGAAGATCGCTGACGAACTGGTCGAGAAGGGCGCGGCCGCCTGGTCGGTAATCTTCTCCGCCAACGAAATGGTCGTCATCACGGCCAAGGGCAATCCGCACAAGATTGCGAAGGTCGCCGATCTTGCGGCCCCCGGCATTAAATTCGCGCGCGTCACCGGCGACGCGGACCTCGGCACCGGCCGCAGCGTCGAATTTTTGAATCGCGCGGCGAGGCTCGAAGGCACGCCCGAAGCCGTGCAGAAAATTCTCGACAAGGCGCCGGCCGATCCCGCGAAGCCCAATTCGGTGCCAATGACCGTGCGTGCCGTGAGCGAGGGCGGGGCCGACGCGGGCGTCGTCTATTACTCGGCGGCGATCGCGGCCGGGGACAAGGTGGACATCATCCGCTTTCCGGCAAGCGTGAACCTCAGCGAAACGATCCAGAATGCCGCGACCGTACCCGGCACGGCGAAAGAGCCGAAAGAAGCGGTGGCTTTCGTCGCTTTCATTCTCTCGCCCGAAGGCCAGAAAATCCTCGCCAGCACCGGCCAGCCGCCTGTGGTGCCGGCGGTCAAAAACGGTAAGCTGCCGCCCGAGTTTGGCAGATAAAAAGACTGGGCGAGATTGCGGGCGCGGCTATCAATCCGCGCCACGCTTTTGAGGGGAACGCCGTGCAACGGATATGGAACGCCACCGTCAATACCTGGAATGGCCTCTGCTTCGTCTTCAAAAGCGAAGCGGCATTCCGGCAGGAGTTCGCCGTTTTCCTCATCGCGCTGCCGCTCGCGTTTCTCATCGCCGCCGAGCCGTGGAAGCGTTTCATCCTGCTCGCGATGTTGTTGATCGTGATGATCGTGGAGTTGTTGAACAGCGCAATCGAGAAGCTCGCCGATCACGTCGCGCCCAAGCGGCATAACCGCGTCAAGAACGTCAAGGACATGGGCTCGGCCGCGGTCGGGCTCGCGCTGCTGACCGCCGGCATCGCCTGGCTGATCGCGATCTGGGAATGGGCTGCCGCGATCCTTTAGCGATAACCACGGCGATCATATGAATGTGATCGCGAACGGGGTCCGCCGGGACAATTTCGGTTTTTAGGCACCGCTCTTGTGCATTGCGTTGCTGCGATGCGTGAAAGATTCCCGTCCGTGCCGGTGTTAGCCTTTGAGCAAGCGCGGGCACGACCCGGCGTGCAAGCGGCGGATCCGAACAGCCGGGCCTGGGAGGAGCTTTAATGAAACGCCGATTTCTGGCGGGCGTATGCGCGCCCGTATTGCTTCCGTTCCTGTTGAGCGCAGCTTCAGCGCAGATCGCCATTTCCGCCAATGACGGCAAGGCCGGCATCGATGACGGCAAGAGCATCGTCAATCAGAATCCGCATGCCGATTACATCACCATCTTCGATCTCGGCCAGAAGCCGCCGAAGGTCATCGGCGAAGTGATGAACGTTCCGGCAAGCGTCGTCGGGCCGCCGCAATCGGTCGCGATTGCGAAAGACGCGAGCTTCGCCATTGTCACCGGCGCCTTCAAGGTTGATCCCGCCGACTCCAAAAAAGTCGTGCCGGACAACAAGGTGACGGTGATCGACCTCAAGGCGAAACCCGCCGCCGTCATTGCAACGCTGGAAGCGGGGCCGGGCGCGACCGGCGTCTCGATCAATCCCGCAGGCACACTCGCGCTTGTATGCAATCGCAATGAGGGCACGGTCTCGATCTTCAAGGTCGCGGGCAACAAGCTGACTGCGGCCGGCAAGATTTCGCTCGGCGATGCCAAGTCCGGCCCAAGTCACGCGGCGTTCACGCCGGACGGCAAGATGGCGATCGTTACGCGCGATGGCGACCATCGCGTCTCGGTCCTGAAAGTCGACGGCGACAACGTCACCGATACCAAGCACACCATGACGGGCGGCTTCCGTCCTTACAGCCTCGAGATGAGCCCGAAGGGCGATATCGCCATCTTCGGCAATCAGGGCGGCGGTACGGGCGACGACGATGTCATCAACGTCGTCGATCTGAAATCAAATCCGCCGCGCGTCGTCGACACCATCTCGGTTGGCCCGACGCCGGAAGGCGTCGCGATGTCGCCGAGCGGGAAATATGTCGCCGTCACGGTGATGAACAACACCAACAAGGCGAAGGCATTTCCGTTCTATCGCGACAACGGCATCCTGCGCATCTACGCCATCAACGGCAAGAAGCTCAGCCATGTCACCGACGGCAAGGTCGGCCACTGGTGTCAGGGCGCAGTGTGGAGCAGGGACGAGAAGCAGATCGTCGTCCAGTGCATGGTCGAGAAGGATCTCGAGTCCTTCAGCTTCGACGGCAAGAGCCTGAAGCGGAACGGCGAGATCAAGCTCAAGGCCGGCGGCGCGGGAATGCGCGCGCAGCAGTAGCCCGAGCGCCTTCTATCCGCCTCTCAAGTGCCATGGCTGGGGTCAAACCCAGCCATGGCATTTTTTTCTGCAACCCTGCAGGCCGAATCCTGCAACTAAACCGGTTAACGTGTGCAAGTTTGCAGACCGGGTTCCGCAACGCTACATCTCTGTCCCATGACCAGAGATACCCTTCGCCTCGCCATTGCGCAGCTTAATCCCGTCGTCGGCGACGTCGCCGGCAATGCCGCGCTTGCGCGCCGCGCGCGTACCGAAGCCGCCAGACAAAACGCCGACCTCGTCGTTTTCAGCGAGCTGTTCGTCGCCGGCTATCCGCCGGAAGACCTCGTGCTGAAACCGGCGTTTCAGGCAGCTTGTCGCGCGGCGGTGGAAGAACTTGCGCGCGAGACGAAAGACGGCGGCCCGGCGGTGCTCATCGGCACGCCGTGGGCCGAAGACGGCAAGCTCTATAACGCGGCGGCGCTCCTCGACGGCGGCAAGATCGCGGGCCTGCGCTTCAAGGTGGATCTGCCGAATTACGGTGTGTTCGACGAAAAGCGCGTGTTTGCGCCGGGGCCGTTGCCGGGGCCGGTGAATTTCCGCGGCGTCCGCGTCGGCATTCCGGTCTGCGAGGACATCTGGAGCGCCGAGGTCGTCGAAACATTGGCCGAGACCGGCGGCGAAATCCTGCTCGTCATGAACGCTTCTCCCTATCGCCGCGGCGTGATGAACGAGCGCCTGAACGTCACGGTGCCGCGCATCGTCGAATCCGGCCTGCCGCTCATTTACGTCAATCAGTTCGGCGGGCAGGACGAGCTTGTTTTCGAGGGCGCGTCGTTCGGCCTCAATGCTGACCGCTCGCTCGCGTTTCAACTCGGCGGCTTCAGGGAAACCGTCGCGCTCACCGAATGGAAGCGGGATAACGGCGCCTGGAAGTGCGTATCGGGCCCGCGCGAACAGCTGCTGGAAACCGACGAGGCCGATTACAACGCCTGCGTTCTGGGCCTGCGCGACTACGTCAACAAGAACGGTTTTCCGGGCGTCGTGCTCGGCATGTCGGGCGGCATCGACTCGGCGCTGTGCGCGGCGATCGCCGCCGACGCGCTTGGCCCCGAGCGCGTGCATTGCGTGATGCTGCCCTACAAATACACGGCGAAGGATTCGTTTGCCGACGCCGAGGCCTGCGCCAGGGCCCTGCATGTGCGCTACGACACCATCCCGATCGCGCCCGCGGTCGAGGGGCTTGAAGCGGCGCTTGCCGCAACCTTCAAAGGGCAGAAGCGCGATATCACCGAAGAGAATTTGCAGTCGCGCGCGCGCGGCACGATCTTGATGTCGATCTCGAACAAGTTCGGGCCGATGGTGGTGACGACCGGCAACAAGTCCGAGATGTCGGTCGGCTACGCCACGCTCTACGGCGACATGAATGGCGGCTTCAATCCGATCAAGGATCTCTACAAGACCGAGGTCTATCGCCTTGCGGCGCTGCGCAATCGCTGGAAGCCGGAAAGCGCGCTCGGGCCCGGCGGGCTGGTGATCCCCGAGAATATCCTGACCAAGGCGCCGACCGCCGAGCTTCGCGAAAACCAGAAGGACCAGGATTCGCTGCCGCCATACGATGTGCTCGACGGCATTTTGCAACGTCTGGTGGAGGGCGAGCAGCCGGTCGCCGAAATCGTCGCTGCCGGTTTTGATATCGAGACGGTGAAGCGCGTCGAGCGGCTCTTGAACCTTGCCGAATACAAGCGCCGGCAGGCTGCGCCGGGCGTGAAGGTGACGCTCAGGAATTTCGGCCGCGACCGCCGCTATCCGATCGTCAACAAATTCCGCGACAGCGGTACCGCGCCGCAGCAACCCGACGCTTCGCTGGTGGCCGGCGCGCTACCGAGCAAAAACGAAGCGATCGATTTCTGATTATTTTTTCAATCCAATTATTTTGTTTGTTCGCTCGTGATTTTTTGAACTCGCCCGGTCGCGAGGCTTTCCGAAATACGAAGGGAGAGTTTTCCGGAAACGCATTCCGGAAAATCAAGAATATTTTCCCGATTCCATCACAAGGCGATGGACACCTATGTTTTTGGAGCATAACTTTTTCGTGAGGGAACGCGGTGTTTGCCGCCGCGGTATTTCAGCTGTCCCGCCGTAAGCGAGAACGGCTGTGAGCCGCGAAAGACGCCCAAGGGAGGGCGGCTTGTTAACTGGGCTGCCGAGAGATGTGCGGTGGGCAATGCTGGCGGCGGTGGCCGTCGTACTGCTCTCGCTTTACGAGGAATGGCCGACGGCTGCCATGTTGCTCGCTATCGCCTTCGTCGGATTTATCGTCGCGCGCATCGTCGGCAACGATTAAATCCAAAACTTTAAAACGGCGGACGGAAGTGCAGCGTCCGCTTGATGCCTTCACCGACGCCCTTCACGCCATCGCCGACACCCTTGCCGACCTTCTGCGTCGTCTTGCCGACCGCCTGCGCGGTGGTGCCGACGACCTTGCCGGTCCCTTTCAGCATCAGGCTCGCGTTCTTGGTCAGCACTTTCGAGACGCCGTTCAGCCCGCGAAACAGCTTGGCCGCCTCGCGCGCGGTGGCCCGCGCAAAACCGTTGAGGCCGACTGCGAGCGCCGGATCGCCGGCGCGCACGCGGCGGCAACCCACGCCGGTGTTGCGGTTGCAAACCTCGGCATCGCCCTCGACGGTCGAATAGATCATCTTGTCGTTCTCGACGGAGACATCGATCACCGTGCCGCGCACGCCGATCGTCGCGATCTTGGTTTCGATGTGATAGGCGGAGTGGTCCGAATGCCCGCTCGCAAAACGCATCGCGCCGCGCACGACGCGAATGGTCGCGTTCTTCGCCTGATCGCCGTCGAAGATCATCTTGTCGAGCACGACCTCGGAATTGGGCCCGATGGTCAGCACCGTGCCGTCGACGAATTTGATTTCGGTCGAGCCCTTGGCGGAGGTTTTGACGAGATCGTCCTGCTGCACCGTATCGTCGGGCGCGAGCGCGGCGATCTGCGTGCCGCGCGTGTAGTTTGCTGCCGGCACCACAGAGGTCGCCTTGCCGATCTCGTCGGCTTGCGCCGCCGCAGCGAGCAACAGCAGGCCAAGCGCGGCGCCCGCGCCGATGGTCGAATTCGTTTGCATGAAAGCCTTTTGCCTAAGCCCTTACGGCGGCCAGCATAGCAGCGATCAGGGAGAAATGGAGGCAGCGAAAAAGCGCGGAACCCGAACGTGAACTGGCCGTTAGTGGTGGAAGGGGCCTCCGTAGCCCCTGCCTAGCTCGTTGGAACTTGAGGAAAAGGGGACGAACTCATGTCGCACACGTTATATCCCGGGCGGCCTGCCGAGCCCTTCAAACGGCAAGCCGACGAGAAACAGATCGGCGAGCACTCCGCCAAGCTGCAAAACGACCTTACGCCTGAACTGCGCGACAAGGAGCGGCGGGAGTGGAAAGGCGGCGATCTGATGAGCGAGGAGCAGGCGCGCCGGCTCCGCGAGGTCAGCCTCAAGAAGGCGAAGAAGAAAACACGGCAACCGGGCCAGCCGATGCCGCGTATGGGGCAGCCGGGCCGCAACCCGTAATTCAGTTCACCAGCGCCGCGCCGTCGCAGCGCACGCCGTTTACCCAGACATCGGCTTCGCCGAGGTTCACGCCCAGGCTCGCGAGCACGTCATTGACCAGCGCGTCGAGGGCGGGCGTCAGCGGTTGCAATGTGGCTTTCACTGCGCCGGTGACAAGCGCGGGCGTCAGCAGCGAAAGCGGCCCGAGATTGACGTTCAGCACGAGTTGATCGACGAGACCGGAGACGAGCGACTGGGTGAAGTCGGCCGTCTTCACCGTTTTCGGTGTGCCGCTTGCAATGTCGCTCCATCTGAAACTGACGCTCTGCGCGCTCATGTTGGTCATCTGCGCCTGCGCGCGGCCCGTCACCGAAAGGCCGAGTAAGGGCACGGCGACGAGTGCTGCCGGCTGCATGTCAGGCGGCAGCGAAAGCGTACGCCACGCGCTTGAGGGCTGCGCGATCCAGGCATTGATGACGGCCGGCGTCACGGCAAGGCTGACATTGGTGTCGGTCGCGGGATTGGCGCCGCAGGTGACGTTCGAGAGCGTGGCTTTGGCGCTCGCAACATCGATATAGATCGGCAGCGTCACCGCCGCCGCGTTCAGCAGGCCGCTGCCGCCGGCCGTCACGATCAGACGGATTCGCGTTTGCGCCGTATAGACGCTCGCGCCCGCTTCGCCGACCGCAATCCACGGGGAGGATTGCGGTCGTTCGCCGACGGTAACGCCAAGCTGCACGCTCGTGAGCCCAGGGAGCGTGAGATTGGCGAGGACTTCCGCCTGGTTCGCGCCGTTCGCAGTGCCGGCGGCAGCATTGAGGATCGAAAGCGCCGAAGCGCGCGCCGAAAGCGCGCCGCCCTGGCCGAGGGCGAGATAGCCCTGCGGCCCGAACGAAATCAGCTTTCCCGCCGGAATTTTCACGGCGCCGGCGTTCGATTGATTCTTGAGCGTATTGAGCGAAAGCTGCGTTGCGGCCGTGCCGGGCGCGGCCTGCGCGATGCTCACCAACGCATCGATGACGTTGCCGACGCTGACCTTGGAGGCGGCGAGTTGATCGTAGGTGCCGATATTGCCGCCGGCCTTGATCGCGAGCGCGTCTGCGAAGCGGAACAGATCGACGTTGAAATTCGCAAGGTTGTTGTAGTCCATCACGCTGAGCGAAATGTTGCCGCCGAGCGCGGCGCCCAGCACGGCGTTCAGCACGCCGCCATTCAGCGACAAAAGCCGCGAGCCGATGGTGAAGGCGGCTTCCGCCGTGCTGACGGCGGTCGCTGCCGTCCGCACCTCGTAGGTCGCGCGCTTGGCAATGCCGCGGCCGAAATAAAGCGGCGCCTCGTTCGCAAGCTCGACGCGCACGGCGTTCTGCGGCGTCGCATTGGCGACGAAGCGGAGCGCAGCAGGGGTTGCCGCATCGGCGGCGTAATGCCCGCGGGTGATGACGATGCTTTGGACGGCGGGAATGCGATTGTCGCCGATGGTGGCGGCCGCCGCCGCTTCGGCACGGGAAATGTCGCGCGCGGCGGCAATCGCCGCGAGGTCCACGGCGCCTTGTGCCTTGCGGCGCTCGAAATAGAGCGTGATCGCGTCGACGCCGATCGCGAGCGCGCCGATGCCGCAGACGGCGATGATCGCACCCATGACGGCAATCGCGCCGCGCTCGTCATGCACGAAGCGCCGAATGCGGGCGAGGAGAGGGATGCGTTTCATGTCAGTAGCCGCCGCGGCGGATCACCGCCTGCCGCTCGATGACGCGCGGCGGCATCGGCACGATGCCTTCGAGCGCGAAGATGGTGTTGGTGGAGGCGTCGTAGCTGAGATCGACCGCGAATAGATTGGGATCGCTGCCGGACGGCGCGGCCGCAATGGTGAGCTTGTGCGGGTCGAGCAGGGGATAGTTGGGAAGCGCGTTCGCGACATTGCTGCGCGCGAGGGCCGCGCGCTCGTCGGAGGTGATGCCGGCGACGCTGGCGCGAGCGGCGTCGGCGGCGAGCTGCTGCACGCTGTGCACCATGCCGAAATAAATCGCGTAAGCGAGGAGCCCGAACACCATCAGGAAGAAGACCGGCGCGACGATCGCGAACTCGATCGCGGCGACGCCGGAGCGGCAGCGCGACACCTGAGATACACGTTTTGCGAGTATTCTGATCATGGGGCGGTCCTCACAATTCGCTGTGTTGTGGCGTAGATACAAAGGAATTATTGCATAATCTTTAAAATGTGGAGGTATAATACCTCCGTTATTTCTGGAGATAGTAAAGATATACAACTTTAAGTATTTACACTTCGGGGCCCCGGCTTCAGGCCTCGGCCGGCCGCGATGGAAACGAGAGCGCGCCGCTGTTATGGCAAGCGCATCGCTTCGCCCGAAATTTTCCGACCGGAACCAAGATGTCTGCCGTCACCGTCCGCTTCGCGCCTTCGCCCACCGGGCTCCTGCATATCGGCAACGCCCGCACGGCGTTGATCAACGCGCTCTATGCGCGCCGCGAGGGCGGCACCTTCATCCTGCGGCTCGACGACACCGATCGCGCGCGCTCCGAGGAGCAGTACGCCACTGCGATCCGCGAGGACCTTGCCTGGCTCGGCATTCCGCCCGATCGCGAGGAGCGCCAGTCGGCGCGCACCGCGCGCTACGAGGAAGTGCTTCAAAAGCTTCTGGCCAGCGGCCGCATCTATGCCTGTTACGAGACGGAGGAGGAGCTTGCCTTTCGGAGAAAGCGCCAGCTCGCCGCCCACAAGCCGCCGGTTTACGACCGTGCGGCGCTGAAGCTCACCGATGAAGATCGGGCGAAGCTCGAGAGCGAAGGCCGCAAGCCTTATTACCGTTTCAAGCTCCAGCAGAAGAAAGTCGCCTGGCACGATCTCGTGCGCGGCAAATGCGAAATCGACACCGCCGCGCTTTCCGATACGGTCGTGCGCCGCGCCGACGGCCACTGGCTCTATACGCTCACCTCCGTGATTGATGATGTCGACATGGGCGTGACGCACGTTATTCGCGGCGAGGATCACGTCACCAACACCGCGGCGCAGATCGAGATGTTCGAGGCGCTCGGTGCGAAGCCGCCGGCCTTCGCGCATCACAATCTGCTGACGCTGCCGAGCGGCGAGGGCATGTCGAAGCGCCTCGGTCATTTGTCGCTGCGCTCGTTGCGCGACGAAGGGCAGGAGCCGCTGGCGGTCGCGGCTGCCGCCGTGCTTGTCGGCAGCGCCGAGGCGATCGAGCCGGTTGAAAGTCTCGCGGCGCTCGCGGCCAAAATTGACTTCGCCAAAATCTCGCATGGCTCCGCGCGCTTCGATCCGAAGGATCTTGCCGCGCTCACCGCACGCACGCTGCACGCGATGCCGTTCAACGACGCGAAGGCGCGCCTTGCCGCGCTCGGTGTCGAGGGCGAAGATTTTTGGCTGGCCGTACGCGGCAACCTCGCGCGGCTTTCCGATGCGAAGCTGTGGTGGGATGTCGTCCATGCGCCGCTTGCGCCCGCGCTGCCCGAAGGCGAGCGCGATGTCGCCAAGGCCGCAAGCGAGCTATTGCCGCCCGCGCCGTGGGTTGCTGCGAGCTGGGACAAGCCGCAGTGGGATGCCTTCATCGACAAGCTGAAGACTGCGACCGGCAAGAAAGGCCGCGCGCTGTTTCATCCGCTGCGGCTCGCGTTGACGGGCCGCGAGGATGGCCCCGAACTGCGCGCGCTGCTGCCGCTGATCGGCTTTGAGCGCGCACGCAAGCGGCTTTCCGGCGAAACCGCCTGATCCCGCCATCGGCCCGAATTTCCCAGTCTTTTCAGGCTGAAAAATTTTCGCCAAAACTTATCCCCATCCGTCCGGGCGGGCTTATGGTGCGCGCGTCCTTTCTCACGAGGGGCGTCTCCGGAGGCGTCTTGAGATGCGGGAGAGGAGCGGTGGCCATGAAGGGTTCGCAAACCTGACATGGCGGCCCAAGCTGCGTGTTCCCGGCGAAGATGGCTCTTCGCCACGGGCGCCGGTGACATTGACCGAAGGCTCATCCGGGTCGTCGGTTGATGTTGAGCGCCGAAAGCGGTGGCTAGCAAAGTAACGCCACCGGGGGTCATGCAGAGCAAGCCTAGAAACATCGCGCGCGGGATGTCGGTTACGAGCCGGCGACTGCGGAATTACAACTCTGGTGTCTTCCTACTTTTCGACACCAGACCGTGGAGACCGGCAAGTCTCCGGCGTCCCGCGCCGCCCTCATTTTTT
>DATMGD010000062.1:0-6588 GCA_035555855.1 Xanthobacteraceae bacterium
ATCGAGAAACTTTCCACGGTGGCCGAGGTCAATCCGGCGCGCAAAGCCGAAGCGATCCGCCAGAAGCTTGGCGAGCAGGTCAAGGCGCTGCTCTCGACTGGCGAGAAATTCGACGCCGACCGTCTGCATCAGGAAGCGATGCTGCTCGCCGCCAAGGCCGACATCCGCGAGGAACTGGATCGCCTGACTACCCATGTCGCGGCGGTGCGCAAGTTGCTCAC
Organism: Xanthobacteraceae bacterium; assembly: GCA_035555855.1. Lineage (GTDB taxonomy): Bacteria > Pseudomonadota > Alphaproteobacteria > Rhizobiales > Xanthobacteraceae > Palsa-892. The sequence goes on from DATMGD010000062.1 coordinate 222, forward strand.
GGATGGCGGGCCGGTCGGCCGCAAGCTCGATTTCCTCGCGCAGGAGCTGAACCGCGAATCGAATACGCTGTGCTCGAAGGCGAACGACGTTTCGCTGACCGCGATCGGCCTCGATCTCAAGGCGGCGGTCGATCAGTTACGCGAGCAGGTGGCGAACCTCGAATGAAGAAACCGAAACGCAAATCGGCGCACCGTAAATCGTCGAACGGCAAGCGCATCGCGCGCCGCGGCCTGATGCTGGTGCTGTCGTCGCCTTCGGGGGCGGGCAAGACGACGCTGTCGCACCGCCTGATGAAGGCAGACCGGAAGATCAAGTTATCGATCTCAGTAACGACCCGTCTGAAGCGCAAGGGCGAAACGCACGGCAAGCACTATTTTTTCGTCGAGCACCCCAATTTCGATGCGATGGTGAAGAAGGGTGATCTGCTGGAATGGGCGGAGGTCTTTGGTAATCGATATGGTACGCCGCGCCGTCCGGTCGAAAAATCGCTGGACGCAGGCCATGACGTGCTTTTCGATCTGGATTGGCAGGGTACACAGCAGTTACGCGAGAAATCGCGCGACGACGTGGTCAGCGTCTTTATTCTGCCGCCAACGGCGACTGCATTGGCGAAGCGGCTCAAGACACGTGCACAGGATTCGAAAGCGGTCATCCGGAGCCGCATGGACAAGGCGTCGGACGAAATGAGTCATTGGCCGGAATACGACTACGTGATCGTCAACGACGACCTGGAAAAAAGCTTTCATCAGCTCGTATCGATTCTGGAGGCTGAACGCCTGAAGCGCGAAAGGCAGACGGGCCTTTCCGATTTTGTCCGTAATCTCCAAGCTAAACTCTAAGGCACCAGCACCGCGCGGCCGACTGTCTTTCCGGCCTTGAGATCGTCAAGCGCGGCCTGTGCTTCGACAAGCGGCCGCGTCGAAACCGGGATCGACGGCACTTTTCCCGCCTTCACCAGCGCGAGCATTGCCTGCGCTTCCTTGAGCGTGCCGACATAGCTTCCGAGAATGGACGTGCCTTTGAGAGGAAAGGTGGGCACCGAGATTTTCATCTCGCCGCCGATCAGGCCGATCACCACGAGCTTGCCGCCCTTGGCGAGCGTGCCGTAGGCGAGCGACGCCGTTTCGCCCGAGCCGACAAAATCAATCGCGCCGAAGAAGCCGCCATTGCTTGCCGCCATCAGCGCCTTGCGCGTCGCCGCCTCGCGCGGATCGAACGCCGCGCCCGCGCCATTGGCGAGCGCATATTCGCGCTTCTTCGCGTCGATATCGAGCACGACCGGTGCATGTTGCGAGCGCGCGCGCAGGAACGAAAAGCCCATCATGCCGACGCCGCCGAGCCCCGCGATCAGAACCGGGCCGTCGAGCGCGGCGGGCCCAAGCTTTTCGATCGCCGACCAAGCCGTGAGCCCCGAGCACATATAGCTTCCCGCGATTTCGCGCGGAATCGGATCAAAATCGAGGAGATAGCGCGGATGCGGCACCATGACATGCGTCGCGTAGCCGCCATCGACCTGAATGCCGATCTGCTGCGGCTTCACGCAAAGATGCTCGTCGCCGCGGCGGCACAGCGCGCATTCGCCGCAACCGATCCACGGGAAAACGATCACGCGGCGGCCGATTTTCACTTCTTTTGCATCGGGCCCGGCGGCAGTGATTTCGCCTTCGATCTCGTGGCCGAGTGTGAACGGCAGCTCGCGCCCGCCAGCGAGTTCCAGTTTTCGGCCGCCGCCAAGATCGAAGAAGCCCTCCTGCAAGTGCAGATCGGAGTGGCAGACGCCGCAGTGGCCGACCTTCACCAGCACTTGCGTGCCTTGCGGAGCTGGCGTTTCGCTTACCATCTCGCAGAGCGGCGTGCCGTAATCCTTGAACGCCTGCTTCTTCATGCCGCTCATGCGCTTACTCCCGCGTTATTGCCGCTCGACTGTAGCAAGCACATTGGCGAGCGCAACGAACCCGGCGACCGGGATTTCTTCGGCGCGCTTCGTCGGCTCGATGCCGGCGCTTGCGAGCAGCGCCAGCGGATCGTGGCCGAGCGAACGCAGGCTTTGCCGCAGCATCTTACGGCGCTGGCCGAACGCCGCCGCGGTAACGCGCTCGAGCATCTTGACCTCGCATGGCGCGGGCGAAGGCCGCGGCACCAGCCGCACCAGCGACGACGTGACTTTCGGCGGCGGCACGAAGGCGTTGCGATTGATGTCGAACAGAATTTCGGCCTCAGCGCGCCAGCCCGCGAGCACGGCAAGCCGCCCGTAATGATCGTCCCCGGCGCGCGCAACGATGCGCTCGGCGACTTCGCGCTGGAACATCAGCGTGAGCGATTCGAACCACGGCGGCCATTTATCCAGCGTCAGCCACTGGATCAGAAGCGCCGTGCCGACATTATAGGGCAGGTTGGCGACGATCCGCGCCGGGCCGGTGATCTCCGCGCGCGGGTCGATACGCATCGCATCGCCCTCGATCACCTTCAACCGGCCGCCGCTCTGTGCAACGAGCGAATAAAGCGCCTCAACGCAGCGATGGTCTTGTTCGATAGCAATGACTTGTTTTGCACCGTGAGCGAGCAGCATACGGGTGAGGCCGCCGGGGCCGGGGCCGATCTCGACCACGGTTGCGCCCTCGAGCGGGCCAGCCGCGCGCGCGATACGGTCGATCAGGTTGAGGTCGAGCAGAAAATTCTGGCCGAGCGATTTCTTGGCGCGCAGATCGAAATCGCGGATGACGTCGCGTAGCGGCGGCAGGTCTTTCAGAAAATCCTGCGGCGTGTTCATCGCGATGCGGGTTGCTTGCCTGCGAGATGCCGCGCAAGCCGGAGCGCCGCCAAGAGGCTCGATGGATTGGCGCGCCCGGTGCCTGCGATATCGAACGCCGTGCCGTGATCGGGCGAGGTGCGCACGAACGGCAGCCCGAGCGTGGCGTTGACGCCGTGATCGAAGGCCAGCGTCTTCGCCGGGATCAGCACCTGGTCGTGATACATGCCGAGCACGACGTCGTAATGCTTGCGCGCTTCGGCGTGGAAAAGTGTATCGGCCGGATAGGGGCCCTTGGCGTCGATACCCTCTGCTGCGAGCTTTCGGATCGCCGGCGCGACGATCTTCTCGTCTTCATCGCCGATGCTGCCGCCTTCGCCGGCATGCGGGTTCAATCCGCACACCGCGATCCGCGCTTTGGCGATGCCGAAGCGGCTGGCGTAATCATGCGCAACGATACGGCCGGTCTCGACGATCAATCCAGTGGAGAGTTGTGACGGCACATCCTTGATCGGCACGTGAATCGTCACCGGCACGACTGCAAGCTCTTCCGACCAGATCAGCATCACCGGATGCGGCGCAGGCTTGTTTTCCCCGGCGGCAAGATGGGCGAGATATTCGGTGTGGCCGGGAAATGTGAAGCCCGCTTCGTACATCACCGCTTTGGCAATCGGATTGGTGACGACGGCCGCAGCTTTGCCCGCCTGCACGAGTTCGACGGCGCGGTCGATCGCGGCGATCGCCGCTTGCGCGCTCGTCTTGTCGGGCTTGCCGGGCTGTGCTGTCGCAGAATTTCCCGCACGGATGACGGGCAGGGCCGTCTCAAACAGCTTTTCGGCTTCGTCAATTTTGCATTCGCGCACCGGCACATCGAGGCCGATCATCTTTGCGCGCGACACGAGGAGCGCCGGGTCGCCTACGGCAGCGAATACGGGAACGTCGAGCGTCTTGCGCTGCGCCCATAACATCAGGGTCAGTTCAGGACCGATGCCCGCGGGCTCACCCTGGGTCAGCGCAAGCGGGCGCATTGGGCTACCGTCAGCGGATCTGGATGACGAATTGGGTGCGGAGCTTGGCGAGATATTCTTTCTCGAACTCGCTGATGCGGCGGTTCAGGAGTTCCTGACGGAATTCCTTGCGCGACGAGATATCGGCCATCACTTCCTGGCGGCTGCACACCATCACGACCTCCATGCCTGCGCCGGTGATTTCGGCGGGGGTCATTTTGCCATCGGGCGTGCTGTCGAGCAATTTGCGGTATTGCGTGCCGAGATCGAGCGAAAATTTCTTGATCTGCGGTTTGACGACGGTTTCGCGAATGGTGCGCGCCTGCGCGGCGGCTTCCTCGCATCCTTGCACGCGCGAGCGGAAGGCTTCGGCTTCCTTGAGCCGTGCTGCCTTCGCGGAGTCCGGCGCGCGGCGAGACACGACGAAAATGATCGGTTGCAATGTGTATTGCATGCCGCGCGCCACCGGCTTTTCGCCGTGCGCGTTCAGGATCGCAACGAGATCGGCGTCGCGCACCTGAAAAGTTCCCGGTGAGGCTTGCAGCAGCACTTCGCGCCAGGCGATTTCTGCGCGGATGCGGGAACGGAAGCGCGTGCGTTCGATGCCTTCCTTTTCGATCGCGGCCATGAAGCCGCTGACCCCGCGCGGGCCGGCCATATCCGAAATGCGGGAATCGACCTTGGAATCGCTGACGTCGACGTTCATTTTGCGGGCGGTCGCGAGCTTGATCTTTTCATTGATCAGCTCGTCCAGAATTTCCTGCCGCGAAGGCCGCTTGCGATTGAAGACCTCATGCAGCCTTGTCCGCTGGGCGATATCGACCGCGGTAATGGGCTCGTTATTGACGAGGGCGGCGACCTGCGCGGCGGCGGGCTTGGGCAGCGCAAGGACACAAAGAGTAAAGAAGAGGCCGGCCACGGCGATAAGCCGTGCCGCAGCCGAGAGGCTCCTCGCGCGTCTCGCCGGGGTGATGCGGCAGACGGATGCGGGTGAAACGGCGGGTATCGAACTGGCAAGAGTCATGATGAGGACGTCATGATAGCAGTGGCTGGCGCGGCAAATCAGCCGCTCGCTTCGTGAACTTCAGCCCTAACCCATCCGGGGCAGGTTGCAAGACGGCTATGGCTGCATTGCGGCAGCTCACGCATCACCGGCCGAACGTATTCGAGATGTCCGCATTCATCAGCCCTTCGCTGGCAAGGCCGGTCGGGATGTCCGGGCTGCTGAGCTGACGCAGCACGACGCGCAGGATGAAGCGGTGATCCGGCGTCGGCGAATAGAGGTTCGTATTGTCGTAGGTGTAGCTCGCCGTCACGCCGATGCACTCGTTCAGATAGCCAAGGCCGATCGTGTAGAGGTCGAAATCCTGCTTCTGGACGTCGTAACGCACCGTGCCCGAAACCGTCCAGTTCTTCTGAACCTTGACGGCGGCGGTCTGATAGATGCCCTCGCGGCGCTGCAGGAAGCCGATCAGCGGCTGCGGGTCGTAGCGGGCGTAGATCGTCGAAAGCTGCAGCTTGTCCCAGCGGCTGCGCACTTCCGCCTCGAAGCGCTTGGTGTCGAAAGTATTCCGGTCGAGCAGGTAGCGCGTCACGAAGGCGAGGTTGGCGTTCGGCTGCCAGTAGAGGCGGCCAACGTAATCGGAGGTGTCGTGCTGCAGGCCGGATTCGAGGCCGGCATTGACGTTGTCAGGAGTGGCGTACGAGTTCAGGCCGAAGATCTGATACGACTGGCCGAACAGCGCGTTGAAGCTGCCGTAGTTCGTCGTGTTGGCAGTGTATTGCACGCCGGCATTGACGCGGCCGCCGCCTTCGGTGCGGTCGTAGCCGCCGAACTTGTCGATCGCGAACAGGTTGGCGTCGCTGAACACGACGCTCTGCGAGTCTTCGTTCGGCAACTTGCCGATGGCGGTTTCGTTCGGCCGCAGGATGACCTGCGCGATCGGCTCGATGATCTGCGTGCCCCATTCGTGCACGGCGAGGAACGGCCAGCGCCACTCCATGCCGATCGCCGGCATCGCGCGCGCGACGGTGTCGCTGCCGGGTTGCATGAAGTTCGACACGCCGGTGTCGTTCTTGATGCTCACATAGGCGACGTCGGCGCGCAGCTGCATGAACGGCGTGAACACCATGCCGATGCCGTTGACGAGCTTGCGCTTCCAGTCGATCTGGATGCTGGCGCGCTCATAGTTGCCCGGCACGCCACGCATAATGCAGAGGCCTTTGGCCGCAAACGCAGGATCGCATTGATTAGTCTGTGGCCAATTCGGGTCCGCGGGCGGTTTTAATATCGCGGATGGACTGATCGCATCGAATTGCGCTTCCTGCCGCGAGATGCTGGCGAGGTTGACCTTGAAGCTCAACTCGCCGCCGAACACCGGCTGGCCGACGAAGTACGAGTAATCGAGCACCGGGTGAACGATCGGCTGCTGCTTGTTGTTGTCGAGAAGCGCGAGGCCCGTGAAGCCGAGCACGCGCAGATCGAAATAGCTGCGATCACCCTGACCGACGAGATAGAGCTGCGAGATCTTCTGCGTCAGCCGGTTATAGGTGGCGATGTTGTAGTCGTTCAGGAACAGCCGGTCGGAAAGCAGCGTGCCGTCCCAGCCC
>DATMGD010000063.1:0-8637 GCA_035555855.1 Xanthobacteraceae bacterium
CGTCCCGCGCGCGATGGGTTACGGCCTTATCCCTGCGAGCCCCGGCGGACTGACCAAGCCTTCCTTTTGGGAGAGGCCCTTTTATCCGCCGCTGATCGGAACTCTCACCGGGTGCGCCGTATGTGGGCCATACGAACGCTCCAGTCCCCGGAGTCCCATGTGGCGCGCGGCGTAATGCGCGCCGGACACAGCAGGCTTCGACCGCCGCAACGAGCCTGCATAAGCCCGTCGCGGCCACCGCTCCCGATCCGCACATCGAACATGCCTGCAGGACATGCCCCTCGTGGACCGGGACCAAAATGAATATAATCCTATAATTGAAAATGTCAAGTTCTATCGGGCTGATGTGAGGCCATTACTGTATTTTGCCGCCGCGTAACGATTTGGCGATCCGTGAAACGATCGGATCCCACCGCTGCTTCTCTTTCGCCGGATATTCCAGCATGAAGCAATGAACCGTGCCGGAAGCGCCGCCCTCGAAATTGCAGCGCTGGTACCAGATCGTTTCGCCGCGTTTTCCGGAGACAGCGAAGAAGTTTTTCGTGATGCGCTCGTAACGGATGGCGTCGCGCGGACGGATCAGTTCGTCCACATAAGTGCGCGGCGTATTCTCAAGACTGTTGAACGCGCCGTAGATCGACAGCTTCGCCGTGCCGTCCTTGTCGGTGAAAGTCTGGCCGTCGCCGTTTTCGGGCGGCGGCTCGCGGCGGGTGAAGATCGCGGCGGGATAATCCGCATGGGTGCCGAAGCGGGGATTGGCATAGGCTTGCCAGCCGTCGCTGGCGGCGGAAAGCGGCGCCGGCGAAATCAGCGCCGCAGCGATAATGAATATTGTCAGGATGAGCGCGGGTGACGGCCGCGCCATGTTATTCCGCCGCGTCCTTCGGCTTCCGCCAGCGCGCAGCCGCGGCGTTATCCTTGTCGTGCGCCTCGACCCACTGGTCGGCGGAGCCACCCGCGCGCTCGACCTTCTTCCAGAACGGCGCGCGTGTCTTGAGATAGTCCATCAGGAATTCCGCGGCGGCGAAGGCCGCCTCGCGATGCGATGAAGCGGTCGCGACGAAGACGATGGTTTCGCCCGGCTCAATGCGGCCGGTGCGATGAACGACGCGCACGCCCAGGAGCGGCCAGCGTGTTTTGGCTTCCTCGACATGGCGCTCGATCTCGGCTTCGGCCATGCCGGGATAATGTTCGAGGAAAAGTGCGGCGATCGGCGAGCCGTCTTCGTCACGGCGGCAGATGCCCGAGAACGTGACGAGCGCGCCCGCATTGGTGAGGCCGGAAAGCGCGGCGGCTTCCGCCGTGGTGTCGATGGGGTGTTCGCTGATGCGGACTTCGCTCATTGCGGAACCTAGCCGCCGGTCATCGGCGGGAAGAAGGCGACTTCGCGCGCGCCGGCGATTTTTGCGCCGGGCTGCACATGGGTGCGGTCGAAGGCGACGCGGACGATCTTCGGGTTGTTGAAGGCGAGCGCATATTCCTCGCCGCGGCCGCGCAGCCATTCGATCAGGTCGCTCGCGGTGACGACGGAGGCGGGAGGATCGACTTCTTCTTCGGCCTTGCCGATCCGCTCGCGCAACCACGCAAAATACAGAACCTTCATCGTCTCACCACATCATCGCACAAGATCATCTTACCAAGTGCCGCGCGCCGGCGCGGAAGTAATCGAAGCCGGTATAGAGTGTCAGGATCGCGGAGATCCACAATAGCGTAAGGCCGATCAGCGTCGTCTCCGGCAGGATACGGTCGCCCGCTTCGCCGGCGAGCAGGAAGCCGATGGCGAGGAGCTGCATGAACGTCTTCCACTTGCCGAGCTGCGAGACCGGCACGCTGACGCGCAGCTCCGCGAGATATTCGCGCAGGCCCGAGACGAGAATTTCGCGGCACAGGATGATGATGGCGGCCCACAGCGACCAGCCCTTGATGGTGCCGTCGGCGGCGAGCATCAGGAGGCAGATGCCGACGAGCAGCTTGTCGGCGATCGGGTCGAGCATGCGGCCGAGTGTGGAAAGCTGGCCGAAGCGGCGGGCGTACCAGCCGTCGACGAGGTCGGTGATGGCGGCGGCGATGAAGATGCCGAGCGCGAGCCAGCGCAGCCAGTAGTCGCCGCCGAAAATCGCATAGACGAACAGGCAGGCGGCGATCACCGGCACCGCCGCGATGCGGCCATAGGTCAGCAGATTCGGCACTGCGAAGACGTACTCCGCGCCGATCGGCCTGATCCTCGACGAATTGCTCACCTGTCCCATCGCAATTTTCGCGCCGCGCGAATGTTTCGGCGCAACGCGATGTTAGCACATTCCGGCCGGAATGGGCTCAACCGTTTGCATGAAAAAAGTCGTAAATCGCCTGCGCGGTGGCGGCGCTGATTCCCGGGACTTTTTGCAAATCCGTGACACTCGCGTTCTCGACGGTCGCGAGGGTTCCGAAATGGCGCAGAAGCGCCCGCTTGCGCGTCGGGCCGACGCCGGGAATTTCCTGGAGGCCAAGCGTGGCGATGTCCCGCTTGCGGCGGCCGCGATGCGAGCCGACGGCGAAGCGATGCGCCTCGTCGCGCAGCCGCTCGACGAAATAAAGCACCGGATCGCGCGGCGGCAGACGGAACGGCTCGCGGCCCTGAATGTGGAACGTCTCGCGGCCGGCGTCGCGGTCGATGCCTTTGGCGACGCCGAGCATCGTCACATTTTCCTCGATGCCGAGTTCCTTCAGCGTCTCGCGCGCCGCCGCGAGCTGCGTCGGGCCGCCGTCGAGAATGACGAGATCGGGCCACGGCGATTCCTCGCCGGTTTTCTCGCGGCCGCCGTTCTGCAACCGCTTGAAGCGGCGGCGCAGCACTTCGCGCATCATGGCCATGTCGTCGCCCGGCGCGATGTCGTCCTTGATGTTGAACTTGCGGTACTGGCCTTTTTCAAAGCCGTCGGGCCCGGCGACGACCATGACGCCGACCGGGTTGCTGCCCTGAATGTGGCTGTTGTCGTAGACTTCGATGCGGCGCGGCGGCGCCTTCAGTCCGAAGGTTTCGGTGAGGCCCTTGAGCAGGCGCAGTTGCGATGACGACTCGGCGAGCCTGCGGCCGAGCGCCGAGCGCGCATTCATCAAGGCGTGATCGACGAGTTCGCGCTTTTCGCCGCGCTTCGGCACGCTGACCTCGACGCGGTGATCGGCGCGCGTCGAGAGTGCTTCGGCAAGGAGCGCCTCGTCCTCGATTTCGTGCGAGAGCAGAACCGAGGCCGGCGCGAGGCGGCTCTCGTAGAATTGCGGCAGGAAGCCCTCCAGCACCTCGGCGGCCTCCAGCGTGCGGTCGGCGCGCGGGTAATAGGCGCGATCGCCCCAGTTCTGATAGTTGCGAATAAAGAACACCTCGATGCAGGTGACGCCGCCCTGCTGGTGCACGGCGAAGATGTCGGCATTCGCGGTGGAACGCGGATGTACGCCCTGGTGCGATTGAATGGTCGAGAGCGCCTCGAGACGGTCGCGCAAGGCGGCGGCGCGCTCGTAATCGAGAATTTCTGCCGCCTTCTCCATGTCGCTGGCGAGCATTTCCTTTACGGCCATGCTGCGGCCGGAGAGAAAGTCGCGCGCCTCATTGACGAGATGATTGTATTCGTCGAGCGCGATCTCGCCGGTGCACGGCGCGCTGCAACGCTTGATCTGGAACAGCAAACACGGCCGGGTGCGGCTCTCGTAAAATGCGTTCGAGCACGAGCGCAGCAAAAACGCGCGCTCGAGCGCGTTCAGCGTGCGGTTGACGGCACCGGCGGCGGCGAAGGGACCGTAGTAGTCGCCCTCGCGATTGCGCGCGCCGCGGTGCTTGAGAATTTGCGGCGCTTCGTGGTCGCGGGTGATGAGGATATAGGGAAACGACTTGTCGTCGCGCAGCAAGACGTTGAAGCGCGGCGCAAAGCGCTTGATGAGATTCGCTTCCAGCAGCAACGCCTCGGTTTCGGTCGCGGTCGACACGAATTCCATCGAGACGGTCTGCGCGATCATCCGGCTGATGCGGTTGGTGTGGCCGTGGCCGCGCGTGTAGCTCGCGACGCGCTTCGAGATGTTCTTGGCCTTGCCGACATAAAGCACGGTGTTCTTGGCATCCAGCATGCGATAGACGCCGGGCGTCGACGGCGCGAGCTTGTGGAATCGCTGGATGGCGGCGGCACCCGTCGCGACTTTTTCGGCCGCCGGTTCTTCTTCGATTGCGCCATTCGACTCAAAGTCGAGCGGTGCCGGCGCGGCGGCGTCGTCCGCGTCGTCAGCGATTTCCGTTTCCGGATCGACGTCGAGTTTCTTCCGTTCCATCACTCAGCCGTTAACGTGCGTCGCGCTTCGAAACCATTTAGCAACATTTGATCTTGCTTTCGCCAAATTCAAACCGCGCGAGCACCGTTCGTAAACGTTTTCTTAGCCAAGACTCGAAAGACAAACGCATTATGGCCCCCGAAAACAAGACGCAATTATCTTAAAAGTTTAATCTTCTCCGCATGTGGACCGGCCGCAAGGCCGGAAGATGCGGAGGCCAACATGAAGAAGCTGCTTTTGGCGGCGAGCGCCACTATGGCGACGGCGGCAGTGACAGCGGCGGTGACGCTGGCGGCGGCAACGCCGGCGTTCGCGGGCGATTTGCCGCTTCAGCGCAACTCCTATTATCAGCCGCAGCCGGCGGCGGCGCTGTTCAACTGGACCGGTTTCTACGTGGGCGCCAACGCCGGATATGCCTGGGGCTCGGCCATCGGCGGCGATCCGTCGGGCGGCGTACTGGGCCTGACCGGCGGCTACAATTATCAATTCAACCCCAACTGGGTGCTGGGCGCGGAGACCGATATCGCGTTCTCGAACGCCGACACTTCCCGTCCGGCCGGCAAGTTCGAATCCGGCTACATCGGCACCTTGCGCGCGCGGCTCGGCTATTCGGTCGGCAACGTGATGTTCTACGGCACCGCCGGCGCGGCCTATGGCAAGGGCGAATTGACCGTCGGCGGATTGACCAACGACCAGACGCATTGGGGCTGGACGATCGGCGCCGGCGTCGAAGCGATGCTGACGCAAAACGTCTCGGCGAAATTCGAATATCTCTACGTCGATCTCAGCGACAAGAACTACACCACCGTCGGCGGGCCGGTGAATGTCGGCTACAGCACGAGCCTCTTGCGCGGCGGTGTGAACTACCGGTTCTGAGTCGTGAAAATCCGAGTCGCGAAAGTGCGTAAATTTTTAAACATGACGGACGGAACTAAAGGATAGCAACGATGTTTTAAACGTGGCGCTGACACATTCGCGCCACGTTTGGTCTGATCGCCGCACGACTTTGGGATGACGGAACCCGTGAGAATCCTTGTGGCGTAAGGCTTCGCTGAATCTCTACAGCTGTTGCAGATTTATCACCGTTTCTTCAACAGCTGCGACTAAGAAAACGGCATACGATTTTGTAACAACGAATGAAGTGGAGCTCATCCATGAAAAAGTTTCTTCTCTCGGGCGTCGCGCTCGCAGTACTCGTCGCGACACCGGCTCTCGCCGCTGACATGGCGACGCGCGGCCCGGTCTACAAGGCGCCCGCAGCGGCTCCCTTGTTCAACTGGACCGGTTTCTATGTCGGTGCGCACGCCGGCTACGGCTGGGGTGAGACGACCTTTGTCGACACCGACGGCTGGTTCGGCGGCGGTCAGCTCGGCGTGAACTATCAGTTCGCTCCGAACTGGGTGTGGGGTGTTGAAGCCGATCTTTCCGGCGCCGACATCTCCGGCCGCAACACTGCGACCACCGATGCCTTCAAGACCGACATGTTCGGTACGGCGCGTCTGCGTCTCGGCTACACGGTTGACCGCTTCATGGTCTACGGCACCGGCGGTCTCGCCTGGGCCAACAGCAAGGCGTCGTTCGGCGGCGTCTCCGACAAGAGCACCAACTTCGGCTGGGCGCTCGGTGCGGGTATCGAATACGCCTTCGCGCCGAACTGGAGCGCGAAGCTCGAGTACATCCATGCCGATTACGGCAGCGACAACTACGACATCACCGTGCCGGCTTCGCGGATCGACAACAAGAACGATACCGTCAAGGTCGGCATCAACTACCTGTTCAACTCGGGCGGCGGCCGCTGGTAAGCCTCGTCTAGAGTACAAAAGACAAAGCCCCGGGAATTTCCCGGGGCTTTTTTGTTGGCCGATATGTTTTCGGTTATTGCGGCTTGGTCTCGGCGAAGGACGGCACCTTGGCGGCGAATTCACCGAGCCATTTGACGAGCTTGGGATGGCCCTTGCGCCAGGCGCCGTCGAAACGGAAATCGAGATAACCCAGTGCGCTGGCGAGCGCGATCTGGCCGACATCCGGCGGCATGGTGAGTGCGGGCGGCGAAGCCTCGAGCACGGCCAGCGCGCGGCTGATCTTGTCGGTCTGATGCTCGATCCATTTGGGTTCGTGCTTCTCGACAGGACGGAAACGGTTCTCGTACACGCGCAGCACGCCGGCATCCAGGATGCCGTCGGCGATCGATTGCAGGCGCAGCGCCTCGAAGCGTTCTTTCGGCGCAGCGGGGATGATCTTGCCGCCGCCGGCGAGGTGATCGAAATATTCGAGGATGACGCGCGAGTCGAACAGCGCCGTGCCGTCTTCGAGAATGAGTGTCGGAATTTTGCCGAGCGGGTTCTGTCCTCGGACACTGTCCTTCGGATCCAGCGTGTCACTTGGCTCAAGGCGGATCTTGTCCATTAGGCCAAGGATGTTCGCGGCGATGCGAACTTTGCGGACGAAGGGTGAAGTGTTCGAGGTGCGCAGAATAAGCATGGTTGTTTCCGTAGCGTGGCAGGGCAGGTGATGTGTTCCTAAGCCATCCCGGGAAGGCTGGAAAGGCTTTTACTGCATTTGTGCATTGCAAGCCGCGAAGCTAGCGCGCGATCCAGTCGAGGCGGTAATGCGCGTCACGATTGGCGGCGAGGGCTGTCCGTAATGCCGGCAGCAGGATTTTCAGTTCATCTTCAAGCCGCCACGGCGGATTGATCAGCATCAAACCGGAGGCATGCAGTGCTTCGGGTTTCGGCAACGTGCCGACAGAGAGTTCGGCGCGCAGTACTTTGGCAATTTGCAACCCTGCCATGCGCCGTTCGAAACGATCGACTTCGTCACGATCCTTGATGGGATACCAGAGGATGAACACGCCGGTCGCCCAGCGGCGGTGTGCTTCGGCGAGGCCATCGGCAAGGCGGTGGAATTCGCCGGGCTCCTCGAACGCCGGATCGACCAGCACCAGCCCGCGCCGTTCCTTGGGCGGCAGGTAAGCCTTGAGCGCCGTCCAGCCGTCGATCTCGGTGATGCTGGCGCGCGGATCGCGCAGGTTCTGACGCAGCGTCGCGAAATCCTCAGGATGCAGTTCGCAAAACTGCATGCGGTCCTGCGGGCGGCAAAACGCCTGCATGATGGCGGGCGATCCGGGATAATGCCGCAGCTTGCCGCCCTCGTTCTGCGCGCGGATGAGATCGAGGTAAGGCGCGAGCAGGGACGCTGCTTCGCCGGAAGGCGGGTTCTCCAAAAGTTTTGCGATGCCGTTTCGCCATTCGCCGGTGCGGTTCGGCGTCTCGCCGGCAAGATCGTAGCGGCCGATGCCGGCATGCGTGTCGATAGCGCGGAAGGCTGCTTCCTTGCCGTGCAGGTGCAGAAGAACCCGCGTCAGGACAGCGTGCTTGAAGACATCGGCAAAGTTGCCGGCGTGGAAGGCGTGGCGGTAGTTCACGGCTTTAACGCACCGGCGGCATCACGACCTTCTGGCTGCGGCAGGCGCGGCGCTCGGCTTCGGGGCAGGCGCGGAACGACAAATCCTTGTTCATGCAGACGCGCACTTCGCGCAGGTGGCGGCGGTCGCAGGTGACCGAGACCATGTCGTCGGCAAGGCCGGGGTTGCTTTCGATGAAGGCGCGCTCGACCTCATCCGGCGAGACCATGAGATAGTCGTTGACGCGCACGAAGCGCGGCGGAACTTTCACGCGCTCGTTGGCGCGCCGCACGAGGCGGAAATAGGCATCGGGAGAAAGGCCCGAGCAGGTGCCGTGCGTCTTCCATTCGTGCAGCACGAGGCCATAGGCGGGCATGATGTCGGTCATCGAGCGGATCAGTTCGCGATCGACCCATTGCGCCTTGCCGCAGTTCTGCGGAAAGCCGCGGTCGTATTGCGGCCACAGGCCGTGGACGACAAAGGCGTAGGGCCGGCCGCGATTGCACTGCTCGTCGTTGTTCCGGTTGCCGTTCCTGCCGCTGTTGCTTTCACAGAACGACGGCGACCAGGAGAGCGACAGCACATAGAAGTCGAACTGGCCGGGCGTGCCGCTCTCGCGCGAGTAGTGGGAGCGTGCTTCGGCGTTCGGAATAACGAGGATCGAGGCGAGGGCGGCGAGCGCCGCGACAGCCCAAACGAAGACGCGCTTCGGCATCCGATGGCTCCCGGTGGGTGGAAAACTACGGCAGCGCCATCTTGCAGCGGGGCGAGTAGGCCATGTTGCGGTCGTAACCCTGCACGCACCACTCGACGCCCCAGATCGCGCCGGCGAAACTCTGATCCTCGATGATCGAATAATTGGTCACCGTCTCGGTGCCGTCGCTCATCAGCGTGCGCGCCTGGCAGAAGCGGCGCGGAATGGCGTCGTTGCCCCAGGG
>DATMGD010000064.1:0-18428 GCA_035555855.1 Xanthobacteraceae bacterium
CTCAAATACGCCGACCGCCGCAACTCGCCCTGCGCCGTCATTCAGGGCGGCGACGAGAAGGCCAAGGGCGAAGTCCAGATCAAGGACCTGATCGAGGGCGCGAAGGCGGCCGCCGCCATCGCCTCCAATAAAGAGTGGCGCGAGGCGCGGTCCGCGCAGTTTTCGGTGCCCGAAGGCGATCTCGTAAAGGCTGTGAAAGAAGTGCTCGCCCGCCACGGCAAGCATTAACCTTTTGCCGCCGTGGCGCTTCGCGCCCGCCTTTGCTACAAGCCCCGCACCAAAACGGAACCGATCAGTGACGCTGCAGGACGACGATATTCGCACGCGCAATGGCCGCGCCGAGGCGCTCGTAGAGCTTTACGAGCGCGCGACCTATACGCGCGTCCAGCCGCCGATTTTACAGCCGGCCGACGCCTTCCTGGAGCTTTCGGGCGAAGCATTGCGCCGCCGCTTGTTCCTGACGACCGACGCCGACGGGCGCGAATTGTGCCTGCGGCCCGATCTCACCATTCCCGCCTGCCGCATGCACATCGAGAACAACGCGCCGGTGCCGGCGAGCTATTGCTATCTCGGCCGCGTCTTCCGCGACCGCGGCGGCGACGGGCTCGGCGAATATCTGCAAGCCGGTATCGAGTCGCTCGGCCGCGAAGACCTGGAAGCTGCGGATGCCGAATGCCTCGCGCTCGCGCTCGAATCGGCGCGGCACTTCGGCGTCGAGCGGCCCGCAATCCGCATGGGCGATGTCGGATTGTTCGAAGCGTTTGTCGGCGCGCTCAGCATTTCGCCGGCGTGGCGCCGCCGCCTCTTGAAGGATTTCAACCGCACCGGCACGCTCGCTGCTGATCTATCGAATCTGAAAACGACGACCGGCGCGCCCTCGCCGCACGCCGGCATGCTGGCCGCGCTCGAGGGCTCGGATCCGGCGTCGGCACGCGCCTTCGTCGCGGATTTGCTCTCCATCGCCGGCATCACCAATGTCGGCGGCCGCACCGTGGGCGAAATCGCCGAACGTTTCCTCGAGCAGGCTTCACTCGGCGCCGAGGGCCTCAGCGAAAACGCGCGCGCGGCGCTCGCGCGCTACCTTTCGATCGAGGGCGACCCCGACACGGCGCTCGCCGAGTTGCGGCAGCTTGCGAAAGATTCGAACCTCGACCTCTCGGCGGCGCTCGCGCGACTAGAGCAACGCATCGGCTTCATGGCCGCCGACGGCGTGAACCTGAAAAGCGTGCGCTTCGCCACCGCTTATGGCCGCGCGCTCGACTATTACACCGGCATGGTGTTCGAGCTGTGCGATCCGGGCGCGCACGTGAAGTGGCCGCTCGTCGCGGGCGGGCGCTACGACAAGCTGATGACGCTCCTCGGCAGCCGCACGCCGGTGCCTGCGGTCGGTTTCGCCGCCTGGATCAATGAACTAGAGCAGGCAGGTGGCGCATGAGCGGGCGTCTCATCATCGGCATCCCCTCGAAGGGCCGCCTGCAGGAAAACGCGCACGCCTTCTTCAAGCGTGCGGGCATTTCGCTGGTGCAGCCGCGCGGCGGCCGCGAATATCGCGGCACCATTCCCGAAATCGAAGGCGCGGAAGTCGCTTATCTTTCGGCCTCCGAGATTGCCGGCAACCTCGCGCAAGGCGTGATCCACTTTGGCGTGACCGGCGAAGATCTCGTGCGCGAGACGATGCCGGATGCAGATGCGCGCGTTCTGATGGTCGATGGCCTCGGCTTCGGCTTTGCCAATGTCGTCGTCGCCGTGCCGCAGGCCTGGATCGACGTACGCACCATGGAAGATCTCGACGATGTCGCGACGGCGTTCCACGCGCGGCGCGGCAAGCGCATGCGCGTCGCGACGAAATACGTCAATCTGACGCGCGGCTTTTTCGCGAACCACGGCATTGCCGATTACCGCATTGTGGAGAGCGCAGGCGCGACCGAAGGCGCGCCGGCAACGGGCGCGGCCGAAATGATCGTCGATATCACCACGACCGGTTCAACGCTTGCCGCCAACGCGCTGAAAGTCGTCGATGACGGCGTGATTTTGCGCTCGCAGGCCAATCTCGTCGCTTCGCTCTCGGCGCACTGGGGCGAAGGCGAGCGCGCGAGCGCCCGCGCCCTCCTCGACCGCATCGCCGCCGAGCGCACCGCACGCACGACGCGCGAAGTGCGCTCGCGTTTCCGCGAGGCCGATGCCGAAATGGTCGCCGAGGCCAAAGGCCGCTTCGGCGCGCTCGCGCCTTTGGGCGGCCCGACCTCGTCGGGCATGCTGACGCTTTTGTGCCCGCCCGGCACGGTGCACGAGCTTGCGATTTTCCTGCGCGAGAAGGGCGCCGAGACGGTGATGGTCGCCGCGCCCGAATACATCTTCGCGCGCGAGAACCCGCTCTACGACGCGCTCATGGCCAAAATCGGCTAGCTGTTCCGAAACACGAACACGCGCGCCAGCGTGAAGTTCACGACGAAGCCGACGCCGATGCCGAACAGCTTGGCGAGCGGCAGCGGCACATATTTCGCGGCGACCACCAGCGTCGCGGTATGCGCAATAAAGCCTGCGACCTGGCTCGCGGCGAAAAGAAAATAAGCGCGAAAGCCAAGCTCGGTGTGGCGCTTCTTGAACGTGAACAGCGAATTCAGGATGTAGGAGCACGTTACCGCGATCACGAACGACGCGGTATTGGCCGCGATCAGCGAGGCCTCGTGGCTGAGCTGCGGCGCGACGACAGCGAGAATCGCCACCGCCGTGAAGAACACCGCGGCGTCCACCCCGGCATTGACGAGGCCGACGAGACCGAAGCGGAACATCTGAAAGGCAAGCTCGCGCACGCCGAATCTCCTGCAATCGGAAGGTGGATAGCACGGTTGGCGTGAAGGTTAATGCGGTGGATGTACGCGCCGCAGCGCCTGCGCTAATACTCGGCCCGAGAGATCGCAATGCCCAGACCGTCCCCGATAGCCAGCGACCCCGCCGCGCCCCGTCCGGCGCGCGGCCTGTCGATCATCGTGCCGCTCTATAACGAGGCGGGAAACCTCCCCGTCCTGCACGAGCGGCTTATTGCGTTCGCCGGACGGCTTGCCAGCGAGCGCGGCCTTGCCAGCGAAGTCGTCTATGTCGACGACGGCAGCCGCGACGAGACGCTGAAAATCGCACGCGGGCTTTCGCCCAAGATCGCTTTTCAGGTTGTGTCGTTCTCGCGCAATTTCGGCAAGGAAGCGGCGCTGCTCGCCGGGCTCGACCACGCGCGCTTCGACGCACTGTTGTTCATGGACGGCGACGGCCAGCATCCGCCGGAACTTGCCGATCAACTGGTCAAATACTGGCTCGACGAAAATTACGACGTCGTCTTCACCGCGAAAGCGCATCGCGATGACGAGTCGGCGCTGAAGCGCCTCGCGGTCGCGGTCTTCTACAAGACGCTGAACTGGGGCGCGCGCCATCCGATCCCGGAAGATGCCGGCGATTTCCGGCTCCTGTCGCCGCGCGCCGCGGCGGCATTGAAGCGCCTCCCCGAGCGCAACCGTTTCTTCAAGGGGCTTTCGAGCTGGATCGGCTTCAGGCAAAAGCGCGTGCCGTATGAACCGGCAAAGCGCGAGCACGGCGTCTCGACCTGGAACTACCGCACGCTCGTCGGGCTTTCGATCGAGGGGCTGACAGCGTTCTCGACCGCGCCGCTTCGGCTCGCCAGCCTGTTCGGTATCATCATTTCGGCAAGCGCGTTTCTCTACGGTCTGTGGATCGTGTTCGAAACGCTTTGGTACGGCAAGGATGTGCCGGGCTATCCGTCGATCATGGTCAGCGTCATGGTGATCGGCGGTGTACAGCTTCTGATGATCGGCATCGTCGGCGAATACATCGCCAAGATCATGTCGGAACTGCGCGGGCGCCCGGTCTATTTCGTCGCCGAGCATGAAGTGTTCGACGCGAGCGAAAAGAAAGACCCGCGCGAGGCCGCCGAATGAGGCGCATCGTGTTGTGCGCCGACGACTATGCGTTGTCGCCGGGTGTCTCCGCCGGAATCCGCGAATTACTCGCGGCGGGCCGCCTCAACGCGACTTCGGTGATGACGATCTTTCCCGAGCTTGAAGATGAAGCGCGCGCGCTACAGGCGGTGAAAGGACCGATTCCCTTTCAGATCGGGCTGCATGCGACGCTGACCGGCGGTTTCACTCCCCTCGTCGCGAGCCCGATGAAGCGGGGTACAAAACTCCCCATGTCGCACGAGACCTGGCCGCCGCTCGGCTATCGCCGCATCGACGCCGCCAAGGTCAAGGCGGAAGTAAAAGCGCAACTTGAAAAATTTATCGAAGTCTTCGGCCGTGCGCCGGATTATGTCGACGGCCATCAGCACAGCCAGTTGATGCCGGGCATCCGCAAGCCGTTTCTCGATGCGGTCGCCGAGCTTGCGCCGCGCGCCTGGGTCCGGCAATGCGCGCCGGTGCATTTCACCGACGAGTTCTTCAACGCCAAGAGCCGCTTTCTCGGCGCGCTCAGCCTGCCGTTCAAGCGCATGGCAAAACGGCGCGGCCTTGCCTGCAACCCGGCATTTTCCGGCGCTTACGATTACGACAAGCCGGGCGATTTCGGCGCGTCGTTCGCGCGCTTCATCAAGGGCATGCCCGCGGGCGGCGTCGTGATGTGCCACCCCGGCCATCCCGATGACGTGCTGCGCTCGCGCGACACATTGACCGATCAGCGCGAGCGGGAATTTGCGTTTTTAATCGGGGACATGATGCCGCAGGCTCTTGCCCAAAGCGGCGCGACTCTTGCTTAGCTGATTGCATGAACTGGAAAATCTTCGTCTGGCGGGCGATCGGCGGCGGCCTTGCGATCTTCGCGATGCATTTTTATGCCGGCGAGCACCACATGCAGGTCGCTTTCGTACCGTTCGCGACCTCGATCGTGCTGGTGCTCGGATCGCCGAATGCGACGCCCGCGCAACCGCGCGCGGTGATCGGCGGCCATCTCGTCTCGACGCTGACAGGGCTTGCGGTCGGCCTGATCGCGGGGCCCTCGCCGCTCGCGGCCTCGATCGCCGTGGGGCTCGCCATCTTCGCGATGTTCGCGACCCGCACCATGCATCCGCCCGCCGGCATCGACCCGCTGATCATCGTCAACGACTCGATGACGTGGACGTATTTTTTCGATCCGGTGCTGTTCGGCGTGCTGCTGCTCGTCGGCTTCGCTTATATCTGGCACAACGCGCCGGTCGGCGAGCGCCGCTGGCCGAAGGAGTGGTGGTAAGCTAGGCGGAAGCAAGCCGAAACATGCCGTCTCCGTCCGGCTTCGCTTCCAGCTTGTCCTTATGAAACGCCGCGAGCGTCGAGCGATGGCCGATCGAGAGCACCGTCGTCTTCGGCAGTTGCTGCTTGATGAGTTGATAAAGCGTCGCCTCGCCCACTTCGTCGATTGCCGAGGTCGATTCATCGAGCAGCAAAATGTCGGGCTTCATCAGAAGCGCGCGCGCCAATGAGATGCGCTGCTGCTCACCCAAGGAGAGCACATGCGGCCAGCTCGCTTCCTCGCTGAGCCGTCCGCCGAGCCGCGATAGACCGACCGCGTTAAGTGCGGCGCCGAGTGCGGCGGTGTCATAAACATCGGGCTTTTCGGGATAAGCGAGCACATCGGCGAGCGTGCCGAACGGCAGATAGGGCTTCTGCGGCAGCACCAAGAGTTTTGCGCCGGCCTGCACGCCGATCCGGCCCTTGCCGAAAGGCCAGATGCCGGCAATCGCCCGGAACAACGTCGATTTGCCGGAGCCGGTCGCGCCGGTGACGAGCACCGAGTCGCCGGGCGGGATGGCGATGCCGTCGGCCGCCAGCACCGGCCGTCCGGTCGGCAGCACAAGCGCCATGCCGTCAACGCGGATCGCGGCGCCCGCTGCGGCATCGTCGTGTTTGATCTCCGATTGGGCCTCGGTCAATGCCGCGCCGCCGATAGCGTTCTCGAAGCCGATCAGGCGGCGCACCACCGCGCGATATTCGGCGAGTGTCGTATAGGCGGTGACGAAGAAGCTGAACGCCGACTGCACGCTGTTGAAGGCGGAGGCTGTCTGAAACAGGATGCCGAGTTGAATCTTGCCGGCGAAATAAGCCGGGCTCACCACGATATAGGGAAACACCACCGAGGCCTGATTGTAGCCGGCGGTGAACCAGGTCAGCCGCTTCTCGGCTTTGATCTTGGCGATGAACACGTTGAAATAGCGCAGGAAGCGCTCGTTGATCTTTTCGCCCTCGATCGGTTCGCCCTTGAGGAGCGCGATCTGCTCGCCGTTCTCGCGAACACGCACGAGGTGATAGCGGAAGTCGGCTTCGTATTTTTGCATCTCGAAGTTCAGGCGCGCGAGCACATTGCCGATCAGGTGCGTGATCAGCGTGCCGAGGCCGGCATAGATCAACGACGCCCAGACGAGATAGCCGGGGATCGCGAGAGGAACGCCAAAGACAGTGAGCGGTGCCTGGTTCGACAGCATCCACAGAATGACGACGAAGGATGCGGTCGTCACTACCGCGTTCAGGAGCCCGATCGAGAGCGCGATGGTGCGCGAGGTGAAGAGTTCGAGATCCTCGGCGATGCGCTGGTCAGGGTTGTCGGCCGGATCACCGACGGTGCGCATGCGGTAATGCGTGCCGTCGCCAAGCCAGCGCGAAACGTATTTTCTGGTCAGCCACGAGCGCCAGCGGATCTGCAACCACTGCCGCAAATAAAGCTGATAGACGGCGGCGATGATGAACAGCGCCGCGAGCCCGCAAAAGTAGAACAACTCATGCCAGAACGTCGTGATGTCCTTGTTCTGCACGGCGTTATAGAAGCGCGCGTTCCACTCGTTGAACTGGACATTCAAAAAGACGGTGCCGAGTTCGAGAAGGACCACTGCGGCCAAGAGCGCGCGGCCGGCCCAGCGGTCCTCGCCCCAGAAATAGGGCATGGCCAGGCGGCGGACTTCGGCAAGGAAAGCGAATATCGAGCGCACGGGAAGCTCCAAAATCGGGCGGGAAGATTCGGCGGAATGTAACCGATCCCGCATGTGGCAAGGCAGGAATAAGACAAGCGACGTTGCCGCGCCGATCGCGTCAAAAATACGAAAGGCGCGGTTTGCGCCGCGCCTTTTGCGAGAAAGGCGCGGCTCGCGCCGCGCCCTGCCCGATGAATTATTCGTAATCTGGCTACTTCATGAAGTTTGCCCGCATTCGCTTGAGGACAAACAGCGCCAGGAGGCCGGTGATAATGTCCATGCCGATGGCGATGCTGAACACCGGAATCCAGCTTCCCGCCATGTCGTGCAGGAGCGCCGCGAGCGGCCCGCCGAGCACCGAACCGACACCCTGGGCCATGTAGAGGAAGCCGTAGTTGGCGGTCGCGTTCTTGGTGCCAAAGGTGTCGGTGAGCGTCGACGGAAACAGCGAGAAGATCTCGCCCCAACCGAAGAACACCACCGCCGACAGAACGACGAACATCATCGGGTCGTGCCGGAAGTGCAGGAACAGGGCGATCGCCGCCCCTTCCAGCAAGAAGGCGAGACCCATGGTGTTCTCACGGCCGATATTGTCGGATACCCAGCCGAAGAACGGCCGCGTCAATCCGTTGGTGATGCGGTCGACGGTGAGCGCGAGCGGCAGTGCCTGCAAACCCCAGACCGTGAGATCGGCAACGCCGAAGTCGCGCGCGAACGGCGCGAAGTTCGAGACGACCATCAGGCCGCCGGTCGACATCATCGTCATCATGACGAACATGAGCCAGAACACCGGCGTCTTCAGCATCTCCTTCGGCTCGTAGTCGCGCTTGCTGACCTGCACGAGCGGCGCCGGCAGGTTGTCGCTCTTCGTCGGCAGACGCATGCCAAGCGCCGCCAGCACGCCGATCACGGCGAAGGCGATACCGAACACCGTGAGCGTGTGCTGGTGGCCGGCGCTCTTGATCATGTCGTTGATCGGGAACGTCGTGATGATGGCGCCGAAGCCGTAGCCCGCGGCGACAAGGCCGGTCGCAAGCCCGCGCTTTTCGGGGAACCAGCGGCACATCAAACCGATGATGCCGATATAGACGATGCCGGTGCCGATGCCGCACAGCAGGCCGTAGGTGAAATAGATACCCCACAGCGTGGTCGCGTGGGCGGCAAGAATCCAGCCAAGGCCCGAGAGAGCGCCGCCGAGCGCCACCAGGAGCTTGGGACCGAAGCGGTCGATCAGATAGCCCTGGATCGGCGAAAGCCAGGTTTGCAGCACGATGAGAATGGTGATCGTAACTTGAATGGCCGGAAGGCTGGCGCCCGTGGCGCCTTGCAGGGGTTTGGTGAAGAGCGTCCAGACATATTGCGGACTGGAGATCGCCATCATGGCGACCAAGCCCAGAAGAAGTTGGACCCATCGGGTCGTCGAAGCGGACGTGCCCGCTGTCGTAGAAGTAGAAACCATTTTTTCCCCCTGCTCGGATGAGTGGTTGACCAGGCAAAGCAAAACCAAGGCCATGATCATTTCGTGAGCAGAAGAAGCGTAGCCCTTTCGCCTAAGATTCAAAGTGCATAAACATTGCGCAGTGCATGCAAACGGCAGATGCAAAAATTTTGCAGCGCGGGATTTTTGCGATCAAAGAGAGCGCAACCCGTCGAACAAAAGTTTCGACGCGGCGGCGGCCAACAGAAGATAACACCAGAAATACAATCGGTTCTGCTCGAGACGGCGATGGAGGTAAATTCCGAGCCAGACACCGAACGGTATCGCAGGTGCGAGAACAAGCGCCGCGAGCCACGTCGCGGGCTTCGCATATGCAAGCAACGCATAGGGGATAACTTTCACCCAGTTCGCCGTCATGAAGATGACGAGACTGGTTCCCGCGTAAACCGATTTATCGAGGCCGCGCCGCAAAAGGTACATGTTGATCGGCGGACCACCGGCATGCGCAACGAAGGTGGTGAAGCCGCAGGCAAAACCCGCAAGGCTCGCAAGCATTGGCGAAGCCGGCGCGCGGGAACCAGCGGCGTTGCGCGTGAACAACAGCCAATAGGCCGCGAACGACAGCGTGACGAGAGCGATAGCGATCGCCACGTAGTGCGGATTGACGCGCGTGAAGAAAAAATAGCCCGCAACGATGCCGGCAATAAGCGTTGGCAAAATCCAGGTGAGATCGGGTTTCGACCAGGTGTCGCGGCCGAACGAACCGATGGCGAAGAGATCCATGAAACAGATCAGGGGCGCCAGCGCGATCGCGGCGTCGAGCGGCGGCATCACCAGCGACAGGAGCGGCACGCCGAGAATCGCAAGGCCGCCGCCAAAGGCGCCCTTGCTGATCGCGATGATGAATACCGTCGCGTAGCCGACGAGGTAAAAAACCGGATCGGACGGCAGCGCAGCGAGCAAACCGCTCATGCACGCGCGGCGTAGGCGCGCGGGCGATACGGTTCCTCGAGATATTTTCGTGTCTCGTCGTCGAGCTTGAGGTCGATCGCCTTCAAGGCATCGCCAAGATGATGCGGCTTCGACATGCCGATGATCGGCGAGGTCACCGTGGGGTTTGCCAGCACCCAGGCGATGGCGACAGTGGCGCGCGCGACGCCAAGTTTTTCGGCAACGACGCGGACGCGTTCGGCGATTTCGTATTCTACGTCGTTGCCGCCGATGTTCAACTCTTTCATGTAGGCATCGGTTTGCGCGCGCAGCGTGGATTCGCCCTGCGAAGGCTTGGAACCGGCAAGAAAGCCGCGCGCGATCGGCGACCACGGCGTCACCGCAATGCCCTCGGAGGCGCAAAGCGGCAGCATCTCCCGCTCTTCCTCGCGATAAATGAGATTGTAGTAATTCTGCATCGAGGCGAAGCGCGTGAGCCCCCGCTCCTTCTGCATGGTGACGAGCTTGGCGAACTGCCAGGCGCGCATCGAAGAAGCGCCGATATAAAGGGCCTTTCCGGCCTTCACGACGTCGTGCAGCGCCTCGATGATCTCGTCCATCGAGGTGTCCGGGTCGAGCCGGTGGATGATGTAGAGATCGACATAATCGGTGCCGAGACGCTTCAGCGAAGCGTCGATGCCTTCCATGATGTGCTTCCTCGACGAGCCGCGCTGGTTCGGCCCTTTGCCCATCGGGTTGTTCACTTTGGTGGCGAGGACATATTCCTCGCGGCGCGCGAGTTTCTTCAGCGCGCGGCCGGTTATTTCCTCGCTGACGCCGTCGGAATAGACATCGGCTGTGTCGAAGAAATTGATGCCGGCCTCGACCGCCGCCTTGTAATAGGGCTCGGCGTCCTTCTCCTCGAGCGCCCAGGCGCGCGACGATTTCACGCCATAGGTCATGCAGCCGAGACAGATGCGCGAAACCTTGATGCCGGTCGTGCCGAAGCGAACATATTGCATGGGAAGTTCCTTGAATTAGGAGGCGGTGAAACCATAAAGCCGATGCGGGTTGTCGACGAAAACACGTTTGCGTGTCGTTTCGTCCGGCACCCATTCGGCAAAAAGATCGAGGAGATCGCCGATCCTCGGCATCGGCGGCGGGATCGCGACATGCGGCCAGTCGCTGCCCCAGACCATGCGGTCGGGCCGCGCTTCGACAAGCGCACGCGCGAACGGGATCGTATCGCGATAGGGCGCGCCCGCTGTTGAAACGCGAAACGCACCGGAGAGCTTGACCCAGCCGTTGCCGTCTTTCAGCAGCGACAGGAGCGTTTGAAAGCCGGGATTCTCGACGCCCTCGCTCGCCGGCACATAGCCCATGTGGTCGACGACCCACGGCACGGGAAGCGATGAAAATTGCTTCGCGACTTCGCCGATCTTGCGCACGTCCATCAGGAACTGCATGTGCCAGCCGAACGGCGCGATCTTGTTCGCGAGCGTGTCGATCGCCGCGAGGCCGATGCCGCCGCCGAACATGATGTTGAAGCGGCAGCCGCGAAAGCCTGCATCATTCAGGCGTGCGAGTTCGTTCTCGTCGATGTCGGGCGAGACGACCGCGACGCCGCGCAGCCTTTGCCTGTTCGCAACGATGGCTTCCTCGGCGAGGCGATTATCCGTGCCGTGCACGCTCGGCTGCACCAGCACGCCATAGGTCATGCCGGTCTTGTCGAGCATATTGAGATAGGCCACAGGCGTCGCCTCGGGTGCTGTGTAACTGCGCCCCGCTTCGAGCGGATAGCGCGGCGGCAGGCCGAGCACATGGGCGTGGGTGTCGACCGCGCCCGCAGGGACGCGGTAGCGGCTCGGGCCGCCGATTTCCGGATTGGGACCGGCGCATAACGGCGCGGTCGCGGTCGCGAAGTCTTTGGCGTCTGACACTTGCGTGACGGTTGGTGTTTCGGACTAAACCTTCGAACTCAGTTCCTTGCCGTTGGTTTCCTCGAGCAGCCATGCGGCGATGAAAACGAGCGCATAGGCCGTGATCGCGATGATGTCGATCGAGCGATTGAACGAGGTCTTGGTGCTGAGCATCGCGAGCAGCGACGGAACGCCTGCGGCGAGCAGCCGCCCCGCGTTATAGGAGAAACTCTGGCCCGCGCCGCGCAGATGCGTCGGGAAATGCTCGGTGAACGTCGAGCCGATGCCCGAGAACGTCCCGGAGGCGAACATGCTCAGCATGAAGCCCCAGAACATGATGCCGTGATCGTTGGCGGCGAGCCAGACGATGACATAAACGCTGATCGCCGAGCCGATCGAGAACAGCATGAAGGTCTGCCGGCGGCCGAGCCTGTCATTAAGGTACGCACTGATGAGATAGCCGACGAAAGCGCCGCCGATGATCGAGGCGATGTAGCGGCCCGTTCCCATATCGGCGATGCGGCGATAGTCGCGGAGAAATTCGAGAAGCCACGCGCTCGTGTAGTAGCCGCCCTGCGCGCCGGCGGCGAGCATCGTGGTGATCGCGGTCGTCTTCAGCATGCCGGCCGAGAAGATGCCGCGGAAATCGGCGACGCGCTTTTTCTTGCGAAGATTTTTCTGCGTTTCTAACCAGACCTTCGGCTCTTCGATATGACGGCGAATGAAGAAGACGAGGATCGCCGGCAGGATGCCGACGCAAAGCAGCGTGCGCCACGCAATATCGGGCCGCGCTTTCACAAGAACGAAAATCGCGATCAGCGCGGCAATGCCCCAGCCGACCGCCCAGCCGCTCTGCATGGCGCCGACGGCCTTGCCGCGATCCTGCCTGCGGATGACCTCGCCGATCAGGATGGCGCCGACCGCCCATTCGCCGCCAAGGCCGAAGCCCATCAGCACGCGGCAGACCATCAGCTGATAGTAATCCTGCACGATCGCGCACAGGAGACCGAAGACGGCGAACCATAAAATGGTGATCTGCAAAACTTTGACGCGGCCGTATCGGTCGGCGGCGATGCCCGCCACCCAGCCGCCGATGGCGGAGGCGATGAGCGTCGCGGTGCCGATATGCATGGCCTGCGGGCGGGTCATGTCGAGCGCGACGACGATCGCCGGCAGC
Source organism: Xanthobacteraceae bacterium (assembly GCA_035555855.1). Lineage (GTDB taxonomy): Bacteria > Pseudomonadota > Alphaproteobacteria > Rhizobiales > Xanthobacteraceae > Palsa-892. The sequence continues at coordinate 12,405 of DATMGD010000064.1, forward strand.
GCGAACATGAAGATGAAGAAATCGAGCGAGTTGAGCGCCCAGCCGCCGAAAGCCGCCCAGAAGGTCTTGGTCTGGAGCGAAGTCATCGCACCGTACCAGGCGACCGGGCTCTCCGATGCCGGACCGTTCTTCGCCGCGCTCACCTTCGTCGCCATTCCCGCCTCCCCTGCGCCATGCGCATTCGCGGGACACTCTAGCATTATTGCCGGGGCCGACGACTCCCCCAGCGCCCTGCTTCTCCACGCGAATTTTATGACGGCAAACGCAAATCGGGCTGCCAGAGCCCCGGCTTTGATGGAATCAAAGTCGGGGCTCTGGGTATTGATTTGTCGCGTTTTCTTTACGCGAACCGGTACCCACTTCGCTCGAAAACGCGCTGAGGGCCCGATTCGAGTTGTTTTCGGCCGTTTAACCGGCGTCGGCGGTCAGCACCCGGCCCTTGGTCTCGGGCAAGAGGAGCGCCGCGAGAATCAAGATGCCATAGGCGATCAGCGCATAAATGCCGATCGACTGACCGAGTGGCATCTTGGCGCTCAGGAGCCCGACCAGCGTCGGCGCAAAGGATGCGACGCCGCGGCCGAAGTTATAGGCGAAGCCCTGGCCCGAACCGCGCATGCGCGTCGGGAACAGCTCGGTCAGGATCGGCCCCATGCCCGAGAAGATACCCGACGCGAAGAAGCCGAGCGGGAAGCCGAGGAACAGCATCACCGAGTTATCGAGCGGAACCTGCGTATAGATGAACACCGTGACGATCGAGCAGATCGCGAACAGAATGAAGTTCGCCCGCCGCCCGATCCGGTCGTTCAGCCATGCGCTTGTAAGGTAGCCGATGAACGAGCCGATGATGATGACGGCAAGATAGCCGCCGGTGCCCATCACCGTGAGATGCCGCTCGGTGCGCAGGTACTGCGGCAGCCAGGTGGTGATGGCGTAGTAGCCGCCCTGCGCACCGGTCGTCAGCATGCAGGTCAGGATCGTCGTCTTCAGCATTACCGGCGAAAAGATTTCAAGGAAGTTCGCCTTCTTGCCGGCCTTGTCGAGATTGTTCTGCGTCCGCTCGAACACCTCCGGCTCATCGACGTTGCGGCGGATGAAGAAGACGAGAAGCGCGGGCGTAATGCCGACCCAGAACAGCCAGCGCCAAGCGATCTCGGGCGGCATCAGGCTGAAGAACAGCGTGGCGAGAATCGCCGCCATGCCCCAGCCGAGAGCCCAGCCGCTCTGCATCGAGCCGACTGCCTTGCCGCGATGCTGCGGGCGGATGACTTCGCCGATCAGGACGGCTGCCGCCGCCCATTCGCCGCCGAAGCCAAGACCCATCAGCGCACGGAAGATCAGAAGCTGCGTGTAGTTCTGCGCGAAGCCGCAGAGGAACGTGAAGAACGCAAACCAGATGATCGTGATCTGCAAGGTGCGCACGCGGCCGATGCGATCGGCAACGGAGCCTGCAATCCAGCCGCCGAAAGCGGAAGTGAAGAGTGTCGCGGTCGCGATGAAGCCGGCCTCGCCCGGCTTGATGGCGAAAACGGCGATGACGGTGCCGATGACGAAGCTATAGATCTGCACGTCCATTGCATCGAGCACCCAGCCGCCGAAGCACGCCCAGAAGGTGTTCTTCTCGCGCGGCTTCATCTCGCTGTACCATTGCGTCGGATGATGATCTTCGGTCGCTACGGTTTGTATCGTCATGTTGCGCTCCCTGTTGTCCCTCGGCGCCATTTCATTTTTATCGCGCCGTCTTCCCTCAACTCCCCGCCCTAAGGCTACATCCGCAAGCCCCCGCTAAAAAAGCGAGAGCTGCGAATTCTGCAAATCCGTCACCAACATAAATCCGGGTGCGTGCGTGATCGCGAACGGCGGACGCGCCGCAGCAATCGCCGCTTGCGGCGTCACTCCGCATGCCCAGAAAACCGGCAGTTCGCCTTCGTGCACGGGTACCGCATCGCCGTAATCGGGTTTTGCGATTGCTCTAATTCCAATTTGCTCGGGGAACCCGATATGAACCGGCGCACCGTGCACTGACGGCAATCGTGTCGTCACCTGCACTGCGCGAATGGCATCGGCTGGTTTCAGCGGCCGCATCGATACGACGAGCGGGCCGTGAAAACGCCCGGCGCGCGCGGTTTCGATATTGGTGCGGTACATGGGTACGTTGGTGCCGTGCTCGATGTGGCGGATCGGCACATTGTTTTGCAGCAACGCTTCTTCAAACGAGAACGAGCAGCCGATGACGAAGCTGACGAGATCATCCCGCCAGACGGAACGAACATCGCGCGGCTCATCGGCAAGCTCGCCGTTCCGCCAGACGCGATAGCGCGGAATATCGGTGCGGATATCGAGGTCCTCGCCGAGCGCGGGAATGTTCGGATTGCCTGCCTCGGAGACGCCCAATAGCGGGCAAGGCTTGGGGTTTTGCTGGCAAAAGCGCAGGAATTCCTCGGCCCAGTCGCGCGGCAAAATCGCGAGATTGCCCTGCACATAGCCCGGCGCGAGCCCCGCGGTCGGCGCATCGAGCGAGCCGTCACGGCTCATGCGGCGCACGTCGTTACCGGTCTGCGGTATCGCTCGCGCGGCGAGGCTGGTCTTGATCATGGCGTTTTCCGTTCGCGCATTTTTATGCGCGCGTTTTCCTCCGCGTCAGCGCACCACCGCTGCCTCATCTTGTCCAATCGCGTTTCACAATCGATTTGGATAAGATAAATTTATCAGGCCGAAGTGATGGATGGAGGGATCGATGCTCGACTTCCGTTCGCTCGAAACATTTTTATGGGTCGCGAAGCTCCGCAGCTTTCGCGGCGCCGCCGAACGGCTCAACACGACGCAGCCCGCGATCTCGATGCGCATCGCACAGCTTGAAGACGATCTTGGCGTGAAATTATTGGAGCGCGACCGGCGCGCGGTATCGCTCACCGAAAAGGGCCAGCTCCTATTGCGTCACGCCGAGCATCTCCTGCGCCAGCGCGCGTCGCTGATCGAGGCGGTCGGCGACAATTCGGTGATGAGCGGCGTCGTGCGTTTGGGCGCATCCGAAACGATCGTGCATACCTGGCTGCCGAAACTGATCGAGCGCGTGAATGCCGAGCATCCGAATTTGGAAATTGAGATCGAGGTCGACATCTCACCCAACTTGCGCGACCGGCTGCGCAGCAAGGATCTCGATCTTGCGCTGTTGCTCGGGCCCGTCGGTGATTACGATTTGGAGAGCAAGCCGCTCTGCTCTTACCCGATTGGCTTCGTCGCCGGCAGCAAGATCCGCTTTCGCAAGAACACCGTGCCGGTCGAGGAGATCGCCGCCCACCCGCTCATTACGTTCTCGCGCAACACGCAGCCCTATATCGCGCTGCGCCGCTTGTGCGAACAGATGGGACTGCACGCGAAGATTCATGCCAGCGCATCGCTCGCGACGGTGGTGCGCATGGCGCTCGACGGCATCGGCATTGCCGTCATGCCGCCCGCGATCATCAAGACGATCAGCGCACCGGGACGGCTGCGCGAGATCAAATGCAGCGCGAAGATGCCGCCGTTCGATTATTTCGTGAGCTGGCCCGTCACCGCCGACGGCTTCGCCGTGCGCAAGGTCGCGGCGCTCGCGCTCGAGGTCGCCAAACGCGAGCGGCCGACGCGCGGCATCTGATAAATTCAGATTATCGAAATCCATCGCAATTTCGGATTAGACCTGATTACAGAAAAGATGCTTCGATGACCGCAACAAAACAAGAAACGAGGGCGGACATGCAAGGGCGTTGGGATTTCTGGATCGATCGCGGCGGCACCTTCACCGACGTCGTGGCGCGCGCGCCGGACGGCGCCCTCGAAGCCCGCAAGCTCCTCTCGGAAAACCCCGAAGCCTATCGCGATGCCGCCGTCGCCGGCATTCGCGCCGCGCTCGGCCTCAAGAAGGGCGAAGCCATCCCTGCCGGAAAAATCGGCGCGGTGAAGATGGGCACGACCGTCGCCACCAATGCGCTTCTGGAGCGCAAAGGCGAGCGCACGGCGCTTCTCATCACCCGGGGTTTTCGCGACGCGCTCAAGATCGGCTATCAGGCGCGGCCGAAGATTTTTGCCAAGCAAATCATCAAGCCGGAAATGCTTTACGAGCGCGTCGTCGAGATCGACGAGCGCGTGCGCGCCGATGGCGCCGTCGAGCAGGCGCCGGATCTCAACGTAATCCGCACCGAACTCCAGGCGATCAAGGATAGCGGCATCCGCTCGGTCGCCATCGTGTTCATGCACGCCTATCGCTATCCGGCGCACGAGAAAGCCGTCGCCGCACTCGCGCGTGAAATAGGATTCGCGCAGGTTTCGGTCAGCCATGAAGTTTCGCCGCTCATTAAATTAGTCGGCCGCGGCGACACCACGGTCGTCGATGCTTATCTCTCCCCCATTCTGCGGCGCTATGTGGCGCAGGTCGGCGACGAACTCGACACCGAGCGCTCCGGCGCGCGGCTGATGTTCATGATGTCGTCGGGCGGGCTCACCGCTGCCGAGTTGTTTCAGGGCAAGGATGCAATTCTTTCCGGCCCCGCGGGCGGCGTTGTCGGTATGGCCGAGACCGGCCGCGAGGCGGGCCTCTCGCGCCTGATCGGCTTCGACATGGGCGGAACGTCCACCGATGTCTCGCACTTCGACGGCGAATACGAGCGCGCCTTCGAGACAGAAGTCGCGGGCGTGCGGATGCGCGCGCCGATGATGCTCATTCACACCGTCGCCGCGGGCGGCGGCTCGATTCTGCATTATGACGGCTCGCGCTTCCGCGTCGGGCCGGATTCCGCGGGCGCCGATCCCGGCCCGAAATGCTATCGCCGTAACGGGCCGCTGACCGTCACCGACGCCAACGTCATGACGGGAAAGCTGATCCCCGATTTCTTCCCGAAGATTTTCGGCCCCGAGCAGAACCAGCCGATCGACGCGAAAGCCGTGCAGGATGCGTTTGCCGCGCTCGCGCAGGAGATCGGCGACAGAAAACCGGAGGAAGCTGCCGACGGTTTCATCACCATCGCCGTCGAGAACATGGCGAATGCCATCAAGAAAATTTCGGTGGCGCGCGGCTATGACGTGACGCGCTATGCGCTGAACTGCTTCGGCGGCGCGGGCGGCCAGCATGCATGCTTGGTCGCCGACGCGCTCGGCATGAAGACGGTGCTGATCCACCCTTTCTCTGGGCTCCTGTCAGCCTACGGCATGGGGCTCGCCGACATTCGCGCGACGCGCCAGCAGGCGGTCGAGGAAAGCCTTAGTGATAAGGCTGAGGCCGCAATCACCAGGCTCGGCAACAAGCTCGCGCTAGAGGCGGCCGATGAAGTCGCGGGCCAAGGCGTTGCGAAGGCCGACATCACCGTGCATGTGCGCGCGCATATTCGTTATGCGGGCACCGACACGCCGCTCGAGGTTCCGGCTTACGACATCACTGCATCAAGCCACGGCACGGCGAAACTCGCGGCGATGAAAGAAGCCTTTGAAGGCGCGCACCGCGCGCGCTTCGGCTTCATCGATGACGCAAAAGAGCTTGTCGTCGAAGCCGTCTCGGTCGAAGCCGTCGGCGGCGGCGCGAAGTTCGCCGAAAAAAACATCACGGCCACCGGCGCGCCGCTCCCCGCCCCGGCGCGCAAAACGAAGTTCTTTTCGCGCGGCGAATGGCGAAACGCCAACATCTACCTGCGCGAGGGCCTGCTGCCCGGCCACAAGATCGCGGGCCCTGCGCTCGTTATCGAGCCCAACCAGACCGTCGTGATCGAGGACGGCTGGCAGGCGGAAGTCTCGCCAAAAAATCATCTCGTGCTCGTGCGCGTAAAGGAGCTTTTGCGCGCGAAAGCCATCGGCACCGAGGCCGATCCGGTAATGCTCGAGATCTTCAATAACCTTTTCATGTCGATCGCTGAACAAATGGGCGTGACGCTCCAGAACACCGCCTATTCCGTGAACATCAAGGAGCGGCTCGATTTTTCCTGCGCGGTGTTCGACGGCGAAGGCAATCTCGTCGCCAATGCGCCGCACATGCCGGTGCATCTCGGCTCGATGGATCGC
>DATMGD010000065.1:0-20437 GCA_035555855.1 Xanthobacteraceae bacterium
CGCGAAGCCTTCCCCGAGGCCGCTGCTTAACCGGCACCCGGAAGTGCGGTCCCCACGCCAAAAAACGCCGAAGGCGGTGCGAGAGTGCCGTCATGCTGGAGCGCCGCGAGGCGCCCGCCGTCTTCGCCCTGGCGGAGATGGCCCGGAATGCCTGAGACGCCACGCGGCGCTCCGGCCCCCTTATGTTTTGCGCGAATGGGGTAACCCCAAGCGCTGAGCATCGAGGGAAAAGAGAAACGCCCCGGCCGCGCCGGGATCCGAAATGGGAGAGAGCCAATCCGCGCGAATGTCTCGCGCGGAAACGAAGGAGTGTGCCCGAATGGAAGAAACGAACGAGAAAGCGCGGGTCATCACCGCGAACCCTTATGTCCTGCAGGAGCTTGCAAAACCCGAAGGCGAGCGCGAGCACGAAATCCTTTCGCGGCGCCGGCGCGGCCGCGTGCCGCTGCATGGCTACCCGCTTTCGGGTTTCGATGCCGAGGGCCGGCAGGTTCTGATCCACTCCGACGAGAAAGATCGCTTCGATGTCCCGCAGGCGTGAGCGCGACCCGTCGGGCGCGGCGCAGCGGCGGCAGCGCATGCTCGAGCGCGAGTCGATCAGCGGTCATATGGAAAGCTGCAGCGGCGTCGCCGTGCTGCTCGCGCGCGATAACGAGCGGCGCATCGAGGACGCGATCGGAAGCGGGCAGGGGCGGGCCGCGGTCGAGGCCGTGTTTCGCGCGTGCAAGCGGCGCGTTCCGCTCATCCAGTTTTTCGCGAGCCGCGCGCTCGCCCCGCTTGGCTGCTCGCACGCCGCCTGCCGGCGCGCGCGGCGCTGCGCCTATGGCGGCCTGCGCTGCCTGCGCGGGCTTTCCCTCACGCGCGAGGAGGAGGTCGCGGCGCGGCGCGACTATGCCGAGTTCATCGAGGTGATGACAGCACCGGAAAATGAGTCGGAACAGGCGCTTAGCGCCGTGGGCGCAAAATCTGATTCAACAAGCGGGCGGAGATGACGGGGCAGGATTCGGAAAATGCCGGAATCGGATTTTACCGCGCCTTTCGCAACTTACACCGCGCCGCGCGCCTGCTTGAAGCGATGCTTCAGCGGGCGCGCTTATCAGCGCATGATCTTGTCCGAAAACCGCTTCGCAGTTTTCGGGATCATGCCGGGCGCGGATTCAAATTCTGCCGGTGCCGGGTTCAGTGCGCGAGGCTGCGAGCGTCGAAGCGGCTTTTGCGGCGCGGCGCCCTGTGCGCATTATGCCCGGGCTTCATCGAAGCCTCGGCGCGTTCGGCAAGCTCCGCCGCCGTGATCCAGCGATCGGCGAGGCTTTTCCAGGTTGCCCTGGAATCGCGGTCGATCGTGGTGCGCGCCATGCGTTTGCACTCGGCGGCGTGGCGGCGGAATTCGGTAGAGGCGATCATGGTTGTCTATCCATCAAGGCCGGTTTTCCCTTTAACGCGGGAACCGCGACCTTGTTCCTCGCCCATCGCGCTAAGCCACTGGGAGCGGGCAAAATTCGGTAATAGACGGGGCTAAAAATAGGAGCGGAACAAGTTGGAACAGGAGGAGAACACTTGCCAATGAGAACAAACATGGTACATTGGCCTTCTTCTGTTCTTATTCGCTCAGAGGCCAAAAGGCGGAAAACGGCAACTTCTTCAAAGCCTTTTGAAGCTCAACCCTTTCACTCCATGCGGGAGCCCGGCAATGTCATCTGCAGCCCTACGAGTCGTTGAAAGTAATTCCATGGACAAGACCAAGGCGCTCGACGCCGCCCTCTCGCAGATTGAGCGCAATTTCGGCAAGGGCTCGATCATGCGTCTCGGCAAGAAGGGCGCCTCGATGGATGTCGAGGCGATCCCCTCCGGCTCGCTCGGGCTCGATATCGCACTCGGCATCGGCGGGTTGCCGCGCGGCCGGGTGGTCGAGATTTACGGGCCGGAATCGTCGGGCAAGACGACGCTCGCGCTCCACGCCATCGCCGAAGCGCAAAAGCGCGGCGGCACCTGCGCCTTCATCGACGCCGAACACGCGCTCGATCCGTCTTATGCCCGCAAGCTCGGCGTCAATGTCGATGACCTTCTCATCTCGCAGCCGGATGCCGGCGAGCAGGCGCTCGAAATCGCCGATACGCTGGTGCGCTCCGGCGCGGTCGATATTCTGGTCGTCGACTCGGTCGCGGCCCTCGTGCCGCGCAACGAGCTTGATGGCGAAATGGGCGACGTGCAGCCCGGCTCGCAGGCCCGCCTGATGAGCCAGGCTTTGCGCAAGCTCACCGCCTCGATTTCGAAATCGAAGACGATGGTGATCTTCATCAACCAGATCCGCATGAAGATCGGCGTCATGTACGGCTCGCCGGAAACCACCACCGGCGGTCATGCGCTCAAGTTTTATGCTTCCGTTCGCCTCGATATCCGCCGCATCGGCGCGATCAAGGAGCGTGACGAAGTCATCGGCAACCAGACCCGCGTCAAGGTCGTCAAGAACAAGCTCGCGCCGCCGTTCAAGCAGGTCGAGTTCGACATCATGTACGGCGAGGGCGTCTCGAAGATGGGCGAACTCATCGACCTTGGCATCAAGGCCAATGTCGTCGAGAAGTCCGGTGCCTGGTTCTCCTGGGACAGCCAGCGGCTCGGGCAGGGGCGCGAGAACGCCAAGACCTTCCTCAAGGAAAACCCCGAGATCGCCGGCAAGATCGAACTCGCCATCCGCCAGAACGCCGGCCTGATCGCCGAGCAGATTCTCGGTCCGGTCGAGGCCGAGGATGACGGCGAGGACGATTCCGACGCGGCCGAAGCCTGATCGGGGCCCCCGCACCCGCTCTCATGCTTTGAGGGCCGTCCGTCGCTTTGCCGCTTTTGCCGCGGATGGCCAGCTTCGGCCTAGCCCGCCCGTCCCGGATACTGCCAGTCCGGGCGGGCGGGTTATTATTTGGCGATAAAGCCTTTCGGCGGCGGGGCTTTTTGCCTTTGGGGCCCCGGAAAGTCTCGACACCGCCGCCGACGCTCTGTAGACATCGCCCGGCATGAGCGGCGTCAACGAAATCCGTTCCACCTTCCTCGACTTCTTCAAGCAAGAAGGCCACGAGATCGTCCCGTCGTCGCCTCTGGTGCCGCGGAATGATCCGACATTGCTGTTCACCAATGCCGGGATGGTGCAGTTCAAGAACGTCTTCACCGGCGCCGAGAAACGCCCCTATGTCCGGGCGACGACCGCGCAGAAATGCGTGCGCGCCGGCGGCAAGCACAACGATCTCGAAAACGTCGGCTACACCGCGCGCCATCACACATTTTTCGAGATGCTCGGCAATTTCTCGTTCGGCGATTACTTCAAGGAACGCGCGATCGATCTTGCCTGGCGCCTGATCACCAAAACCTACGGGCTGCCCAAAGACCGGCTGCTGGTCACGGTCTATTCCGAGGACGACGACGCCTTCAATCTTTGGAAGAAAGTCGCGGGCCTGCCGGAATCGAAGATCATCCGCATCTCGACGTCCGACAATTTCTGGGCGATGGGCGACACGGGGCCGTGCGGGCCATGCTCCGAAATCTTCTTCGATCACGGCGATAAGGTCGCCGGAGGCCCCCCCGGCTCCCCGGACTCCGAGGGCGATCGCTTCATCGAAGTCTGGAATCTCGTCTTCATGCAGTTCGAGCAGGCGGCAGGCGGCAAGCGCACCGACTTGCCGAAGCCTTCGATCGACACCGGCATGGGTCTCGAGCGCATCGCCGCCGTGCTGCAGGGCGTTCACGACAATTACGACATCGATCTTTTCCGCGCGCTGATCCGCGCGAGCGTCGAGCTTACGGGTGTCGCGGCTGATGGCGCGCACAAGGCGAGCCACCGTGTCATCGCCGATCACTTGCGTGCTTCGTCGTTCCTCGTTGCCGACGGCGTGCTGCCGTCGAACGAAGGCCGCGGCTATGTGCTTCGCCGCATCATGCGGCGCGCGATGCGTCATGCGCAGCTCCTCGGCGCGAAAGATCCGCTGATGTGGCGGCTCGTCCCGGCGCTGGTGCGCGAGATGGGCCAGGCCTATCCCGAATTGCTGCGCGCCGAAGCATTGATCTCAGAAACGCTGAAGCTCGAAGAGACGCGCTTCCGCCGCACGCTCGAGCGCGGTCTCGCGCTGCTCGAAGACGAAAGCAAAGGATTGAAGTCTGGCGCGAAGTTCTCGGGCGAAACCGCGTTCAAGCTCTACGACACCTACGGTTTTCCGCTCGATTTGACGCAAGATGCGCTGCGGCCACGCGGAATTTCGGTCGATCTTCCGAAGTTCGAGACCGCGATGGAAGAGCAGCGCGTAAAAGCGCGCGCCGCCTGGGCTGGCACGGGCGATACCGGCGACGAAGCCGTGTGGTTCGGCATCAAAGAGAAGCACGGCGCGACGGAGTTTCTCGGCTACGAAACCGAAAGCGCCGAAGGCGTTATTTCCGCGCTGGTGAAAGACGGCAAACCTGCCGATGTCCTGAAGAAGGGCGAGAAGGGCGCGGTGGTGCTGAACCAGACACCGTTCTACGGCGAGTCCGGCGGTCAGGTCGGCGATACCGGCGTGCTCAAGGCCGACGGCGTCAGCTTTCGCGTCGAAGACACGCAGAAAATGGCGGGCGACGTGTTCGCGCATTTCGGCGTCGTCGAGCAGGGCGAGCTGAAAGCCGGGCAGGCGCTACAGCTTGAAGTCGATCACCGGCGGCGCGGCAGCATTCGCCGTAACCATTCGGCGACGCATCTCCTGCACGAGGCGCTGCGACAAGTGCTCGGTGATCACGTCGCGCAGAAAGGCTCGCTCGTCGCGCCGGAACGGCTGCGTTTCGACATTTCGCATCCGAAGCCGATCGATCTCAAGGAAATCACCAAGGTTGAAGATATCGCGAACAGCCTCGTGCTGGAGAACGCGCCGGTCGTGACCAAGCTCATGGCGGTCGATGACGCGATCTCGTCCGGCGCCCGCGCGCTGTTCGGCGAGAAATACGGCGACGAAGTGCGCGTCGTGTCGATGGGCGCGGGCAGCGGCAACGCGATGGGCTGGTCGGTCGAGCTTTGCGGCGGCACACATGTCGCGCGCACCGGAGACATCGGCCTCATCGCCATCGTCGCGGAAAGCGCGGTCGGCGCTGGCGTTCGCCGCATCGAGGCATTCACCGGCGATACCGCGCGCCATCATTTAGAGAGCGAAGCGCGGGGTCTGCGCGATGTCGCGGCACTGATTAAAGCGCCGATCCAGGATGTGCCGGCGCGTCTCGAAAGCCTGATCGAGGATCGCAAGCGGCTGGAGCGCGAGCTTTCCGAAGCGAAAAAGAAGCTCGCGATGGGCGGTGGCGGATCATCCAGTGACAGCGCCGTGCGCACGGTAGGCGACGTGAAGCTTCTCGCGCGCGCGGTGCACGGCATCGAGATGAAGGACCTCAAGAGCCTTGCCGACGAAGGCAAGAAGCAGGTCGGTTCGGGCGTCGTCGCGATCATTGGCGTCAGTGCCGACGGCAAGGCTGGTGTCGTCGTCGGTGTCACCGAGGACCTTGCCAAAAAATACGATGCGCGCGAACTCGTACGCGCCGCCTCCGAAGCGCTCGGCGGCAAGGGTGGCGGCGGCCGCCCAGATATGGCGCAGGCCGGCGGCCCTGACGGCTCGAAAGCCGACGCCGCGCTGCAAGCCATCGAAGCAGCGCTAGCCAAGTAAATCTCAAAACAAAACGGCGCCGCTTTTTTGAGCGGCGCCGCGAAGCTGTTGAAGGTAAGGACGGTTACGCCGCCATCGCCTTCTTCATGTTCTCGTCGATCTTGTCGAGGAAGCCGGTGGTCGAGAGCCACTTCTGGTCGGCACCGACGAGGAGCGCGAGGTCCTTCGTCATGAAGCCGGCTTCGACCGTCTCGACGCAGACCTTCTCGAGCGTGTTCGCGAACTTGGCGAGATCGGCGTTGTTGTCGAGCTTGGCGCGATGAGCGAGGCCGCGGGTCCAGGCAAAGATCGAAGCCATCGAGTTCGTGGAGGTTTCCTTGCCCTTCTGGTGCTCGCGGTAGTGGCGCGTCACGGTACCGTGCGCGGCTTCAGATTCGACGACCTTGCCGTCCGGTGTGGTGAGCACAGAGGTCATCAGGCCCAGCGAGCCGAAGCCTTGCGCCACGGTGTCGGACTGCACGTCGCCGTCGTAGTTCTTGCAGGCCCAAACATAACCGCCCGACCACTTGAGCGCGGAAGCGACCATGTCGTCGATCAGCCGGTGCTCGTAAGTAATCTTCTTCTTCTCGAACTCGGCCTTGAATTCCTTGTCGTAGATTTCCTGGAAGATGTCCTTGAAGCGGCCATCGTAGATTTTCAGGATGGTGTCCTTGGTCGAGAGATACACGGGGTAGCCGCGCGCCAGGCCGTAGTTCAGCGAAGCGCGGGCGAAATCGCGGATCGAGTCATCGAGGTTGTACATCGCCATCGCGACGCCGGCGCCAGGCGCCTTGAACACTTCATGCTCGATGGTCTTGCCGTCTTCGCCGACGAACTTAATGGAGAGCGTGCCCTTGCCCGGATAGGTGAAGTCGGTCGCGCGATACTGGTCGCCATAGGCGTGGCGGCCGATGACGATCGGCTTGGTCCAGCCGGGCACGAGACGGGGCACGTTGCGGCAGATGATCGGCTCGCGGAAAATCGTGCCGCCGAGGATGTTGCGGATCGTGCCGTTGGGCGAGCGCCACATCTTCTTGAGGTGATATTCCTCGACGCGGCCCTTGTCCGGCGTGATCGTCGCGCACTTCACGCCGACGCCGACCTTCTTGATCATTTCGGCAGCGTCGATGGTGACCTGATCTTCGGTCTTGTCGCGATATTCGACACCGAGGTCGTAGTAGAGAAGATCAATGTCGAGATAGGGATGAATCAGCTTATCCTTGATCAGCTTCCAGATGATGCGAGTCATCTCGTCACCATCGAGCTCGACTACCGGATTTTTGACCTTGATTTTTGCCATGATCGGACGACTTCCCTCAATGCGCATGGATGTGGGGCGGGAGGGGAGTTAGCTATCTCCCCAAGGAACGGCGGTGAGGCTATAGCATTGCCGGGCGGCGCGAGAAAGCGAGCGCTCGTTGCCATACGCTAAATTGCTAATACGGAATGGAAGAAGGTTTCATGCCCGGATCAGGCACCGACAAAACGAAAGAATGGCTGACCGGCGGCCCGTGGATCATCCTGGTCGAGCCGCAAATGGGCGAGAATATCGGCTCGGTCGCTCGCGTCATGGGCAATTTCGGGCTCTCGAAGCTGCGCATCGTCAAGCCGCGCGACGGCTGGCCGAATGTCGCGGCCAAGCGTTCGGCGTCGGGCGCCGATCGCATTCTCGATGAGGCGCAGCTTTTCGATACGGTCGAAGCCGCGGTCGCTGATTGCAGCTTCGTGGTGGCCTCGACCGCACGCCAGCATGCGCAGGCAAAAGAAGTTGTGGGACCGGAGGAAAACGCACTTCGCGTCGGGCAAAAGATCGCGAGCGGCGAGAATGTAGGTATCCTGTTCGGGCGCGAGCGCAGCGGCCTCGAGAGCGAGGAAGTGGGCCTCGCGGATATTGTCGTGACGATGCCGGTCAATCCGGCGTTTGCTTCGCTCAATCTTGCCCAAGCGGTGGCGATCGTCGGCTACGAATACTTCAAGCTACAAACGCAGGGTGAAATACCCTTCACGGCGCCGGAGCGTTCGCCCGCGGCATCGAAGCAGCAGCTCTACTCCTTCTTCAATACGCTCGAGACGGAACTGGAGCGCGTAGAGTTTTTCCGTCCGCCGGAAAAGCGTTCCACAATGCTGATTAATCTCCGCAATATTTTTAACCGGATGATTTTGTCGCAGCAGGACGTTCGCACGCTGCACGGCGTGGTGATGGCGCTGGTCGAGGGCCGCCGCGGACCGGCGCGCGGCGGAATGCTCGATGGTCAGGAAGCCGAAGTTTTGCGGACGTTGCTTGCCGAACATGCGGCAGGGCGTGTGCCTTCAGAGCAGGGGCCGGTGCGGGGGCTCGCGCGGCTTCTTCGGCGCAACCCGACCGAGTCCGAGCGGCTATTGTGGACGAGCCTCACCAATGATCGGCGTTTCGCCGGCCGCGGTTTCAAGCGACAGGTGCCCGTCGGGCCGCATATCGCCGATTTCGTGTCGTTTCCGCTGCGTTCGGTAATCTCTCTTATTCCTGCGGATGAGGGCGAGGAGGCGGCGCGCGTTCGTCTCGGGCGCAACGAATGGCTAACGGAGCATCGTTATAAAATCATCGAGATACCGGCATCGGAAGTGGATGCCGATGTGAAGGGGCTGCTCGATCGGCTGGATGCCGAATGTACGCAGAGCGAAAAAGCGTGACGGCAAAAAATCATTCGGTACTGGTTTTCGACTCAGGCCTCGGCGGCCTGACGGTGCTGCGTGAAATTGCCCGGCAGCGTCCTGATCTTGTGCTCAGCTATGCAGCAGATGATGCCGCCTTTCCTTACGGCCGCCTTGCGGATGACGCGCTTGTCGAGCGCGTCGTCACCGTGATGGGGCGATTGATCGAAAGCGTGAAGCCTGATCTTGCAGTTATCGCCTGCAATACGGCTTCGACGCTGGCGCTGCCTGCGCTTCGTGCGAAGTTTTCAATTCCGTTCGTCGGCACGGTGCCGGCGATCAAGCCGGCTTGCGAGCGCTCGGAAACGAAACGCGTGAGCGTGCTTGCAACGGCCGGCACGGTGAAGCGCGAATATACGCAAGCCCTGATCCGGCAGTACGGCGCGGGCTGCGAAGTGAAGCTCGTCGGCAGCCCAAATCTTGCGACCCTCGCCGAAGCGGTTTTGCGCGGCGAAGCGGTGGCGGCCGACGATATCCGGGCGGAGCTTTCGCCGTGTTTCGTCGATGGCGGCAGCCGGACCGACACGGTGGTGCTGGCTTGCACGCATTACCCGCTGATTCTGGATCAGCTCGAGGCGCTGGCGCCCTGGCCAGTGACCTGGATCGATCCGGCGGATGCGATCGCGCGGCGGGCTTCGAGCCTTCTGGGCGAAGCGAGCGAACCCGGCGAGCCCAAGCCGGGCGTTATTTCGGCCTATTTCACCAGCGGCCGGGAGCCGAGCGAGGCCCTGATCCGCTCGCTGGCCTTATTCCGGGCCGAAGCCGTGAAAAGCGGGGCATTTCTCGTCCCGGTTTGACAATCCGAGCCGTATCCGGCTATTTCCTCGCCATCTCGCGGGCCATTCGGCCCGCGCGGTATTTCCAGCACCCGCGACAGGCACCGGCGCACGGTTTCCTGTCTGTCGGCCGGCAACGGCAGAGGAGGGCGCGATCCAAACCTGAGAGAAGAAGGGATCTGCGATGTCAAAGCGTTTGTCGGCGAAGCATAAGCTCGACCGCCGTATGGGTGAAAATATCTGGGGCCGCCCGAAGAGCCCCGTCAACCGCCGCGAATATGGCCCGGGCCAGCACGGCCAGCGCCGCAAAGGCAAGCTCTCCGACTTCGGCGTGCAGCTGCGCGCCAAGCAGAAGCTCCGCGGCTATTACGCCAACATCACCGAGCGGCAGTTCCGCAACATTTATAAAGAAGCCTCACGGCTGCGCGGCGATACCGGCGCGCTGTTGATCGGCCTTCTCGAGCGCCGTCTCGACGCGCTCGTCTATCGCGCGAAGTTCGTGCCGACGGTGTTCGCTTCCCGTCAGGTCATCTCGCACGGCCACATCAAGGTGAACGGCAAGCGCGTCACGGTGCCGAGCTATCGTCTCGAAGTCGGCGATGTCGTCGAACTCCGCGACAAGGCGAAGGATCTCGTGATCGTCATCGAGGCTTCGCAGTCCACCGAGCGCGAAGTGCCCGATTACATCGAAGTCGATGAGAGCAAGAAGACCGCGAAGCTCACGCGTGTGCCGACGCTCACGGAAGTGCCGTATCCGGTGCAGATGGAGCCGAACCTCGTCGTCGAGTATTACTCGCGCTAATTCTCGAAAGAGCAGAAATAAAAAAGGCCGCTCCAAGAGCGGCCTTTTTCGTTTTTGGAGATTGAGAAATCATGCCTGTGCGGGTGCGCGCAACGTGATGCCGTTGTCCTTGAAAGCCGACTGTAATTCGCCCGCCTGAAACATCTCGCGGATGATGTCGCAGCCGCCGACGAATTCGCCCTTGACGTAGAGCTGCGGGATCGTCGGCCAGTTGGAGAAGGCCTTGATGCCCTGACGCAGTTCGTCGGAGTCGAGAACGTTCACGCCCTTATAGGGGACGCCGAGGTAATCGAGGATCTGCACGACCTGGCCGGAAAAACCGCACTGGGGAAACTGCGGCGTGCCCTTCATGAAAAGCACGACGTCATTCGACTTGATCTGTTGTTCGATGAATTGCTGTGCGCTCATTTGTATCGTTCCTAAGCTTTATCACGGGGTCGTGGTTTGCAGCGCGAGTGCGTGCAGCGCCTCGCCCATCGAGCCTTTCAGCGCAGCATAGACCATTTGGTGCTGCTGCACACGGCTTTTGCCTCTAAAGCTTTCGGCTACGACCGTGGCGGCATAATGGTCGCCATCGCCAGCGAGATCGCGGATTTCCACGTGGGCGTCGGGGATCGCCTCCTTGATAAGGCGCTCAATTTCCCGGGCATCCATCGCCATTTAGCTTCTCCTGGGCAGACTCACTTGTTGTCGGGCTCACTCAATTAAGCTCACCCTGCCATATAGGTCGGGAGCCAAGACTCGTGAAGGCTATGCAAATCCGCGACCAATATTGGGTCGGCACCCGGTAGCGTCAATTGCCGGCCGCCGGTTGTTCCGAGACGTTGCAGCGGCACGCCGGCCTTGGCGGCAGCAGCTTCAACCTTGGCGAGCTCCGCAGGCTTTACGGTGATGACGTATCGGGCCTGATCCTCGCCGAACCAGAAGGCGTGCGCAGGCAGGCTGGATGATGCGTCGAGCTTTGCGCCGATATTGGATGCCATCGCCATTTCGGCAAGCGCCACCAGCAGGCCGCCATCGGAGAGGTCGTGGACGGCGGTGACGGTGCCGCCCGCGATCAGGCTGCGGACGAAATCGCCGTTGCGCTTTTCAATCGCAAGATCGACGGGCGGCGGCGCGCCTTCTTCGCGGCCGAGAACAGTGGCGAGGAACGCAGACTGGCCGAGCCAACCCTTGGTTTCACCAACGAGAAGAATTTCATCGCCTTCATTCTTGAATGCGAGCGCTGCGGATTTTGAAAGATCGTCGAGAACGCCGACGCCGCCGATGGTGGGTGTCGGCAGGATGCCGCGGCCGTTGGTTTCGTTGTAGAGCGAGACGTTGCCGGAGACGACCGGGAAGTCGAGCGCCTTGCAGGCTTCGGCGATGCCGCGCACGCAATAGACGAACTGGCCCATGATCTCGGGCCGCTCAGGATTGCCGAAGTTGAGGTTGTCGGTGACGGCGAGCGGGCGCGCACCTACCGCGGTAAGATTGCGCCAGGCTTCGGCGACCGCCTGCTTGCCGCCTTCGAACGGATCGGCTTCGCAATAGCGCGGCGTGACGTCGGTGGTCATGGCGAGCGCCTTCGGCCCGTCGTTGATGCGGACGACAGCCGCATCGCCGCCGGGGCGCTGCACGGTGTTATTGAGGATCAGGTGATCGTACTGCTCCCAGACCCAGCGCTTCGAGCAGAGGTCCGGCGAGCCGATCAGCTTCTTCAGTGCTTCGCCAATCGAGACCGGGCAGGGCACGGCAGCCGGATCGAGAACCGGCAGCTTCTTCGGTTCGGTGAACGGCCGATTGTATTCGGGCGCCTCGTCGCCAAGCTCCTTGATCGGGAGGTCGGCCATGGTGTCGCCGTGGTAGCGCACGATGAAGCGGCAAGTGTCAGTGGTCTTGCCGACGATCGCAAAATCGAGGCCCCATTTTTTGAAAATGGCTTCGGCTTCTTTTTCCTTCTCGGGCTTTAGTACCATCAACATGCGCTCCTGACTTTCGGAGAGCATCATCTCGTAAGCGGTCATTGCCGCTTCACGCGTCGGTACCGTTTCGAGATCGAGGGTAATGCCGAGATCACCCTTGGCGCCCATCTCGACTGCGGAACAAGTGAGGCCAGCTGCGCCCATGTCCTGAATGGCGATGACGCAGCCCTTCTGCATGATCTCGAGCGAGGCTTCGAGTAGCAGCTTCTCGGCGAACGGGTCGCCGACCTGCACGGTCGGGCGCTTCTCGTCGGAAGCATCGTCGAATTCGGCGGATGCCATGGTGGCGCCGTGGATGCCATCGCGGCCCGTCTTCGAGCCGAGATAAACGACAGGACGGCCAACGCCGGTCGCCTTCGCATAGAAAATCTTATCCGTCTCGGCGAGGCCGACAGCCATCGCGTTGACAAGATTGTTGCCGTCGTAGCGCGAATGAAAGCCGACCGAGCCGCCGACCGTCGGGACGCCGAACGAGTTGCCGTAGCCGCCGATGCCAGCGACGACGCCGGAGACGAGCGAGCGCGTCTTGGGATGCTTCGGGTCGCCGAAGCGCAGCGAGTTCAGACAAGCGATCGGGCGGGCGCCCATCGTGAAGACGTCACGCAAAATTCCGCCGACACCAGTTCCCGCTCCCTGATAGGGCTCGATGAAGGAGGGGTGGTTGTGGCTCTCCATCTTGAAGACGCAGGCAAGCCCGTCACCAATGTCGATGACACCGGCGTTTTCGCCCGGTCCCTGAATGACCCACGGCGCCTTGGTCGGGAGGCCCCGCAAGTGGGCTTTCGAGGATTTATAGGAGCAGTGCTCGTTCCACATCGCGGAGACGATGCCGAGCTCGGTGAAGGTCGGGTCGCGGCCGATCAGCTTGCGGAAGCGCTCGTATTCATCGGGCTTCAGGCCATGCTGGGCGACGAGTTCAGGTGTGATCTTGGGTTCGTTGGGGATCATCAGGCGGCAAGGGTTTCGACAAGGCTCTCGAACAGGCGGCGGCCATCGGTCGGACCGACAACCGGATCCACATGGTTCTCCGGATGCGGCATCAGGCCGAGAATGTTCAGTTTCTCCGAGAAAATACCGGCGATCGCATTCATCGAGCCATTGAAATGCGGATCGACCTTCCCGTCGGCGGAGGCGTAGCGGAAGGCGACGCGGTTTTCGCCCTCTAACCGCGCGATCGTTTCGGCATCGGCAATGTAGTTGCCTTCACCATGGGCGACCGGCACGCGAATGACGCTGCCCGCGTTATAGCCGCGGGTGAAGGGCGTGTCGGAACGTTCGATGCGAAGGTGTACTTCCTTGCACATGAACTTCATCTTCGCATTGCGCATCAGCACGCCCGGCAGCAAACCCGCTTCGCAGGCGATCTGGAAGCCGTTGCAGACGGCGAGCACGAGGCCGCCGTTGTCGGCATGTTTGCGGACGGCCTGCATGATCGGCGCGCGCGCGGCAATTGCGCCGCAGCGTAGATAGTCGCCGTAGGAAAAACCGCCGGGAATGACGACGAGGTCGGTGCCGGCCGGCAGCTCCGTCTCGGTGTGCCAGATCATCGCCGCTTCCTTGCCGGAAATCAGCTTCAGCGCGCGAGCCATGTCGTACTCGCGATTGATGCCGGGGAAGACGAGAACGGCGGCCTTCATAGGATTTCGACCCGATAATTCTCGATCACGGTGTTGGAGAGCAGCTTGTCGGCGGCTTCCTTGAGCTTGGCTTCGGCTTTCGCCTTGTCGGCACCGGCGACTTCGATCTCGAAGACCTTGCCTTGCCGTACGCTCTCGACGCCTTCGACGCCGAGCGATTTCAGGGCGCTCTCGATGGCCTTGCCCTGCGGGTCGAGGACGCCCGTTTTCAAGGTAACGATCACCCGCGCTTTCATTTCTCAAAGCTCCGAAATAGAGGCGGGGGCAACACGCCCCCGCTGAAACTCACTACGCTAGCGGATGCTCACTGCACCAGAACCGGCCCGCGGCCCTGCGGCGGTTCGCCTTCAGCCATGATGCCGAGACGCTTCGCGACTTCCGTGTAGGCTTCGATCAAGCCGCCGAGATCGCGACGGAAGCGATCCTTGTCGAGCTTGTCGTTGGTCTTGATGTCCCACAGCCGGCAGGTGTCCGGCGAAATCTCGTCGGCGACGACGATGCGGAGCATGTCGTTTTCCCACAGTCTTCCGCATTCCATCTTGAAATCGACGAGGCGGATGCCGATGCCGAGGAAAAGGCCGCTCAGGAAGTCGTTGACACGAATGGCGAGCGCCATGATGTCGTCGATCTCCTGGGTGTTCGCCCAGCCGAAGGCGGTGATGTGCTCTTCGCACACCATTGGATCGTTCAGCTTGTCGTTCTTGTAATAGAACTCGACGATCGAGCGCGGGAGCTGCGTGCCTTCTTCGAGGCCGAGGCGCTGCGCCATCGAGCCCGCGGCGACGTTGCGGACGACGACTTCAAGCGGAATGATCTCGACTTCGCGGATCAACTGTTCGCGCATGTTGAGGCGGCGGACGAAATGCGTCGGCACGCCGATCTCGTTCAGCCGCTGGAAGATGTATTCCGAAATGCGGTTGTTGAGGACGCCCTTGCCGTCGAGAATGTCGTGTTTCTTGGCGTTGAAGGCGGTGGCATCGTCCTTGAAGTGCTGGACGAGGGTTGCAGGCTCCGGTCCTTCGTAAAGGATCTTCGCCTTGCCTTCATAGATCTTGCGCCGACGGCTCATGGCACCATACCGTGTTTTGATGAAATCCATCGTTGTGGACAACTCCAGCGTACAAACCGCTCAGGTTCAGGCTCGCGGTTGAGACGAGAGGCCCCTGGATACGGGCGGCGGTAGCGGCATGTTTTGCGCTGCACATCGCTGTCGGAACCTAGCCGAACCGGGGGGTGGTTACAATGCAAACAGGCTATTTTCCAAGGGCTTTCCCTACCAAAACTTCATATAGGGCGCTGTTGATCCGGTGCCAGCGGACCGATATCAAGGCGCTTGAGCGCCTTCGGGCGGTTCCCCCATCCACGAGTTTGTGAGGCCGAAAAATGACGACCTTTGATAAGCGCGAAGAGGGTTTTGAGAAGAAGTTTGCGCTGGATGAGGAACTTCAGTTCAAGGCGAACGCGCGCCGGAACAAGCTGCTGGGCGTCTGGGCGGCGGAAAGGCTCGGGCTTACGGGCGCGGATGCCGAAGCCTATGCCAAGGCGGTGGTGCTCGCCGATTTCGAGGAAGCAGGCGAAGACGATGTGTTCCGCAAGGTGCGCGCCGATCTCGATGCCAAGGGCAAGACCGACATCACCGACCAGATGCTGCGGCAGACGATGAACGAGCTCCTGGCGAAGGCGGTCGCGGAAGTCAAAGCCGCCGGCTAAGCGGCTTTACGACTTGCCGAAGACGCGATCGAAGATCGTGTCGACGTAACGAAGGTGATGGCCGAGGTCGAAGATCGAATCGATCTCGGCGTTCGATAGCTTTGCCGTCACATCGGCATCGGCCTTGAGTAACGCGGCGAAATCGCCTTCGCCGTGCCAGGCTTTCATGGCGTTGCGCTGCACGAGCTTGTAGCCTGCCTCGCGGGTGAGACCCTTGTTGACGAGCGCGAGGAGCACACGCTCCGAGTGCGGCAGGCCGCCGAGCGCCTCCAGATTGCGTTTCATCGTTTCCGGGTAAACGAGCAGCTTGTCGACGATGCCGGTGAGGCGATTGAGCGCAAAGTCGAGGGTCACGGTTGCATCGGGGCCGATCATGCGCTCGACGGACGAGTGCGAGATGTCGCGCTCGTGCCAGAGCGCGACGTTTTCCATCGCCGGCAGCGCGTAGGCGCGCACCATGCGGGCAAGGCCCGCGATGTTCTCGGAGAGCACCGGGTTGCGCTTGTGCGGCATGGCCGAGGAGCCTTTCTGGCCCTCGGAGAAGAACTCCTCGGCTTCGCGGACTTCGGTGCGCTGCAAGTGGCGCACTTCGGTCGCAAGGCGCTCGATCGAGGAGGCGACGACGCCGAGTGTCGCGAAGAACATCGCGTGGCGATCGCGCGGGATGATCTGTGTCGAGATCGGCTCGATGGCGAGGTTCAGCTTCTTCGCGACATAGGCTTCGATGCGCGGATCGTTGTTGGCATAGGTGCCGACGGCGCCCGAGATCGCGCAAGTCGCGACTTCCTTGCGGGCCTGTTTCAGGCGCTCGAGCGAGCGCGCGAACTCGGCATAGGCAAAGGCGAGCTTGAGGCCGAAAGTCGTCGGCTCGGCGTGGACGCCATGCGAGCGGCCGATAGTCGGCGTGTGCTTGAACTCGAAGGCGCGGCGCTTGATGGCGGCGAGCAACTTCTCGACATCGGCAATCAGAATATCGGCGGCGCGCGAGAGCTGTACCGCGAGACAAGTATCGAGCACGTCCGACGAGGTGAGGCCGAGATGGACGAAGCGCGCTTCGGGCCCAACGATTTCGCCAAGATGGGTGAGGAAGGCAATGACGTCGTGCTTCACCTCGCGCTCGATGGCGTCGATGCGGTCGATGTCGAACTTGGCGTTCTTGCCCTTTTCCCAGACGATCTTTGCCGCTTCCTTCGGCACCATGCCGAGTTCGGCCATCGCCTCAGTGGCGTAGGCTTCGATCTCGAACCAGATGCGGAAGCGGGTTTCGGGCGACCAGATCGCCGCCATTTCGGGACGCGAATAACGTGGGATCATCAGGCTGCCTCGCCGCGCGCGGCGGCGGCCGCGTTGCGGATTGCGGAAATGTTCTGGCGATAAGCGTCAGGCTTGCCGCCCTTGAAAACGGCGGAGCCGGCGACGAGCACGTTGGCACCGGCCTTGACGACTTCGGCTGTGTTCTCAGGCGTGACGCCGCCATCAACTTCGATGTCGATCGGGCGGCCGCCGGCGAGCGCGCGGCAGTTCCTGATCTTGTCGAGCGCGGCGGGAATGAATTTCTGGCCGCCGAAGCCGGGGTTGACCGACATGACGAGGATGAGATCGACCAGATCAATGACATGCTCGATCGAGCTTGTCGGCGTTCCGGGGTTCATCGTGACGCCGGCTTTCTTGCCGAGCGCGCGGATTGCCTGCAGCGAGCGATGAATATGCGGACCGGCTTCGACATGCACGGTGATGACGTCGGCGCCCGCCTTGGCGAAGGCTTCAAGATAAGGATCGCAGGGCGCGATCATGAGGTGGACGTCGAACGGCTTTTTCGTCACCGGCCGGAGCGCCTTCACGACGTCGGGGCCGATGGTGATGTTCGGCACGAAATGACCGTCCATGACATCGACATGAATCCAGTCGGCGCCCGCCGTTTCGATGGCGCGCACTTCCTCCCCGAGGCGGGCGAAGTCCGCCGACAGGATGGAGGGCGCGATCAGGAGAGGGCGGTTCTGCATGATCTGTCTATGCCAGCAGGGAGGCCCACCCGCAACCGCGGCCCGAAAATCGTGGTGAATTACTTTTTGCCGAACCGGTCGCGCCAGGCTGGCAGAACACCCGGATACGGCAGCGCCGTGGCTTCATAAATGGCGCGCCCGACGGCGCGCGCGAGGCAGGCGGCGGCGGTTGCGCCGATCAGCGACAACTCATGATGCGGATCGCTTAGCGACCGGCGGCCGGTGGCGGCGGCAAAAATGATGTCGCCATCGAGCGGCGTGAAGATCGGCCAGATGGCACGGGCAAGCCCCGCGGACGCGAGCATCGCGAGCCGCTGGGTCTGCGGCTTGGTGAGAACGGCGTCGGTCACGACCAGCGCGGGCGTTGTGCTCTTGGGCGCGCCGCCTTTGACGTGAGGAGCAAGATCGTTAGGCGCGAATTTCGGCGGCAGACCAAGCCCGCCGAACTCGTTGCCAT
Source organism: Xanthobacteraceae bacterium (assembly GCA_035555855.1). Lineage (GTDB taxonomy): Bacteria > Pseudomonadota > Alphaproteobacteria > Rhizobiales > Xanthobacteraceae > Palsa-892. The sequence goes on from DATMGD010000065.1 coordinate 17,680, forward strand.
TTTCGAACGGCGCCGGCCACAGATGCGGGCCATCGCCAACAGTGACGCGGCCGACGGCATTGACGGCGACAATGGCGCCAACGACGTGCCCGGTGGGCGCAATCGCCGAAGCGGAGCCGAGGCCGCCCTTTAGATTTTCGGTGGTGGCGCCGGTGCCGGCACCGACGCTGCCGAGTTCAAATTCGGCTGCGGCATTTTTCGCTGCCTCGTAACCAAGTTCGCGATAGGGCGGATGGCGGCCCCAGTTCTTGTCGCCGCCGCTTAAGAGATCGAACAGGATCGCGCCCGGCACGATCGGGATGCGCGCTGCGCCCACCTGGAAGCCGCGGCCTTGCTCCGCGAGGCGAGCCATCACACCGGCTGCCGCTTCCAAGCCGAAAGCAGACCCGCCGGAGATCGCAATCGCATCGACTTCCTGCACCGTCGCGGCGGGATCGAGGAGGGCGGTTTCGCGGACACCGGGACCGCCGCCACGAATATCCGCGGCGGCGACGGCAGGCTTCTCGAAAACAATCGCCGTCGCGCCGCTGCCGATTATGAGATCGGTGGCATTGCCGACGAGAACACCGGGCACGTCAGTGATGAGATTGCGCAGTTGAGCCAAGACCGTCACCTTTTCCTTGCGGGAATGAAGCCGATTGCCGGATCGGCCGCAAGCCGGGCGATTTTGCCGTTCACTTTGCTGTTCACTTGCGATCACATCGGAGCGAGCAGAGCGTCAAAAGGTTGCGCTTTCTCGCGGCTGGCGGCACAAGGAACCCATGACCGACGTCACTATTCCTGCCGCATTGCTCGCAGGCATCATCAGTTTTCTTTCACCCTGCGTGCTGCCGCTGGTGCCGCCGTATCTGTGCTTTCTTACCGGATCGACCTTCGACCATCTGACCGCGCGCGAGCCGGGGCGTCTCGTCGAGCGCAAGGAGCTCGCGACAGCGTTTCTGTTTGTGCTCGGCTTCAGCACGGTATTCGTTGCGCTTGGTGCGAGCGCGTCGGCGATCGGCGATTTGCTGCGCCAGTATTCGGCGGTGCTGTCGACGGTGGCAGGCGTTGCCGTCATCCTGATGGGGCTGCACTTCCTCGGCGTCTTTGAATTGGCCTTCATGACCCGAACGGCACGCATTCAGCTGGACGAGAGGCCTGCCGGTTTATGGAGCGCCTATGTGATGGGGCTTGCCTTCGCGTTCGGCTGGACGCCATGCATCGGGCCTGTGCTTGCAGCGATCCTTGCGGTCGCGGCATCGGAAGCGAGCGTCACGCGGGGCGCGACGTTGCTCGCAGTCTACTCGCTGGGCCTTGGCATTCCGTTTTTGCTTGCGGCGTTTGCGCTGCGGCAGTTCATTGGGGTTCTCGCCAAGATGCGCAGCCGCCTTCGCTATGTCGAGCGGATCATGGGCGGGTTGCTCGTTCTCACCGGCATCGCGTTTCTCGGCGGCTGGATCAGCCAGGCGAGCTACTGGATGCTGGAGAATTTTCCGGCGCTGTCGCGCTTCGGATAAAAAAGCCCGTCCTCACGGACGGGCTTTTCGTTTGCGCGGAATGTTTGCCGTTACATTTCCGAATAAGTGCCGTCGCCCTTCCAGACATAGATGACGTAGTCGAGCGCGGTGATGTCGCCCTTCTTGTCGTAGGAGATCGGGCCGAGCACGGTGTTCCAGGTGCCGGCGCGGATCGTTTCCGCCACCTTCTTCGGATCGGTGGTGCCGGCCTTGGTCGCGGCCTGCGACCAGATCTGGAAAGCGGCATAGGTGTAGAGCGTGTAGCCTTCCGGATCGATACCCTTGGTCTTGAACTTGGCGACGATGTCCTTTGCCGTCGCACGCTTGCGCGGATCGGGACCGAAGGTCATCAGCGAGCCTTCGCCGAGCGTGCCGGTGATTGCCGCGAACTCTTTATCCGCAAGCGCGTCGCCCGCCATCAGAACCGTCTTCATGCCCTGATCGCGCATCTGGCGAAGGATGAGGCCGGCTTCCTGCTGGTAGCCGCCGATGTAAACGACATCGATGCCGGCGGCCTTCATGCGGGAGACGAGTGCGTTAAAGTCCTTGTCGCCCTTGGTATAGGACTCGAACAGCTTTTCCTGCACGCCGGCTTTGTTCAGCGCCTTCTTGGTCTCGTCGGCGAGACCTTTGCCGTAGGTGCTCTTGTCGTTGAGGATTGCGATGTTCTTGCCCTTGTAAGTCTTGGCGAGATATTCGCCGGCAACTGCGCCTTGCTGGTCGTCGCGGCCGCAAACGCGGAAGACATTCCATAAACCGCGCTCGGTGAAAGTCGGGTTGGTCGAGGCCGGCGTGATCTGCAGGACATTGCCTTCGTTGTAGGCGTCCGACGCCGGGATCGACGACGACGAGCAATAGTGACCGGCGACGAACGGCATCTTCGAGGCCGCAACCTTTTCGGCCACCGAGCGCGCCTGCTTCGGGTCGCACTGATCGTCACCGACTTCGAGCTTCAGCTTGCGGCCGAGCACGCCACCTGCGGCATTGATGTCGGCGACGGCAAGTTCGGCGCCGTCGCGCAACTGGCGGCCGAACACGGCTTCGCTTCCCGTCATCGGACCGACGACGGCGACCGCCAGGTCCTGGGCATAAGCGCCTTGCGCGGCGAAAGCCGCGAGCGCAAAGGCTGCCAACCAAGTTTTTCTCATGTTCAGTTTTCCTCCCGTAGGACTGGGTTCAGTGGTTTGGCTCTTGTTATCGGATGGCCGGCATTTTGGCTGGATTCTTAGCGAAGTCACTTGAAAAAACGGCTCAGCTTTTAC
>DATMGD010000066.1:0-19849 GCA_035555855.1 Xanthobacteraceae bacterium
AAAATAAAACACACCGAAATATGTACTCACCGCAGTCGCCGGCTCGTAACCGGCATCCCGCGCACGGTGTTTGAGGCTTGCTCCGCGTGGCCCCCGGTGGTGTGACTTTGCTAACCACCGCTTTCGACGCTCAACGACGACTGACGACCCGGATGAGCCCTCAGTCGAAGTCACCGGCGCCCGTGGCGAAGAGCCATCTTCGCCGGGAACACGCAGCTTGGGCCGCCGGCAGATGTTTGCGAACACCTGACGGCCACCGCTCCCGATCCGCATTCCAAGACGCCTCTAGAAACGCCCCTCGTGAACCGAGACGAGGCAACCATAAGCCCGCCAGCATGAGTGGGGATAAGCTTTGCGCAAAGTTTTTGCGCCGGATTTTCCGGTATTTTTCGCCCAATGCTCAAACGAGCGATTTGACGACTTTCACGACCGCGCCGGTGAGCTTCGCGAGGTCTTCCTCGCTGATCGTGAAAGCGGGCGTCAGATAAACGATATTGCCGAACGGACGCACGAATACGCCCTCCTCGACGAACGCCTGGCGTAACGCATGCACGTTCTCTATCTTCGCAAGCTCGACGACGCCGATTGCGCCCTGCACCCGCACATCCTTTACGCCGGGCAACCCGCGGCAGGCACTGAGTTCACGCCGCAGCGTCACCGAAATCGTCGCTGCCTGCTGTAAACGCGGCTCGCGTTCGAAGAGATCGAGCGAAGCGTTGGCGGCGGCGCAGGCGAGCGCATTGCCCATGAAGGTCGGGCCGTGCATCAGCGCCTTCATCGGATCGTCCGACCAGAACGCATCGAACACATGCTGCCGCGCGACCGTCGCCGCGAGCGGCAGCGTGCCGCCGGTCAGCGCCTTCGAGAGCGTCATGATGTCGGGCACGATCCTGCCCGCATCGGAAGCGAACATTGCGCCGCTGCGGCCGAAGCCGGTGAAGATTTCGTCGAAAATCAGCAGCGCGCCACACTTGTCAGCAGCGCGCCGCAAGCGCCGCAGCACTTCGACATCGTGAAAGATCATGCCGCCTGCGCCCTGCACCAGCGGCTCGACGATGATGCCGGCGATCTCCGGGCCGTGGCGTGCAACGAAGGCTTCAAAGTCGGCCGCCGACTCTTCGGTTCGCGGCAGGTCGGCCGCAAGCTGCTCCACGAGCAAGCCATGAAACAGCCGGTGCATTCCCGCATCGAGATCGGAGACCGACATCGCGCCGGTCGTGTCGCCGTGATACGCGCCGCGGAAGGTGACGAATTTGGTGCGTCTGCGCTCACCCTTGTTCAGGAAAAACTGCACCGCCATCTTGAGCGCGACTTCGACCGCGACCGAGCCGGAGTCGGAAAAGAACACGCGCTTAAGATCGCCGGGCGCGAGCGCTGCGAGACGCCGCGCGAGCTTCACCGCCTGCTCCTGAACGATGCCGCCCATCATCACATGCGGCAGCACCTCGAGTTGCTGTCTTACGGCGTCCGCGATGTGCGGGTGGTTGTAGCCGTGGCAGGCCGTCCACCACGAGGCGATGCCATCGACAAGCTGCCGGCCGTCGGCGAGTTCGATCCGCGAACCATGCGTCCGCACGGCTGCAAGCGGCGGCGGCGCCGCCTTCATCTGCGTGTAAGGCAGCCATAAATGCTCGAAATCGCGCGCCCAATCGGGCTTTGCAGTCGCCATGAAAGTCTCTTATCAGGTAGCCCGCGAAGAAAGAAAGACACGGAAAGCCGCACGGCGGATGCAATCTCTCGACCAATTCATTGACCAAAAGCTCGCCAAGTTAGAGGCCGCCAGCCTGCGCCGCCGCCTGATCGACACCGCGCGCGAGGACGGCCTGTGGGTGAGCCGCGGCGGCAAGCGGCTCTTGTCGTTCTGCTGCAACGATTATCTCAATCTCAGCCATCATCCGGCGGTGAAGGCCGCCGCGATTGCCGCCATTGAGAAATATGGCGTCGGCTCGGGTGCGTCGCGTTTGGTGACCGGCAACAATCCGCTGTTTCGCGAGCTTGAGGAAAAGCTCGCGCGCTTCAAGGGCGCGGAAGCGGCCATTGTCTTCGGCTCGGGCTATCTCGCTAACACCGGCATCATCCCGGCACTCGTTGGCGCCGACGACCTGATTTTAATGGATGAGCTGAACCACGCTTGCCTGTGGGCAGGCGCGCGGCTCTCCAACGCCACCGTCCTCACCTACCCGCATAACGACGCGGAAGCCGCACGCAAACTTTTAAAAGAGCATCGCGCCTCGCACGTTCACGCCATGATCGCGACCGACGGCGTGTTCTCGATGGACGGCGACATCGCGCCGCTCCGCGCGCTTTCGGATCTTGCGAAGGAATATGACGCATGGCTCCTGGTCGATGACGCGCACGGCCTTGGCGTGATCGGCAACGGTCGCGGCGCGGCACACACCGGCGAACCGATCGATATTCCGCTTCAGATGGGGACGCTCTCGAAAGCCATCGGCGGTTACGGCGCGTATCTTTGCGCCTCGCAATCGGTCGTCGACTGGCTGCACAATCGCGCACGGAGTTTCGTTTATTCGACCGGCCTGCCGCCCGCTTCCATCGCGGCGGCCATCGCTGCGCTTGACGTGATCGAGCACGACAAGGCGCTCGTGGAGAAGCCGCTCGCCAAGGCCCGCGCCTTCACTGAAGCCGCCGGCCTGCCGGAACCGGCGAGCAACATCCTGCCGGTGAAACTTGGCGACGAACAGCGCACCATGCGCGCGTCGGACATGCTCGCCGACGAAGGCTTTCTCGTCGTCGGCATCCGCCCGCCGACGGTGCCGAAAGACACGGCGCGCCTGCGCCTCACCTTCACCGCAGGGCACCCGGATGCCGAGGTCCAGCGCCTCGCCCATCTTGTCCGCACGCGCATTCTCGGTAATTGATCTGGAAACGAAATGCGCACGCTGTTTATCACCTCCACCGGCACTGAGATCGGCAAGACCTATGTCACCGCCGCGCTCGCGCGCCATTACAAGGCCGAGAGCGAGCGCGTTGCCGTGCTGAAGCCCGTGCTTTCCGGCTTCGATCCCGAAGATTTTGCCCAAAGCGACCCCGCGCTTTTGCTCGCGGCGATTGATGAGGCGCCGACGCTCAAAGCCGTTGAGCGCGTCTCGCCATTCCGCTATCGCGCGCCGCTTGCGCCCAATCAGGCGGCGGCAAAGGAAGGCCGCACCGTCGATTTCGACGCCATCGTGAGGTGCTGCGAGGACGCCGCGAGCGCCGGCGGCGATCTTCTGCTCATCGAAGGCATTGGCGGCCTGATGGTGCCGCTTGATGAGAGCCACACCGTGCTTGATCTCATTGCCGCGCTCGGCGCGCCGATCCTGCTCGTGACCGGAAGCTATCTCGGCACCATCAGCCACACACTAACTGCCGTCGAAGTGGCGAAAACCCGCAAGCTCAGCATACACGCCATTGTCATCAGCGAAAGCGAAGGCAGCACGGTGTCGCTTGAAGATACCGCCGCCACCATTCGCCAGTTCACCGAACTTCCCGTTGCCACGCTCACACGCGGCGGCTCAATCCAATCCCTGACGGACCTGCTTTGAACATTCTCGACATCCTTACCGGCTGGGCCCAGGCACATCCGCATTTTGCGTTCGCGATCGTGCTCCTGCTTGCCTTTTCGGAATCGCTGCCGATCTTCGGCGGCTTCGTGCCCGGCACCGCGCTCATCATCGCGATCGCCGCCATCGTGCCGAAAGAATGGGAATATCTCACTGCCGTCACCGTTGCCGCCGCGGTCGGCGCGAGCCTCGGCGATGGCATTTCGTTCTGGCTCGGTCACCATTTTCAACGCAATGTTCTCAGCCACTGGCCGCTCGTGAACCATCCCGAACTGGTCGCCAAGAGCGAACGCTTCCTCGAACGGAACGGCGAGATCAGCGTGTTGTTCGCGCGCTTCCTGCCGCCGGTGCGCGCGCTGGTGCCGCTCTTTGCCGGCATCCTCGAAATGCCGGTGAGCCGCTACGTGCTCGCCAATATCGCCGCCGCGATCCTCTGGGCGCCGGCGCATATCGTGTTCGGCGCGCTGCTCGGCAGTTCCATCGACGCCATCGCGCCGGAGTTCGGCCGCTTCATGATGATCGCGGCCGCCGTGACCGCGGTCAGCGTCGCTTTCATCTGGTTCGTTCGCCGCCTGCTCAACGGCCGCAACGGCGAACATTAAAAAAGGGCGCGAAATCCGCGCCCTTTTTCTTTTCGATAGTCTGTCGCTTAGCGCTTCGAGAACTGGAAGCTGCGGCGGGCTTTCTTGCGGCCGTACTTTTTGCGTTCGACCACGCGGCTGTCGCGGGTGAGGAAGCCGGCCTTCTTGAGCACGCCGCGCAGATCCGGCTCGTACTCGGTCAGCGCCTTCGAGAGGCCGTGGCGCAGCGCGCCCGCCTGGCCCGAGAGGCCGCCGCCGGAGACTTTGCAGATGACATCGAACTGGCCCTGCCGGTTCGCTGTCACGAGCGGCTGCTGGATCACCATGCGCAGCACCGGGCGCGCGAAGTAGACTTCGATCGGCCGGGTGTTGACGATGATCTTGCCGGAGCCCGGCTTCACCCAGACGCGGGCGACCGCGTCCTTGCGCTTGCCGGTGGCGTAAGCGCGACCCTGCTGGTCGAGCTTCTGCACATAAACGCGCTTTTCGGTTTCGTCGCCGCTCTGCTTGAGCGCCGCAAGCCCTTCGAGCGATTGAACGGTTTCGGCCATTAGGCGACCCTCTTGTTCTTGCGGTTCAGTTTCGAGACGTCGAGCACTTCCGGCTTCTGCGCTTCGTGCGGGTGCTTGTCGCCCTTGTAGACACGGAGATTGCCGAACTGCTTGCGGGCGAGCGGGCCCTCATCGAGCATGCGCTCGACGGCCTTCTCGACGACGCGCTCCGGAAAACGGCCTTCGAGGTGGAAACGCGCGGTGCGCTCCTTGATGCCGCCCGGATAGCCGGTGTGGTGATAGTAAACCTGCTGGTCGCGCTTCTTGCCGGTGAAGACGACCTTCTCGCAGTTGGTGACGATGACGAAGTCACCGCAATCCATGTGCGGGGTGTAGCTGGCCTTGTGCTTGCCGCGAAGCCGCATCGCGATGATGGAAGCGAGACGGCCGACCACGAGGCCGGTGCCGTCGATCAGCACCCATTTCTTCTCGATGTCGGCAGGCGTCGCCGAATAGGTTTTCATGGTTCTGTCCATTGAGGGATCGGGGCCGGAAGGCCCGCGAAAAACTGGCGCTGATGTACGGGAGACGCGACGCGTCGTCAACGTACTTGAGTAAAGTAATATCGTTTTATATCAATAGGTTATTATTTTGGTATTTTGATACCATTAGCTAAGCCACTCAATCTCCTTGCGTGAAATAGGCATCGTCGGTGGGCAGCGATGGCGCTCCGTGCGCTCCACTTTTGATGGCGCCGAAGGCATCGACAAGAAACAGCGACTTCGCGCTCTCCTTGGCGAGTTGTTCGATCCGCTTTTGCAGCGCCGCGACCTTGTCCGGATTGCTGTCGGCAAGATTCTTCGTTTCCGACGGGTCTTGCGGAATGTTGTAAAGCTCGATCGCAGAGGGCAGCGGCGTTCGCCAGATCAGTTTCCAATCCCCTTCGCGCACGCCGCCGCGAAACGGCTCGATGTTGTAAACGATCTCGTGGCGCGGCGAAGGTTTGCCTTCGCTGATCGTCGGCCACACATCGAGGCCGTCGAGCGGCTTGCCCTTCGTGAGGCTGGCGCCGGCAAGACCGGCAAGCGTCGGAAACATGTCTACGATGTGCATCATCTCTTTCACTTCGCCCGCCTTGATCCGGCCCGGCCAGTTGGCGAGTGCGGCGACGCGAGTGCCGCCTTCGTAGAGCGTGCCTTTGCCGCCGCGATACGGACCGTTATCGGCCGGCAGTTTGAGCTTCGACACATCGGCGTCGCCCGCCAGCAAGGCGGTTCGATTGCCGCCGTTGTCGCTCATGAAGACGATGAGCGTATTGTCGCGCATCTTTTTCTTGTCGAGCGCGGCGACAACCTTGCCGATCTCGTCATCCATGCAGGTGATCTGCGCGGCATAAGCGCGCCGCGTCGAATCCTCGATGTTGCTGTATTTTTCGAGGTACTCTTTCGGCGCCTGATACGGCGAATGCGGCGCGGTGAACGCGAGATACATGAACAGCGGCGTCTTGGCGTCGTGCGCTTCGATCTGAGCGACCGCGTCCTTGCCCCACAATTGCGTTACATAGCCCTGCTCGTTCACCGAGCGGTCGTTGCGATACCAATCGCGTACCCCGCCTGACGAGTGCGTGAAGTAATCGACCTCTCCCACCATCGAGCCATAGTGATAATCGAAGCCGCGCTGGCGCGGCCAGAACTTGCGGTCGGCATGGCCGAGATGCCATTTCCCAACCATCACCGTCTTGTAGCCGACCTCCTTGAGAGCTTGCGGCAGCAATCTCTCATCCGTCGGCAAGCCGTACTTGCTGGGCGTCGGGATGACGAGTGTCTGCAAACCGTAGCGGCAGGGATACCGGCCCGTCATCAATGCGGCGCGCGTGGGCGTGCACATCGGCTGCACATAGAACTGCTCGAGCTGCGCTCCACCCTTGGCAAGCTTGTCGATATTAGGCGTCCGGATATCGGAGCCGTGAAACCCGACATCCTTCCAGCCGAGATCGTCCGCGACGATGTACACGATGTGCGGCCGCGGGGCGGACGCCTGCGCCGCCACCGGCGTCATTCTCGCGAGAGGCATGAGCGACGCTAATGCAAGCGCCGAGCATCCCCCCAGCAGATCGCGGCGCTTAATTCCATTCGTGCCCTGCGGTAAATGCGAAGAACCGTCAGTCGGCTGCCTGCCCATTTCATCCCCCGAGCCTGTCGCGCAAACGGGGCAACCTACTGGAAAGCCACGCTTTGCGGAAGGTCGTCTGTCTGCGCCTTCCTGTCGCGATTGGGGATACGGCCTAACTCTGAGGCGGGATCGAATAGGTCGCCACCGAATGGGCCACCACCTCGTCCTCGCCGTCGGAGCGGATGGCGATCTCACCGACCGTGAGCCGCTTGCCGAGCTTCATCAGCGTGCACTCCGCGAGCACATCGCCCGCCTTGGGCTTCCTGAGAAAATTGATGTTGAGGCTCGTCGTCACCGCGAGCGGCACCCAGCCGATGCTCGCAAGGATTGCGACATACATCGTCGCGTCGGCGAGCATCATCATCGTCGATCCGGACACCGTGCCGCCAGGCCTGAGAATCTTGTCGCTGTTTTTCATCCGCACGAGGGCCGACCCCATGCCGACGCGCTCGATCTTGAATGAGCCATTCGGTCCGAAATCGCCTTGCGGAAAATCGCGCGCGAAATGCGCTTCAATCTCGCTCGCCGTCAGCTTCGGTGCCTGCATGGCCACTCCTAAAGTCAGGGAACGCTGCTATTTGCCCGCTCGTTATTCGGAGTAGAATGCAGTCAATCGCAACGGAAAGCCACCATGTCGAAGCCTGCCCTTACTCCCGCTGAGCCCATTTTAATTCGTGAAGATCAGGATGGCATCGCCACCCTCACCCTCAATCGCCCCGCGCAGCGCAACCCGCTCTCGGAAGGATTGATGGATCTCATCACCGCCGAGTTGCAGAAGATCGCCAAGGATCGCTCGGTGCGCGTCGTGATCCTGGCGGCGAACGGCCCGGTGTTTTCCTCCGGTCACGACCTCAAGGAGATGACGCTGCGGCGCAAGGATGCCGACAAGGGCCGCGCCTACTTCAAGGCACTGTTCGATAAGTGCGCAACCATGATGCAGACCGTCGTGCATCTGCCGCAGCCGGTGATCGCCGCCGTCCACGGCATCGCAACCGCCGCCGGATGCCAGCTCGTCGCGAGCTGCGATCTTGTGGTGGCTTCCGAAAACGCCTCGTTCGGCACGCCGGGCGTCCAGATCGGCCTCTTCTGCTCGTCGCCGATGGTCGCGCTCTCGCGCAAAGTGTCGAGCAATCACGCCATCGAAATGCTGACGACCGGCGAATTGGTGCCCGCCAAGCGCGCCTACGAGATGGGGCTCGTCAATCGTGTCGTCGAGGAAGGCGAGGCCTATCATGGCGCGCTCGAGCTTGCGAAAAAGATCGCCGCGAAATCCTCTTATGTCTTGAAGATCGGCAAGGAAGCCTTCTATCGTCAGCGCGAAATGAATCTCGCCGACGCCTACAAATATGGTGCGGGTGTCATGGCCGAGAACATGATGGCGCGCGATGCCGAAGAAGGCATCGGTGCCTTCATCGAAAAACGCGCGCCGAAATGGGAGGATCGTTGATGCGTCTTGTTCTGACTGCCGTGTTTGCGACGAGCCTGTTGTCGCTCGGTATTTCGTCGCCTTCGCAGGCGCAGACCGCCGAACAGCGCGCGGCCTGCAAGAATGATTTCCAGCAGCTCTGCAAGGGCGTCATGCCCGGCGGCGGCCGTCCGTTGAAGTGCCTTACCGAGCACAAGGACAAGGTTTCCGAAGCCTGCCGCAAGGCGGCGAACATTTAAGAGCATGATCCCGAAAAGTGGGGACCGGTTTTCGGGAAAGATCATACTCAAACAAAAAGACCTGCCGTGAACCACGACCGTTACGACGACAGCTACATTCGCGGCATCCTGAACACCGTGAAGAACGTCGCGATCGTTGGCGCAAGCGCCAACGAGAGCCGGCCGAGCCTGTTCGTCACCAAATATCTCGCCGAGCGCGGCTACAACGTCTTCCCGATCAATCCGGGCCGCGGCGGCGAACTGACCGGCGGGCTGATGACCTATGCAAAGCTCGCCGATGTGCCTGAACGGATCGACATGGTCGATGCCTTTCGCCGCTCCGAGGACATCCCAAAAGTGCTCGACGAAGTGCTGGCCCTCCCGAACCGCCCGATGGTGTTCTGGATGCAGCAGGGCATTCGCAACGACGAGGCGGCGGCAAGAGCCGAAGCCGCGGGCATGAAGGTCGTCATGGACCGCTGCCCCAAGATCGAATATGGCCGCCTGTCCGGCGAGATCGGCTGGGTCGGCGTCAACAGCCGCACCATTTCATCGAAGCGCCAGCAGCGCATTCAGGGCGGCGTCCAGCGCTTGAGGCTGAACAAGGAATAAGCCAGAGTTATTCCTGTGGGCTATCCTTTCCAGGCTGTCTTGCCGGACACACAAAGATCGTCTTTTCCCAAAATCATCGATTTGTAGAGCGTGACAGGAGAAACTGGTGACAAACAAAACGCGTGAACCCGGATTCGCGACACTAGCCATTCACGCGGGCGCGCAGCCCGATCCCACGACCGGCGCGCGCGCGACACCAATTTACCAGACCACCTCGTTCGTCTTCGATGACGTCGATCACGCCGCTTCGCTCTTTGCGCTCCAGACCTTCGGCAACATCTATACGCGCATCACCAATCCGACGAACGCCGTGCTTGAAGAGCGCGTCGCAGCCCTCGAAGGCGGCACCGCGGCGCTTGCGGTTGCGTCAGGTCACGCCGCGCAGGTCAATGTCTTCCAGACGCTGCTCACGCCCGGCGACGAGATCATCGCCTCGAAGAAGCTCTACGGCGGCTCGATCAACCAGCTGAACCACGCCTTTAAAAGTTTCGGCTGGAATGTCGTCTGGGCCGACCCCGACGATATCGGCAGCTTCGAACGCGCCGTCTCGCCGAAGACCAAAGTGATCTTCGTCGAGTCGATCGCCAATCCCGGCGGCATTATCACCGATCTCGAAGCGATCGCCGCCGTCGCCAAGAAAGCGGGCGTGCCGTTCGTTGTCGACAACACCCTCGCCTCGCCGTACCTGTGCAACCCGTTCAAGCACGGCGCCGACATCATCGTGCACTCGGCGACGAAATATCTCGGCGGCCACGGCAACTCGATTGCCGGCGTCATCGTCGATGGCGGCTCGTTCAACTGGACGGCAAGCGGCCGCTACCCGATGCTCTCGGAGCCGCGGCCGGAATATGCCGGCATCAAGATCCACGAGACGTTCGGCAATTTCGCCTTCGCCATCGCCTGCCGTGTGTTGGGCTTGCGCGACCTCGGCGCCGCGCTCTCGCCGTTCAATGCGTTTCTCATCCTGACCGGCATCGAGACGCTGCCGCTGCGTATGCGCCGTCATTGCGACAACACGCTGAAAGTGGCGGAGTATCTGAAGAACCACCCGAAAGTTTCGTGGGTGAGCTATGCCGGGCTACCGAGCGACAAGTATCACGCGCTCGCGCAGAAATACTGCCCCAAGGGCGCGGGCGGCATCCTCACCTTCGGTCTCAAGGGCGGCTACGACGCCGGCATTCAGCTCGTCTCGAACGTTCAGCTGTTCTCGCACCTTGCGAATATCGGCGACACGCGCTCGCTGATCATTCACCCGGCTTCGACGACGCATCGCCAGCTCACTGACGAGCAGAAAATCGGCGCCGGCGCAGGCCCCGATGTCGTGCGGCTTTCGATCGGTCTCGAGGATGTCGAGGACATCATCGCCGACCTCGATCAGGCGATGGGCTAACTACGCCCGAGCAGCGTCACATGCCGCGTCACAGCGACGAGCACGATCACCGCGCCGAACTGATGCAATAGCGCGAGCGTGAACGGCGCGACCCATAGCAACGTGACGATGCCGAGCGCTGCCTGTGCCGCCACGAGCCCGAACAGATGCGTTGCGCCGAAGCGCACCGGGCGCCCCGCGCCGCGCGCATCGAACGCGTGCCAAGCCGCGAGCGCGAACAGCGCGTAAGCGACCATGCGGTGATCGAACTGCACGGTCATCACGTTCTCGAACATATTCTTCCACCACGGGCTGAGCACGAAAAGCTGCGAAGCCGGTGGAATGAAATTCCCGTCCATCAGCGGCCAGGTGTTGAACGTGAGGCCCGCGTTGGTTTTCGCGACGACCGCGCCGAGAAAAATCTGCACGAAGGTCAACGCCAGCAATGCCCACGCCGTCGCCCGGATGCGCGCGCTGGCAACGATCTTACCGCGGATCTCAAGGCTCGTCGCGACGGCGACAATCGCCGCGAGAATGAAACACGCCGTCGTCAGGTGCACAGCGAGCCGGTACTGGCTGACATCGGTGCGCACCGAAAGACCCGAGGCCACCATCCACCAGCCGATCGCGCCCTGCAGCCCGCCGAGCACAAACAGGCCGCCGAGCTTCCAGCCGAGCGCGCGGTTCACAAGGCCCTTCCAGGCGAACCACAACAGCGGAAACAGAAAGACGACGCCGATGATGCGGCCGAGTGCGCGATGGCCCCATTCCCAGAAATAGATGAATTTGAATTCCGGAAGGCTCATCCCGCGATTGATTTCCTGATATTGCGGGATTTTCTTGTAGTTCTCGAATTCGGCCTGCCACGCCGGTTCCGAAAGCGGCGGCACGATGCCCGTGACCGGCTTCCATTCGGTGATCGAGAGGCCTGAGCCCGTGAGCCGCGTCGTGCCGCCGATGATGATCATCAGCCCGACGAGCGCCGCCGCCACATAGAGCCACAGGCGCACCGGGCGCATGCGGTCGTGGGCTTTCAACAAGGTACGATTGCCGTGCAAGATGAGTTCCGTTTTGTTCGCCGGAGAGATATAGAACGGAACGCCTTTCGGCAAATCACGTCAACCGGATTCAATCGCACTTATGTCGCAGCGAACCCGCAAACTGATCGGCACCTCTCTCCTGCTTGCCCTTGTGGTGTTCTGGGCGCTGCTCTCGATGTCGATCGCGCAGGCGCGCGTGCCGCATATGTCGGCACTTGCAGGCGGCGCACTCGTCGTGTTCCTCGGCCTGATCTGGGTCGTGCCCGCCGGGCTCATTATCCGCTGGATGTCGCGGCCGCGCGCTTAAGCGGCGTTGACCCGGCGAAAGCGGTTCCACAGCGCGAACGGCGCGCCCGACAAGAATACATCCACGAAGCGCAGCGCCTGAAAATTGCCGTTCAGCGACACGCGCGGCAGCGCCGTGAGATGCTCGGCATGCTCGGGAAACAGAACACCCGGCCGCGTCGTCACCGCCGTTTTGAAACCGGCCTCTTTCGCGATCTCGAATTCGCGCGCATCGGCCGAGGTCGGATCGCCGACCGGATAGGCAAAATGCTCGCACGGCCTGCCGAGCGAAGCCTCGACCACTTCGCGGCTGCGCCGGATTTCCTGCAGCGCCTTCTCGCGCGGCCATTTCTTCAGCATGACGTGATTGACGGTATGCGCGCCGATCGTCGCAAGCTTCGTGCTCGCGAGCTTCTCGATCTCCGGCCAGTCCATGCACAATTCGCGGCACGGCGCGAGCGCATCGACGCCGTAGCGCGTCCCTAAATCGCGCACGACGCGGCGTAGTTCATTTTCATCCTTGAGGCTGCGCAGCCAACCGTAAATCTCGTCGAACGCCTGGCGCTTTTGCGCAGCATTTTCGCAGGCGAAGAAATGCTCCTTGCCTTCGATCGGGATCACCATGCGCTCCGCGCGCGCGATGACGCGCTCGAGCGCCACCCACCACAATTCGCCGAGACGGTCGGGAAAGCTCGTCGCGATATATTGTGCGAATGGCACTTCGTGCTTCTTCAAAATCGGCAGCGCAAATTCGAGGTTGTCCTTGTAGCCGTCGTCGAAAGTGAACGCGGCAAAGCGCCGCGGATAATCGTGCTGCACGAGACGCCGGTGCACCTCATCCATCGAGACGAGTTCGATGCCGCGCGCGCGCAATCGCTCGATCACGCCTTCCAGAAACTGCGGCGTGATTTCCAGCAAGCGGTTCGGCTGAAAACTGTCCGTTCGCGCCGGCCGCACATGATGCAGCGTGAAGATCAGGCCCACGCCGCCGCACAGCGGCGCAAGCGCATGATGCGCGCCGCTGAAATAAAGCGTTTCCAGCCCCGCCCGAAATACGGTGTTGCGCAGATTTGCCATTGTTCCCCGGCCAAACGGCCATTTGCCGCCGCATTTTGCCAACGGAATGTTGATGATTGTTTGCGACCCTGCCGGTTAACGAAATCTTCCGGAAATTCTGGGGAAATGGCCCGATGGTGGCGCAGGCAATGGTTTATGCGAGAGAGCGGGCGGGCGAACCGGCGATTCTGACCGCCCCGTCGATGCCCCGCGCCTTGACCGCCGGCGGCATCCACCGCCTCGAACTGTTCACCGATTTTCGCAGCGCCGAGCCGCACTGGCGCGCGCTCGAGCAGAACGGCGTGCTCTCGCCGTATCAGCAATTCGACTGGCTGCACGCCTGGCAGCTCCATGCGGGCGCAGCCGAAGGCATCCTGCCGTTGCTGCTCACCGGCTTCGATCGCGCCGGCAAGCCGCTCTTCCTGCTGCCGCTCGGCTATGCGCCGGACGACCGCAGCCGGATCGTGCGCTTCCTCGGCGGCAAGCATGCCAATTACAATTTCGGCCCGTGGCGGCGCGACTTCACCGGCGGCGCAGGTTCGCTGCGCGCGTTGATCGACTGCCTGCACGCTGTGCGGCCCGAGCTTGATGGCGTCGAACTCTTGAGCCAGCCACAAAGCTGGGCCGGGATGCAGAACCCGTTTCTGGCGCTGCCGCACCAGCAGTCATCGAGCGACGGTTACTGGCTTTCGCTTGCGGGCGAGCCGCAGGAAGTCACCGCGCGCATCTTCACTTCGAGCCGCCGCAAGCGGCAGCGCTATCGCGAGCGCAAGCTGCAGGAATATTGCGGCTACCGTTATGTGCGCGCGACGACGGTTGCCGAGGTCGAGCGCTATCTCAAAGCTTTCTTCGCGCAGAAAGCCGAGCGCTTCGCGCTACAGGGCATCGACAATGTTTTTGCCGCGCCCGGCACTGCCGATTTCATTCGCGAGGTCTGCATCCAGGGCCTCGCCGAAGGCCGCCCGACCGTCGAGATCCACGCACTCGATTGCGACCGCGAAGTGCTCGGCGTTTTCGCCTGCCTCAACGACCGCGACTGCTATTCCTCGATGTTCAATTCGTTCGCGCTCGGCGAAGCCTCACGCTTCAGCCCTGGCGTCGTATTGATCAGCTACATTCTCAAGGATTGCATCGAGCGCGGCATTCAGGTGTTCGATCTTGGCGTCGGCGAAGCCGCGTACAAGGATTATTTCTGCGACCATCAGGAAGCGCTGTTCGACAGCTATTTCGGCCTTTCGATGAGCGGCCAAGCCTATGTCGCGGCGCTCTCGGCGAAATCCGGCCTCAAGCGCTGGATCAAGCACTCGCCGGCGATGATGAAGCTCGTCGCCGCGGCGCGCCGCCTGAAAGCCGGGAAATCCGATCTAGGCGGCGAAGCGGTTTGACGACCCGCCCGGCAGATCAGCGCCGGTCGAAATCACCACGACATTCGCGAACTGCTCGTCCCTGAGCACTGTCGCCTGACGATCGCCTGCCTCCTCGTCGCCTTCGGCAGCGATCACAGCAGTTGCGCGCGCAAAGCGCGCCAGCCGATCCGCACCGCCAAGGCCAGCAAGCGCCGGGGTCGCGGCAATGACGTACTCATAAGTTTGCGTCAGCGCGCCGAGCACGATCGACAGCCTGTTCGCGGTCAACAGTTGCGCGCTGTCGGTAATCCCGGCGCCGGGCACGATGAAGTGCAGCGTCGAAGCGGTTTCGCGCTGGATCGCTTCGGCAAAGCCCGCACCTTTCACCAGAAGATCCGACAACCCCGGTGCACGCGGATTGAGCGAGAGCGCCGCCGAGGGCGACGTCTGCGGATCGAGATCGAGGAACATCACCCGCGCGCCGGTCGCGGCAAGATCACGCGCGAGATGCAGCGCGATACGCCCGGAAGGAATTTCATTCTTGGCCCGCGCCACCAGGAAGATGCCGGAGCCGAGATTGCGCATATAACCAAGCAATTCGGCGAGCCGGTATTGGCTGGATTTCGTCGCTGCCGCGAGATTGACCGGCACGTGAACCGGCTCTTGAATCAATTCTTGTACCGCTTCCGGCACAGCACGTTCCGCCACAACTTCCGGCTCGGTTCTGCGCGGCTCGGGCGCACGAATATAGGGCGCATTGGCCATGCGATAGACATCGCCGCCCAAAAGCTCGCCCATGACAAGAATGACGGTCATCAGCATCGCCGCGGCGAGCGTGGCGATCGCGACGATCGGCAGCTTCTTCGGGAAATAGGCCGTAGTGCTTGCCACCGCACGCGAGATCACTCGCGCGTCCGGCGAAACTGCGTCCGGCGTTTCGCGCGCCGCCGCGTCACGATAACGCGCAAGATAGCTCTCCAGAAGATCGCGCTGCGCCTTGGCTTCACGCTCCAGCGCACGAAGCTGAACATCCTCGCCGCCGAGCTTGGCTTGCTGGCCCTTGAGCTGATCGAGACTCGCCAGCATGTTCTCCAGCTTGGCGCCGGCGACCCGCGTGTCGTTCTCCAGCGCGCGCGCGAGCTTGTCGGCTTCGGCGCGAAGCTGCGCGTCGAGGCTCACGATCTGTGCATTCAATTCCTTGATGCGCGGATGGAGCGGCAAGAGTGTCGAGGATTGCTCCGCAAGCTGAGCACGGAGCGCCGCGCGCTGTTCCGAGAGCCGCCGCATCAAATCGGAATTGAGGATTTCCGAGAACTCGATGGGCTTGCCGCTTTTCAGCATATCGCGGATCAGGCGCGCCCGCGCCTCGAAATCGTCTTTCTGTGTCCGCGCCGTCACGATCTGCGTGTTCAGTTCGCCGAGCGTCTGCGTGCCGAGCTGATTGTTGTTGTTGCCGACATAGAGGTTTGACTGCACACGAAACTGCTCGACCTTGGCCTCGGCTTCCGCAACCCGCCCGCGCAAGGATTCGATCTCGTTCGAAAGCCATGCACTCGTCTGCTTTATCGCGTTGGCTTTTGCGGCGCGCTGCACAGTGAGATATTCGTCGGCCACCGCATTCGCGACTTTCGCCGCAAGCTCGGGATTCTCCGACTGGAAGTCGATGCTGATGACGCGCGATTTCTCGATCGGATAAACCGCAAGCCGCTCGGTGAAACGCTCGAGCACCCTCTCCTCGACGCTTGTCTGCGACGGGTCGCGCCCCATGCCGACGAGCGACAGGATGGCGTTGAGGGCAATGCGAACGCCTGATTCCGAATTGAACTCGCGAAGCTCGTTTAGCTTCAGGCTGTAGACGACTTTGCGCGCGAGATCGCGCGACTGTACGAGCTGCACCTGGCTCTGCACCGCTTCGGGATCGACGAGCGCCGGATTGCGCTCCGCGCCGCGGTCGGACTCCGGCCGGTTATAGGCTGTCTCCTGATTCTCGATCAGCACCCGGGCTTCCGAGCGGTAGCGCGGCGTCACCATGCTTACGGCCAGAAATGCGATCAGCGCCGCGGCGATCGTCGGCAACACAATCCAGCGCCGTTTGGCCCATAATGCGAGCCCGAGCGCCCGCAAATCGAGTTCGCCGTCGGCTGCAGGAACTGCGCTCGGCACGCGCGGGGCAGCACTTGCTTCGGTCGCCCGGTCGCGGCGCATACGGCAGACTCCTCGTTACGAATTCTTGCCGCATAAGAAATCATTAGGGTTGCCATTGGGTTAACCCTCCCCAGCCGTCCCGGGAGCTTGAGGGTTCGTTAACCATACAAACGCTAGGAATCACGAAAGATTCACGCCCGCCCGGTGGGTCATGTTGGTTCGTCTGTTCCTCCTACTCGCGATCTCGCCGCTTCTCGCCAGTTGCGCAGGCAGCATGGCGGCCGAGCGCGTCGATCCTGCCTTCGAGGCCCCCTACACGCTTGGCGCCGGCGACCGGCTGCGCGTCGTGGTGTTCGGCCAGGATGGCCTCTCCAACACCTACGCTGTTGACGGCGCGGGCAAGATCACCATGCCGCTGATCGGCCCCATCGCGGCACGCGGCAAAACGACCGGCGAGCTGGCAAGCGCCATCAGCGCCAAACTCAAGGCCGGTTATATCCGCGAGCCGCATGTCGCGGTCGAGGTCGAAGCCTTCCGGCCGTTTTTCATTCTCGGCGAAGTCACCAATGCCGGGCAGTATGCCTATGTGAACGGCCTCACCGTGCAATCCGCTGTCGCCATCGCCGGCGGCTTCAGCCCGCGCGCGCTGAAGACCAACGCGCATGTCTCGCGCATCGTCGATGGCCGCACGGTGACGGCGACCGTGCCGCTCTCCTACCCGCTGCGCCCCGGCGATACCGTCACCATCGACGAACGATGGTTCTAGATCGGCCCCTGCGGATTCTGCACGTCCTGCGCGCGCCGCTGGGCGGCCTGTTTCGTCACGTCGGCGATCTTGCCAAAGCGCAAAGCGAACGCGGCCACCTTGTCGGCATCATTGCCGACTCCGGGCATTACGGCGAAGCCTCGGAAGCCGCGCTCAAACAGCTCGCGGCGGTCTGCAAGCTTGGTGTGATGCGCATTCCGATGAGCCGCCAGATCGGCATGAACGATCGTCACGCTATCGCGCATGTCGCGGCGCGCGCCGCTGAAAGCAATGCCGATATTCTGCATGGCCACGGCGCCAAGGGCGGCGCCTATGCACGGCTCGCGCGCACGAATGCGCTTCGCGCCTACACGCCGCACGGTGGCAGCCTGCACTACTCAAAGCTGTCGCCGCTCGGCTTCGTCTATCTCAATCTCGAAAAGCGTCTTGCGAAGCGCACCGATGTTTTCCTGTTCGAGAGCGATTACAGCTTGAACGTCTTCCGCCGCAAGATCGGCACGCCGAAAGCAATTGCGCGTGTCGTCCATAACGGCGTCACGCCCGAAGAACTCACCGCCATCAAACCCGACAAGGATGCGGCGGACGTCATCTTCATCGGCGAGCTGCGCAAGCTGAAGGGCGTCGATGTGCTGATCACGGCGCTTGCTCGCTCGCCGCACAGCGCGCTTTTGTTCGGCGGCGGGCCGGACGCCGAAGCCTTTCATAACGAAGTCGCCAAACGCGGCCTCGCCTCGCGTATCCAGTTCGCAGGGCCGATGCCGGCCCGCGAGGCATTTCGCCGCGGCCGCGTTCTTGTCGTGCCGAGCCGCGCGGAATCGCTCCCCTATATCGTGCTGGAAGCCGCCGCTGGAAGCGTTCCATTGATCGCCACCCAAGTGGGCGGCATTCCCGAAATCTTCGGTTCCGATGTCGATGCGCTGATCCAGCCGAACGATCCGGCCGCACTCGCCGCTGCCATCGACAACGCGCTCATAGAACCGCCGCTTGCAAGAACGGCCCGCCTGCACGCCCGCGTTGCCGCTTCGTTTACCGTATCGGCCATGACAGATGGCGTTTTGGCCGCATATGGCGAAGCCATGCGCGCCCGCGCACCTGCCGGTCGTTAAAACTTTCATTAAACCTTCCGACAGAAATTCCTCGTAATTTCCGGCATTTAACCATGTATGCGCGCCCGCGCGCGCTATATGGGTGCAGGGCCATTACCCATGACCGACGACCAACAAAAGATGTTCTGGGCCGAGCAGTTTCGCGGCGACGGCTCAGCCGTGCGCAAGCTCCAGAAGCCTGCCGAGCCGCGCGAGCTTTCGCCGCTCGCGCGCATGATCGCGGCCGAGCCGGTGCCGCAAGCGGTTTCGCCGGTCGTGTTGAGCGGTTTCGTGCGGCTCTACGAATTTCTCGCCATCGTCGCGTCGGGCTTGCTCATCCACCATGCCTACGTTCATCTCCAAGGTAACGAAGAACTCACGTGGCGCTATTTCTTCGCCATCGCCGGCATTGCCTTTGCGACCGTCATCGCCTTTCAGTTCAGCGGTCTCTACACCATCACCATGCTGCGCACCCGCGTCGAGCAACTCGGCCGGAGCGGTGCGATCTGGATGGCGGTCTTCGCCTTCGCCGCGGTGATCGCCTTCTTCGCGCGTCCCGCGGGCGACTTCTCCCGCGTATGGGCAGCGACCTGGTTCAGCGGCGTACTCGTGCTGCTCTATGCCGGCCGCCTCACCATCGCTTCGCTCGTGCATCGCTGGACGAAGCAAGGCCGTCTCGTCCGCCGCACGATCATCGTCGGCGGCGGCGCGCCCGGTGAAAACCTGATCCATGCGCTCGAAGCGCAATCGGGCTCCGATCTCGATATCCGCGGCGTGTTCGACGACCGTGGCGACGACCGGTCTCCTGCCCGTGTCGCCGGCCTGCCGAAGCTCGGCACCGTTGATGACCTCGTCGAATTTGCCCGCCGCACGCGGATCGATCTTCTGCTCGTATCGCTTCCCATCACCGCCGAAGAGCGCGTCCTGCAAATGGTGCGCAAGCTCTGGGTGCTGCCGGTCGATCTGCGGCTCGCTGCGCATGCCAGCAAGCTCCGCTTCCAGCCGCGCGCCTATTCCTACATCGGCAACGTGCCGACGCTCGACGTCCTCGACCGGCCGCTGCGCGACTGGAATTTCGTCGCGAAGTGGCTGTTCGACCGCATCGTCGGCGGCATCCTGCTGTTCCTCGCGCTGCCAGTAATCGCGATTTGCGCCATCGCCATCAAGCTCGACAGCAAGGGCCCGGTGTTCTTCAAACAGAAGCGCTACGGCTTCAACAACGAGTTGATCGAGGTCTACAAGCTGCGCTCGATGTATGTCGATCAGGCCGACGAGAAGGCTGCGAAGCTCGTCACCAAGGGCGACCCGCGCGTCACCCGCGTCGGCCGTTTCCTGCGAAAGACGAGTCTTGATGAGCTACCGCAGCTCATCAACGTCGCGATCAAAGGCAATCTTTCGCTCGTCGGCCCGCGCCCGCATGCGCTGCACGCCAAGGCCGCGAATCAACTTTATGACGAAGTGGTGGATGGTTATTTCGCCCGCCATCGCGTCAAACCCGGCATCACCGGCTGGGCGCAGATCAACGGCTGGCGCGGCGAAACCGACACCAGCGAGAAGATCCAGCGCCGCGTCGAGCACGATCTTTATTACATCGAGAACTGGTCGGTGCTGTTCGACCTCTACATTCTCTTCCGCACGCCGTTCGCGCTGCTCAAGACCGAGAACGCCTATTGAGTGCCTCGGCTGAATACGCT
>DATMGD010000067.1:0-12267 GCA_035555855.1 Xanthobacteraceae bacterium
GAAATGGCAAGATACATCGCGTTTCTGCGTGCGGTGAATGCCGGCGGGACCGAATACCAATACGGTTGCGAAGTTCATCGAATTGGCGTCGAAGTAAGCCCAAACAAAAACGGCCGGGAGATTTTCCCGGCCGTTTTTTTATTGGATGGCTTTGCTTAGCCGAGCCGCCCGGAAGCGTGGGCGAGGAGCGTGTAGACCTTGCCGGTGTCCGACGCCAAGTAAGTGCGCGTCAGCACCTGGCCGCGATCGTCACGGCCGACCTGATCGAGCAGACGCTCGAACTCCTCGATATAGCGATCCACCGTCTCGCGGAATTCGGACGAGCGCCGGTACTTGCGGCGGATGTCCTCGAACGTCTTCTGGCCCTGCGCCGTGTAGAGGCGGCGGGTGAAGGCATTCTTCTCGCCGCGATTATGACGCTCCCACAGCTCGACCGTCGCGTCGTGATCGACGAGGCGGGCGATGTCGGCCGAGAGCGCGTCGAGCGATTCGATCGAGCGCAGCGCCGGTTCTTCCGCCGGTTCTTCCTCGCGAACGCGGCGCGGCGCGCGCTGTTCCTCGTCGTGACGCGAGCGGAGAAGCGTTTCGCCGCCCCAGCCTTCCTGACGCGCTTCTTGCGGCATGCGCTCTTCCCGGCGCGGCGGGGGAGCCGCGCGGCGCGGCAGTTCACGAGCCTCGCGTTCGATTTCGCGGCCGATCTCGCGGATCGCCTCGCGTTCGCGCGAGGTTTCGCCACGCGGGCGTGGCGGAGGAGGCGGCGCGAATTCGGCGCGGCCGCGCGGCGCTTCGGTGGCGGCTGCGATCAGCGCGTCCTCGTTGACGGCGAGGCGGCGCGGCGCGGCGGTGTTTTCGATGCCGCGCGAGTGGCGGCCAACGACTTCGTTCAGCTCCGCAAGCGCCTTGATCTGGTCGGCGACGAGGCGCCGCATCGCGGCCGTGCTCTCGCGCGTTTCGTGCGGCAGCTCGAAGACGCCGCGCTTCAGTTCCTGACGGGTCTGGTCGAGCGAGTGCTGCACTTCGGTCGCGACTTCGCGCAGTTCGCGCGCGACGTCGGTGAATCGCTGGTTCATGTCGCGGAACAGCGTGTTCACTTCATTGGTGGCGCTCTCGTAGACCGAGCGAAGCGCGAGCGATGTGCGGTCGCGCTCCTCGTTGGCGGTGTTCTTGACCGCATCGTACTGTTTGACGATCGACTGCGTCGCGTTGGTCGTCGTGTCGGCGACGAGACGGGCGATCTCCTGCGCCTTGGTTTCGGCGCTCGCGAGCTGTTCTTCCAGCACGCGGTTGAAGCGGGTGAGGCGATCCTCAAGATCGGAGGAGCGCGTCGAGAGATGACCGGTGAGGGCTTCGATCGCCTCGCGGCGCTCGGCGAGCGTCGCATCGATGCGGCGGTGCGTCTCGCTCATCGTATCGACGGCGCTGACCAGGAAGCGGCCCTGATCCTCGAAGCGGGTAGTGAGGGCGGAAACGTCGCCCACCATCTTGCCCGAGACGTCGCGCATCTCGCGGAGCTGGTTGTCCATATGCGCGATGGCGCCGCCCGCGTTGTTGATCGTGCTTTCGAGCGTCGTGCGGAACTCGGTGATCTTGTCGCCGACGGCGCCTTCGATCGGGCCGAGGTTGTCGACGACGCTGGCGAGCACGCCCTTGAGCTGCGTGTTGGCTTCGTTCAGGCGGTCGAGCACGCCGGAGACGTTCGATTGCAGCGTCTCGTGCGCCGAGGTGACCTCGCGGGCGCGATCGACGAGCGTCATCGAAACGCGCTCGGCAAGCTGCGTGAAGCTCTTCTCGACTTCGGCGGCCTCGCTGCGCAGGCCCGCGGTGGTCTGTTCGATCTTGGCGGCGAGGACGTCGGCGGCGGCGACCGATTTCGTTTCGACCGAGTTCGCGACGTTCTCGAGGCGGTTGACGACCATCTCCTCGAAGCGCGCGACGCGGGTGTCGAGGCCCTGCGTCATTTCGAGCGCGCGGCTGCCGAGCACCTGATTGATGGCGTCGGTGCGGTCCGAGAGGGTGCTCGCGATCTCCTGCGCCTTCGACGAGAAATAATCGCCCATGCCGGCGAGGCTCTTGTCGACCGATTCCTTGGCGAGCTTCGAGCCGTCGGTGATGGTGCGGGCGAATTCGAGCGTGCGGTTGGCGAGCGTCTCGTTGAGCGTCTTGGTGCGATCGTCGAGCGTCTTCTCGACGCGGGTGATGCGCTGGTCGATCTCGGCGGCAACGGCAGTAGCCTTGCCGATGAGCCGCTGGTCGAGACTCGCGAAGCTCTGCTTGGTGGTCTCGTTGACCTGTTCGGCGCTCTTGGTGATGTCGGCGGCGATCTTGGCGCCGTGGACCTTCACAGTGTCGTCGAAGTTGGCGAGGCCCTTGGTGATCTGCGCGGAGAGGGCGGCGGAGTCCGACATCACGCGGTCGGCGACCTCGCTGCCGCGCAACACGATGGCGTCTTCGAGCTGCTGCAGGCGCTCGATCAGGTTTTCCTTCACCGCGTTGCCGCGTTCGGTCAGCGACTGGGTGAAGCGGTCGGCGGCCTGCTGAAGGTCTTCCATGGTGCGCAGGCCGCGCTCGGCGATCGAATTCGAGATGTCGTTGCCGATCTGCGAGAGGTTGTCGGCGGCTTCCTGGCTGCGGCCGAGGAACGCATGCACGACTTCGTCGCCGGCGGCGTTGATGTGGGCGCGCGCCGAGTGGGTCTGGGTGATGAAGTTGTCGATGACCCGGTTGGTGACTTCGGTGATCGAGTTACTGACCTTCTCGCTGACGCCTTCGACGTCGAGGTTGTAGGCCTGATGCACGTTGACGATCGATTCCTGCAGGCGCTGGCCGTGCGTGACGATGCTGTCGCGCTCGCTTTGCAGGTTCTCGACGAGGGCGCGGACGCGCGCCTCGTTCTCGTCATAGGCGCGCTCGAGCGTCGCGACTTCGGCGCGCACGACCGATTCGAGCTCGGCGGCGCGGGCGACGGCGCGCTCCATGCCATCGCCAAGCGCCGCGACTTCGCGGCGGATCTGCTGGCCGACGCTGACGAAGGCGTCGGAGGCGATGCCTTCGGGTTCGGCGAAACGCGAGGTGATCTCGGCCATGGCGCTCGCGACGAAATGCATCTGCTGCGAGCGGCGATAGAAAGCGGCGAAGGCGAAGAAGGCGACGATCGGCAGGCCGATTAATGCTACGAGCGGTACGAAGAACGGCTGGTCGAAGAATTGCGAGATGCCGCGCATCGCGGCGAATTCTTCGGCGTAGCGCGCGCGTGCGTAAAGCAGCTGGCCGACGGCCCACAGGATCGAAACGACCGTGGCGACGAGGTACGGCGTGCGTGAAGGCGCGCGATGCATTTTCGCGAGGATCTGGCCGACGGTCTGGCGATCATCGTTGGCGGCGCCGAGCGGCAGCTTGGTGCGGGTGCTTGCGCGTTCCGAGGCGCGCTCCTTGACGCGATCGGTCGGGCCCTCGGGTACATCGTCGATCTTCGGCGTGGGCACGGCGCTCGGCGAAGCGCCCGGCGATTTGCCGTCGGACGTTTTCGCGTCACCGGAAATTTTTGTGTTGGCCTCTGACTCCGACGCCTTGCTCTGGTTCGACAGCGCTTCTTCGAGCGCCGCGAGCACGTCGTCGGTCTGTTCCTGCTTCTTGGGAGTATTTGCCATGATCGCTATAGCCTCGGGTACTTGAAAGACGAATCCCGCCGGATCATCCCGTCCGTACTGTCCCCACCAGGTGTCCCCTGGGACAGGCCGCTTTAAAGGACGAAGATAGAGTCCACCGCTTTCGCCCATACTATCCCGGCGGCGGCCCAAAAAGGAACGCTCCCCGCCAAGCCCTTGGCAATATCGTTAACGGCGTTAACCCCTGATTCACCACGAAAAACGAGGCGTCGCCTGGGCTTATGGAACTCGGTTTCTGGAGCCGGGGTGGAAAACGGGGACGATTTCGGGACAGCGGGAGCCGAAGCCGGCGTTTCCGCCGGGTCTGCTCAACCTTCTGTTTACCATAAGACGCTCAAGATCGGCGCAGGACCAAATCGCCGGCGGAGACGGGTTATGGGTATCACCTTACGCGCACCGAAAGCGGAAGCGTTCGAGACGGTTATGAAAATGGGCGCCATCGATGTCGCCTTTCTGGATCGGGTCACCTTCAGCGACAGAAGCCTGGCGCGCGAAGTGCTCGTTCTGTTCGATCAGCAAGCGGATAGTCTGCTCAAGGTCATCCGCGACACGGAGTCGACGCGGATGCGCCTCGACTTCGCGCACAAGCTGAAAGGGGCGGCGCGCGGCGTCGGCGCCTTCTCGGTCGCGCGCGCGGCGGAAGAGATCGAAACGGCAAGCGACGAGATCGAACTTGCGCACGCCATCTCGTTGCTCACGGCCCGCGTCACCGAAGCGCGTATGGCGCTTGCGGGTTTGAGGGGCGGCGGCAACGCCTGATCGCGCCTCGCTGATTTCCAAGAAGGCGCCGCTCTCGTATGCTCGCGATTAGCGAGTGGAGAGGGCGATGAAGATCGAGCAATTATTCGGCGTGCGCGGCAAGGTCGCGATCGTGACCGGCGGCAGCCGCGGCATCGGCGAGATGATCGCGCGGGCCTATGTCGAGAACGGCGCGAAGGTCTACATCACCGCGCGCAAGGCCGAAGAAGCCGAGAAGACCGCGCGCGAGCTCTCGCAATCCGGCGAATGCATTGCGATCCCAGCCGATCTTTCCAGCATGGAGGAGATCGAGCGTTTCGCGCGCGAAATCGAGCGGCGCGAAAAAAAGATCGACATCCTCGTCAACAATGCCGGCGCGAGCTGGGGCGAGACGTTCGACAAATTCCCCGAGTCCGGCTGGGACAAGGTGATGACCGTCAACGCAAAGGCGGTGTTCTTTCTCTCGCAGCGGCTCGCGAAATTGCTGGAAGCCGCCGGCCGCGACGACGACTTCGCGCGCATCATCAATATCGGCTCGATCGACGGGCTGCATGTCTCAGAGATAGAGACTTACTCTTACGCCGCGTCGAAAGCGGCGGTGATCCATCTCACCAAGATGATGGCGAAGTTCCTTGCCGCGCGGAAAATTGCGGTGAACGCCATCGCACCCGGCTTCTTTCCATCGAAGATGACGAAGGATCTACCGATGGACAAAATCGCCGCGACGACGCCGATGAAACGCCTCGGGCGGCCGGAGGACATGGCGGGGCTTGCGCTTTATCTCGGTTCCAAAGCCTCGAGTTTCCTCTGCGGCGCCGTCATCCCCATCGATGGCGGGCGCGCCACCACGCTCTGAAGCTAAGGAACACCCAAGGCCCTTCATTCGTTATCCGGTCGAGATGCGAATGGAGAAGGCCATGAAATCAATGATCATCGCCGCAACTGCCAGCGTCCTTGTGACCGCGCCGCTCATGGCGCAGGAAGACAACACGCTGGTTCCCATTCAGCCGGTTAAGAGCCAGGATCAGGTGCCGGGGGTGCAACAGACCCCGGATGGCCAGACCATGAAAACAGCCGGCGAGCGGATGAAACCTGTCCATGAGGCGCTGGCGGGGTCTGTAATCTCGACCAGTACAGGCCCAACCTTCCCCGATGCGATGCCTGCCAAGTAGTGCGGTAACGTGAGCCTATCGGAAAAAATGATGAGGGCATGAGGGTTTGCGGCGCGCTGCCGCACCCTATATAGGAAGCGTCTCTGGAACTTTTCTGAGCCGCAGCCCCTTCATGCCCAAGATCATCTTCATCGACCACGACGGCAATCAGCAGACCGTCGAGGCTCCTGCCGGCACGACCGTGATGGAAAATGCCGTCAAGAACGGCGTGCCCGGCATTGTCGCCGAGTGCGGCGGTGCCTGTTCGTGCGCGACCTGCCATGTGCATGTCGGCGAGGAATGGATGGAGAAGGTCGGCAAGCCTTCGCCGATGGAAGAGGACATGCTGGATTTCGCCTTCGACGTGCGGCCGAATTCGCGGCTTTCCTGCCAGATCAAGATGGAAGACGACTTCGACGGCATCGTCATCCATACGCCGGAGCGGCAGGGCTAGCGAGCAAGGCTGATATGCAAAGGCGCGATTTGACTTTCGCGCTTTAAAGCCCAGTTTCCTCTCCCGCGAAGGAGAGGCTCATGGCTGAACCCCGGCAATATCCGAGCGATGTCGCCTTCACGCCGATGGTGAAGGCGATTCAAGAGCGCAAAGGCTCGCGCGACGCCTATCACCATGTCGAGGAGCGCGGCTGGCAGACCGTGATCAGTGAAGACCTCATGGCCTTCATCGAAGCGCAGACCAGCATTTATCTCGCTACCGCCAACAGCGAAGGCCAGCCCTACATCCAGCACCGCGGCGGGCCGGCGGGCTTTTTGCACGTCATCGACGAGAGGACGATTGCCTTTGCGGATTTCAAGGGCAACCGGCAATTCATCACGCAGGGCAATCTCGCGGAGAACCCGAAAGCGTATCTGTTCCTGATGGATTACGAGCATCGGCGGCGGGTGAAGCTCTGGGGCGAGGCGCATGTCATCGAAGGCGATGCCGGCCTGCAAGCGAAGCTGATGCCGGAAGGCTACAAGGCGCGGGCCGAGCAGGTGATCCTGTTCAAGATCGCGGCGTGGGACATGAATTGCTCGCAGCACATTCCGCAGCGTTTCGAGGCGGCCGATGTTGCAATGGCGCTTGCGCAACGCGATCAGAAGATCGCCGCGCTGCAGGCGGAAATCGAGCGGCTGCACGAGAGGATCGAAGCGAAGGCGTTTGGGGTTAAGTAGGGTTCTCGCGCGATCTACTCGTTGAATTCTTCCTTGTCCGGCATGCGTGTGAAAGCGATCTTGGCGCCGAGATATTGCAGCGAGAGCGCGCGTTGCGAGCCGAGCGAAACAGCGTCCTTGCCATATCGCTTGCCGAGACGATCGACGGCGTCCCACAGGTTCTCGCCGCGCGACTTGCCGTTCTTGCGCTCGATGAAGAGATCCTCCATGCGCGCCTCGACCGGATAAAGCCGCGAGAGAAACACCGAAGTCTTGAGCAGCTTCGTATGGGGCGGATAGGCCGCGGTGAAGTCGCGCCACATGCGGTCAAGTTCCGTGAGGATCGTGAAGGAATCCTGCGTCGGCGAGAGCCGCACTTCGGTTGCGAAGCGCGGCCCGTTGATCGGCCGTAACGAAATGCCGAAGGTACCGGCAGCAAGGCCGTAGCGTCGCAACCGCGTCGCGGCTTTGAGCGCGAGCGCTCGCGCAACGAGGCGCGCTTTGTGCGGCACACGCATTTCCGGATCAAGCACGCGCGAATGACCGATCGAACGGCGCTCGTGTTCGGGCATCGGCACTTCGATGCCGTGCAACTCGTACCAGAAACGCTCGCCGGTGACCGAGCCCCAGATGCCACGCGCCTGCTGCGGGTTGAGCGCCCACAGATCCGCGACGGAAGTAATGCCCGCATTGATGAGGTGCGCTTCCATGTTGCGGCCGATGCCGGTCAGATCGATCAGTTCGAGGCCGAGCAGCGGCCCCGGCAAATCTTCGAGGCGCAGCACGGTAAGGCCGTCGGGCTTTTGCAGATTCGAGGCGATCTTGGCGAGCAGCGGCGTCGGCGCAATCCCGATCGAGGTTCGCAGGCAATCGCCGACATTCTTGCGGATGCCATCCTTCATGCGTTGCGCGATGGCGACGGCGTTCTTCTCCTCGCACTCGTCGCCGATCATCTTGAAGCAGGCTTCGTCGATCGACATCTCGCGCAGCACGGGCAGGTGATTGTTCACCTCCTCAAGCCAGCGCGCATGATACTCGACATAAAGATCGTGGCGGGCAGGGACGAGGATGAGGCCGGGGCACATGCGCTTGGCCTCATAAATCCGGGTGCCGGTCTTCACGCCGAACTTCTTGGCCTCGTAGCTCGCGGCGATGGCGCAGGTGGTGTCGGTGTCGGCGGGGACCACAGCAACGGGCTTGCCGCGCAGCCGGGGATTTTCCTGCTGCTCGACACTCGCAAAATACGAGTTGAAGTCGATGATGAGGTAGGGGCCGCAAGGCATTGAAACGGAATCCCGTTTGGGGCCGAAAATATATCGGCGGTTATAGAACGCAACAAGAACAAAATTAACGCGCATTTTCGCGGCCGAAGGCTTAAGACACCCGTCGAGGTGCAAAGAACGGCCGCAAGCCGCTAAGAAGAACCGCGAAAAGAAGGTCTGCAATGAGCGATAACGACATCATCAAAACCGACGCCGTCATCATCGGCGGGGGCCCCGTGGGGCTGTTTGCGGTCTTCGAGCTTGGGCTCCTGGACCTCAAGGCGCATGTCCTCGACATCATGACGAAGCCGGGCGGCCAGTGCTCCGAGCTTTATCCGGAAAAGCCGATCTACGACATTCCGGCCTGGCCGATGATTACGGGCGATCAGCTCGTCGAGAAATTGCTCGAACAGATCAAGCCGTTCGAGCCGCATTTTCATCTTGGCGAGCGCGTCGAGAAGCTCGACAGGATCGACGGCGGCTTTCGCATCACGACGGAGCTTGGGCAGAAGTTCGAATGCAAGGTGGTGGTGATCGCGGCGGGCGGCGGCTCGTTCGAGTCGAAGAAGCCGCCGCTTGCGGGCCTCGAGCAGTACGAGAACAAGTCCGTCTTTTATCTCGTGCGCAAGATCGAGGCGTTCCGCGGCAAGAACATCCTGATCGCGGGCGGCGGCGATAGCGCGCTCGACTGGACGCTCAATCTCGCGCCCGTTGCGAAGTCGCTGACGCTGCTGCATCGGCGGCCCGAATTTCGCGCCGCGCCCGACAGCGTGCTGAAGATGCGCGCGTTAGAGGCCGAGGGCAAAATCAAGTTCGAACTCGGCCAGCTGCATGCGCTCGAGGGCGAGAACGGCCAGCTCAGGCGCGTCGTCGCGCGCAAGGACGACGGCTCGACCTTCCCGATCGAGTGCGACACGCTGCTTCCGTTCTTTGGGCTGACGATGAAACTCGGGCCGGTCGGCGAGTGGGGCCTCAAGCTCAATAACGGTCTTGTCGAAGTCGATACCGAGAAATTCCAGACCAGCGAGCCGGGCATCTTCGCGATCGGCGACATCAACACTTATCCGGGCAAGTTGAAGCTCATCCTCTCGGGCTTCCACGAGGCGGCGTTGATGGCGCAGGCGGCGGCAAAGATCGTCAACCCCGACAAGCGCATCACCTTCCAGTACACGACGACCTCGACGAGCCTGCACAAAAAGCTCGGCGTGAAATGATGTGCCTGATGCGCGGCATTTTGCAGCGCGGCGAAGATGATCGCGGTATTTTTGCATTCCGCGCTTTGCCGTAATATCAAAACGGGGGAGCGACGATCTGGCCAGGAGATGCGGATGTTGCGTTGGGTGAATTTCAGAGTGGCGGCGACGCTCGTGTCGTTCGGCGCGTTTCTGGGCGGTTGCGGCAGCTTCTCGTTTTATAAGACGGCCGACAAGACGGTCATCGGCAACAACACCGGCGGCATCGTGCCCGAAGCGGTGACGAGCGAAGCCGAGCAGGTCGCCGCCGCGCAGGCGCATTGTGCCCAGTACAACAGCCAGATGCGCATCACCTCGCGGCCGTCGGAAGCGGGCGGGCGGATGGTTTTCGTGTGCGAGCCGCCCGGCACGCCGCCGCCTCCGGGTGCCGCCGCCGCGGCAAGCGACGAGCCGCCGCCCGGCGTGCGCACGAAGAAAAGACAGTAATGAGCACGTTTCTCATCGCGCACGGTTCGTGGTCGGCGGGCTGGGTGTGGAAGAAGATGCACCCCCTGATGATCGCGCGCGGCCACCGGCTTGTGACGCCGACCTATACCGGCATGGGGCAGAACGCGCATCTCGCGCACAAGGACATCAACCTCGATACGCATATCGAGGACATGCTGCGGGTGTTGTTTTACGAAGACCTGCGCGACGTAATTTTGCTCGGCCATTCCTATGGCGGCATGGTCGCGACCGGCGTTGCCGACCGGGCGCGCGACCGCATCAAGCATCTCGTCTATCTCGACGCCTATGCGCCGGAGGAGGGCAGGTCCTCGCACGACTATTCCACCGCCGAGCGTCGCGACAGCCAGCGGAAGAATGCGGTCGACGGCTGGAAGATCATGCCGGGCAATGTGCCGGACGATACTTCGCCCGAAGATAAAGTGTGGCTCACCGAGCGCCGCACGCCGCAGCCGATCCAGACCTACGAGCAGAAATTTCATTACCACAATGGCCCGCTAACGCTGCCGCGCACGTTCATCTACGCGAAGAAGCACATGGCGGGCGATCCGTTCCGGCCGTTCATGGAAAAGGGCAAGCGCGAGGGCTGGAAGGTTTACGAGATGGACGCCTCGCACTCGCCGCACGTTACGGTGCCGGAAGAGTTGATGAAGATTCTGGACGAGGTTGCCGGCGGCTGAATCGCCGCAGGACGACAATCGCGACGAAGAAGACGGCCAGCCACGCGATGCGTGAGCCGTAGCGGTTCTGGACGTTGGAAAACACGCCGCAGACGAAAGCATTCGCCAAAATCGCGAGCGTGAAGGTCATCGCCATCAAGGCAAGTTCATCGGATTGCTTGCGGACGAGCGAAACCGCCGCGAACAGAAAAAGCACCAGTATGGAGGCAAGCCCGGCCGGCACATGAAGCCGGTTCAAGGCATCGAAGGACAGGGAATTTTTCGCCTGCCGCGCCTGCAGCGCATGCGACAGGGCATGCGGCGAATGCGCGGCGATTTGCGTATAGGCAAATGATACATCGTTGCGGATGCCGTCTCCGGTCTCGATATGAACGAGCTGGCGCAGCGTGGCGCGTGCGGCCGTCTTCATGTGCAGCAGCGGATAGGCGCGCAGGCTTCCCAGAATGATCGCCCGCATCTCGCGGGCCCCGCCTTCAAAGCCGCCGATCTTGCGGAAAGGACTAACCGGGTCCCATAGGAAGTGGTTGGCGGGGCGGGTCAGCCCGTCGCGATATTCGCAGAGCTTCAGTCGCGCATCGGGGCAATGCTCCTGCAGGTAGCGCTCGGCGATGCCATCCTCGACGAGGCGGCCGAAGACGAAGCCGGTGCCGCCCGGCGTCCAGGTGAGTTGCCCGTTCGGGGGCCACGCACTGTCGATCGAGACCGCAAAGTTCGTGAGAAACACCAGCCCGGCGCCGAGCGCCAGCACCGTTGCAAAGCCGCGCAATCTTATGCGGACAGACCGAGACAGGAGAAAATGCGCGAGGACCGTGGCGGCGAACAACGCCAGGAGCACCGCATAGCTCGCGCTATGAATGGCGGCAGCATAGGCGGCGAAGGCGATGAGGCATTTATATTCGCGGCGGGAAAATCTCCCGGCATGAAAGACGATCAGCCAGACGGCGATGACGGCAAGACCCGCGAAAAGATCGGGCATGAGATAACCGGCGAGCCAGGGCAGCGCGGTGAAAATCGAGAGCAGCGCGACCATCGCGACCAGAATGAGAGGCCTATCAAGATCGAACACGCGAAGCGCGAGCGAAATAACCCAGATGCTCAAGCCGGCTTGCAGGATCGCGGCCGGCCAGAAATCCGGCCACTGGCCGAAGAAAAGCAGCATGCCGTAGAGCGCCGAACGGCCCGGCGAGAGATACCAGTCGGCGAAAGCATCAAGATAGGCGCCGCTGTCGTGAAACAGAAAAGGAAACCCGTTCCACATCGCAGGCGCGAGCAGAATCGCGAGGCAGGCGAAGAATGCCGCGATGCGGGGCAGGGCTGGATGAGAAGACATGGGAAAAATCGAGAGGAATAATATGCGCGTAGCCTATGCGAACATCGCGGCAGGCGCCAGCGCCACGGGCGATGACGCGCGGCTTGTGGCCGTGTAAAATACCGTCATGTTCACCCACTTCTTCCATGAGCTGAAAGCCGCGGGCCTGCCCGTCACCGTGCGGGAGTATCTCACCCTGATGGAGGGCATGGAGAAGAACGTCGCCTCGTACAAGATCGAGGACTTCTACTATTTCGCGCGCGCGGCGCTCGTGAAGGACGAGCGCAACCTCGACAAGTTCGACCGCGTATTCGGCACGGTGTTCAAGGGCATCGAGAGCGTCGCCGGCGATGACGGCGCGGTCGCGATCCCGGAGGAGTGGCTGAAGAAGCTCGCCGAAAAGTATCTTTCGCCCGAGGAGATGAACGAGATCAAGTCGCTCGGCGACTGGGACAAGATCATGGAGACGCTGGCGAAGCGCCTTGCCGAGCAGAAGGGCCGCCATCAGGGCGGCTCGAAATGGATCGGCACCGCCGGCACGTCGCCGTTCGGCGCCTACGGCTACAACCCCGAAGGCGTGCGCATCGGCCAGGACAAAAGCCGCCATCGGCGC
>DATMGD010000068.1:0-59276 GCA_035555855.1 Xanthobacteraceae bacterium
CGCTTCCCAGCAAAAATTTCTTCATGGCCCTGTCCCTGTTGCGGCAGCCCTGCCGCGCGGAAGAATCCGCGCCAATTCCTTGGGGACTTTAAGGGTTTCGGGGCCTCCCGCCTATGGTATTTGGGCCACAGTGGGCAGGAAACGGCGGCCCTTGGGTCTGCGCCGGGGGCGTTTCCGGGGAATTCACGTTCCAACAAAAAACCCCGGGACTTAGCCCGGGGTTTTGAATCAGGGCCTGAAGCAAATCAGGCCTTTACCAGCGGCTTCGGCGGGTTCGGTCCACCGCCGCCCTTGCGGGCTTTCGGCGGGCCTTTCTTGTCGGCCGCCTCTTCTTCCTCGACCTCCGGCTTCGGCCGCACCGGGCCTTCCGGATATTCGAAGCCGAGCGCGTCCTTGCCGTTGTCGTCCTTCTTCAGAATGACGCGGACATGGCCGCCGTTCTTGAGCTTGCCGAAGATCAGCTCGTCCGCGAGCGGCTGCTTGACGTGCTCCTGGATGACGCGCGCCATCGGCCGCGCACCCATCAGTTCGTCATAGCCGTTCGTGACCAGCCACTGCCGCGCCTCGTCCGAAAGCTCGATCGTGACGTCGCGGTCGGCGAGCTGCGCTTCGAGCTGGAGGACGAACTTCTCGACCACCTTCGAGATCACTTCCGGCGGCAGATGGCCGAACGTGATGATCGCGTCGAGACGGTTGCGGAACTCCGGCGTGAACAGCCGGTTGATCGCTTCCATGTCGTCGCCTTCCCGCTTCGCGCGGGTGAAGCCGAAAGCAGCCTTGGCGAGATCCGACGCGCCCGCGTTCGTCGTCATGATCAAGACGACGTTGCGGAAATCGACCTGCTTGCCGTTGTGGTCGGTCAGCTTGCCGTGATCCATGACCTGCAAAAGGATATTGAACAGATCGGGATGCGCCTTCTCGATTTCGTCGAGCAGCAGCACGCAGTGCGGCGACTGATCGACCGAGTCCGTGAGCAACCCGCCCTGATCGAAGCCGACATAGCCCGGAGGCGCGCCGATCAGGCGCGACACCGTGTGGCGCTCCATATATTCCGACATGTCGAAGCGATGGATCGGCACGCCAAGCGAAGCAGCCAACTGCCGTGCGACTTCCGTCTTGCCGACGCCGGTCGGGCCCGAGAACAGATACGAGCCGATCGGCTTTTCCGGTTCGCGCAAGCCCGCGCGCGCGAGCTTGATCGCGGCCGTCAGCGCCGTGATCGCCTTGTCCTGACCGTAGACGACCTGCTTCAGCGCGGTATCGAGGTTCGACAGCACTTCGGCGTCGTCCTTTGAAACCGTCTTCGGCGGGATGCGCGCCATCGTCGCGATCGTCGCCTCGATTTCCTTGATGCCGATCGTCTTCTTGCGCTTGTTCTCCGGCAGCAGCATCTGCGCCGCGCCCGACTCGTCGATCACGTCGATCGCCTTGTCCGGCAGCTTGCGGTCGTGGATGTAGCGCACCGAAAGATCGACCGCGCCCTTGATCGCCTCGTTGGTGAACTTGAGGTTATGGAATTCCTCGTAATAGGGCTTCAGGCCCTTGAGGATTTCGTAGCTGTCCTCGGTCGAAGGCTCGTTGACGTCGATCTTCTGGAACCGGCGGACGAGCGCGCGATCCTTCTCGAAATACTGGCGGTACTCTTTATACGTCGTCGAGCCGATGCAACGCAGATTGCCGGCGGCAAGCGCGGGCTTCAGCAAATTCGACGCATCCATCGCGCCGCCTGACGTGGCGCCGGCGCCGATCACCGTATGGATTTCATCAATAAAGATGATGGCATTCGGCATCGCCTCGATCTCTTTGATGACCTGCTTCAGCCGCTCCTCGAAGTCGCCGCGATAGCGCGTGCCCGCCAGGAGCGAGCCCATGTCGAGCGCGAACACCGTCGAGGCGCGCAGCACCTCCGGCACATCGCCTTCGACGATCTTCTTGGCAAGGCCTTCGGCGATCGCCGTCTTGCCCACGCCGGGGTCGCCGACATAGAGCGGGTTGTTCTTCTGGCGGCGGCATAGCACCTGGATCGTGCGCGCGACCTCCTTATCGCGGCCGATCAGCGGGTCGATCTTGCCTTCCTTCGCCTTCTTGTTGAGGTTGACGCAATAGGCGTCGAGCGCGTCGGCTTTCTTCTTGCCGCCCTCTTCGCCGGTCTTGGCATCGGTCTCTTCGTCGGCGCCGCGCACCGGCTTCGCCTCGCCCGCGCCCGCGCGCTTGGCAATGCCGTGGCTGATGTAGTTCACGGCGTCGTAGCGCGTCATGTCCTGCTCTTGCAGGAAATACGCGGCATGGCTCTCGCGCTCGGCGAAGATCGCAACGAGCACGTTGGCGCCGGTCACCTCTTCGCGGCCCGACGACTGCACATGGATCACGGCGCGCTGAATGACGCGCTGGAATCCGGCCGTCGGCTTCGAGTCGTCGTCGCCTTCCATGACGAGATTGTCGAGCTCGCCGTCGATGTAATCGACGAGATTGCGCTTCAGCTTTTCGAGATCGACGTTGCACGCGCGCATCACCGCCGCCGCATCCTGATCTTCGATCAGGGACAGCAACAGATGTTCGAGCGTGGCGTATTCGTGATGGCGTTCGTTGGCGACCGCCAGCGCACGGTGCAGTGACTGTTCAAGACTGCGGGAAAAGGTAGGCATTCAATTCCCTTTCACTTCCGACTCACTTTTTCTCCATCACGCACTGCAAAGGATGCTGGTGCTTTCGGGAGAAGTCCATTACCTGCGTTACCTTTGTTTCGGCGACCTCGTAGGTGTAGATGCCGCATTCGCCGACACCGTTCTGATGCACATGCAGCATGATCCGTGTGGCGTCTTCGCGGCTTTTGTTGAAGAACCCTTCGAGAACCTGCACGACGAACTCCATCGGCGTGTAATCGTCGTTCAACAACAACACCCGGTAGAGATTCGGCCGCTTGGTCTGCGGCTTCGTCCGGCTGATGACGGCGGTTCCCGTCCCCTCGTCCTCGCCGCGCTTGCGGTTGCCGTTGTTGCCGCCAGCGGGCTTTGCGAGCCGAAAGGGCTCAGAATCCTGCTGGAAAACCGGCCAATTCTTGCGATTCATCGAACGATCCGACCCCTGTCCCGATGCGTAAACGGTGAGGTCCGGTGACCTTTCCATCGCCGCAGGGCTGCCAATAGCTCCAGAATATACGGGAAACGAGCCATCCGGGCCAGCGAGTGCCCCCGATATGGTGACTTGTAACGCTGCCGCAAGGGGAACCTTAACCCTGCCCGCGCTGTTCCGGCCGTCCGCTCAAATCGAACGCTTCAAAACAATCTTTGCGCAAGGATGTCTGCGCATGCTCTCGCGCTTTCTAGCGGCTGGGAGTCTCACTTGCGCGGGCTTGCGTCCCTACGTGCGTTCTGTGCCGATCGTCGCGGCAATATCGCCATTCTGTTCGGCCTCCTGCTCGTCCCGCTCGTCGGCGCGATGGGTGTCGCGCTCGATTATTCGTTCGCCAATCAGGGCCGTACCCAGATGCAGGCGGCGCTCGACCTTACGGGTCTTGCGCTCTCGAAGATGATGCCGCTCACGCAGGCCGATCTCGAGACGCAGGGCCGCAAGATCTTCCTCACCAATCTCGGCAGCACGCCGCTGACGATCAAAGAGGCGAACGTCGCCGAACAGCTCACGATCACGCCCGACACCGGCAAGCTCACGCTGAGCGTTAATACCGAATACCCCATCCGCATGGCGGGCGTGCTGAGCAAGCTGATGCCGCCCGACATTCCGGTTTCGTCCACCACCGAAGTCGTCTGGGGTCAGGGCAAGGTCGAAGTCGCGCTCGCCCTCGACAACACCGGCTCGATGGCGGGCAGCAAGCTCACGCAGTTGATCGCGGCCTCGCATAACCTGATCGAGATTCTCAAAAACGCCGCCAAGGACCCGGGCGACGCCAAGATCGCGGTCATCCCCTTCGGTTATCAGACGCGCGTCGATGCGAACGCCAACCGCACTTCGACCTGGATCCGCTGGGATTTGTGGGAGGAAGTCAACGGCTCCTGCTCGACCAACGGCTCGACCAAAACCATCTGCCAAACGGCGCACTGCTCGAGCTCCAGATACTCGACGCAAAGCGATTGCACTTCAAACGGCCGCACCTGGTACAACGCCGGCACCTGGACGCCGAAGGATCACAGCAACTGGGGCGGCTGCATCCAGGATCGCGACAAGGACCCGAGCCTCGATTACGACGTCAACGACACCGGCGTATCCGGCACCACGACAAAATTCCCGGCCGCCGAGGGTTGCGGCAGTCTCGCGACCGTGATGCCGCTGAGTTACAATTGGGGCGACACCACCAGCATCGATCCGGCGACGCTGCACGGCAAGATCAATTCGATGAATGCCGTCGGCAACACCAATGTCACGATCGGCCTGCACTGGGCGTTCCAGATGATCTCGCCCACCGGCACGCTGCCGTTCTCGCAAGGTGCTGCTTACGGCACGGAGAAGCTGACGAAATACATCATCATTCTCACCGACGGCGACAACACGCAGGATCGGTTTTACGCGAACAACAACGGCGGGGTGATCGACCTCCGCACCACCGCAGCCTGCAACGCCATCAAGGCAAAGGACATCAAGATTTATTCGATCCGCGTCATCAGCGGCAACGCGGCCCTGCTGCGCGACTGTGCGACCGACCCGAGCATGTATTTCGAGGTCACCGACGCGAGCCAGCTTCAGAGCGTGTTCAACACGATCGGCGCCACGATCGCGAACCTCCACCTCGCCCGCTAAACGATCCGCAGACCCGGCTACCGCAAACGGCAAACGCCCGATGCTGTTTGCCGGAAATTTAGGGCTTCCCGGAAGCCTTTCTTAACCACGCTTGAACCGCGCCTGCGGCTTGCGCGGTTGTAGCGCGGCAATACCCGAAAATCCGGCGCTCCTTGCAAGATTCAATTAAAATACAACTGGCAATGTCGCGGCGCTTTTTCATCGTGCTCGAGGAGCCGATCCATGCGCCGCCTGCTGTCGAATAGCCGCCGTTTCCTGTCGGATGCGCGAGGCAACATCGCTATCCTGTTCGGGCTCGCCATCGTGCCGATGTTCGGCATCATGGGCGTCGCGCTCGATTACAGCATGGCCAACATGCAGCGTGTCGCGCTGCAGGCCGCCGCCGACAACACCATCCTCGCGCTTTCGAAAATGCCGCAGCCGATGGATCAGGCACAGCTCAACGAATACGGCTGGAAGATTTTCCAGGCCAATGCCGGCAGCAGCACCCTGCAATATGGCAAGGACGATCTTGTCATCACCGCAGGCGGCAGCGGCAAGCTGGACCTGAAGATCAGCACGCAATACCCGCTGACGGTCGGCAGAATCCTGCACATCGTCTTCGGTACGGCGACCTCGATGCCGGTCAGCGTTCATTCCGAAGTGCTATGGGGCAATACACGCCTTCGCATCGCGCTCGTGCTCGACAACACCGGCTCGATGGCCGACGACGGCAAGATGGACGCGCTCAAGACCGCGACCACCAGCTTGCTGACGACGTTGCAGACCCTCGCGAAGAACCCCGAGGACGTTTATGTCTCGATCATCCCGTTCAGCAAGGACGTCAATATCGGGGCGCTGAGCGAAGACAAGTTCGGCGTGAAGACCTACCAGCAGAGCGGCTGGATCTATTGGGACAATGCCGCGAAGGATGACAACAAATCCTGGGATGCCTTGAACGGTACCTGCTCGATCACCAGCAAGAAAAACCGCAACTCCTGCGTCACCTCCGGCACCTGCTCGGACAGTGCCTACACCAGTCAGGGCACCTGTCAGTCGAGCGGCGGCTCCTGTTCGGTTTCGGGCAGCGATAGCCCGACCGCTTGCTCGACGGCGGGTACCTGCTCGACCAACGGTTCGACCAAATCCGTTTGCGAAAGCGCACATTGCTCGAGCTCGCGATACAGCACCAAGAAGACGTGCGAGGACGCCGGCAGGACCTGGTACAGCGCCGGCACCTGGACGCCGGCCACCTGGACCGGCGCGACCTGGACCGCCGGTGTCTGGACGCCGAAGGATCACAGCGAATGGAACGGTTGCGTCACCGACCGCGGCACGCCGTCCGGCCCTTCGACAGCGACCTCGGTCGGCTTTGACCAGAAGGTCGATCTGCCGAACGGCACCGACGAGACGCTGTGGCCGGCCGAACAGTTTTCTTCCTGCACCGCCCAGATCGTCGGCCTGACCAATGCCTGGGCGACGCTGACCAACACCGTCACCGCGATGAAGTCTGTCGGCAACACCAACACGCCGATCGGCCTCGTCTGGGGCTGGCAGTCGCTGGTCGGCGGCGGCCCGCTCATCGCACCGTCGAAGGATCCGCAATATGCCTATAGCGATACGATCATCCTGATGAGCGACGGCGAAAACACCCAGAACCGCTGGGGCTCCACCGCCTCGAACATCGACAAGCGCATGGTGAACGGCACCTCGCCCAACTTCGCGGGTACCTGTGCCAACATCAAGGCGACCGGCGTGCAGATCTACTCGGTGCAGGTGAACACCGGCGGCGATCCGACCTCGACGCTGCTCAAGAACTGCGCGACCAACCCGAGCATGTTCTTCGAGCTGAAGACGGCGGGCGCGCTGGTCACGACCTTCGACCAGATCGGCTCGGCGCTCGCCAACATCCACATTTCGAAATAACGGGCATCGCCCGCGCAAACGAAAAGCCCGGCATTGCTGCCGGGCTTTTTTGTTGTCTCAAAAATAAAGGCCCGGCGAACCGGGCCTCAAATTCTTACTGCTTGACCTTGGCCAGCGCCGTTTCGATCGGCTTGTAGGTCTCTTTGGCGAGGTCGGCATAGAGTTCGCCGAGCTTCTTCGACTGGGCGACAAAGCCTTCGTAGGCCGTCTTCAGGAAGTCGGTCTGGGTCTGGATGACGCCATCGAGCGAGCGCGAAGCGAACAGCTTCTCGAGGGCAGCGGTGCCCTGCTCGAACGACTTCTTCTGGTAGTCGGCGACTTCGACCGCGATGGTCTGGAAGCTCTTGGAAACGGTGTTGAGGTTCTTCAACGCGAGTTCGGCGTTGTCTTTGCTGATTTTCTGGAAATCGTCGAAATTCTGAAACATGGGGCTCTCCGGCGCGCGCGCCGTTTCGGCGAGCGACAAGGGTTCAGGGGGTGTGAGGGTCTTGGCCTTAACGTCTTTCCGAGACGGCTTAATCGCCAGCCGCCATGGGAATGACTTATATTGCAGCGCACCATAGATGTCAAGAAAATATCGCACCGCACCATCTTTTCTTGGCCTATTGGCTAAGGTCTTTATACGCTTAACGAAATTCTAACCGCACTCTCCCTATTTTCGGCGAACTGCCAGATCACTTTGGCGGCGCGGCGGGCAGCGATGCTTGTCGGGGAAGCCGCCCACGAGACGGGTTCGGAATACGAGTATGCGTATGCGTAGGGGGAAGGCGCGCCTTTCGCGCCACACGGCGGTTGGACTTTCGGCGCTGGTGCTGACCGCGCTGTTGGTGAGTGCGACCACAGCTGATGCCGCGCGCTGGCGGCGCAATCATCACGCGTCATCTTCTTCGAATTCCGACAGCGGCTGGCGCGAGGGTCATTCCTCGATCGTCGTCGACGCCAAGACCGGCAAGGTTCTGCAAGAGTCGAACGCCGACAAGCTGCGTCACCCTGCTTCGCTCACCAAGATCATGACGCTCTATATGCTCTTCGAGCAGATCGAAGCCGGCCGCATCCGGCTCGATTCCAAGATCACCGTTTCCGAGCATGCTTCCGAAGCCGCGCCCACCAAGCTCGGGCTTGCCGCCGGCCAGAAGATCGAAGTGGAAGACGCCATCAAGGCCGTCGTCACCCGCTCCGCCAACGACATGGCGGTCGCGATCGGCGAGACGATCGCCGGCAGCGAAGAAGCCTTCGCCGCGCGCATGACCAAGAAGGCGCGCGCGCTCGGCATGAACAGCACGACTTTCACCAACGCCTCAGGCCTGCCCGACAAGCGCCAGGTCACGACGGCGCGCGA
Source organism: Xanthobacteraceae bacterium (assembly GCA_035555855.1). Lineage (GTDB taxonomy): Bacteria > Pseudomonadota > Alphaproteobacteria > Rhizobiales > Xanthobacteraceae > Palsa-892. The sequence goes on from DATMGD010000068.1 coordinate 7,997, forward strand.
TCTTGCGATCCTCGGCCGCGCGATTCAGGATCGCTTTCCGCGCCAATATCATTTCTTCTCGGTCCGCACCTTCGTCTGGCGCGGCACGCCGATCGGCAATCACAACCGCCTGCTCGGCTCGGTCGAAGGCGTCGATGGCATCAAGACCGGCTACACCCGCGCCTCGGGTTTCAACCTCGTGACGTCGGTGAAGCGCAACAACCGCCACATCGTCGCCGTCGTGCTCGGCGGCCGCACCAGCCGCGCGCGCGACGCGCGCATGCGTGAACTGGTCGCCGAATACACCCCGCGCGCTTACGCAGGCGCCCGCACCGCGCCGATGATCGCGGAAGCGCAGGAGGCCAAGCCCGCGCCGAAATTCGCCGCGAAGATCGCCCACGTCCCGCTGCCGCGCCCTGCGCCGTCCATGGGCTCGCGCGAGCCGATCAAGCCGACGCCGGTTAAAACCGTGCAGCTCAACAAGGCGAAGGAACAGCAGGTTGCCGACATGATGCCGAGCAGCGGCACGCTCGGCACCCTCACCATCTCGCCGTTCGGTGACGTCAATGCCGGCCCGCCGCAGACCATGCAGGTTGCGGCCTATGCCGACACGCGTAATGCCGGTGCCCCCGCCGCTTTCACCGCGATCGAGAAGCCGCAGGCACCCGAAGCCGCTGAGGCCTCCGCAGAGGACGCTGCCGTCGCTGCCGAAACGGCTAAATCCGAAGATACCAAGCCCGCCGCCGTGCGCGTCGCCGCTGCCACCATGTCGGCGCTACAGCTGACCACGACGGCCGAGGCCGCGCCGGCCCGCGCCGTCGCCCGCGACGACAAGAAGCCGGTTTTCCATGCCGCGCTCGTGCAACCCGTTCCGGTCCCGGCCGGCTGGCAAATCCAGATCGGCGCCTTCACGGGCGAGCCCGAAGCGCAGTCGAACTTGCAGGCCGCGCGCTCCAAGCTCGGCGCCGCGCTCGCCAAGGCCCACGCATTTACCGAGAAGACCGTCAAAGGCTCCGTTGAATATATCCGCGCCCGCTTCGCCGGTTTCCGGAACGAAGCGGACGCCAAAAAAGCCTGTGAAGCACTGCGAAAAAACGACTTCGCTTGCATCACGGTAAAAGATTAAAAAAACAGGATGGCGTCACTAACCGCGTAGCGTTTTGTGGAGTTAGTGATGAGTACGCAGCAGAGTTTCCTTGGCCTCGTTGACCCGAGCGGCCAGATACGTCGATCCGCCGTGGTCGGGATGGAGCTTCAACATGAGCGCGCGGTGCGCGCGTCGTATCTCGGACGCGCTCGCGCCTGGTTTGACTCCGAGGATCTGACTCGCCTCTTCCTCGGACATCGCGCGATGGCCCGCCGTCTCAGTGCGCCGCGCACCCGCGTCTTCCTTGACGTTTTCACGCCAGCCGGGCGTCCGGCGGTCGAGATAAGCTTCGAGTAGCGCACGGCTCTCCTCGTCGAGCGAGGGGAACATCGCAATCAACGTCTCCGGCGTCAGCGCCTCGAGCGGGGTCCCGGCATGCGGCCCCGCAGTGAAGGTGCCGCGCATTGTGCCGCTGTCGTGATCGAGCTCCATCTCGATCATCGCCGAGCGCACTTTTGAAGTCTGCCCCGGCGTGGGCCTGGCCCAGCTTCCAAACGCATTGCGGCCCGGCAGCCAGTCGAGAAGCCCCATCGCCAGAAAGCCGAGCGGCACCGCCAGCGAGAAGCGCCCCGTAGCGGCCAGAAACGCCGCGCCAGCGAGCGCCGCGAAGCCGCCGCCCTTGCGAAGGCTCTGCACCACGACATGCGGATTGGCGCCCGCGAATTGGCGCACGGCCCAGAACGCAAGCAGCAAAACGGCAATGCCGATCAAGAGCGTAGGCATGTCACCTCACACCATAAATTATGAGGTTCACGAACGCATCTGGCCGAGAAGCCGTGTCGCACCCTCGCCGCCCTGCCGCCGGGAAAGGTCGCTGAGCGCCTTGTAGCCGCCCGCTGCGTAAGCGGCGGCGGCCCGCAGCAGTTCGCGTAGCTGGTGCGCTGCTCCCGCGTCGAACGGGCACCACGCGCCCTTGGTGAGGCGAGCAATTTCCTTGAAGGCGCGCTCGGCAACCGGATCGCCGCCTTCCTGAAACACGAAGACCGGCACGCCCATCACGCCCAGCTTGCCGGCCGCGGCGCAAACCTCGTCGATCGCCTCCTCCATGCAATCGCCGACGAAGACCAGCGCATGCACCTTGCGCGCCTTCGATTCCTTGGCGACGTGATCGAGCATCCGGCGGATCTGCGTCTGGCCGCCCGCGCAACCGATCCGCTGCATGAGGCTCGCGAGCCGCTTGGGATCGGACACCCAGCGCGAAGCCGCGCATTCGTTCAGGCCCCGGAAATAAACGAGCTGGACGTCGAGGCCGCCGACGGCCGCCGTCTCCTCGAACATCTCCGATTGCAGCTTGCAGGCCATGTCCCAGGTCGGCTGGCGGCTCATGGTCGCGTCGAGCGCAAAGACGAGCCGCCCGCGCCCGCCGTCGCTACGCGGCCCGAGCGCGCGCGCCTGGTTCAGGAAGGCGTCGATCTCGGCCTTGCGTGAGACGGATTGCGAAGCCGGCTTGGTGACGTCGCGCGGGTCGTTCTGGCCCATCAACTATCCTTCGGGGAAACGGTATTATCCTCTTCCCTGAAGATTGTGGTTTTTCGGGCTTAACGCAAGTAGCGCGCCGTTAGTCCATCGTCAGGCCGTCCTCGAACGGACGGCGCGAGGAGCGGAACCACTCGGCGCGGGCTGCTGCCCGGCGCTTGCCACGCTCGTTGATCGGCAGCTTGAGCGTGCCGATGAACTTTGCCACCTCGTCATGGGCGACGTAATGGGAAGCTGTCGGCTTCATGCCGAGCGTGCGTTCATCCAGCGTATCGAGCACTGTCAGCCCGCGCGGGAACATCTCTCGGTAAACGACGCGCTCGGCGAAGCCATCGGCAAGCCGGAACGACATCCGCCGCGACAGGGCTTCCAGCCCTTCGGCGATATTGCGGCCATTGCGCGTTTCCAACTGGCCGAGCCGGTTGCGGATCACGATCCAGTCGGTGTCGATGTCCTCGACGAGACGGCGCTGGCGCCGGGCATCGCGCACCATTTCGGAATAATGGCTCGTCCCGATGACCTCGAAATTCTCTGGGTCGATGCTGGCCAGCACGTCGAAATCGATGAAGCTGTCGTTGAGCGGCGTTATCAGCGTATCCGCCATCGAGTGCGCAAGCCGCATGAGGTAACTGTCCGTTGCGGGCGTATCGATGACGACGAAATCGTGCGTATGCTCGATCGCCGTGATCGCGGCGGCAAAGCCCGCGAATTCCGCGGCTTCATTGTCGTCCACGCTGCGCGAATTGCCGCGGTCGATGACGTAGGGATCGGGCAGCTCGAGCGGAATGCCGCTCTTCTTCGCCCAGTTCTTGCGGTTGGTGATGTAGCGCGTGAGGCTTTTCTGGCGGCTGTCGAGGTCGATGGTTGCGACCTTCTGTCCTGCCTTCAGGAGCGAGACGACGACATGCATCGCCGAGGTCGTCTTGCCGGAGCCGCCTTTTTCGTTGGCGACAACGATGACGTGCGAGGTTCGCGCCGCTCTCGCCCGGCCAACTGCACCCGCGAACGCCTGACTCTCGATACGCATTGCTACTGACCCCGAAACCCCGAGAGGTTTCTATCTGCATTGTGCAAACCAGTTACTAACAACGTCAAGCGCGAAACGCGGCAAAAGCATTCGCCGCGAAAATTTTTTTCGACCGTCTCCCTTTGAGAACACTTCCCCGGAATACTTGCCGAGAATACTTGCTGAGAATACTTGCCGAGAATACTTGGCGATAATACTTGGCGAGAACGCTTCCACCCTGCAGCACGTTTTCGCAGCTTGGCCGTCGTGAAGCTCGTCTGCTAAAACCGATTCCGCTTCCCGATCATGCAGCACCGGAGACAGGAATGACGGCCAAGCCACGCATCATGCGTCCACGCATCGTGCGTAGCGTGAAAGCACTTCGCACGGCAGTTGCCTCATTGCGAAGCAATCGCCGCACCATCGCGCTTGTGCCCACCATGGGTGCGCTGCATGACGGCCATATTGCATTGGTGCGTTTTGCACGGGAAAAAGCCGACCGCGTTGCGGCATCGATTTTCGTTAACCCGACGCAGTTCGGCCCGACCGAGGATTTCGGCCGGTATCCGCGCACCTGGAAAGCCGATATCAGGGCCCTCGCCAAAGAGAGGACCGATCTCATCTTCGCGCCCGATGTCAAAACGATCTATCCGGATGGGTTTGCGACCCGCATCATCCCCGAGGGGCCGGCACGGGCGGGGCTAGAGGATCGCTTCCGCCCGCATTTCTTCGCGGGTGTCGCGACCGTGGTGGCAAAGCTCCTGATCGAGGCGACGCCCGATATCGCGATCTTCGGCGAGAAGGATTACCAGCAACTCCTCGTCATCCGCCGCATGGCGCTCGACCTCGACCTGCCGGTGAAGATCGTCGGCCATCCCGTTGTCCGCGAACACGATGGCCTCGCCTACTCGTCCCGCAACGCTTACCTCACGCCGGCTGAGCGCGAGACGGCGCCTGTGCTGTATCGGGCTTTGAAGGAAACCGCCGCCGCCATCAAAAAGGGCGAGCGCGTCATGGACGCGCTGCTCAAAGGCCGCGACACGATCGAGGCAGCGGGCTTTGCCCTCGATTATTTTGAAGCGAGAAACGCCGAGACGCTGGAAACGGCCCGCTCACGCGCCGAGGGGCCGCTCCGGCTGCTGGTGGCCGCAAAGCTCGGCAATACACGCCTCATCGACAATATCGGTTTCCGCTAGGCTCGCCGGCTAGGCTCGCCGCGTCAGCTCGGATTGCTCCACAGCAGGAAGATCGCCGCGAAGAACAGGATCGTCAGCACCGTGCCGACGATCAGCATGTAGAGCGTGTCCGGGTCCATCAGACCGGCGCGCGCCTTGCTCGGCGGCAACACTTTCTTGCGGGAGACGTTTTCGCGCGGCTCTTCGTAAGAGGGGCTTGCGGTTTTTGCCATGACTTCCCTCGCCTTCTAGATGATGTATGCCGGACTAACGGCCATACATCGCGAGGGTTCCCGCTTACCTTTCTTTTTCCTTGCTCTTTTCTCGTAATTTCACAGCAATCCAAGTTCTCGCAACTCGCGGCGCAGCTCTTCCGGCAGCTCCGTAAGGCCCTTGCCGCTCTTGGCAAGATCCGGCGGCGCTTCGTTGGCGGGAAGATACCGCCAGCCCTGAAAGGCCGCGCGCGGCCGCGGCACTACGGGCGTCACCTTCCCATCCATGACCAGGCGGCAGCGCTTGATGCCGTCCTTGTCGACGAACGGCCGGATATCGACAAGCTTCTCGCGCGCGGCGATCTCGCCCTTGATGACCCAATAGAGCGAGCCGCCGTCGAGGATCTCGTCCTTGCGCGTCGGCATCATGCGCGTGACGTGAATGTGTTCGGGAGACTGCTCGCGGCGCTTGCGCTGCTTAAGCCGCTCGTCGATCCATTCCTGCAGGTCGGCGATGGAGTCGGCGCCTACGCAAAGTTTTACAAGATGAAGAGTCATTCTGCTTCGGCTTTCACGCTTTCTTCTTGCACAAGTTCCTTGATCACGGCGATCTTCGCGCGCTCCGCAACTTGATCGCCGGCAGCAACAGCGAGTTCTGCCACCTCGCCGTCGATCGGCGCAACGATCGCGTGTTCCATCTTCATCGCCTCGATGATGCCGATCCGCTGGCCCTTCTTCACGCGCTCGCCCGCGCTGACGAAGACGGCAAGAACCTTGCCGTGCATCGGCGCGACGATCACGCCGTCGCCGCCCGTCTGCGCGGCGCCGCCTGCCGCATGATCGTCGAACATCACCACCGTCTGCCGGCCCTTGTGCCAGGCGATGACTTTTTCGCCCGCAGAGATCACCGGACAGTCAGCTGCCTTGGTGCCGTTGACACTGACATGCATGCCATCGGCATCGAAACGCACGCGCGCCGTGACGCGCTTGCCGTCGGCACTGAGCGCATAGTTCGTCTCGCGCACGCCGCCGAAGCCGAACGCATCGAGCGTGTTCCACGGCGATGATTTCTCGTTCGAGCGCCTGCGCGCACGAACGGCGATACGCTGCTGCTCGCGCTCGATGAGAAACGCCGCGCCGCGTGCAACGGCTGCACAATCGAGTTGATGCTGCCAGGTGCCAAGCGATGTCCCCTCGCGAGCGATCAGCCCGGTATCGACTTTCCCCTCGCGCACTGGAGGCAGCGTCGCGAGCGCATGCAGGAATGCGACATTGCCGCGCGGCCCCGCCACGACCGTGTGCGCCAGTGCATGCGCCAGACGATTGAACGCCCCTTCACGCGAAGGTGCATGCGCGACGATCTTCGCGATCATTGGATCGTAGTGGGCCGAAATCTCGTCGCCCTCTTCGACGCCGCTATCGATGCGGATGCCGTCGCCCTGCGGCAGATGCAGCCCATAGAGCTTGCCCGGCGACGGCAGGAAATTGTTTTCCGGGTCCTCGGCATAAATCCGCGCCTCGACCGCATGACCCTTCAGCCGGATTTCATCCTGGGTGAGCGGCAACTTCTCGCCCGCCGCAACCCGAAACTGCCACTCGACAAGATCGACGCCGGTGACGGCTTCGGTCACGGGATGCTCGACCTGCAATCGCGTATTCATTTCGAGAAAATAGAAACTGCCGTCTTCGTAGGAGCGCTTATTCGGATCGACAATGAATTCGACCGTGCCCGCGCCACGATAGCCGGAAACCCTGGCGGCGCTGATCGCAGCCGAAGTGATTTCTTCACGCAGCGCATCGGCAATGCCCGGCGCCGGCGCTTCCTCCATGACTTTCTGGTGGCGGCGCTGGAGCGAGCAGTCACGCTCAAAGAGATGAACGATGCTGCCGTGATTGTCGGCGAAGATCTGCACTTCGACGTGGCGCGGGTTCTCGATCACCTTTTCGATCAGGATGCGGTCATCGCCAAATGCGGCTTCCGCCTCGCGCTGCGCGCTTAAGAGCGATTCTTCGAATTCGATCGCTTTGGTGACGATGCGCATGCCCTTGCCGCCGCCACCCGCCGCCGCCTTGATCAACACTGGATAGCCGGTCTCATAGGCCTTCTCGCGCAGGAACTTCGTGTCCTGCCGCTCGCCGTGATAGCCGGGCACAACCGGCACCCGCGCCTTCTCCATCAGCGCCTTGGCTTCGCTCTTGGAGCCCATCAGGCGCATTGCGGCAGGGGGCGGCCCGACAAAGACGATACCGGCGACCGCGCAGCCTTCGGCAAGCTCCGGCCGCTCGGAAAGAAAACCGTAACCGGGATGCAGGCACTCGGCCTTCGCCTTGCGCGCAGCTTCAATGATGCGCGTGACGTCGAGATAGCTCTGGCGCGCGGCCGCGCCGCCGATGTAATGCGCCTCGTCCGCGAGCTTCACATGCAACGCATCGCGGTCGGCTTCGGAATAGACGGCGATCGTCCGCATGCCGAGCGCACGCGCCGTGCGGATGATCCGCACGGCGATCTCGCCGCGATTCGCAATCAACACCGATTTGAACATCGCGCGATAATAACGCGCCCCCTCCATGCGGGGCCAGCGGTTATGCACGGTTTCGATTCAAACCGTGACTTTTCAGATCGTGACTTGCGTGCCGATTTCCACAACGCGGCTCGACGGCAGCTTGAAATAGGCCGTCGCGTCATTTGCCGTTCGGGTGAGCGCGATGAACAGCCGGTCCTGCCAGCGCGGCATGCCCGAATGTTCCGCGGCTTTCAGCGCGCGGCGCGAGAGAAAATACGATGTCTTCATGACGTCGTACTCCCAGCCGAGTTTCTTGGCCGCAGCAAGCGCCTTCGGCACGTCCGGCGTTTCCATGAAGCCATAGCGCAGGTGCAGCCGCATGAATGTGCGGCTGAGGCCCTCGACCACGACCCTATCTTCAGGCGCGACGCGCGGCAGCTCATCCGTGGTGAGCGTCAAGATGACGTTCTGCTCGTGCAGCACCTTGTAGTGCTTGAGGCTGTGCAGAAGCGCCGTCGGCGCGCTCAAAGGATCGCTGGTGAAGAAGATCGCCGTGCCGGGGCTGCGATGGATTTGTTTCTTCTCGAGATTTTTCACGAGGTCGATCAGCGGCACTTCGAGCTTGCGCGTCTTCTCGAACAATGCCCGCGCCCCGCGCCGCCAGGTGAGCATCACCGTCAGGAGCATGCCGGCGACGAACAGCGACACCCAGCCGCCTTCTGCGACTTTCAGAAGGTTCGCGGCAAGGAACGTGAGGTCGATCAAGGCGAACGGCACGATCAATGCGAGCGCCATCCAGAATTTCCAGCCCCACATCTTCCAGATCACGATGAAAGCCATCAGCGTCGTGACGATCATCGTGCCGGTGACGGCAATGCCGTAAGCCGAAGCAAGCGCGCTCGACGAGCGAAACAGCACGACGAGCAGCAATACGCCGGCGAGCAGGATCCAGTTGACGCGCGGCACATAAATTTGCCCCGCGAGCGATTCCGAGGTGTGGCGAATATCGAGCCGCGGGAAGAAGCCGAGCTGCACCGCCTGCTGCGTCAACGAATACGCGCCGGTAATGACCGCCTGGCTCGCGATCACGGTCGCCACCGTCGCCAGCACCACCATCGGCACCAGCGCCCAGCTGGGATAAAGCAAAAAGAACGGGTTTTCGATCGCCTTCGGATTGGCGAGCAACAGCGCGCCCTGCCCGAGATAATTCAGCACCAGCGCCGGGAATACAAAGAACAGCCATGCGAACCGGATCGGCCGTTTGCCGAAATGGCCGAGGTCGGCATAGAGCGCCTCCGCGCCGGTAACCGCCAGAAAGACTGCGCCGAGCGTGAAGAAACCAATCAATCCATGCGTCATCATGAACATCAGCGCGTAATACGGGCTGAATACCGCGAGCACGGCCGGCTCCTGCGCAATATGCCCGAGCCCAACTGCGGCGATCGCCACGAACCAGATCACAGTGATCGGCCCGAAGAACGCCGACACCGCCGCCGTGCCGTGCGATTGCACCAGGAACAGCGCAATCAAAATCACGGCGGTAAGCGGCAAGATATAGGCATCGAATGCTGGAGTCGCGATCTTGATGCCTTCGACCGCCGACAGGACGGAAATCGCCGGCGTGATCATCGCATCGCCATAGAACAGCGCGGCACCTATGATGCCGAGCATCAGGATCCATGTGCTGTGCCGCCCGAGCGCGCGCTGCGCGAGCGCCATCAGCGAGAGCGTGCCGCCCTCGCCCTTGTTATCTGCGCGCAGCAGAATGAAAACATATTTCACCGTCACCACGATCAGGAGCGACCAGATGATCAGCGACAAAACACCGATCACGATATCGCGCGTGATTGCCCCGCCATCTGCTGCCGCTGTTACGGCTTCACGAACGGCGTAAAGCGGGCTGGTACCGATATCGCCGTATACGACACCGATGCAGCCGATCACGAGTTTCCAGAAGCCGGCATCAGGGTGCGTAACATTGCCCTCCGCGGCGAGCGCGGTGGAATGTGCATTTTGGCTTGTCATGGTGTGAACCTCGGAAATGCCGAGAACGAAGGGCGCGGCTTCTAGACCCGCGCCGGTCTCTTGGCAATGCCTCGAAAAACCGCCGTTTCCGCTGGTTTGGGCTTAGACCGTAACTTGCGTGCCGATTTCGACAACGCGTTCGGACGGGACCTGGAAATAAGTCGTCGCGTCATTCGCGGCCTGCGCAAGCCCGATGAACAGGTGATCCTGCCAGCGCGGCATGCCCGAATGCGCCGCCGGTTTGAGCGACCGGCGCGACAGGAAGAACGATGTCGACATGATGTCATAGTGCCAGCCGAGCTTTTTCGCTTGCGTCAGCGCCTTCGGCACGTTCGGTGTCTCCATATAGCCGAAGGTGAGCTTCACAATGAAGAAGTGCGGCGAGACACCCTCGATCACCACCCTCTCCTCCGGCGTTACGCGCGGCGTGTCGGCGGTGTTGATGGTGAGAATGATGTTCTGATCGTGCAGCACTTTATTATGCTTGAGATTGTGCAAGAGCGCCGTCGGCGCGTAGTCCGGATTGGCGGTGAAGAAGATCGCCGTGCCCTTGACGATGTGCGGCGGTTTCTTCTCGAGGCTTTTCACCAGCTCGTTCAACGGAATTTCCGTCCGCCGCGTTTTGTCGAGCAGGATACGCGTGCCGCGCCGCCAGGTGAGGATAATCAGCACGAGCCCGCTGCCGAACAGGATCGGCGCCCATGCGCCTTCGAACAGCTTGAGGAGGTTCGCGGTCAGGAACGTCGTATCGACGAGAATGAACGGCGCCATCAGAAGCGCGGCCCACCAGCGCCAGCCCCACAGCACCCAGATCACGACAAGACCCAGGATGCCATCGACGACCATCGAGGTCGTGACGGCAACGCCGTAGGCCGAAGCAAGATTGCTCGAAGTGCGGAACAACCCGACCAGCAGCAGCACACCTGCGAGCAGCGCGAAATTGACGCGCGGAATGTAAATCTGTCCCGAGAACTCCGCCGAGGTGTGGCGGATTTCGAGGCGCGGCAAAAACCCAAGCTGGATCGCCTGCCGCGTCAGCGAGTAGGCGCCGGTAATGACCGCCTGGCTCGCGATCACCGTCGCGGCGGTCGCGAGCGCCACCATCGGCAATTGAAACGCATCAGGCACGAGACGATAAAACGGATTCTGGATCGCCGACGGGTTGGAAAGGATAAGAGCGCCCTGCCCGAAGTAATTGATGACGAGCGCCGGCAGCACGAAGCAGAACCACGCAAGCTGAATTGGCTTGCGGCCGAAATGGCCGAGATCGGCATAAAGCGCCTCGCCGCCGGTGACGGCGAGAAACACCGCGCCGAGCGTCACCAGTCCGATGAATTGATGATGAATGAGGAAGTCGATGCCGTACCACGGATTGATCGCGGCAAAGATCGCGACGTTGTCGAAGATGTGCAGCGCGCCGACAAGCGCAATCGCCGCGAACCACACTGCCATGATCGGGCCGAACAGCGTGGAAACCCTGGCCGTGCCGTGTGACTGCACGGCAAACAGCGCGACAAGAATGAATACCGTGGCTGGAATGACGTAATGCTCGAAGCCGGGATGCGAGACCGCGAGGCCCTCGATTGCCGATAGCACCGAGATTGCCGGCGTAATGACCGAGTCGCCATAGAACATCGCGGCGCCCACAATGCCGATGCCGATCACCCATACCGAGCGATGTCCCATCGCGCGGAACGCAAGCGCCGTCAGCGAAAGCGTGCCGCCCTCGCCATTGTTGTCGGCGCGCAGCAGGATCAGCACATATTTCATCGTCACGACGATGATCAGCGCCCAGAGAATGAGTGACAGCACGCCAAACACGACGGCCGGCGTAATGACGTTCTCGGGCCCGCCGGCCGCCGCCACTACGGCTTCGCGAAAAGCGTAGAGCGGGCTCGTGCCGATGTCGCCGAACACGACGCCGATCGAGCCAAGCGCAAGCGTCCAGACGCCTGTCTTGCCGTGTTCTTCGCCACCTTGCGGGGCAGCAGTTCCGGCCCTCTCAGGACCGGTTTCCGGTAAACTCATGTGCGATTGGTTCGGTTGCCGCTGCGTCCCGTGCAGCCGCGCGGCTCTAGCATGGCCCTGCGCTGCCTGTCATGTGGGGCGCACTGGAACCCGATTAATGCACTTGACTTGAAGCCTTTTTGCCGTTCGGCGGATCAGCTCGGCTGGCAATAGCCGCGATAATGCGAAACGACCGGATTGCGTCCGATCATCATGTGCCGCGAATGCGCCGCCGGAAGCCATCCACTGCCCGCGCGATCCTTGCCGGCGCGGCTGTGGCTGAAGAACACGGTCGTGAATGCCTGGTTGCCGTCCGGCATGATCTCGAGAAAGTTGAGCGAATTGTTGCCGCGAAACAGCAGCACATCGCTCATGCCGAACGGGCTCACGATCTTCGCCTTGGCCTTCGTGGTGTCGATGCCCTCGAAGGTAAAGTCGATGCGATCGCTCGCGGCCTTCACATCCCAATCGTTGTCGAAGCGCGCGCTGGTGCCGCTGGTGAACTGGCAAGTCAGCGTGCGGAAATTTGCCTGCGCGGAAACGGGCGCAGCCCCGGCGCATAGCAGCGCCAGCGCCATAATCCCTGCTGCGAACTTCATGAGCTTGCCACGCATGAGCGACCTGAAATCCCCCGTCATGGCGGCAAGGCTTTGCCCGGCTCGCCATTCTTTGTCAAATATGGCGTTCAAATTCCGCTTGCGGCGCGGACGCCGATCTGCCGTATTGCATCCCCAACCTGCCGTAACTTATGCGTGAAGGAGCCGGATCGATGCGCCTCCTGTTCGGGATGATCCTTGGGGCTGCCGCAACCGTCGGCCTCGCCTACGTTCATGACTCGATGTACGCCTCGGTTTCGACCGAGCCGCCCGCGGCGAGCAGCGAAGCCCGCCCGATGGTGAATTGGGACGTCGCCAGCGCCTTCGCGCGCCGCACCTCTTCGGCAGCGCGCGAGCAATGGGATAAGTTCACCAAATAGCCAATCGAGACGGCGCTATTTCTGCACCGGCACCGCGATCGGCTTGCCTTTGGCGTTCACGCGAACGACGACGACCTTGGCCGGCGCGTTCGAGTCGTTGAAGGCGCGATGCACCGTGCCGGGCTGAATGTGAAAACCTTCGCCGGGTTTCAACTCGCGTACGCCCTGCCCCTCGATCTCGAGCTTGGCAGTGCCTTCGACGACATAACTGATCTCGTGGCCGTCAGGATGCTTGTGCCACGGGATCGAGCCGCCCGGCGCAATCACCGCTTCCTGCATGATGACCTCCTGGCCATCGAGGCCGTTCAGGTCTTCGCGCAGCACTGTGCGCGGCGGCGTTGGCGCCTGCGCACTGGCGAAATCCGAGAATATGAGACCAGCACCGAGTGTCACAGCGAGCATCGCGCCCGCCAGTAGAAACTTCCTTCGCATATCGGCCTCCCTTAACAGATGAAGGTTGGAGATAGATATGAAGAGACGAACATGAAGACAAATGACGTGAAGATTATTTCTTTGCCGCGCGGAGCCAGCGTTTTGCGGCAGGCGTGAAGACGAACCAGAACGCCGCCGCCTGCAAAATAAAGTACATCGCCGTCAGCATCCTGACCGTAACGGAATCGATGTGGAAGAAGGTCGGGACATAAAGAACAAAGCGCACGACACAGAAGACGATCAGCAGCCATACCGCCCAGGATTGACGCAATCCCGCGACGGCATAAACGAAACCGCCGGTGACCGCGATCACCAGAACATCCGGCAGCAGGATTTCAAGCGGCGATGCGATCTCCATCAGACGCGGCAGCGCAAGCGCCGTTGTCGAAAGCCCAAGCGCCAGCGAAAGCGCCATCAGCGAGACGAAGATCAGAATATCCTGCGGGCGGCCCCACAAACCGCGCGGCGTCTGCGGCTGCGGCACGCTCTTCGGGCCCGCGCCTTTCGGCGCAATGTTTTCTCGCGGCGCGCCTTGCGGCGGGGCATTGCGCGGCATCGGCCGGCCACGCGGCGGCGATGGCGGTTGAGCGGGCGGCGCGTTGCGCGGCGCTTGATGCGGGGCGTTGCGTGACGGCGGCTGCCGCTCGGCCGGCGCTTCGCGGCGCGGCCCGCGCTCTTTCGAGTCGTCGCGAAACCGTCCGAGCCAGCCCGGCTCGGATGGCTTGGGCTTTTGCCGGTCGTCGCGGAATTTATCGAGCCAATCGTCCGACACGCCGCCTCACATCCTGAATACGCCGAACCTGGTCGCGTCGATCGGCGCGTTGAGCGCCGCCGAGATCGCCAGCGACAGCACCCGCCGCGTCTCGGAAGGCGCGATAATGCCGTCATCCCACAACCGCGCCGTGGCAAAATAAGGATTGCCCTCGCGCTCGAATTGCTCCCTGAGCGGCTGCTTGAACTTCTCTTCTTCCTCTTTCGGCCATTCTTTCTTCTCGGCCGCAAGATTGTCGCGTTTCACCGTCGCCAGCACCGAGGCCGCCTGTTCGCCGCCCATCACCGAGATGCGTGCGTTCGGCCACGAGAACAGGAAGCGCGGCGAATAAGCGCGCCCGCACATGCCGTAATTGCCGGCGCCGAACGAGCCGCCGACGATCACCGTGAATTTCGGCACGTTGGCGCAAGCCACCGCCGTCACCATTTTGGCGCCGTCCTTGGCGATGCCGCCCGCCTCGTATTGCTCGCCGACCATGAAGCCGGAAATGTTCTGCAAAAAGAGCAGCGGCGTCCGTCGCTGACAGGCAAGCTCGATGAAGTGCGCCGCTTTCTGTGCGCTCTCCGAATAAAGAATGCCGTTGTTCGCCAGGATCGCGACCGGAATGCCCGAAAGCCGCGCGAAGCCCGTCACCAGCGTCGGACCGAACAGCGTCTTGAACTCGTCGAAATCGGAAGCATCGACAAGCCGTGCGATGATCTCGCGAGCATCGTACTGCTGACGCACATCTGACGGCACGATGCCGTCCAGCTCATCCGCCGCATATTTCGGCTCAAGCGGATCCTCGTATTCGAGATCGACGCGCTTCGGCTGGTTCAGGTTCGCCACGATCGAGCGCGCGATCGACAGCGCATGCGTGTCGTCGTTGGCATAATGATCGGCAACGCCGGATTTTTTGGTGTGCACATCGGCGCCGCCGAGCGCTTCCGCGCTCACCACTTCACCGGTCGCGGCTTTCACGAGCGGCGGCCCGCCGAGAAAGATCGTGCCCTGCCCTTTGACAATGATCGTTTCGTCCGACATCGCCGGCACATAAGCGCCGCCTGCTGTGCAGCTTCCCATGACCACCGCGATCTGCGCGATGCCCGCCGCCGAAAGCCGTGCCTGGTTATAAAAGATGCGGCCGAAATGCTCGCGGTCGGGGAAAACTTCCGTCTGGTGCGGCAGGTTCGCGCCGCCGCTATCGACGAGATAAACGCATGGCAGCCGGTTCTCGCCCGCGATCTCCTGCGCGCGCAGATGCTTCTTCACCGTCATCGGATAGTAAGTGCCGCCCTTAATCGTCGAGTCGTTGGCGACGATCACGCATTCGCGGCCCTCGATGCGGCCGATGCCGGTGATGATGCCCGCCCCGTGAATCGCATCATGGATCGACTCGCGATAGAGGCCGTTCGCGGCGAGCGGCGACAATTCGAGAAACGGCGAGCCGGGATCCACGAGCCGCGCCACCCGCTCGCGCGGCAGCAGCTTGCCGCGCTTCACATGGCGCTCGCGCGCCTTTTCGCTGCCGCCCAGCGCGGCTTCGGCGCGGCGTTTGTTCAACTCCTCCACCAGCGCACGCATATGCGCGGCGTTCGCCTTGAATTCTTTCGATTGCGGATCGGCGGAGGTTTCGAGAATGGCCATAAGTGTTTCTAGAGCGTTTTCGAGCGAAGTGGGTACCGGTTCGCGTGAAGAAAACGCGATAAACCAAAACTAGGCATGATCCCGAAGAGAGTGAAGCGGTTTTCGGAATAGTGCACGTTGCGGCAAAAAGCGCCGCGCTCAAGGCTTCAAAAGAACACTGGAAGAAAGAGCCCCTGAAAGAAAGGCGCCAAGTGAGGAGTAGAGAGGGCCATCCCCACTCCTCACCGCCATGATCAGGCTTCCCGATTGCGGATCGGGGGCGCAGAAACATCCTCCATTGCGGCGGAGGACGTATCTCTTTCGTGGTGCGGAAGCTGGAGTGAGTCGGCCAAAGAGTCGAGTCAGGAAACCGAATCGCGTGCGATCCGCGAGTCGGCCTCGCTGAAAAGAGTCAATCGCTTTCGCGCTCCGGCGGTGGCTCAGATCGAATCGTAGTGCGCGATCCAGGTTTCCTTGAGCGCGGCATCGAGCCATTGCCCGAATGCCGGCAGCTCATAGATCGTGTCGATATAGGCGCTGCTCACAAGGTCGATCGGCACTTCGTAGCTTTTGAAGCGCGTCGCCACCGGCGCATACATGCAGTCGGCGATCGAGAAATCGCCGAACAAGAAATGCCCCTGCTTGCCGTAACGGCCGCGGCAATCGTTCCAGATCGCCTGCACCCGTTCGACATCGACATGCGCCGCTTCCGAAAGCACGATCGGCCGCGGCACACGCTTGAGGTTCATGGGCGTTGCCTGCCGCAAGCCCTGAAAACTGGAATGCATCTCGGCCGAGATCGAGCGCGCATGCGCCCGCGCCGCCGCATCCTTCGGCCACAGGTTCAGGTCGGGAAATTTGTCGGCGAGATATTCGAGGATCGCGAGCGAATCCCACACCAGCGTCTTGCCGTCTTTCAGGATCGGCACCTTGCCTGCCGGCGAATGCTCGCGGATGCGCGCCTTGACGTCATCGGCATAGATATTGATGACGATTTCCTGAAACGGAATCTTGTGGTGCGCGAGCGCGAGCCAAGGCCGCAGCGACCACGACGAATAATTCCTGTTGCCGATGACCAGCGTTAAAGACATTGCGGCCTCCCCCGGCAACAATGACCGAGGGAGGCCGCTTGAGGCAACAAAACTTTAGATCAGCCGATCAATCGGACTTGCGCAGCGAGCGATCGAGGCTCCAGGCGCCGCCGCCGGCCGCCGCGAGATAAAGACAAGTGAAGCACAGCAGAATGGCGTAGCCGCCGTCGTTCAGAATCGGAAAGAAGCCCTTTGGGAAGTGGCCGAGAAAATAGGCAAAGGCCATCTGGCCTGACAGGATGAATGCCGCAAAGCGGGTAAACAGCCCGACGACTAGCAGTGTGCCTCCGATCAACTCGATCAGACCTGCGAACCAGATTAACGAAAAGACTTTGACGCTGGCGAAATACGGGATGCCAAAAACCCCGAAAATTTTGGCGAGGCCGTACTGAAGCAGTAACAGCCCCACGAAAATCCGCAGGATGCTCAGAATTTGCGAGGCATAGGGACGTAAGAAGTCCATCGAAACCCTCCTGATTGACTGCGTCAATCTGTCAGGAGGATTCGAAGGGCGTCAATTCACGGAAAGTTTTCCGGGGCGCGAAAAATCCCGCTTGCGGGGTTTTAAAGGCAGCACTCAGTCAGAGGCAGCATTCGGCCTGAGCGAAGAACCCTTTGATGCGGGACGCCGTGCGCGGACGAACGAAGCTCCGTGCCTTTTCGCTCAAGGTCTCGTAGAGCTCGCCCGCATCGACGCGGTCTGC
The DNA here is from genome assembly GCA_035555855.1 of Xanthobacteraceae bacterium. Lineage (GTDB taxonomy): Bacteria > Pseudomonadota > Alphaproteobacteria > Rhizobiales > Xanthobacteraceae > Palsa-892. The sequence goes on from DATMGD010000068.1 coordinate 25,108, forward strand.
CGTCATCACCGCCGCCACCAGCGGATCATTGATCAGCTGGTCGAGGGAGAGTTCGCAATTCCATTTGCTGTTTTTATTATTCATGGCGATGTCTTCCGATAACTGGTTTTACTTTCAATCTCACGCCCGCCCCTTGTGCCGGGCGAGCATGACTTTTGTTTGTTCCGTGAGGGCAGAAGTCGACAAGTTTGGAGGCGATTTCAGGGCGATACGCCCTCACGTTTAAAAATCCGTTGCGATTGTGTGACGCGCGTCACACGAGCGCGGGGTAATCGACATAGCCCTTCGCCTCGCCCTGATAGAACGTGCCCTGATCGGGTGCGTTGAGCTCCGTCTTCCGGCGATAGCGCTCCGGCAGATCGGGGTTCGCAAGGAACGGCACGCCGAAGGCGACGAGATCGGCCGCCTTGCGCTCGAGCGCATCCTCCGCGCTCGAAGCGTCGAAGCCGCCGTTGACGATGTACGTCCCCTTGAAAATGCCCCGCAGGAGCGGCGAAATCCGCTTGGCGCCGTCCGCTACCGGATCGACGGCATGCAGATAGCCGATGCCCCGCTTGGCAAGCTCGCCGGCAAGGTACGAGAAGGTCGCCACCGGGTCGGAATCCTGCATCGCGTTGAACGGGTTGTTCGGCGAGATGCGATAGCCGACCCGCTCCTTGCCCCAGACGCCGATCACGGCATCGGTGACTTCGAGCGGAAAGCGCACCCGGTTCTCGATACTGCCGCCATAGGCGTCGGTTCGCTTGTTCGAGCCGTCGCGTGTGAACTGGTCGAGCAGATAGCCGTTCGCGCCATGGACTTCGACGCCATCGAAACCCGCCCGCTTGGCGTTCTCGGCAGCCTGCCGGAAGTCCTCGACTACAGCCTTGATCTCGGCCGCCGTTAAGGCGTGCGGCGTCACCGTCTTTTTCGGCCCCTGCGGCGTATAGACGTCGACCACCGGGTCGATCGCCGAGGGCGCGACCGGCAATTCGCCGTTATGGAAATCGGGGTGTGAAATGCGGCCGACGTGCCAAAGCTGGACAAAGATCTTGCCCCCGGCCTTGTGCACGGCATCGGTGATCTTCTTCCAGCCCGCGACCTGCGCCTCGCTATGGATGCCGGGGGTACGAATATAGCCCTGGGCGCGCGGCGAGACTTGCGTTGCTTCCGTCACGATCAGGCCTGCGCCTGCCCGCTGGGCGTAATAGGTCTCGGCGAGCGGATTGGGCACGTTGCCTTCGATCGCCCGGCTGCGGGTCATCGGGGCGAGCACCATGCGGTTTTTCAGCTCAAGGGAGCCGAGCCGATAGGGCGAAAGCAGCTCCTCATAGGCTTCACTGGACTGGACTTGGGGAATGCGGACGCTGGTATTGGCAGCAGTGCTCATGGCTGATCTCCTGAAATCCGGGTGGCCGGCCGGCTCCTGCCCCTCGAAAGCTCGTGACTTTCGCTCCGGGGTCTGGTACCGATCGGTAACATTGCTTATATAGGTACTGACCGGTAACACCCCTGTCAAGCCACCTGTCGCTAGCCGTTGGTCACCAGCGAGTGATCGTCAGAAAGTGATCGCCATGTCCGCCGCCAAGACCGCCGCGAAGACCCCCGCCAAAACCGAAACCCTGCCGCCGCGCGAGCGCATTCTCGCCGTGGCGAGCGATCTCTTTTATCGGCAAGGCATTCGCGCGGTCGGCGTCGAGGCAATCGCGGACGCCGCCGGCACCAACAAGATGACGCTCTACCGGCACTTCGAATCCAAGGACGAGTTGATCGCCGAATACATCCGCCGCCTTGCCTCCTGCTCGGAAACGATCTGGAGCGAGCTTGCAGAGCGGCATCCGAACGACGCAAAGAAACAGCTCGTCGGTTGGCTGAAGCTAATGGGCGATCACATCAACAACCCGAAAGAGCGCGGCTGCGCGATCGCCAATGCCGCGGTCGAATTGCCCGAGAAGCACCACCCTGCCCGCTGCGAGATCGAAAAGCACAAGCAGGGCGAGCGCGCCCGCCTTGTGAAGCTGTGCAAGGAGGCCGGCGCGTCGAAGCCCGACATGCTCGCCGACGAATTATTTCTGCTGATCGAAGGCGCGCGTGTCTGCGCCCAGAGCATGGGTCAGGAAGGCCCCGCCGCCCGCCTCGGCCGCATGGGCGAAGCAATTATCGCCTCGCACATGGGCTGATTATTTCCAGCTGATTATTTCTTCTCGCCGCCCTCGACCGGGCCGCCCGCTTTCTTCCAGGCGCCAAAGCCGCCGGCGATTTCGGCGACCGGTGAAAGCCCCATGTCCTTTGCCATCTTCGCCGCGAGCGCCGAGCGCAGCGCACCGGCGCAGAAGAACACATATTTTTTGTCCTGATTGAAGACCGGCTTGTGATACGGCGAGTCCTGGTCGATCCAGAATTCGAGCATGCCGCGCGGCGCATGGAACGCGCCCGGCACTTTGCCTTCGCGCTCCAACTCGCGCGGATCTCGAATATCGACGAACACGACGTCGTCGCGGCCGACCATCTTGATCGCTTCTTCGGTCGGAATCGTTTCGATGTCGCGCTTGGCGGCCTCCACCATCGACTTGTACCCTTGGGTGATTTTTTGCGGCATCGTAACGCTCCTTGGCTTTTTCTTGGAATTCAGGCTGCCTTTTCCGTCGCACCTTTGCCCCCGCACGGTCAAGATTGAGCCACGGTCGATGCGGATGCTTCCGGTTCGAAACGGGGGATGCAAATGCGACTGGCATTGATCGCGGCGGTGGTCCTGGCGCTCGTTCACGCGATGAGCGTGCCGAGCACGGCGCAGCCGCTCTCGCCCGAGCGGGTACTCGGCGCGCAGATGCGGCTCTCGGCCTCCCTCGCCGCCGAGATGGCGAAACAGCCGCGCGATAATCCAAACATTGTCATATCGCCCGCGAGCATCGCCGGTGTCATGGCGCTCATCGATATCGGCGCCGATACGAAGATGCGCGGCGCCATCTGGGACATGCTCGGCTTCAAGCCTGCGCTCGGTCACGACGCAGCGTCCGATCTTGCGGCGTTGCGCACGACGATCACCAGCGCGCCGAAGAAACAGACGGACGATGCAAAATTCGATCTCGCCAATGTCGTGATGTTCGATCCGAAAGCAAAGCCTTACGAAAAAGCGATCAAGGAAATGCGCGCGACCGGCGCGGAAGTTTCAACGGCACCGCTTTCCGATGTCGAGAACATTAAGCGCATCAACCAATGGGTTTCCGATAAAACCCGGAATCTGATCCCCGGCATTCTTGCCGAGCAGCCGCTGCCGCCCGGCCTCGTTGCCGTGAACGCGCTCTACTTCAAGGGTCTGTGGCCGCAACCCTTCAACAAGGATCTCACCAAGCCGCAGACCTTCCATATGATCGCGGGCGATACAGAAGTCCCGATGATGCACGCGCAGGAGCGCTACGGCTTCAAGCGCGACGGCGACTTCGCCGCCGTCGAGATGCCCTATCGCGGCGGGCGCTTTACAATGGTCGTGCTGACCAATACCGCGCGCTCGCTGCAATTGCACGATTTCGCGCCGGTCACCGGCTGGCTGAACGGCGGCGGCTTCTCCTACCGGGAGGTCTCGCTCTCGCTGCCGCGCTTCACGCTGGAGGCGAGCGAAGAATTGCTCGAGCCGCTGAAAGCGCTCGGCCTCAAGCACGGCATGGATTCCGTCACCGCCTTCGAGAACCTCACGATGCTGCCGCAGGAAATTTCCCGCATCGCCCAGAAGACCTTCATGAAGGTCGATGAGGAAGGCACCGAAGCCGCCGCCGCGACCGGCATGGTCATGGAAACCGCTTCGCTCAAACCGCGCGAGCCGGAGCGGCTGGTCGTCGATCGCCCCTTCCTGTTTGCGCTGCGCGATCGCGAGAGCGGCCTCATTCTGATGTCCGGCTATATCGCCAAGCCCGCGACAGGCCCCACCGCCTCTCTCGGCGGGCCGGAGAAATTTGCCAGCGAGACCCCAAACTCACCGCGTAAGGAGTAACGTCATGGCGGAAACGCAACTCGAAAATCCGACCCTGGAAACCGCGAGCCCCGCAACCAGCCCCGCGCTGCCGCTCGTCGATGACGAAACGCTCGATACCTTCTTGCGCGAGCCGGCCAAGGTCGCGCGTCTTCCGGTGCCGCCGACGGAATACCGCCGCGAATTCCAGCGCATGATTGTCAGCGCCTTCCTGCAGGATCACGCCGCCTAGGTTTCCTGCCCGAGTGGTGGCAACATCGCGGCTCGATTCTCGAAGAGAGCCGTAGAGAGCCGTGATGTCCGTTCTGTCCCTGCTCGACTGGTTCGCGATTGCTTGGTTCCTGCTGGCCTGGGCCGGCTACAGCTTCATGATCGAAATGACGCCGCTCGGCGCGGGCGGCCTCAATGCCAGCATGAACCGCCATCGCGAAGGCTGGATGCAGGAAATGATCCAGCGCGATAACCGGATCATGGATGGCCAGATCATGGCCTCGCTCCAAAACGGAACCGCCTTCTTCGCCTCCACCTCGCTGCTCGCGGTCGGCGGCGCGCTCGCGCTCCTGCGCTCGGCGCCCGACGTCGCGCACCTCTATGCCGAGCTGCCGTTCGGCAGCAAACCCTCACCGGGCCTGCTCGAGATCAAGACCGGCGGTCTGCTCGTGATCTTCATCTATGCCTTCTTCAAGTTTGCCTGGTCGTATCGCCTGTTCAATTACGCCGCGATCCTGCTCGGCTCGACACCACCGCGCGCGGACAAAGACAAGCGCGGCAGCAAAGCCGCGGTCGAGCGCCTCGCCCGCATGGTGACAATCGCCGGACGCCACTTCAATCGCGGCCAGCGCGCCTTCTCCTTCGCGCTCGGCTATCTCGGCTGGTTCATCAGCCCATGGGCGTTGATCGCAACCACGGCAGCGGTACTGGTGGTGACGGTGATGCGCCAGTTCGGTCCTGCCGCGCGCTGGGTGATCCACAGCGGACGTCACTAGCCGTTATGGCTGGTTCTCAACAAAGCCGGCTGAACACCCTGCGCGGGTTCGCGCTCGCCGCGGGCCTGTTCACCGCAACGCTCTTTATTATTGTCGGCACCGGTTACGGCCTGCAGATGTACGGCGACGGCTCGATCTTCTCCTATGCCGTCGCGATCCACGACGCCTGGGCATTTCACTGGCACAACATCGCCGTCCGCAGCACGGTTTATCTGATCGCTATGATGCCAGCCGAAGCCTATGTCCGCTTCACCGGCGATCCCCATGGCGCGATCTTCATTTATGGGCTGCTGTTCTTTAGCGCGCAGCTCGTGGGCCTGCTCGTCACCTATGCAGCCGACCGATCCAGAGGCCGGGTGATCTTCACTTACGCTTGTTTCTCGACCGCCTGCCTGTGTCCGCTCGTCTTCGGCGCACCGACCGAAATGTGGTTCGCGCACGCGCTGTTCTGGCCGGTGCTGGCACTTGCGCACTATGCCCGGCGCAATGTCGCGAGCACTCTATTCTTGTTCGCCCTCATGCTCGCGCTCGTGTTCTCGCATGAAGGCGCGCTGATCTATGCGACTATCATTCTGATGACGCTGTTCCTGCGCGGCGCCCGCGATTTCGCGTTCCGGCGCGGTCTTGCCGCTGTCGCCGTTGCGCTTGCCGTCTGGATTTTCGTCAAGCTGACAATCCACCCCGACAGCTACATCGCCTCGGCGTTGTCGCGCGCTGCTTTCGATGTTTTCGGCATCGATGTTTTCATCGGAAGTTTGATGTTGCTGCTCTATGCGGCGCTTGTTCTTTATCTCATCGCCTTTGCGGTGATCGCCCGCTTCGACAGCGCACGCCCGCATCTTTATGCAGCAACTGTCGTCGCGCTGCTGCTCGCGATCTATTGGCTCCGTTTCGATCTTTCGATCCATGCAGAGAACCGCTATTACCTCCGCACCATCGTACTTCTCGGCGCGCCTGTCTTTGCACTCCTTGCCGCGTGCTATGTGCTGATGGCGGAAAATCGCCTCGCTTATTTCCAGCCGCTGCGGAAATATCTTGCCGCCGCGCGCGACAGCAGGATCATTTTACAGCTCATCACCGGTGCGTTTTTGCTGCTGCTTCTGGTGCACGCGGTCGAAACGGCAAAATTCGTCTCGGCCTGGGTGCAATACAAGTCCGCCATCGTAAAGCTTGCGACCGGCAGCGATGCCGACCCCGCATTGGGCGATCCGCGCTTCGTTTCCGCGGCGCGCGTGCCGGAAAAACTCCAGCCGCTCGGCTGGTTCTCGACGACGCCCTATCTCTCGGTGTTGCTCGCGCCCGGCATGACGCCGCAGCGCCTCGTCGTCGATCCGACCGGAAACTACTTCTGGCTATCCTGCGCGGCGGCAGCTGAAAGCGCCAAGGGCCGGGCCTACTTCCCCGTCGCGCCACGCGAGTTGATCCGCGTCTATTCTTGTCTCCACCGCAATTAATCCCAGGCTGGCGACCACGACGGCTGCACCAGCCGGTTTTTCGCGCCGGCGAGCCGCCTGATCGCCTGCATCTCCACATCCGACAGCGTAAAGTCGAACAGCGCGGCATTTTCCGCAAGCCGCTCGGGCTTGCTGGTGCGCGGGATGACGACGATGCCTTGCTGCACGAGATAACGCAGCGCGATCTGCGCCGGGCTCTTCTTGTGCGCTGCCGCGATCTGCTTCAGCATCTGGTCGCGCATCACCGCCCCTTTCGCGACGGGGCTATAGGCGGTGAGCGAAATACCGAAATGCTCGCACACCGCCATCACCTTGCTCTGGTCGAGATAGGGATGAATCTCGATCTGGTTGGTGACGAGCGGCGCTTTCGAAAGCTCCACTGCCTGCCGCACGAGATCGACAGTGAAATTGGCAATCCCGATGTGCTGCGTCAGCCCGCGCGTTTTCGCGTCGTTCAGCGCGCCGATCGTTTCTTCGAGCGGCACCGACGGGTTCGGCCAGTGCAGCAAAAGAAGATCGACATGATCGAGTTTGATCTTGGCAAGGCTCTCTTTCGCCGACATCAACAAGGCGGCCGGCTCGAAATGCGTGTACCAGACCTTGGTGGTGATGAAGAGTTCATTGCGCGCGACGCCGCTCGCCCGTATGCCCTCGCCGACCGCCGCTTCGTTCTCGTACATCTCGGCGGTGTCGATATGGCGATAGCCGAGCTTGAGCGCGTCCTTCACCAACGCCGTGCAAACATCGCCGCGCAGCTCCCAAGTTCCCAGCCCGACTTGCGGAATACGCGCTCCGTTCGCTTCGACGATTTGCATCTGCATGGCTCATTCCCGATCATATTTCCGGCGAAAGATTGCCGCCGCCGAATGAGGCGCACGACTCGGACCGCCGAATGGATTGAGCTTTATCCTTAGATCAATCGGGATTTGCGTGCCAATCACGATGCGGCAACGCTCGCCGGACGATCACGCGGCGGCCAGCCCGATTCGCAGATCGCGCTTCCACAGCCAGTGTGCGAACGGCAGCGCAGCCAGCACCACCCACACCTTGGCGAGCGTCTGCCCTGCTACGAGATCGAGCGAGGCAAAGGCGAGCCACAGGAAAATCGTGGAGTCGACGGCAGCACTAACGACGCACGAGATCGCCACCGCATAAACGAAATTCCAGCGCGACAGCACGGTATAAACCGCAAGGTCGACGAAGCCCGCGATCAGCATCGCGACGCCCGACGCGACCACCAGCGAAGGCGGCGCAAGATAACCGGCGAGCGCCGCGCCCATCACCACCGTGCAGGCGGAAATCAGCAGCCCGAAACGTCGTTGAACAAAATCGCGCAACACGAAAGCGGCGCCAATCGGCAAGGCGCCCGTCGTTGCGAACAGCCCCGGTCCGACCGGAATCTTGCACGGGCCATTCGGGTCGCACGAATGTCCGACATACATCGAAAGATAGTCGGCAAGCGGCACCATGAGGCAGAACAGCACGAGAAACAGCAGCCCCTCGGCGAGGCGGCGGCCGTCGGTCGCTACGTTTTCCTCGAAGCGCTCCACTGTTCCCATCCTCGTGCCCGCAACTGGCAGGCCGGGCACTCGCCGCAGCCATAGCCCCACGCATGGCGGTGCAGGCGGTCGCCGAGATAGCAGCTATGGCTGTCCTCGACGATCAGACGAATGAGCGCATCCCCACCTATTTTGTGGGCCATCTCGAAGGTCTGCGCCTTGTCGATCCGCATGAGCGGCGTTTCAATCAATAATTCCTTATCCATGCCGAGTGTGAGCGCGCGGGCCATCGCCTGTATTGTGTCGTTTCGGCAATCGGGATAGCCGGAATAATCGGTCTCGCACATGCCGCCGACGAGGCGCGGTATGCCGCGGCGGTAAGCGAGCGCACCGGCGAAGGCGAGGAAAATCAGATTGCGGCCCGGCACGAACGTCGTCGGCAGCCCGTTCTCGCCGATCTCGATTGCGGCTTCGCGCGTCAGCGCCGTATCCGAGATCGCGGCCAGCGCATCGAGCTTGACCATGTGATCCTCGCCAAGACGCTTTCGCCATTCGGGCTTGATGCCGATGATGCCGGCACGGATTTTAGGCCGCACGTCGAGCTCGACCCGATGGCGCTGGCCGTAGTCGAAGCCTACCGTCTCGACCCGCTCGAAACGATCGAGCGCCCAGGCAAGACAAACAGTCGAATCCTGCCCTCCAGAGAACAGCACCAGTGCACTGAACGATTCCGCCATCAAAGCCCCTGCATGAATTTTAAGAGCAGCGCGCGGCGCGCCGTCTCACGCAGACGGCAGGCCGCGCCCATCGGCACGGCCATCGAGCCGTGAATCTTGTGCCAGTAAAAATCGCAGGTCGTGTCGCGATAGGCAATCCAGGCGCGCTGCATCTCTTTCAACTTGTCCTGATCCTGCTTGTCTTCGATTGAAGCCATCAGGCTTTTGTAGTTTTCGTTCAAGAGTTGATCCCAGATCGCTTCTTCCATTCGGTAGCAATTCGCCGTGCCGAGATTGGAGCCGTCCTTCTCCACGCACGGATCGGCGACGAGCTTGAAAGCGCAAGCGCCCTCGCCTTCGCCGTCATCGACATGCTTCGCCGCGCAATCCTGAATCAGCCTAATTTCGTCAGCACCGGGCTTGCGATCCTGTGCCTGTAGCGCCGTCGTGCAAAACAGCAGCAACAGGCATGTCGTCATCACGTTTCGCATGATGTTTATTTCGTCTTCTCGAAAATCTCGCGCCCGATGAGCAATCGCCGGATTTCGCTCGTCCCCGCGCCGATCTCGTAGAGCTTGGCGTCGCGCAACAGCCGTCCTGCCGGAAACTCGTTGATATAGCCATTACCGCCCAAGAGCTGCACGGCGTCGAGTGCGAGCTTCGTCGCGTTCTCCGCAGCGAACAAAATAGCGCCGGCGGCGTCTTCGCGAGTCGTCTCGCCGCGATCGCAAGCCCGCGCAACGGTGTAGACATAAGCGCGCGCAGCATTCATCTGCACATACATGTCGGCGACCTTGGCTTGCACGAGTTGAAACGTGCCGATCGGCTCGCCAAACTGCTTGCGCTCATGGACGTACGGGATAACGACGTCGAGCGCCGCCTGCATGATACCCAAAGGGCCCGCCGCCAGCACCGCGCGCTCATAATCGAGCCCCGACATCAGCACCTTCACGCCCTCGTTCGGCTTGCCGACGATGTTCTCTTCCGGCACCTCGCAATCCTGAAACACCAGCTCGCACGTGTCGGAGCCGCGCATCCCGAGCTTGTCGAGCTTCTGCGCCGTCGTAAAACCTTTCATGCCCTTCTCGATGATGAACGCCGAAATCCCGCGCGGGCCGGCCTTCGGATCGGTCTTGGCATAAACGATCAGTGTCTCGGCTTCGGGCCCGTTGGTGATCCACATCTTCGAGCCGTTCAGCACATATCGATCGCCCTTTTTGTCGGCGCGCGTCTTCATGCCGACGACATCCGAGCCCGCGCCCGGTTCCGACATCGCAAGCGCACCGACATGCTCGCCGGATATCAGTTTCGGCAGGTATTTCTTTTTCTGCGCGGCACTGCCGTTGCGGCGAAGTTGATTGACCGCGAGATTGGAATGCGCGCCGTAGGAAAGTCCGACAGCTGCCGAACCCCTGCTGACTTCTTCCATTGCAATACAATGTTCGAGATAGCCGAGCCCTGCTCCGCCATCTTCCTCTTCTACTGTGATGCCCAGGAGGCCGAGCGCGCCGAGCTTCAGCCAGAGATCGCGCGGAAATTTGTTGCTGCGGTCGATCTCGGCGGCGCGCGGCGCAATCTCCGCATCCGAAAATGCCCGCACCGTATCGCGCAGCATGTTCGCGGTTTCGCCAAGGTCGAAATTGAGCCCCTGCCAGCTGTTCTTCATCAACGGCTCCGGATTTCGTCAGGCACGCCTTCGAGGCACATCATCGTCGCCAGCATCTTGCCGATCAGCTTGCGCTCGCTGCCGCGGATCGCTTCGATGTCGCATTCGACGACCGTAAGCGCCTTGCCGGGTTTCAACACCTGCCCGATCGCGACGAAGCGCTCGCCTGCCGCCGGGCTCAGGAGGTTGATCTTGTATTCCGCCCCTAGCACCGACGAGTTCGGCGGCATCAACGAAAACGCGGCATAGCCCGTGGCGTTCGCGGCGATCGCCGTGACGAGGCCGCCATGCAGATAACCGTTCTGCTGGCAGAGATCAGGCCGGAACGCGATCTCCACTTCGCAACGGCCCGGTGAAAGCGCGATCAGCCTGCCGCCAATCGTCTTCATGAAGGTCTGACGGTCGAAACTTCGCCGCACCTTGGCGTCCCAATCGGGATCCCTCGGCACAAACGCTTTTTTTGTGTCCGGCTGCATGCGGCTAACCTAGCGCATGATCCCGAAAAGTGGGAACCGCTTCACGTCGGGAAAACGCGCCAAATCGTACGCTTCGAACGCGTTCAGACCTTCGAGGTCGCAAGCCGGATCAGCTTGTCCCGCTTGGTTGGGTTCAACATTTCGCTGAGCTGGTCCGCCGGCACCGCTTTCGAGAACAGGAAGCCCTGGAGCTGATGGCAGCCCGCGGCGCGCACGAAGCGATGCTGCTCCTTGGTCTCGACGCCCTCGGCGGTGACGGTAAGGCCGATTGCACGGCCGAGCCGCGCGACGCATTCGATAATCGCCGCCGACTCTTCGGTGACGCCGAGATTCTGCACGAACGATTTATCGATCTTGATTTTGTCGACCGGGAAGCTTCGCAAATAGCCGAGCGAGGAATAGCCAGTGCCAAAATCGTCAAGCACGATCCTGATGCCCATCTGCCGCATCTCTGCGAGCTGACCGAGCACCTCGGGCGTCGCGTTCAAGAGCGTGCCCTCGGTGATCTCGATTTCGAGCCGCCGCGGATTGAACCCGGTCTCGTCCAGCACGCGCGTCAGCCGCGCGACCATATCCGAGCTATGGAAATTCGACGGCGAAAGATTCACAGCGAGCGAAACGTCGGGCCAGCGTTGCGCCTCCTGACAGGCGCGGCGCAGCACCCATTCGTCGAGGCGAACGATCAAGCCGGAATGTTCGGCCGTCGGCACGAATTCGTTCGGCGGCACGACGCCGCGTTCGGGATGATCCCAGCGCACCAGCGCTTCGACACCCACCACGCGCTCGCCATCGGCGGAAAGCTGCGGCTGGTAACGCACCACAAGCTCTTCGTTGGTAAGCGCCGCTGCAAGCTCGCGTTCCATCTTGCCGCGCTTGTGCAAGGCATCTTCGTAACCCGGATCGAACATCCGTAGTGTGCCCCGCCCTTCGGTGCGCGCGCGGTAGAGCGCGATATCGGCACGGCGCAGCAGCGTCTCGGCATCGAGGGCGTGTTCCGGCGCGATCGCGACACCGATCGAAGCCGAGACAGTCAGCACGTGATCGCCGGCCGGCGTCTGCTGCCGCAGGTTTTCGAGGATGTGGCGCGAGATGACGCCGATCTCGTCATGACTGTCGAGCGGCAGCAGCAGCGCGAATTCGTCGCCGCCGAGGCGCACCGCGGCAAGACTGTTCTTGATCGCCGCAAGCCGCCAGGCTGCGACGGTCAGGAGTTCGTCGCCGACATGATGGCCGAGCGTATCGTTGATGTCCTTGAAGCCGTCGATATCGATGAACAACAGCGCAAGCTTGCGGTCGGGCTTCAGTGTCTCCAGGCTCTCGGCGAGGATTTCGAGGAGTTGCGCGCGGTTGCCAAGACCCGTCAGCGTATCGCGGAAGGCGAGTTCTTTCGCGCGCCGTTCGCTGTTCTTCAGCTCTTCGCTGGCAAGCCGCGCCTGCCGCAACACCATCGCGCCCATGAAACCAAGGAACAGCACGATGCCGACCAGCGCCGGCAGAAGCTGCCGCAACATCGCTGTGCCCGGCGTTTTCGGCGTCCACACCAGCCATGCCGGACGATTCTTGCCGCCATCGCCATAAAGCGGCAACGGCATGCTCGCTTCGTCCGGTTGCGCGCGGCTGTCGCGCACCGCGATGTTTTCCGCCGAATAGTTCTTGCCGAGATCCTGCAGGAAACGGCCCTCGGTGAAACGTACATTGATCGCGATCGCAGGCGTATCGTTATCGGCCGCCTCGTTCTGGGTTGAAACCGCAACGACGCCGACCAGCGCCGGGCGCTGATCGATGCGCGTGAAGATGACGCGAGACACCGGCTCGGGCGATGGCGCGATATCGGTGGCCTCGGTGTGGATCACATTATTTAATCGCCGCAGTTTGTAGGTATCCCTCACCTCGGCGATGATCGGGCGAATATTCTCCTCGACAACCTCGTAGATATTTTTGTCGGCAAGCCTGCCGTTGATCGACGCATAGACCGGAACGTTCTCGCCTTTCAGGATATAGGTTTGATCGTAACCGCTCGTCTCGTGCATGCGGCGACCGAAGTTGCGATGGATCCACGAAGCGTCGCTGCGCGATACGCCCTGCGGTACGGTTTCATCCCAGCGCGACAGCGCGCGCAGATCGCTACGCATGCGCGCCATTTTCGATGCGACACCGTTGCGAACCGTGGCTACTTCACGCTCAATGCTGTCGGTGTCGACGCGATGCGCAACTAGAATGGCGACGCCGACGAGCACCACCGCCGCCAGGGCCATCAAGCCGCCGACGGCCGCGAGCCAACGATCGCCCCACTGATGCCGCTGCCAAAATTCACGCATAATTCCGCCACCCGTAATTTTGGGCATTTCATCAGAAAGATGTCGGCAACCACTTAATTTTGCTCCGTTTTCCGAAGCGATCAGAACAACGGTAAATCAACTGTGAACCTTGTAACGCCAAGGACTTAGCCACGCGGCGCGCCGGCCGAAGCGGCCAAGCGTCAAGATTTCCGTTAAAATGCGACAAATTATTCCTGCCGGCACAAAGGCTTTTCCGGCAAAGCTTTATCGCCATTGATCGGCTGCGGGCTTGGTCCTACGCAGGCGCATCGCCAGGCGATTCGAGTTTCGTCTTTCATGTTTTTCGCGCGCTTTTTCCTTGCCGCTATCTGGATCGCGGGTTTCACCCACGCGGCCGCAGCTGAAAGCTGTCCCGGTAATCCGAATGCGCTCGGTACCGCACGCGTTTTGCAGGTCACGCCGGGCCATTACGGCAAAAAGCATTTTCCCGGCACGCTGCCGCTCAAGCCGCGTGAAGTCGTGCTCACGTTCGACGACGGCCCCAATCCGCCGACCACCGCAATGGTGCTGAAGGCGCTCGCGCGCGAATGCGTGAAGGCGACGTTCTTCGTGATCGGCCGCAATGCGCAAGCTCATCCCGATTTCGTCCGCCGCATCGCCGCCGAGGGTCATACGGTCAGCCATCACAGCATGACGCACCCGATGACGCTCGCGAGCATTTCGTACGCTGCCGCGGTCGACAACATCGAGCGCGGCATCAAGGCCGTCGAGAAAGCGGCCGCGCCCTACAAGGCGGCGCACTTCTTCCGTTTTCCGGGATTCGGTTCCTCGCCGGCGCTGCTCGACTACCTCGACCGCAAAGGCTACGCCGTCTTCGGTGCCGACCTGTGGGCGAGCGACTGGAACCCGATGACGCCGGAATACGAGCTCTCGCTGGTGATGGCGCGGCTGGAGCACGCCGGCGGCGGCATAATTCTATTCCACGATACGCAGGGACACACCGCCCGCATGTTGCCTGCGTTCCTCCGGGCGCTGAAGGCTGGCGGTTTCCAGATCGTGCACGCGGTTCCTGCACGGTAAGGTTGATGGCGAATCGTCACAGCCAGATGGGCAAAACGTCCCGGTACGGCTTTTTCTGCCCCCGCCGTTCAGGTTAAATTCATGCGGGGTAAGGGAATTCACTGCATGCGCTTGAAATCCGTTTTGCTCGGCGGCGTTTTTGCCGCGAGTCTCGTTGCGGCCTTGTTACCGGCCACCGTTCACGCCGAGGATTGCCCTGGCAATCCCGAAGCTATGGGCGTCTCGCGAACCATCGAGATCGATCCCAAGGAAACGCCGACACTCGGCGGCCATCAATACAACAGCCGCCTGCCGCTCGAGCCGAAAGAGTTCATCCTCACCTTCGATGACGGTCCGGTCAAAAAGACGACGCCGGAGGTGCTCGACTTCCTGAAAAAGGAATGCGCCAAGGCGACCTTCTTCCTGATCGGCGTCAACGCACAGGAAAACCCCGACCTCGTCCGGCGCATCGCCGAGGAAGGCCACACCATCGGCACCCATACCCGCACGCATGCCTATCTCAGCCGCCTGCCGATCGAGAAGGCGCAGCAGCAGATCGATGACGGTTTCCGCATGGCGCAGGCTGCGCTCGACCCGATCGGCAAAAAAGTTTCGCCGTTCTTCCGCTATCCGGGTCTTTTGGACACACCGCAGACCGAAGCCTATTTGCGCGAGCACAACGTCGCGACGGTCGGCATCGACGTGCTGGCGAGCGACTGGTTTCATCGCCTGCAGCACAATCCCGAAGGCATCTTGCAGCGCGCGGTCTCGCGCCTTGAGGAGCGCGGCTCGGGCATCCTGCTCCTGCACGATGTGAAGAAGGTCACCGCCGGTCTCCTGCCCGAACTGTTCAAGCGGCTGAAGGCACGCGGCTTCAAGCTCGTGCACATGGTCGCCAAGGACGGCGCGTTGCCCGTCATTCCGCCCGCACCGGAGCCGACGGCGGAAGAAATCGCCGCGAAGGAAAAAGCTGCAAAGCAGAAAGTGGCGGAACGCCCCGCCATTCGCAGCGGGCGCGTCGCGCGCCATCACCGCGTGGCACGCTACCATCGCGCTCAGGCGCGGCGTCATCACACGCGTCAAGCCACGAGATTCCGCTCCAGCGCTTATAACGACTTCGTCTACGAGCGCTGAGGCCGGTCAGTAGTGCCCTGAAAAGAGTTGGCGCACACGAGCAGTGTGCGCTCCCGAAAACTTATTGTTTCAAGAAATTTGGTGCGGCCGAGAAGACTCGAACTTCCAAGGGTTGCCCCGCTAGCACCTCAAGCTAGTGCGTCTACCAATTCCGCCACGGCCGCTGATTGGATGGTCTGACAATCAAATCAGACGCGCGCATGTAACAAATCGAGCGCGTCATCTCAAGGACGAAAAGTCCTTGTTTTCCCCGAATTGCCCTGGATTCACCCTAGATTCTTGGGGCCGTTTCAGGCCGCGGCAGGAGGCTCGTGACCGTCACCCCGATCCGATTCCCGTTGATCGAGACCGTTCCCCGGGCGACCGGCATGTTGTTGGCGAGGATCGTCACCTCGTCGTCCTCGGTCGCCTCAAGCTCGATAATGGCCCCGCGGCCCATGCGCAGCATCTGGTGGATCGGCATCGTCGTCGAGCCGAGCACCACCGAAATATCGCAGCTAACCTGATGAATTGTCGTCACGTCCTGCCCCCAAACCCGCGTAAAACCTGCCTGTTTATGGTGAACGAAGGGTTAATGCGTAGCTTATAAACGCCCCGCGCATGGCCCGAGCCCCGGAACAGGGCTAAAAGGCCCCATGCACGGCCTCGGCACCCCCGCCTCCCGGCTCGACCTCACCCCGCTTGCGCCCGCGCTTGAGCGCGGCCCTGCGGCTGCCTGGCGCGTTAGCCCCGGGCTGACGGACTACGCCGAAGCCGTCGCCTTCATGGAACAGCAGGTCGCGGCGATTGCCTCGGGGGAAGCAGGCGAAATGGTCTGGCTCGTCGAGCACCCGCCACTCTTTACGGCCGGCACCAGCGCCTCGGCGGCTGACCTTGCGGGCGCCGACCGCTTTCCGCTTCACGCCACCGGGCGCGGCGGCCGCCTCACCTATCATGGCCCCGGCCAGCGCGTAGCCTACCCGCTCCTCGATCTGAAACGGCGCGGCGCCGACGTGCGCCGCTATGTCGCCGCGCTCGAGGAATGGATCATCGCGACACTTGCCGATTTCGGCGTGACCGGCGAGCGGCGCGAGGATCGCGTCGGTGTCTGGGTGCGCCGCCCCGACAAGGGCAACGGCTTTGAGGACAAGATCGCCGCGCTCGGCATCCGCGTGAAGCGCTGGGTGACGATGCACGGCATCGCCATCAACGTCGCGCCGGATCTCACGCATTTCACCGGCATCGTGCCCTGCGGCATTTCCGAGCAACGCTACGGCGTAACCAGCCTTGCCGATCTTGGCGTAACGGCTTCGATGGCTGACGTTGACGAGGCGCTGCGGCGAAACTTCGAGCGGCTGTTCGGCCCCGTTGCGGAATAAGCGGTTCCGCACTCTCACAAAAGCGTTAGTTGGCGAACATACCCCATCGGCTAGAATCTTTTTTATTTTTCGCGTTTTCTTCACGCGAACCGGTACCCGCTCCGCTCGAAAACGCTCTTTTCCGCGCCACTCCATGGGAGAGCCCTCGATGAACAAGCGCCTGACGCTGATCCATCTCCGCCGCCGCGATTTTCTGATGGCTGGCAGCGCGCTCGCTGCCCTGCCGCTGCTCGCATCGCTTCCCGTCGTCGCGCAAACACCGGCCGATACCAAGATCGGCGTTATCGGCTCCGGCCGCCTTGGCGGCGCCGTCGGCACGATCTTCGCGAAGGCAGGTTACAAAGTGATGTTCTCTTCGCGTCACCCCGAGGAATTGAAAAATCTCGTGGCCGAGGCCGGCCCGAATGCGAGCGCCGGCTCCGTGCAGGACGCGATCGCCTTCGGCAACGTCATCCTCCTCGCGGTGCCCTATAAGGCGCTGCCCGATGTCGGCCGCGAGCATGGTGCCGCGCTCAAAGGCAAGATCGTGCTCGACGCCGGCAATCCCATCCCGACGCGCGACGGCGAAATCGGCAACGAAGGGCAGAAGAACGGCCCCGGCGAAACGACTCTGAAATATATTCCCGGCGTTCGCCTTGTACGCGCCTTCAATTCGTTCGGCGGTCGCATCTTCGCCACCGAAGGCAACCGCGCCGGTGAAAAGATCGGCGTACCGCTTGCGAGCGACGATGCGGAAGCGTTGAAAATCGCCGAGAAACTCGTGCGCGATGTCGGCTTCGAGCCGGTATCGGTGCCGCTCGCGCGCGGCCGCGAATTCGCCCCGCCCGCGCCGCTTTTCACCCGCGCGCTGCCGGTCAGCCAACTCAAGAAAGAGCTCGGCATCCAGTGAGCAAAACACCCGCGGACGCCGCCGAAGAAAACGGCGGCGTTCTTTTTCCTTGGCTGCGGCGGCTGATCGACGTACGCGCGCCGGAAGTTCCGGCGCTCGCCTGGGCATGGCTCTATATCTTCGCCGTTCTCTCTTCCTATTACATCATGCGGCCGATCCGGGAGCAGATGGGCGTCGCCGGCGGCGTCAACAATCTGCAATGGCTCTTCACCGGCACACTGATCGGCATGCTGCTGCTGAACGTGCCGTTTGCCTACCTCGTGAAGAAGCTGCCGCGGTCGCGTTTCATCCCGCTCGCCTATCGCTTTTTCGCGCTGAATATTCTCATCTTCGCCGTCGTGCTGCATTTTTCCACGCCCGAGCAGACGATCTGGATCGGCCGCGCCTTCTTCATCTGGATCTCGGTCTATAACCTCTTCGTCGTCTCGATCTTCTGGGCGTTGATCGTCGATCTGTTTTCGTCGGAACAAGGCAAGCGGCTGTTCGGCTTCATCGCTGCCGGCGCCACCATTGGCGCCATCACCGGATCGAGCATCACCGCTTCGCTGGCACGGTATGTGCCGGTGCCGCTCCTGTTGATCGGCTCAGTGATCCTTCTGGAAGTCGCGGTTTACGCCGTGCGGCGGCTATCGAAACTTTCTGGCTCGCTGCACAAGCAGCCTTCGCAAGATCGCGTCGTCGGCGGCAGCGTGTGGGCCGGCATCACGCATCCCTTCAAGTCGCCCTATCTCCTCGGCGTCAGCCTGTTCATTCTCCTGTTCGCCATCACCGCGACCTTTCTCTATTTCGAGCAGGCGGCGATTGTAAAAGCGAATTTCTCCGACCGTGGTGCGCAGACAGCGTTTTTCGCCACCATTGATCTCGTGGTGAACGTCATCACGCTCGTCGTGCAGTTGTTCTTCACCGGCCGCATCGTGCGCTGGCTCGGCGTCGGCATCACACTCGCGCTTCTTCCCGCACTGACGCTGTTCGGCTTTACGGCGCTCGCCTTTATCCCGGCGCTCTCGTCGCTGGTAATCTTCCAGGTACTGCGACGCTCGAGCGACTACGCCATCGCGCGGCCTACGCGCGAAGTGCTCTACACCGTGCTGCCCCGCGAAGACCGCTACAAGGCCAAGAGTTTCATCGACACCGTCGTCTATCGCGGTGGCGATCAGGTCGGCGCGTGGACCTATGCCGCTTTTGCCGCATTCGGCCTTGGCACTTCGGCTCTGGCGCTGGTCGCCGTTCCGCTTGCCGCGCTGTGGTTCCTCACTGGTCTCTGGCTCGGACGAAAACAGGAACAGCTTGCTGCTGAGCAAAAAACTTAAGCCGTAGGAAGCACCGAGAACTTCTCGCCGGCATGACGCTGCTGAAGATCCGTGCTGCTCGCGGCGGCAAGGTCGATCTTCTCGACGTTCGACACTGGCGGGCCGCGCCGCAGCGCCTCGATCATGCCATCGACAAGGGTGTCTTCGCCCGCGATTACCGCTTCGACTGAGCCATCGCGGCAATTGCGCACCCAGCCTTCAAGCCCGCTGACCTCCGCCTGGCCCGCGACGAAATAGCGAAAGCCGACGCCCTGCACGCGCCCGCGCGCGAAAATCCGCACGATCTTCATGCGGAAAATCTAGCCTCAAGCGGGAGCGCGCGGAAGGAATTTTCCGAGATGCGCGAGATACTCCGCCGGGAACTCCCAGCTTTGCGCGGCAGCGATGACCTTTTCCTGATAGCCCGGCTTGGGAAAACCGGGCTTTGCTTCAAGGGCATAATAGATCGACGCGCGCAGCAACTTGCCGTCATGCCGCACCGGAATGGCGGCGGAAGCATAAAGCCCCGTCTTCACACTCTCGTATTCGTCGAGCCGGGAGATGTGCTGCGCACCGATCTTCCACAACACGCCATACGTGCGCGCATTGCGGCGCGGCGTCATCGACGCGTAGCCGCAGGCCGCGATGTAATAAAGCTGATTCTCTGCACTCGCGACGCCGAGCGCCTCCGCACCGCGGCAAAGCTTCGCCATATGCGCGCGATCCATGTTCGAGCCGTAGGCGAAGTAAAGACGCATGCGCCTCAGGAAAATTCCAGAATGACCGCGTCCACCGCGAGGCTGTCGCCCGGCTTGACGTGAACCTTCTTCACCGTCGCATCCCGTTCGGCGCGCAGCACGTTTTCCATCTTCATCGCTTCGACGATGGCGAGTTGCTCGCCGACCTTCACTTCCTGGCCCTCTTTCACCGCGATGGAAATGACGAGCCCCGGCATCGGACACAGCAATTGCTTGCCGCTGTCTGAGGCTTTCTTCTCCGGCATCAGACGCGCGAGCGCCGCCTCTGCCTCGGTATAGACATGCGCTTTCGTCTCGACACCGCGCCAGGCGAGCGAAAAACCGTTCCGGATCGCGCGTGTCTGCACCGCGATTTCCTTGCCGTCGAACGTGCCGGCCCAAATCTGGTCGCCCGGCTTCCAGTTCGATTGCAGGACATGCGTCGTCGGCTCATGCGTGCCGTTGTTCAGGAAGCGCACGGCGACTGCCTCACCCTGCCGCATGATCTCGAGCCCGATCTCGGCACCATCCAGCCGCACCATGCGCCGCTTCTCGCGCGTCACCGCGCGGCCGATCATCTGACCGGAAATCTTGCGCTTGCGCTCGCCAAGCACGTGATCCATCGCGGCGGCGACCGCCGCCATCTTTTTCGCTGCCTCGCCTTCCGGCAGGCTGGCGTGGAAGCCGTCGGGATATTCTTCGGCGATGAAGCCGGTCGAAAGCCGCCCCTCCTGCCAGCGCCCATGCTGCATGAGCGATGCGAGAAACGGAATGTTGTGCCGCACGCCTTCGATGGTAAAGGCGTCCAATGCCTCGCTCATCGCTTCGATCGCACCCGCGCGCGACGAAGCGTGCGTAACGAGCTTCGCGATCATCGGATCGTAGAACAGCGAAATCTCGCCGCCTTCATAGACGCCGGTGTCATTGCGCACTTCAGCGCCCCCGCGCTTGCCTTCCCTCGGCGGCTGATAGCGCGTGAGGCGGCCGGTCGAAGGCAGGAAGCCGCGGAATGGATCTTCGGCGTAGATGCGGCTCTCCACCGCCCAGCCGTTGATCTGAACGTCGCTCTGCTTGATCGAAAGTTTTTCGCCCGCCGCGACGCGGATCATTTGTTCGACAAGGTCGATGCCGGTGATCAGCTCAGTCACCGGATGTTCCACTTGCAGCCGCGTGTTCATCTCCAGGAAGTAGAAACTCTTGTCCTGTCCCGCGACGAATTCGACGGTGCCAGCCGAGTCGTAACCGACGGCTTTGCCGAGCGCGACCGCCTGCTCGCCCATCGCCTTGCGCGTCTTTTCATCCAGCAAGGGCGACGGCGCTTCCTCAACAACTTTCTGGTTGCGGCGCTGGATCGAACATTCGCGCTCGTTCAGGTAAATGCAGTTGCCGTGCTTGTCGCCCAAGAGCTGAATTTCGATGTGGCGCGGATTGACGATGAACTTCTCGACGAACACACGGTCGTCACCGAACGAGGATTTGGCTTCCGACTTCGCGCGCTCGAAGCCTTCCGCGACCTCGGCTTTGCTGTAGGCAATGCGCATGCCCTTGCCGCCACCACCGGCGGAAGCCTTGATCATCACCGGATAACCGATCTCGTCGGCAATCTTCGCCGCGTGCTTGGCGTCCTCGATCACGCCGAGATAACCCGGCACCGTCGAAACCTTGGCCTGCGCTGCAAATTTTTTGGACTCGATCTTGTCGCCCATCGCTTCGATGGCGCGCACGTTCGGCCCGATGAAAGTGATGCCCGCCGCTTTCAGCGCCTCGGCAAAGGCCGCGCGCTCCGAGAGAAAGCCGTAGCCCGGATGCACCGCTTCCGCGCCGGTCTGCTTGCATGCTGCGACAATTTTGTCGATCAAAAGATAGGACTGAGCAGCCGGCGGCGGCCCAAGATGCACCGCTTCGTCGGCCATGCGTACATGCAGCGCATCGGCATCGGCGTCGGAATAGACGGCAACCGTCTTGATCCCCATTTTGCGCGCCGTCTTGATGACGCGGCAGGCGATCTCGCCCCGGTTGGCGATCAGGATTTTGCTGAACATACGGCCACCTACCCTATGCGTCTTTGTTGCGGTGCGGCCATAAAAAAGTCAATCGTGCCATCGGCTTGGAGCGTAATATATGCGTCTTAAGCGAGGCATAGGACTGCATGCGAAACGAGAATCCACAACCTTCGGGGACCTCACCATGCCATTCCAGCGGCATCTTCGCCGACGACAGCCTCGGCAAATTCCCCGGCGCGCTGTCGCTTACCGATATCAACCTGAAGGGCACGGCGTTGATGGGCCGCGTCGTCACCGAAGCGCTACCGAATGGCGCGGCTGTCAGCTTCACGGCGGGGATGAAAACGTCAGAGCCCGACGCTTCGGGGCTTGCGACGACGCTCGCCTACCAGAAGGTTGGCGACACCCCCTATTTCGATGCGGCCGGTTTCCAGGGCCGCACCGTGGGTTTGCCGCCGCTCAAGCAGTCGAGCCGCTAATCAGATCGCGAGAAGCCGCTGCAACGAGGTATCCGTCCTGATCGGCTCGCTGCCGATCAGGAGCAGCAACTCGAACTCCGCAAGCGTCGGCTGGCCGTCTCGCATGATCCGCTCCGAAAGCCACGAGACCTGCTCGGGGCCCGGCCGCATTCGCGCACTCAGCACATAGTCGGGCGACAAGGCTTCCTTGCGCGGCTCGAGCGCATGGCCCGAGGCGGCGAGCACATAGTTGGCAATTGCGCGGTAGAACAGATCGTTGAACGCCGTATTGTTTTGCGAGCGCGCCATCGCATCGTGTAGATCGAACAGCGCCTCGGCTTCCTCGCGCGACACCGGCCGCCCTTCGGCGCCGCCGGCCGCGATCAGAATACGATGCAGCACTGCGGTATCCTCGGCATCCATCATCCGCGAGAAATGCACGCGCTCGCCGATCAGCGCGCCTTCGCCACTGATGCAGGCCGCACAGAGTTGCCGGATCGCAAAGGCCGAAAGTTGCGGCACGACTTCCTGCGCTCGTTCGAACGCACGCAACATCATCTCGAACGCGAGAGCGCTCTCGACGCACCCCCCTGGCGCGACACGGCGCATCAGCCATTCGCTCTTCTCGTTGTCCAGCAAGCCCGCAGGCTCCGCCGCTACGATGTGCCTGGCGATTGCCGTCGCGGCGAAGTCGCGCCACGCGGGCGCGCTGTCAGGCTGCATGCGATCCAGCGTCAGCAATGCCTCGGCTTCCGCCCGGCTGATCTCGCAATCGTGTTTTTGGCTTTCACGGATGAGTTCGGCAGCAGCCACGGCTTCAGCAAGGCTCGGCTGCAACGCGCCGGCAGATACACGCATGGAATTCCCCGTCCCCGATGTCGGCGTTCGAATTAACTCACGACGAATTTGCGCGAAGTGCAGTTACTGGAGCCCTAATGGCAATGAATGAGAGGTGGTTTTAAAATCACATTATATAAATGTTTTATACCTTTTTATGCTAGCAATCTATGTGAAAGAGGCTATATCAAGTTTCAGAACACGCCGACAAAAACGCGTAATAATTCGCGACCAAGCCGGCATAGAGGAGGTTCTGACGATGGCACTTTCAATTGGCGACGTGGCCCCCGACTTCGAGGCCCAAACCACCGAAGGCAAAATCAAATTCCACGACTGGATCGGCGATAGCTGGGCAGTCCTGTTCTCGCACCCGAAGGATTTCACTCCGGTCTGCACCACTGAACTCGGCTACATGGCCAAGATCAAGCCGGAGTTCGACAAGCGCGGCGTTAAGATCATCGGCCTCTCGGTCGACCCGGTTGATCGTCACGCCGAATGGTCGAAGGACATCAAGGAGACGCAAGGCTTCGCGCCGAACTACCCGATGATCGGCGACACCGATTTCAACGTCTCGAAGCTCTACGGCATGCTGCCGGCCGCGACGAGCGGCGACGTCTCCAAGCGCACGCCGAACGACAACCAGACCGTCCGCAACGTCTTCGTCATCGGCCCGGACAAGAAGGTCAAGCTGATCCTCGTCTACCCGATGAGCACCGGCCGTAACTTCGACGAGGTGCTGCGCGTGATCGACAGCCTCCAGCTCACCGCCAAGCACCGCGTCTCCACCCCTGCCCAGTGGAAACAGGGCGAAGACGTCATTCTCGGCGGCGCGATCTCGGACGATGAAGCCAAGAAGCTTTATCCGCAGGGCTGGAAATCGCCGAAGCCCTATATCCGCATCGTGCCGCAGCCCAAGTAGTCAGCTAAATTAATCAGCTAAAGCAATCCGCAAAAGTAAAACGGCCGCGACAAAACAAAGGGGCGCTTCCAGGCGCCCCTTTTTGTTGCGCGCTCAGCTTTTTGGCAAAACCGGATCGTTCTTCTTTGACGGCTTGTTGACGAGGACCACGCCTGCTGCGCACAGCGCCATGCCGATGATGCCGAGGAAATCGAGCCGCTCGCCGAACAGAACGAACGCCATCAAGGCCGTCGTCGCCGGCACGAGATAGAACAGGCTCGCCGCCTGCGTCGCCGTCCCCCGCCGGATCAACCAGTAAAGAACGCCGACTGAGCCGATCGACAGCACGATCGCGAGCCAAAACAGCGAGAGTGTAAACTGCAGCGACCAGTCGACATTTCTCGTCTCGAACAGCCACGCGCCGATGCCGCACACAACTGCCGATGCCGCGAATTGCACGAGATTGCCGGCGCGCCAATCGATCTTGCCGCAATAACGCTTCTGGTAGAGCGTACCGAGCGTGATGCTGACGAGCGCGACGCAAGTGCCGAGCCACGCCCAACCCACCTCTCCGGTCATCTGGCGGCCATGCAGCACCATGACCACCCCGATCAGGCCGCAGACGAGGCCCGCCCATTGCAGTTTGGTGACACGCTCGCCGAGCCAGCGATTGGCGAGCGTCGAGGTCAGGATCGGCTGCATGCCGGGGATCAGCGCCGCGAGGCCCGCCGGCACCGAGTGATACATCGCGACCGAAACGCCCCCGAGATAAATGGCCTGGATCAGAAGCCCGGCGACCGCGCTATGCCCGATTTCAACGAGGTTCGGCAGCTTCGACCGCGTCACCAGGACGATCAAACCCATCAGCACCGCGACAAGCGCCATGCGAAGCGTGAGATACGTCAGGGGCTCGGCGCCATCGAGCACGTATTTCGTGCCGATGAAGCCGGTGCTCCACAGCACGACAAAAATGCCGGGCGCGGCGCGGGCCACGCTCTGTTCAAGATCGCGATTCATTTGCGCGCCTGCTTGCCGGAACCTATGCTGCCCGGCAATGGCCAAATCGGCAGGGCTGCCTTGCGATTGGCCGGTTCAATCAAACCGAAGTCTGAGGATCGTCATGGATGTACGCGCTGCCGTCGCTTTTGAAGCCGGAAAGCCCCTGGAAATCGCCACCGTTCAGCTCGAGGGCCCCAAGGCCGGCGAAGTGCTGGTTGAAATCAAGGCGACAGGAGTCTGCCACACCGACGAATTTACCCGCTCTGGTGCCGATCCCGAGGGCCTGTTCCCCGCGATCCTCGGCCATGAAGGCGCGGGTGTGGTGGTCGATGTCGGGCCCGGCGTGACCTCGCTGAAAAAGGGCGACCACGTCATCCCGCTCTACACGCCCGAATGCCGCGAGTGCGAATACTGCCTCTCCCGCAAGACCAACCTCTGCCAGAAGATCCGCTCCACTCAAGGCGCGGGCGTGATGCCCGACGGCACTTCCCGCTTCTCGCTGGATGGCAAGAAGATCCATCACTACATGGGCACCTCGACCTTTGCCAATTTCACAGTGCTGCCGGAAATTTCGCTGGCCAAGGTTCGCGAGGACGCCCCCTTCGATAAGATTTGTTACATCGGCTGCGGTGTCACCACCGGCATCGGCGCCGTTATCAACACCGCACAGGCCGAGCCCGGCTGCCGGGCTGTTGTTTTTGGCCTTGGCGGCATCGGCCTCAACGTCATTCAGGGTTTGCGCATGGTCGGCGCCGAGATGATTGTCGGCGTCGACTTGAATCCAGATCGCAAGAAATGGGGTGAACGCTTTGGCATGACTCACTTTGTCAATCCGAAGGAAGCCGGCAACGACCTCGTGAAGCATCTCGTCGATCTCACCAAGGGTGGCGCCGACTACACGTTTGAGTGCGTCGGCAATGTCGATCTGATGCGGACGGCGCTGGAATGCTGCCACAAGGGTTGGGGCGAAAGCATCATCATCGGCGTCGCGCCTGCCGGGGCGGAGATCAAGACCCGCCCCTTTCAGTTAGTCACCGGCCGCGTCTGGCGCGGCACGGCCTTCGGCGGCGCGAGGGGCCGTACCGACGTGCCGAAGATCGTCGATTGGTACATGGAAAAGAAGATCGAGATCGACCCGATGATCACCCACACGATGCCCTTGCAGGACATCAACAAGGCCTTCGACCTGATGCACAAAGGCGAGTCGATCCGCGGCGTCGTGCTGTTCTAAAAGAAAACGCCGCGGCAATAGCCGCGGCGCAAACCTTGGATTTAGAAACCGCCGCGGTCAGGCCGCGGTGGTTTCTTTCTTTTTGGCCTCGTCGCGATAGTAGTAATTGGCGTTCTTGCCGAGCACGATCCGGCGAAGCGCGCGACGCACGCTCTCGGAGCGGCGAAGCGGCGCAACGGCGGCGCTGGCCGTGCGGAACGCCGCGACCTTCAGCGTATCCAATGCAGGGACCTGACCCGGTACCGGCTGCGGCAGGCCGAAGCTGCGCAACATCGAATTGGTGACCACAAGATCGTTGCGGCGGCGGACGGCCGCCGTCTTCCAGGTGATCGCCATCGAGATCGAATAGCTGTTCGCTGTTTTCACCCAATGCGGCCACTGATACGGCAGGAACAGCCCGTCCCCCGGAAACAGATGATAGGACGTCGCCTTCGCGTCGAACTTCGCATCGTAAGCAAGGTTGCGATGTTTCGCGATAGTGCCTTCCAGCGCCTCGTCGCTCGCGATCGAATAATCGCGATTGTCATAGACGTGGAAGAATTTTTCGCCGTGGATCTGGACGAAAAAATTATCTTCCGAATCCGCGTGGAACGGTGTCGTCGAATTCGGCGATGAGACGAACAAAAAGCCCTGAATCGATTCGAAACCGGCATCGTCGAGGTTCTTGTGTCCGCGCGCCTTCGCCACCGACATCAGCGCTTCGTCGAGGAGAGCCTTGTATTCCGGCGCGACCTCGATGCCCTTCAGTACCATCCAGGCGCCTGCCGTCTCGATCTTGCGGACGATCTCCTCCGGCGAAAGTTCAACGAGCGGCGTCGCGTTCGGATCCTGGCTCACCGCCGCCTTGCCCGAATTATATTCGATGCGGTCGCGCGGCAACTGCTTCACGAGATCGAGGATCGCCGGCAGCTTGAACAGCGGATGCTCAGCGAAGCCATGACGGATACCGAACGTCTCCAGCGGGAATTGCTGTGTGAATGAACCACCCTGTTTCGGCTCGATGATGCTCATTTATGTTTCTCCCGGAGTGATCGAATTTTATGGACGACGGCGCGCGCTTGCCCGTACAGGCAGCGCTCCATCGAGAACGCGGCATGAATTGCGGACGCGCGCACACGGCTTTTGGTAAGCGGCACGAATACGTCGCCAAGCGCGAGGCGATCGCGCCAGATATGGTCGATCATCGGATGATTGGCGTCGGCTGTTGAATCGACTTCCTCGATCTGGCCATCGGCGCACAGGTGGCGCGTGAGATCGAGCGTGATCTGGACGCCCGGTGAAGTTTTCGATTCCGTTTCATCGTAGGCGAGCTTGAAGAAATACGCGCGCCGGCCGCTCTTGATCACGAGGCACGACGCCGCTGTTTGGTCACCCGCGCAAAGCGTCAGCACCTCGAATTCGCCGCGTGCCGCCAATTTTTCCGCTGCCTCGCGAATGAAAGCGGCATCGCCCTCGTCCTGTACGAGCGCCGTGCCGCGCTTGCCTTTCCAGCCCGAGGCCTCGAGCGCGAGAAAAGTTTCCAGCGCGCTTGCAACGCCCGCGGGCTCCGATGCGATATGCAGCATCACCTCGCCGCGATCGGCCAGACGATTGCGTTGCCGCCGCAGCTCTTTCATCTTCTTGGCGCCGAGCGAACCCAGAAGTAGTGTGTCGGCATCGGCACGCGTATTGAGGCGTGCGCGCTCGTGGCGGTTCTGTACCACGCAATCGAATCCGCGTTTCTTGAGAGCGCGGCGCAGCGCACGAAAGGCAAGCCCGTCGAGCGTCTGCAGCGGCAGCGAAAGCGCTTCCATCCCTGCCCCGATCGCAGCGTCGATCAGACCGTGAGCCCCGGCATCGGTCATCTCGCCGTCAAGCAGAGGCGTCCGCAACGGCGCATAAGCCTGCCATCCGACCAGCATCGGCAATGGCAGTTTCAGCGCGCGCCAGGCGCTCCAGACCGGCATCATGCCGAGGAGCCTTGTCTTCGCCGGGCCGTCCCAGGCGAGCAGCGCCTTGGCGCCCCTGTAGCGGCTCGCATGATTGGAGACCGCACGCAGCCAGGCCGGCTCGTAGAAAATATTCGGCTCGACGGCTCGCTCCGCTAGCTCCTGCCAGGGCTTCACCGGAATGTCCGCGGCATCAACCAATTCGTGCGTCAGCGAGCGCGGCGCGACACGCATGGATCGCGTGACCCGCGTGTCGTTGTCGGCCAGTAAATCGCTTATCAACATTACGCCGCTCAAAGTCTGTAAAATCGTGATGAGGCTTAGCTTCAGATCGTATAGAATGCGTTGGACAGACCGAAGACTTGAAGGCATTTAGGGTAAATTCGAACGACTTTCCCCGCCGCCCTGCCGACATCGTATGCGCAAGGTTAACGCGAACGATAAAATTTGAACGATCGCGAACTCGAGCGATCCCGAAACCGCCCTTCCCAACCAAGGAAAGAACGAAGTGATCGACCTCTACACCTGGACGACGCCGAACGGCCGCAAGGCTTCCATCATGCTCGAGGAGATCGGACTGCCCTACACGGTGCATTCGATCAATATCAACAAGGACGAGCAGTTCGCGCCGGCCTTCCTCAAGGTCAGCCCGAACAACAAAATTCCGGCGATCGTCGATCGCGACAACGATTTGAGCGTTTTCGAATCCGGCGCGATCCTGATGTACCTCGCCGAGAAAACCGGCAAGCTGATGCCGAAGGATCTCAAGGCGCGCTATCACGTCATCGAATGGCTGATGTGGCAGATGGGCGGCGTCGGCCCGATGCTTGGCCAGGTCCACCATTTCGTGAAATACAATGCCGGCAAGGCGCCCTATGCCGAGGAGCGCTACAGCAAGGAAGCGCAGCGGCTTTACAGCGTTCTCGATAAGCAGCTCGAAGGCAAGGATTTCATCGCCGGCGATTATTCGATCGCCGATATCGCCACCTGGCCTTGGATCTCACGCTTCGAGTGGCAACAGATCGATCTCAATAAATTTCCGAACGTGAAGCGCTGGTATGTCGCCATCGCGAACCGCCCCGCCGTCCAGAAAGGCTATCAAGTGCCGAAGGACATGGGCCCGATCCCGATGCCGAAATAACGGAATAGCCATGAGCGACAGCAACAAACCTTTGTGGTTTCTCGACTCGCTCGCCTATATCCGCGTTGCTGCAAGGGACGGCGTCGACGGCTTGTCGGTGATCGAGTTTCTTCATCCGCAGGGAAGCTCGCCGCCGCTGCACATCCATCTCGAGGAAGATGAACTCTTTCATGTGATGGATGGCCGACTGCGCATCCTCAAGGACGGCAAGGAGTTAATCCTCGCCAAGGGCGAGACCGCACTCGCCCCGCGCGGCAAGCCGCATACGTTTCGCGTGGAGTCGGAAACCGCTCGCGTGCTGATCGTGACCCGCAACGGTCAATTCGAACATTTCGTTCGCACCATGAGCCGTCCGGCACCGAGCGAAACGCTTCCGCCCATGGAGGAGCCGACGCCCGAGCAGATCGAGACACTCACCAGGGTCGCTCACGAGCACAAGATCGAGATCGTGGGGCCGCCGCTTTCGTAAGCGGCGCGCCATTCAGTCTTGCGGCAAATCCGTGTCCTCTTTCGCGAAAGAGCCCTTACACCGCCGTTAACCTCGCTCCGGCAAAACCCCTCCGGTCACGAAATTGCCCCTCCGTTCTGGTGAATTCGAGCCCGGTAGGGAGCTTCCGTGATGTGTTTGCGTATGCGCTGTTGGCGCAAGCGGAGGGGTAATGCGTTCGATCGCTTTGATACTGGCTGCGGCCATTGTTTGCTTCACTTCTTTGGTGCCTTCGCAGGCCGCGCCGCAGCGGACTCAGCCCCTCACCGCCGATGGCCTGCTTCGCTGGATCGGTGACTATCGCTTTAAGCCCGATCCGATGCGCGTGCCGGAAATCATCCGCGCGCTCAGCCAGGGCGGCTCGTTCAAGGAGCCGGAGAATGCCGCCGTCCACATCGGTTTCTTCGCGGGTGTCATCGCCCGATCCGACAAGCCCGAAGAACTCATCAAGAAGACGCTACCGCTGCCTTATGAAGACCAGTGGGTGCTGATCAAAGCCATCGCCTATTCGGGCCATCCGCAATGGAAAGCCTTGCTTCGCAAATACGCGATGTACATGCCCGGCCGCCAGGTAATGATTCAGAAATATCTCAACGACAAATTGCCGACGCTCGACCAGATCGCTTTCGACCGCCCGCTGGCGTGGCAGGAGAAAGTGAAAGTCTACTTCACCGGCAAGGATCCCGATGAAGGCAAGCTGCGACTGGAGCCGACGCCGGAACTCGTCGACATGCTGTGGGGCTATTATTTCGCGACCGGCGCCTATCGCCCGGTCGCGCAGATCGTCGGCATGCTGCGCTGGAGCAAGGAAAAGAACAGCGTCGACAAGCTCACCGTCGGCTCGATGGCAAAATACACGCTGGCCACGAATGCCGCGCGCGACGGCGATCTTCTGCGTATCCTTCGCTGGCAGTACAACCAGATTCAAAACGACGACAAGCCGATCCTCAAGGAAGTGATCGACGCCGCCGAAACCGTCGACACCGTGAAGCTGCGCAAGATGGCGCTTGCCGCCATCGAAGAACGCAAGATCAAGGGCCCCGGCTACAAGGAAAACATCAACACCTGGGGCCAGGTCGGCCAGGCCGCGATCGGCCTTGGCTGCATCGCGGCGGCGGCGGCTGGTGCTTTGGCTCTTGGCCTCCCCTGCGTGATCGGCGGCGCGGCTTCGACTGCCGCCATCAACGCCTGGGCGAAGCAGTAATTCCGTAAGGCTGACCCGCTATCGCACCTCTGGTAAAATGAGGTGTGTCAGCGAACTCAAAACATCCTCGTTCCTTGCGGCGGCGATTGTGGAACGTATTTGGACCTGGCCTAGTCACCGGCGCCGCGGATGACGACCCAAGCGGCATCGCGACCTATTCGCAGGCAGGCGCGCAATTCGGCTACACATTCACCTGGACGCTTTTTCTAACGCTACCGTTCATGGTGGCCGTTCAAACGGTCAGCGCATGCATCGGCTGGAGCACCAAAAGCGGACTTGCCGCCAATATCGGCAAGCAGCTGCCGCGTCCTATCCTGATGATGGTGGTTGCGCTTCTCGTGATCGCCAACACCGTCAACATCGCCGCCGATCTTGCCGCCATGGGCGAAGCGCTGACGCTCGTAATCGGCGGCTATACATTTCTGTACGCGTTTTTATTCGGCTTGCTTTGCGTCGTCGCGGAAGTGTTGATCCCCTATCATCGCTACGCCGGTTATCTGAAGATCACAACTTTCGTTCTCTTCATTTACGTGGCGACGGCGTTCACGATCAAAGTTCCGTGGGCAGAAGTCATCCGATCCGCCTTCATCCCGGATTTTTCATTCAGCCGCGATGCCTTCTTGATGCTGGTGGCTGTCTTCGGCACGACGATCAGCCCTTATTTGTTTTTCTGGCAGGCCGGACAGGAAGCCGAAGAGTCGCGCCTGAGTTATCGGCATAAACACCGCCGGAAAAAATTAAGTGGAAGCGAGCTTCGTCATATCTCGATCGATACCTGGATCGGCATGATCGTTTCCAATGTCGTCGCCTTCTTCATCATGGTGACGACTGCGGCAACGCTTCATTCCGCCGGCGTCACGAATATCCAGACTGCGGCGCAGGCGGCCGAAGCGCTGCGTCCGCTTGCCGGCGAACTGACGTTCCTCCTCTTCGGGGCCGGCATTATTGGCACCGGCATGTTGGCAGTGCCGGTGCTGGCAGGTTCCGCCGCCTATGCTGTCGCCGAAACCTTCGGCATCCGTGGCAGTCTTGAGCTTCCGGTGAGCCGTGCCATCGGCTTCTATGCTCTGATCGGTACAGCCACCCTCGCCGGCGCCATTCTGACCGCAACGCGTATCGATCCGATCGCCATGCTGTTCTGGGCGGCGGTCATTAACGGCGTCACTGCTGTGCCGATCATCGTCGCCATGATGCTCGTCGCCGGCAAAAGGCCCAAGGGCAGGAAAACTGAGAGAGTGGCGCTACCACGCTGGCTCCGCTGGCTGGGTTGGGCCACGGCGGCTCTGATGGCGCTCGCCACGGCGGGCCTGGCCCTGCCCGGTTTCTGAGCATCACGGAACCAATGGCTCCCTCCGTAATTAGGATTAGCAACGGAGGAAATTCCATGAACGACCCATACTCTCCGCAAAGCGGTCAATTTCCTTATGAGAGCGCAGTAGAGCGCGATCTGCGGCTGCAGGCCGATCCCGAACTTGCCGCGGGCGAAGGCCGCGCCAGCCCATCGATGATCATGATTTATTTTGCCGCGATGGTGTTTGCCGTGTGCGTCGTGTTTTACGGCCTCAGCCATCAGAGCGAAGAAATCGTTGCGACGAACTCTGCCCCGGCGGGCAAAACGACGCAGACCGCACAGGTCGCACCGGCTGAGAACACCACTCCGAAGCGTGATGTTCGCGATGCGTCCAACCAGCAGAAGAACGGCCCGCAAGGCGAACCGAAACAGCCGCAGCAAGGCCAGAGCGGCGGCGGTCAACCAGGCGAAACGCCCGGACCCAAATAGCGATTATCGTTCAAACATCGGATCAACCGGAATGCGATAGCCATTCGCAAGCCGGTTGGTTTCGTTCGCCATGCCGACGATCGCCATCAGCTCGCCGAACATCGCATCGCTCATGCCCTGCTTGCGTGCCGCAAAGGTGTGACTGGCGATGCAATACGGACAGCCGTTCGTGACGCTGATCGCAAGATAAATCATCTCCTTCGTCAGCGTGTCGAGCGCGCCGGGCCGCATGATTTCCTTCACGCTCTCCCAGGTCCGCTTCAGGGTCGAGGGATCATGCGCGATGTATTTCCAGAAATTATTGACGTCGGCGACGTTGCGCGTCCGCTTGATGTCGTCGTAAACGGCGCGAACTTCCGGCGAAGCTTCGTCGTATTCGATCAGCATGGCGGCTCCCTTACCCCTTGGGTTCATTCCTTTTTGATAAGACGCGAAAGTCCGAATGCCGCCGCCGCCGGCACGCCGAAAATGGCCGCGAAAGCCAGAAGCTCGCCCTGCAACGGCGCACCATTCGATACATTCATATAAGCGTTGACGCCCGCGCCCACCGCGCAGGTAAGCGTGGCTTTCGTGAACGCCTCTTGTCTGCCCGCGCCAAGCAGGCTGGTGGCCAAAATCATCACAGAGGCGATGCAAAGGCCGATCAGCGTCATGAATAAAACGGGGTTCATAATAACCTACAGCGGTAAATTATCGTGTTTCTTGTGCGGCCGTTCGACTGACTTCGACCGCAGCATGCCTAGCGCGCGAACGATGCGTGCCCGCGTTTCGTGCGGCTCGATCACGTCGTCGATATAGCCGCGCTCGGCGGCGATGAACGGAGAGAGGAAACGCTCCTCGTATTCCTTGGTGCGAGCGGCGATCTTGTCCTTGTCGCCGATATCGCCACGGAAAATGATCTCTACCGCCCCCTTCGCGCCCATCACCGCGATCTGCGCTGACGGCCAGGCGTAATTCACGTCGCCGCCGATGTGCTTCGACGCCATGACGTCATAGGCGCCGCCGTAAGCTTTGCGGGTGATGACCGTGACGAGCGGCACCGTGCACTGGCTGTAGGCAAACAAGAGTTTCGCACCATGCTTGATGAGACCGCCATATTCCTGCGCCGTGCCCGGCAGAAAGCCCGGCACATCCACGAAGGTGACGATCGGAATATTGAAGGCATCGCAAAAGCGCACGAAGCGCGCTGCCTTGCGCGAGGCGTCGCTGTCGAGAACGCCCGCGAGCACCATCGGCTGATTGGCGACGAAGCCGACCGGCCGACCGGCGACACGGCCAAAGCCGGTGACGATATTCCGCGCATAGGCTTCGGAGATTTCGAAGAAGTCGCCCTCGTCCGCAACCTTCAGGATCAGCTCCTTGATGTCATAGGGCTTGTTCGGGTTGTCCGGCACCAAGGTGTCGAGCGAAGGTTCGATGCGGCCGATGTCGTCGGTCGAGGGCCATTCGGGGAGCGGTGCACCGGATGACGACGGCAGGAAGTCGATCAGCCGCCGCATCTGGAGAAGGCACTCCACATCATTCTCGAACGAACCGTCGGCAACCGACGAGCGCGTCGTGTGCACCCTCGCCCCGCCCAGCTCTTCGGCGGTGACGTTCTCGTTGGTCACCGTCTTCACGACGTCCGGCCCGGTGACGAACATGTAGCTCGTATCCTTCACCATGAAGATGAAGTCGGTCATCGCCGGCGAATAGACGTCGCCGCCCGCGCACGG
>DATMGD010000069.1:0-28732 GCA_035555855.1 Xanthobacteraceae bacterium
GAGCGTTCGTATGGCCCACATACGGCGCACCCGGTGAGAGTTCCGATCAGCGGCGGATAAAAGGGCCTCTCCCAAAAGGAAGGCTTGGTCAGTCCGCCGGGGCTCGCAGGGATAAGGCCGTAACCCATCGCGCGCGGGACGGCCGGTGATGAACCGGTACCTGCGGAAGACAATATCCGTGTGCTTTCCATCTTTTCGCACATGGACCGTGGAGACCGGCAAGTCTCCGGCGTCCCGC
The DNA here is from genome assembly GCA_035555855.1 of Xanthobacteraceae bacterium. Taxonomy (GTDB): domain Bacteria; phylum Pseudomonadota; class Alphaproteobacteria; order Rhizobiales; family Xanthobacteraceae; genus Palsa-892. Next base: position 239 of record DATMGD010000069.1, read on the forward strand.
GCCGCCCTCATTTTATTTTCTTGAGGTTTGGCAGGCTGACGATGATCCGGCAGGAAAAATCCTCGCGCGGTAACGATGATGGCTGGCCAAATCACAAATGGATAATTCTGCGAACTGCCCCTCATCCTTCGGCCGCCTCGCCAAGCGAGACGCAAGCCGGGGGGCAAGGCAATGCAGACCACCAAAACAAAAACGGCCACAACAAGTGTGGCCATGAGCACAGAGCGTGCAGCAAGCTCAGTGCTTGCCGAAGCCGATCACCCGCACGCCGTCGATGCCGCCGGTCTTGCCGTTGATGATGAGCCGCACCCGCTCGCCGAGCGCGCCGGTCGCCTCGACGATATAGGTCGAGCCGCGCCGCTTCGGCGCGCTGATGTCGTGAAAGCCGCGCTTCTTGAGCGAGCTGGTGATTTCGTTCTGGCCGATCGCGCCGCGCGTTTTCGGCACGATGCGCCGGTTGCCGTAATAATCGAAACCGTCGCGCCAGCCGAAACGGACGAACGGCGGCACCATGATCGGCGGCCCGTGCGGCCGCACGACCCGCCCGATCCGGTGCCTGTTGGGTTGCGGCTCGCGCGCGAGCGCCGCGAAATCCGCCGCCAGCAGGAGCGCGAGCGCAAAGCCGATTGCCGCGAATGTCCGTGCCGACAAAATATCCTCTCGCATCAATTCTGGCCGGGCCAGCTTCTGTTTAAAACGTTTTGGAACGAAGTGGATACCGGCTCGCGCCAAGAAAACGCGGCAAATCAAAAAAACTGGAGTTGTTCCCCGCTTCACGGAACGTGAGCGACTCTAGAAAATCGCGATGAACCACGCCACAGCCGGATGTTCACGAAGGGTTCATTTTCCCGCGAACCCCGGTCTTGCTGCTCCCCGGGGCCCTTCCCATATATCCCTCGTGCCGGCCATCCGGCGGCACAAAACCCCACAGACCGGGCCATTCCGGCAGGTCTGCGACTGCATGTCGCTCAACGGAGGATATGTCTATGGCAAGTTTCGATCTCACCCCCTTTTATCGCTCAACCGTCGGTTTCGACCGCGTTTTCTCGCTGCTTGATTCGTTCGGCAACGAAGGCGGCGTACCGGGCTATCCGCCCTACAACATCGAGCGCACCGGCGAGAACGCCTATCGCATCACGGTGGCCGTCGCCGGTTTCACCGACAAGGAACTCGACATCCAGGTGAAGGAAAACGAGCTCACCATTCGCGGCGAAAAGAACACCGCGGAGAAGAAACAGGCAGGCCAGGAAAGCGAAGTGCTCTATCAGGGCATTGCCGCCCGCGCCTTCGAGCGCAAATTCCAGCTCGCCGATCATGTCGAGATCCGCGGTGCCAATCTCGAGAACGGTCTTCTGCACATCGATCTCGTGCGCGAAATTCCCGAGAGCAAGAAGCCGCGCAAGATCGCGATCAGTTCCAACACCAACGCACAGGTCATCGACGCCAAAGCCGCTTAACGGCTTCGCGATCTGACCAAAAAGAAAGGCGCTCCTGGCGGAGCGCCTTTTGCTTTTAGAGACGGCCGCGCGTTATTTCGCGTCGGCCTTGTTCGCTTCGGTCTTGTTCGCTTCGGCTTTGGCCTGTTCTTTGGCTTTGGCTTCCGCCTTCTTGTGAGCGGCGGCAATCGAAGCGGTCGTTTCCGGATCCTTCGGACTGGTGAGCGGCGTTGCGGCCTGCTCCTTCTTCGGTTCGGTCTTGTTTGCTTCGGCCTTACTATCAGCCTTGGCTGTATCGGCCTTTGTCTCTTCGTTCTTGGTCTCGCTCTTCGTCTCGGCTTTGGCCTCGGACTTTGTTTCCGTCTTGGCCTCTGATTTAGCTTCGGTCTTTACGTCAGCCTTGCCGGCATCGGATTTGGCGACATCCTGTTTGGTATCGGCCTTCTTGCCGTCGTCCTTCTTCGCCGTCTCGGCGGCATCGGGCCGCGCCTTCGGCAGCGGCGGCTTTGCGGTGACCCGTTTGTTTTCGGGTTTGGCTTCCGGCCTCGACGAGATGCGCGGCTGCGCCGGCGGCGTCACGGAAGAATGCGGCACATAGCCGCGCGGTACCGGCACCGGCTGATCATCGTCGTCATCATCGGGCACGGCAGCGCCGCGCGGGCCGCGATAGGCCGGCTGCTCCTGATAAACCTCACCCGGGCGCGGCGCAGGATAAGCGCGCGGATCGGCCGGATATGGATCGCGCATCACATAACGCGGATCGGGCTGATACGGCCCCGGCTGAACGTCGGGCCCGTAAGGGCCGCCATAAGGCACCGGCCGGTTTACGGCACGCATGTCGACGACACGGCCGGTATGGGAGTCCATCACGACCCGCACCATGGTGCCCTCGCGGCCGATGCCGCGCACGACCCAGACATGGCCGCGCAGGCGCGGCTCGCTCGCCGGCTGCAGGCCCATGCCGGTGAGCGTTCGCATGACCTCACCCGGCGGAACAATCCCGCCGTAATAGGGCTCGCCCGGATAAGGCTGGGCGGCCGCAGGGGTCGCAAAAGACGCAGCCAGAGATGCCGTTGTCAGGAATGCAAACACGCCTAGCGAGCGCGTCCAGTTCATGGTGGGACTCCGAAGCGCGGGGGATGTTAACGCCGCCTGCGGCCAGTCGGCACCGGGATTGCGGCGGGCTTACGACAGCTTTGGCGTAACAGGATTACGCCAAACCGAGGCACGGACACGCTTTGTGTCGCCGCTATCCCCTCGCCCGCAATAAGCCGCAAGTTTTCCATTGGCGATCCTTGCGTGTTTAGATGGGTTCTGTCATGATATGACAGTGATGCTGTCCCATTTTGCCGGGATGCGGACCGCTTCACGCGCAGCGCGACAAGCGATTTTGTTCGAAGAACGAATTGACGGCCGCCTCGTTAGAAGCGGCCGCGCGCAAAGTGGTCCGCGCAGCGCAAACGAAACGACACGAAACAGGGGTGGCGACGAACATGCGACGGCAACGAGGCAATCCGACGGGCAACCAGCGTGGCACGAAGGCGGCCGCGCATAAATCGCCGCGCTCTCCCGCCGACAGTCTTTGGCGTCCGCCCGTCGCGTCGGGCCTGTTCGATCCGGCCGACGAAAAGGATTCCTGCGGCGTAGGTTTCATCGCCGACATCAAGGGGCGCAAGTCCCACCAGACCGTTGAAGACGGTCTCACCATTCTTCTCAATCTCGAACATCGTGGCGCCGTTGGCGCCGATCCCCGCGCCGGCGACGGCGCCGGCATCCTTGTTCAGATCCCGCACAAGTTTCTCGTCAAGGTCACGAAGCCGCTCGGCATCGACCTTCCCGCGCAAGGCGAATACGCCATCGGCGCGCTGTTCATGCCGCACGATGCAGCCTGGCGCGCGCAGATTCAGAAAGTTTACGAAGAGAAGGCGCTCACCGAGGGCATGAAGGTGCTCGGCTGGCGCGACGTGCCGACCGACAATTCCTCGCTCGGCGAATCTGTGAAGCCGACCGAGCCGTTCCATCAGCAGGTCTTCATCGCGCGCGGCGATCGCATCAAGGATGAAGAGACCTTCGAGCGCCGCCTTTATCTTCTCCGCAAGACGATCTCGGGCGTGCTGTACGAGCTGCGCGAACGCGTCGGCTCCGGCTACTATCCGGTGTCGCTCTCGTGCCGCACGCTCGTCTACAAGGGCATGTTCCTCGCCGACCAGCTCGGCAGCTACTATCCCGATCTGCACGATGCCGATTTCGAAAGCGCCATTGCGCTCGTGCACCAACGGTTTTCCACCAACACCTTCCCGACCTGGTCGCTCGCGCATCCCTACCGGATGATCTGCCACAACGGCGAGATCAACACGCTGCGCGGCAACAACAATTGGATGGCCGCGCGCCAGGCGACCGCGGATTCGCCGCTCTTCGGCAAGGACATCTCAAAGCTCTGGCCGATCTCCTACGAGGGCCAGTCCGACACCGCCTGCCTCGACAATGCGCTCGAGTTTCTCGTGCAGGGCGGCTACGAGCTGCCGCACGCGGTGATGATGCTGATCCCTGAAGCCTGGGCGGGCAATCCGCTGATGGACGAGGATCGCCGCGCTTTCTACGAATACAACGCCGCGCTGATGGAGCCGTGGGACGGCCCTGCCGCCATCGTCTTCACCGACGGCCGCCAGATCGGCGCGACGCTCGACCGTAACGGCCTGCGCCCCGCGCGCTATCTCGTCACCAAGGACGACCGCATCCTGATGGCGTCCGAGATGGGCGTCCTGCCGATCGACGAAAAGACCGTCGTACAGAAGTGGCGTTTGCAGCCGGGCAAGATGCTGCTCGTCGATCTTGAGGAAGGCCGGCTCGTGCCGGACGAAGAGATCAAGGCGACCTTCGCCAAGGCGCATCCCTACAAGCAGTGGCTCGACAACACGCAGGTGCATCTCGAAAAGCTGCCGCCTGCGAAGAAGCGCCCGCCGCTTTCGAACCTCTCATTGCTCGATCGCCAGCAGACCTTCGGTTACACGCAGGAAGACATCAAGTTCCTGATGACGCCGATGGGCGCGACCGGCGAAGAGGCCATCGGCTCGATGGGCAACGACACGCCGATTTCGGCTCTCTCCGACAAGCCGAAGCTGCTCTACACTTACTTCAAGCAGAACTTCGCGCAGGTCACGAACCCGCCGATCGATCCGATCCGCGAAGAACTCGTGATGAGCCTCGTCTCGATCATCGGCCCGCGCCCGAACCTCTTCGACCACGAGGGCCACTCGACGCGCAAGCGCCTCGAGGTTCATCAGCCAATCCTGACCGACGAGGATTTGGAGAAGATCCGCGAGATCGCCGACATCGACTCCTACTTCCAGTCGAAGACGTTCGACGTCAGCTATTCCGCCGAAGCCGGCGTCAGCGGCATGCAGGCCGCTTTGACCAAGCTGCGCGACGATGCCGAACAAGCCGTGCGCGACGGCGTCAACATCATCATTCTCTCCGACCGCCAGGCCGGTCCCGCGCGCATCGCGATTCCGATGCTGCTCGCGACCGCCGCCGTGCATCATCATCTCATTCGCAAGGGCCTGCGCACCTCCGTCGGCCTCGTCGTCGAGTCGGGCGAGCCGCGCGAAGTGCATCACTTCGCTTGCCTTGCCGGTTACGGCGCCGAAGCGATCAATCCTTATCTCGCCTTCGAGACACTGACCGCGATCAAAGACGAGCTGCCGCAGAAGCTGGACGAGAAGGAAATCGTCAAGCGCTACATCAAGGCGGTCGGCAAGGGGCTTCTCAAGGTGATGTCCAAGATGGGCATCTCCACTTATCAATCGTACTGCGGCGCGCAGATTTTCGACGCCGTGGGCCTCTCCTCCGATTTCATCCGCGAATTCTTCACGGGTACCGCGACCCGCATCGAAGGCGTCGGCCTCGACGGCATCGCCGGTGAAGCCGTCGCGCGTCATCGCGACGCCTTTGGCGACGCGCCGATCTATCGCGACATGCTCGATGTCGGCGGCGAGTATGCCTACCGCGTGCGCGGTGAAGATCATGTCTGGACCGCCGAAACCGTCGGCACCCTCCAGCACGCCGTGCGCGGCAACAGCCAGGACAAGTATCGCGGCTTCGCGCAGATCATCAACGAGCAGTCGGAGCGATTGCTCACCATCCGCGGCCTGTTCGATCTACGCACGGCCGAAGATGACGGCAGAAAGCCCGTACCGCTCGACGAGGTGGAGTCCGCGAAGAATATCGTTCGCCGTTTCTCGACCGGCGCCATGAGCTTCGGCTCGATTTCGCGCGAAGCGCACACGACGCTGGCGATCGCCATGAACCGCATCGGCGGCAAGTCGAACACCGGCGAAGGCGGCGAGGAAGCCGACCGCTTCAAGCCGCTGCCGAACGGCGATTCCATGCGCTCGGCGATCAAGCAGGTGGCGTCCGGCCGCTTCGGCGTCACCGCGGAGTATCTCGTCAACTCCGACATGATGCAGATCAAGATGGCCCAGGGCGCCAAGCCCGGCGAAGGCGGCCAGCTACCCGGCCACAAGGTCGACAAGACCATCGCGAAAGTCCGCCACTCGACGCCGGGTGTCGGCCTCATTTCGCCGCCGCCGCATCACGACATCTACTCGATCGAAGATCTCGCGCAGCTGATTTACGACCTCAAGAATGTGAACCCCGCAGGCGACGTCTCGGTGAAGCTCGTCTCCGAAGTCGGCGTTGGAACGGTAGCGGCCGGTGTCTCGAAGGCGCGCGCCGACCATGTCACGATTTCCGGCTTCGAAGGCGGCACCGGTGCTTCGCCCCTTACTTCCCTGAAGCATGCGGGCTCGCCGTGGGAAATCGGCCTTGCCGAAACCCACCAGACGCTCGTCGCCAACCGCCTGCGCTCGCGAATCGCAGTGCAGGTCGATGGCGGCATCCGCACCGGCCGCGACGTCGTCGTCGGCGCCCTTCTTGGCGCCGATGAATTCGGCTTTGCGACCGCGCCGCTGATCGCAGCGGGCTGCATCATGATGCGGAAGTGCCACCTCAACACCTGCCCGGTCGGCGTCGCGACGCAAGACCCGGTGCTGCGCGCGCGCTTCGTCGGTCAGCCCGAGCACGTCATCAACTACTTCTTCTTCGTCGCCGAGGAAGTCCGCGAGATCATGGCGCAACTCGGCTTCCGCACCTTCGACGAGATGATCGGCCAGATGCAGATGCTCGATCGCCGCCGCGTCGTGGCGCATGCGAAGTCCCAGGGCCTCGATTTCTCGAAGCTCTTCACGAAACCCAATGCGCCAAAAGGCGTCGGCATCTATCGCTCTGAGGCGCAGGACCACAAGCTCGACAAGGTCCTCGACCGCAAGCTGATTGCGGACTCGCAGGCGGCGCTCGATCGCGGCGCACCGGTCAAGCTCACCGCGACGATCAAGAACACCGACCGCTCAACGGGCGCCATGCTCTCCGGCGAAGTCGCCAAGCGCTACGGCCATAAGGGCCTGCCGGACGACACGATCAACGTCCACATCAAGGGTATCGCCGGCCAGAGCTTCGGCGCTTTCCTCGCGCGCGGCGTCACCTTCGAGCTCGACGGCGAAGGCAACGACTATGTCGGCAAAGGCCTTTCGGGTGGCCGCATCGTCATTCGCCCGCCTGCGGAAAGCAGCATCGTGCCGGAACAGTCGATCATCGTCGGCAACACTGTGCTTTATGGTGCGATCGACGGCGAAGCCTATTTCCGCGGCATCGCCGGCGAGCGCTTCGCCGTTCGCAACTCCGGTGCGGTCGTCGTCGTCGAAGGTACCGGCGACCACGGTTGCGAATACATGACCGGCGGTGTCGTCGCCGTTCTCGGTCCGACGGGCCGCAATTTCGCGGCCGGCATGTCGGGCGGCATCGCCTACGTGCTCGACGAGGACAACACCTTCAAGTCGTGCTGCAACCTCGCCATGGTTGAGCTCGAGCCGATCCCCGAGGAAGAAGAAGTGAACGAGCAGACCTACCATCAGCTCCGCGATCTTTCGGCGCATGGCCGTGTCGAAGTGATGTCCGACATGACCGCTCGCGACGCGCGCCGTTTGCACTGGATGATCTCGCAGCATGGCCGCTACACCGGCTCGAAGCGGGCGGCGGAAATTCTCGCCGACTGGAAAGCTTACCTGCCGAAATTCAAGAAGGTGATGCCGACCGAATATCGGCGCGCGCTGAAGGAACTCAAAACACAAGAGCAATCGGAAACGGCGGCACAACGCCGTGCGGCGGGAGCCTGAACCATGGGCAAGATCACAGGCTTTCTCGAATTCGACCGCGAGGACCGGCACTACGCACCGGTCGCGGAGCGCGTGAAGAACTATAACGAATTCGTCATCCCGCTCCCGGAAGAAAAGACGCGCGAACAGGCCGCGCGCTGCATGGATTGCGGCATCCCTTATTGTCACAACGGCTGCCCGGTCAACAACCAGATCCCCGACTGGAACGACCTCGTCTACAAGGGCGACTGGGAAACCGCCTCGCGCAACCTGCATTCGACCAACAACTTCCCCGACTTCACCGGCCGCATTTGCCCCGCGCCTTGCGAAGCTTCGTGCACGCTGAACCTCATCGACAAGCCGGTGACGATCAAGACGATCGAATGCGCGATCGTCGATCGCGCCTGGGAGAACGGCTGGCTGAAGCCGGAAATTCCCTCGCACAAGACCGGCAAGAAGATCGCGATCGTCGGCTCGGGCCCGGCGGGCCTTGCCGCCGCGCAACAGCTCGCGCGCGCCGGTCATGACGTCCATGTCTATGAGAAATACGCCAAGGCCGGTGGCCTCCTCCGCTACGGCATTCCCGACTTCAAGATGGAAAAGCATCACATCGACCGGCGCGTGACGCAGATGGAAGCAGAAGGCGTGACCTTCCATTACAACGCGCATGTTGGCGTCAACGCCTCCATTGATGAGATTGCCGCCAAGCACGACGCCGTGCTGCTCGCGGGCGGCTCGGAAAAGTCGCGTGACCTGCCGATTCCGGGTCGCGAGCTTTCGGGCGTGCATTACGCGATGGATTTCCTGCCGCAGCAGAATCGCCGCGTCGGCAACGAAGCCGACAAGAGCGAAGCCATTCTGGCCAAGGGCAAGCACGTCATCGTCATCGGCGGCGGCGACACCGGCTCCGACTGCATCGGCACCTCGCATCGTCAGGGCGCGCTCTCGGTCACGCAGCTAGAAATCATGCCGGAGCCCCCGGCGCGCGAAAACAAGCTTCTCGTCTGGCCGGACTGGCCCTTGAAGCTCCGCACCTCGTCGAGCCAGCAGGAAGGCGCCGAGCGCGAATTCTCGGTAATGACGCAGAAATTCTCCGGCGAGAACGGCGTCGTGAAGAAGCTCCACTGCGTGCGCGTCGACGAGAAAATGAAGCCAGTACCAGGCAGCGAATTCACCCTCGATGCCGATCTCGTGCTGCTCGCCATGGGCTTCGTGCACCCGGTGCACGAGGGCATGATCGAGAAGCTCGGCGTGAAACTGGACAAGCGCGGCAATGTCGAGGCGAATACCCTCGCCTACCAGAGCTCGAAGGCAAAGATCTTCACGGCCGGCGACATGCGCCGCGGCCAGTCGCTCGTCGTCTGGGCGATCCGCGAAGGCCGCCAGGCGGCCCATGCCATCGACAAGTTCCTGATGGGATCGACGACGCTGCCGCGCTAGGGCGGAAATTCAACGCTAGCGCGGCGCGCGTTTCGTATTCTGCGGTTCCGCGATCACCGGACGTAACGGCTCGGGCGCGGGGGCGGCCTGTGCGGGCGCTTCCTGCGCTGCTTCGGGTTTTGCAGATGCAGGCTCCGCCTGCGCCTGCTGCGGCGGCCAGCGGAAATCGTCGGCGCGGCCCGGAACCGGCTCGACCGGCCTGCCCTCGACCAGCGTACGCGCAAGTCCCGGATCGGTTGTCGGCAGGCTCACTTTCGTCGTCGGGGAAGCACTCGGTGCACCGAGGAGCGCACCGCCGCCCGCGCTCGTTACCTGCGAAAGCGGAATGACCGGCCCCGCAATCGGCTTCACGTTCGGAGCGGTCGGCTGACCTGCTCCCGCTCCTGCCCCCGCCTGCGGTTGCTGCGGCTGCCCGGAAATCGCATCCGGCGACGACCGGCCCGGACGTGAATCGAACAGGCGCACGAGTTCGCGCTCGGCGTAATGCGCGAGCTTGCGCTGGCCGGCCTTGGTGAAGTGCACGCCATCGGAAGCGCGCAGCCTGCGCGTCTGACCATCGAGCGCGGGACCCGTCGCCATGAAGTCGCCGTTCTCGGCGACGAAGCCGTCCCACACATCGATGTAGTAGCCGCCGACCTTGCGCGTCCGCTCGGAAAGGATTTCGTTGATATACGCCATATCGAGCGACATCTTCGGCGAGCGCACCGGCGGCAGGCCGACGACGAAGATCGGCACGTTCTTTTCCTTGAGCTTGTTCAGGAAATCCTCGACGCGCTTGCCGTACAGCTCGCGCCAGCGTTCGGAGCGGAATTCATGCGCGCCGTCGCTGTCGCGCAGCACCTGGCGGTCATTGACGCCGAGCAGCACCAAAATCGCCGTCGCTTTATCCTTGGCGAGAAGCGCATTCGCCTGCGCCGTCCAGTCATAAACGTCGGCACGCACGAAGCCGGTGCTCGCTTTTGTCTTCTTGATGATCGCGACCTCGGACCGCTCGGTCACGAAGCCGTCGGCGAGCCCTTGCGAGAGCTGCTCGGCCATCGTGTCGCCCATCACAACGACATATTCGCTCGCGCTCAGGAAGCGTTGCTGGTCGGCGTCGGCGCTCGAAGTATAAACACTGCCGCTCGGCTCGTCGGACGGCGGCTCGACATAAACCGGTTTGGGCGGCGCCGGGCGTTCGGGAAAATTGAACAGCGAGCGCCCGCGTCCGAACGGGTCGCGTAGAAAGAAGAAGCGGTCGTCGTCACGACGCTGCGCCTGCGCATCGCTCGCGAACACGCTCGCAAGCGATAACGCAGCCAATGCCAAGATAAAGAAACGCCGCAGCATGCAACCTTCGCCGGTCGGAGAGGCTTTCCGTGCCCGAACTTAGCGGCTGTTTCAAGACTTAGACAGGGGCCTGAAACCCGTTGGTACCTAGTTCCGGCGCAGCCAATCGATGAATTTCACGCTGACAAAGCCGTCCGGCACAAGCCCGGCGCGAGCCTGCACGTCGCGGATCGCATCCCGCGTCCGGGGGCCAAAATGGCCGTCCGAATCGCCAAGATCATAGCCGCGCGCAGAAAGCCGCTGTTGCAGCTCGATCCGTTCGGTGCGCGAGAGCGGCATCTCGTCCCGCGGCCATGTCTGCACGATCGGTCCGCCGCCGCGAATTCGATCGGCAAGATGCCCGATCGCCAGCGCGTAAGATTCCGAAGGGTTATAGCGCATGATCGTGCGGAAATTGTTCACGACCAGAAACGCCGGTCCATTCGATCCGGCAGGCACCAGGAGCGAGGCGACATCGTTCGCGCGCGGGAACGGCTGGCCGGTAACGCGCCGCACGCCGAGCGATTCCCACGTGTGGATCGACTTTTTGATCGAACGGCCGCTCAGCATGTAATTGAAATGCTGCGGCAGCTTCACTTCGTAGCCCCAGCTCGCGCCGCTGTGCCAACCGTTCTTCTTGAGGTTGTTCGCGGTCGAGGCGAGAAGATCCGCCAGCGACTGCACGGTGTTGCGATGGCCGTCGCCGTCGAAATCGACGGCGTAACGCTTATAGGCCGTCGGCATGAATTGCGTCGGGCCGAAGGCGCCCGCCCACGAACCTTTCATCAGTTCGGCCGGCACGTCACCGCGATCGATGATCTCGAGCGCGGTGAGAAACTCGTCGCGAAAATAGGCCTGCCGACGCCCGATACAAGCAAGCGTCGCGGTCGAACGCACGACCGAGCGCTCGCCGCCTTGCGGGCCGAAATTCGACTCGATGCCCCAGATCGCGGTGATGATGTAGCGATCGACACCGTAAGTACGTTCCACTGCGTCGAACAGTGCACGGTGCTGCGCGATCATCGCGCGGCCGGCATTGATGCGCGACTCGCTCACAAGATCATCAAGATACGACCATACCGGCTTGCTGAATTCCGGCTGCCGGTCGAGCAATTCCATGATCTTCATGTCAGGCGTGAGCCCGCGCGTCTGGCGGTCGAACGTGCCGCGCGAAATGTGCCGCTTGGCCGCGAGCGGCCACATCGCTTCGATACAATACGGAAAATTAGCCTGCGCCGAAGCAAGCGCCATCGGCGACATCGCCGGATGCGTCGCTTGTGCGGGCGCTTGTGCCGTCACCGGCTGCACATTGAAGATGCCGGAAAAGCCGTTAGGGCTCTGCGCGAGCGCGCCCGAAAACGCCGCCGCTGCAATCGTCGCGCCGCCCGCAATGCTCCGAAATCCTCTTCTGATCGCTCGCATTTTCCGTCTCTCTCCGAAAATTCGGCCGGAAGTGTGTTAGCGCTGGAGCCGCAGCCCCAGCATCGCAACATCGGCCTTGTAATCGACGCCCGGCGTATTCGACGAAAGCTCCTCGTGCCGCACCTCGCCGCGCAGCGCCAGCATCCGGTTGATCGAATAGGTAAGCGCCGCGCCATAAGTCCAGCGGTCGTCAACCCGCGTCGTACCGCGATACTGATCGGTGGCGTAACTCGCAAATACCGAACCGACCAGCCAGCGGCGGAACCAGTGATCGACCGTCACCCTGCCTTCGCGGGTAAAGATGCCGGCAGCGCCAGTCGTGACGCTCTCGTTGATAGTGCTGTTGAGATCGAGCCTCACTTGCGTGAGTGCGCTCGGCTTCCAGATCAATGAAGAGTCGATCAACAGTCCCGAAATGTTCGGCAATGTCGGATCGACATAGCTTCGCGCCATGTAGCCAAGGCCGAAGCGGCCCTTGATGAGATCGGGACGGTCGAACTCGACGCCGGCCTCGGCCTTATAGCCGTCCGAACCCTGCTCGATGCCATAGGTGTTGATGGCGGTGTCGAACCTGCGCGTATCCGCCGCGATTTCGACGAACGGCTTCAGGCCCGGCGTCACCTCATAGCTGCCGCGCAGCCGCACCGTGTAGTCGTTGTAGTTGAAATCGGAAAGATCGAGTGTGCTGCCGGAAATGAGATCGGCGTCTTCATAGATATTGCGCGTCACGTCGCCATAAAGACCGACCTCGAGCCGGTTGAACTGCTTCACCACACCTGCACCGGTGCTGAGGGTATAAACATAAGGCAGTTGCTTGGCGCCGCTCACCGAGCCCGGCAATCCCGGCACCAATGTCGAGAGCTGCGCGCGCTCGGTATATTCGAGCCGCAGATCCCGGCTGATGTCGATCTTGCCGCGCAGCGTCGCGTCGCCGCTCGGCCGGTTGAGATGATCGACGCCTGAATAGGCGATATAGCTGCCGCGCAGGTCGAGCTGCATTTCATGGCGCGACCATTCCGATTTTGCTGAAAGTTGCCCGCGCAGTTCGGTGAATGCGCTGCTCGGCCCGTTCGGTACGCGATACGGGTTGCTGTCATAACCCTCGTAGATTTCGACACTGGGCTTCATCAGAAATGCGCCGGCGTGAAAGCCCACAGGCCCGAACGGTTCCTGATCGATCGGCTTCTTATGGATCGGCGGAGGTGTCAGCGTGCCGATACGCGGATTCATCTTCTGGCCCGGCAGCACCGCGGGTGGCTCGGGCAACGGATTAGATGTTGTTTTCGCCGATTGCTTTTTCGCCGGGCGTTTTGTTTTCGGATGTCCGGACAATTCGCCACTTGAAACATAGCCGGTAGTCCCGGCAGCCGAGGAGGCTCTGTCGCCTGTCTGCGCCACCGATTGCCCGCTCGACAAACTCGGCCGCAAACCGTTGTCGCGCGGCGCATCGCTTTCGCCTGCCGCAAAGGCACAGACAGCCGAAAACGCCAGCACCAGCAAAATGCCGGCGCCGCCCATTGCGTGTCGGATATGGCCTGATGCCATCAACGCTTGGCTGCCCTTCGTTACACTTGACCGCGCGCGGCTGCCCCACACTGCGCAGTTGCGGTATGGTTAACGAAGGTAAAACGGGCATGGTTAACGGACTCTTGTTCCACAAGGCGGGTCGCCGGGAGTATTCTCCCTGTGCTAGGAAACCGAAGCGCTAGGGAACCCGATGGCGAGCCCCCATAACCAGATCAGCCAACATGCCGACAGCATAAACCTGCTGGAATCGGCGCTGCGCACCTTGAAAACCGAGGCAGATGGCCTCGAGGCACTGTGCGGCGTGCTGAAGAACGGGCTCGGCACGGCTTTCATTGCCGCAGTCGATCTCCTTCGCGCCACCCGCGGCCGCGTCATCGTCACTGGCATGGGCAAGAGCGGCCATATCGGCCGCAAGATCGCGGCAACCCTCGCCTCGACTGGCACGCCAGCCTATTTCGTGCACCCCGGCGAAGCGAGCCACGGCGACCTCGGCATGATTTCGCGCGACGACGCCATCATCGCCCTTTCATGGTCAGGCGAGACCATGGAGCTTCGCGACCTCATCGAATATGCCAAGCGCTTCAAGGTAGCTCTCGTCGCGGTCACGTCCGGCGCCGACTCGACGCTCGCCAAGGCCGCCGACGTGTTGCTCCTGATGCCGAAGGTCACCGAGGCCTGTCCGCTCGGGCTTGCGCCGACGACCTCGGCGCTCATTCAGCTTGCGCTTGGGGATGCCATCGCCGTCGCGCTGTTCGAAAGCCGCGGCTTTACCGCGCTTGATTTCAAGGCGCTGCATCCCGGCGGCAAGCTCGGCGCTACGCTTACTTACGTTCGCGACATCATGCGCAAGGAAGACGGCACGCCGCTTGTGCCAAGCGGTACCCGCATGAGCGACGCGATCGTCGAGATGACGGCGAAAGGCTTCGGCTGCGTCGGCATCGTCGGCACAAACGGCGATCTTGCCGGCATCATTACCGACGGCGACCTGCGCCGCCACATGAGCGAAAACCTGCTGTCGCGAACGGTCGATGAGGTCATGACGAAGAACCCCAAGACCATTCGCCCTGATCAATTGGCCGGTGAAGCCATGGGCATCCTGAACGCGATGAAGGTCAACGTCCTGTTCGTCGTCGAGAATAGAAAGCCGATCGGGCTTGTGCGCTTTCACGATCTGTTGCGGATCGGCGTCGCTTAAATCCAGCCCTGCAATTCTCGCTCGACGAGATGCACGATCACGCGCATACCTTCGTCACTGTCATTCAGACATGCGATCGCCGCGAAATTCACGCCGCCCGCGTGATGGAAGTATTCGGCGTTCTCGCCGGCGATTTCTTCCAGTGTCTCCAAACAATCAGCCGAGAAACCCGGCGTCACTACTGCGACGCTCTTGACGCCCTGCCCCGGCAACCCTTTCACGGTCTCGTCGGTATAGGGCTTCAGCCATTCGGCCGTGCCGAAACGTGACTGGAACGTCGTCTTGAATGTTTTGTCGTCGAGTCTCAGGCGATCGCGCAGCAGCCGCCCGGTTTCAAAACACTGCGACTGATAGGGATCGCCCTTGTCGACATATTCCTGCGGCACGCCGTGGAAAGATGCGAGCAGCACGTCGGGTTTCCACGAGAGCTTCTCGAGCGAGGCTTCGCAACTTTTTGCGACCGCTTCGATATAGACCGGATCGTCGTAATAAGGCGGCACGAAACGCAGCGCGGGTTGGGCGCGCATGCCGGCCATGGCTTCGGAAACTTTGTCGGCGACAGATGCCGATGTCGCCGCGCAATATTGCGGATAAAGCGGCACGATCAGCACCCGATCGCAGCCGGCTTCGTAAAGTGCCGACAACCGCGACGGGATCGACGGGTTGCCGTAGCGCATCGCCCAGTCGACGGCGATATTCCGGCCCTTGAAATGCGCAGCGAGTTTCTCGGCTTGCGAGCGCGAAATGGTCTTGAGCGGCGATTCGTCCCGCTCGCAATTCCAGATTTTCTCGTAATCCTTGCCCTTGCGGCCGGGCCGCACCGTCAGGATGATGCAATTGAGGATAAACCACCAAAGCACCCGATTGGTCTCGATGACCCGGCGGTCGGAAAGAAATTCCTTCAGATAACGCCGCACCGACCAGTAGTCGGTCGCATCGGGTGTGCCGAGATTGACCAGCAATACGCCGATTTTTCCGGAAGCCTTCGCCTGATCCATGCAACGGATATGGCGCGCATAGCTTCGCGCGTCAATTCGGCTTTTCTACTTGCCGCGCTCGTCGGCGATGATCTTGCCGTCGTTCGGCAGCGAACCCTGCGGCACCAGTTCGACCTTGCCGCGCAGTTTCGTCATTGCCTGGAGCGTGACGGCGACCGCATCGGCGAGCGCCTGATCCGAGAGATCCGACTCGGCCTTGAGCATCATGGCGTCCTGCTCGCCCTCGCGAATGACCGTGAGCCGCAGCCGCTTCAATTCGGGATGCCGCTTGCCGATCTCGGAGACCTGCTCGGGATGCACGAACATGCCCTTGATCTTCGTCGTCTGGTCGGCGCGCCCCATCCAGCCCTTGATGCGAAGATTGGTGCGCCCGCACGGCGAGCGCCCCGGCAGCACGGCGGAAAGATCGCCGGTCGCGAGCCGGATCATCGGATAGCCGATGCTGAAATTGGTGACGACGACTTCACCCACCTCGCCATCGGCAACCGGCTCGCCGCTACCCGGCCGGACGATTTCAAGGATCATGTTCTCGCTCACCACCATGCCCTCGAGCGCCTCGGTCTCGTAGGAGATGACGCCGGTTTCGGCGATGGCGTAACACTGCTTGGCGTCGAAGCCGCGGCCTTTCAGTTCGGCGCGCAGCGTCTCCGGCAGCGCCGCGCCCGACACCATGCCGCGCTTCAGGGACGACGCGTCCTTGCCGCTCTTCTCCGCCGTATCGAGCAGGATCTTCACGAAATCGGCGGTGCCGACATAGCCGCTCGGCTTGAACTGTGCGATCGCTTCGAGTTGCTGCTCGGTGTTGCCGATGCCGCCGGGGATCGTCGGGCAGCCGAGCTTGTGTGCGCCGGCCTCGAGAATGAACGCCGCCGGCGTTAAGTGGTGCGAAAATGCGTTGTGCACGATATCGCCCGGACGAAAGCCGATGGCGAACAGCGCCCGCGCGGCATCGCTGAAATCCTCATCAAAATACTGCGGCTCGAAGATCGGGCCCGGCGACATGTGCAGCCGTTTTGCCTGCCCGGGCGGCGTCACGTTGAACCCGCCGAACGGCGGCGTTTCGCGTTGCAGGCCGAGAAGATCGGATTTTCGCAAGAGCGGCAGCCTGGCCAGCGCCGTGCGCGACGTCACGGATTTTGCATCGACGCCCTTGAGCAATTTCGCCCAGCCCGGCGCCTTCATCGCGTTGGCAATCGCGGCCGGCAATCGTCCGAACAGATCGCGCTCGCGCAGCTCGGGGTCGCGCGTCTCCAGCGCGTCGTAATGCTTACTCATGATCGTTATGCCAGCCAGCGTTTGCGGCGCTTGTAATATTTGCCTTCGCGGAACGAGCGGCGGCCCGATGTCGAAATCCCGAGATAGAATTCCTTGACGTCCTCGTTCTCTCTCAGCGTCGTAGTATCGCCGTCGAGCACGACGCGGCCGCTCTCGAGGATATAGGCATAGCTCGCGTATTTGAGCGCCATATTGGTGTTCTGCTCGGCAAGCAGGAACGAGACGCCCTCTTTCTCATTCAGCATTTTCACGATGCCGAAGATTTCGTCGACGATCTGCGGCGCGAGCCCCATCGACGGCTCGTCGAGCAAAATCATCTTCGGCCGCGACATCAGCGCGCGCCCGACCGCGCACATCTGCTGCTCGCCGCCCGAGGTGTAGCCGGCAAGCGAGCCGCGCCGCTCCTTCAATTTCGGGAAATAGCCGTACACGCGCTCCAGCTCGCGCGCGATCTCCGCCTTGCCCTCGCGGCGCGTGAAAGCGCCGGTCAAAAGATTTTCCTCGATCGTGAGATGACCGAAGCAATGCCGTCCTTCCATCACCTGAATACACCCGCGCCGCACCAAATCATTGGGAGAAAGATTATGCACCTCTCCTCCCTCGAACAGGATTCGACCTTTGTTCACCGTGCCGCGTTCGCCGTGCAGGAGATTGGAGATGGCTTTCAGCGTCGTGCTCTTGCCCGCGCCGTTGGCGCCCAGAAGCGCCACGATGCCGCCCTTCGGCACATCGAGTGAAACGCCCTTGAGCACCAGGATGACGCGATCGTAGATCACCTCGATGTTCTGCACCGAGAGAATCGCGTTGGCGATTTCAGGCTTCTTGGCTGGCGCGGCTTTCGACAACATCACCTCCGGGGAATAGCGGGAGGCGGCGCACCGCCTCCCGCGATCTTGCAACCCTTCGCGTCAGCTCGGCTTCGAGCAGTCGCGCGGCGTGATGTTGTGCTCCTTGGCGTATTTCGCCGCGGCATCCTTGACCATCGGCGCAAGCACCGACTGATCCGCCGTGTAGTAGTCAGAGATCGTCTTCCACTGCTTGCCATCCCATTGTTGCAAGCGCGTTTCGTCCGAGCCCTGATGGTCGGCACAGGAGAACTTGAGCGGCTTGATCAGCCCCTCGAAACCGAGCGCCTTGATGCGATCGGCCGTGAGGTTGAGGTTCTCGAAGCCCCAGCGGATCTGCTCGCCGGTGAGCGGCTTCTTGCCGAACTTCTCCTGCGCCGTGCGCACCGCTTCGACGCCGATCATCGAGTTGATCATGCCGCGGTTGTAGAGCACCTGCGCGAAGTCATCCTTGCCGGCACCCTTGCCCTTGGAGATGACGTACTTCTTGAGGTCCTCGTGAACCTTGAATTCGCCGGGGCCGTGCTGAAGCATTAAGGCCTTGTAGCCCTTGGCCTGATCGCCGGCCGGCGTCACGTCGGGCTCGGCACCCGACCACCAGGTGCCGATGATCTTGTCGCGCGGATAGGCGACGGCCGCCGCTTCCTTGATGGCGGTCGAATTCATCACGCCCCAGCCCCACAGGATCACATAGTCGGGGCGATCCTGGCGGACCGACAGCCATTGCGATTTCTGCTCGACGCCCGGATGCGTCACCGGGATCGCCTTGAAGGTGAAGCCGTCCTTTTTGGCGCGTGCTTCAAGTGCTGCGATCGGCTCCTTGCCGTAGGGGCTGTCGTGATAGATGAGCGTGATCTTCTTGCCCTTCAGCTTGTCGAAACCGCCGAGCTCCTTGGCGATGTGCTGGATCGCGATGTCCGCGCCCATCCAGTAGCTGCCGAGCGCGATGAAATTCCACGGGAACACCGTGCCGTCCTTGCTCTCGGAGCGGCCATAACCGCCGGTGAGCAGCGGAATCTTGTCGCCCGGCGCCTTCTCGGTGAGCGCGAAGGTGATGCCGGTCGAAAGCGGCGAGAAGTATGAAGCGCCGGTCGGGCCCTTGCCCTTCAGGCGCTCGTAGCATTCGACGCCCTTGTCGGTGGCGTAACCGGTTTCGCATTCTTCGAAGACGATCTTGACGCCGTTGATGCCGCCGTCGCGTTCGTTGATGAGCGTCCAGTAGTCGGCGACGCCGTCGGCGAACGGCACGCCGTTCGGCGCGTAAGGTCCGGTGCGGTAGACGAGCGCCGGAAAGAATTGCTCGTTCTGCGCCATGGCAGGCTCGGCGATCGCCGTCACGCCGACGGTAAGCGCGGCTGCAACCAAGGCAAGGCGAATGCGGGTCATGCGTTTCCTCCCTGGACCCGGTTGATCCGGGTGTTGAATGCGAGCTTTTATTCTCAGAGCCGCGCGCCGCTTCGCCTTGCGCACGGCGATTGCTGCCAAAAGCCTAGCCCCTCAATAGGGGTAAGGCCATAGCCTCAATTTCTCCTTGGCGATCGCCCAGAGCCGCGCGAAGCCGCGCGGTTCGTAAATCAGAAGCGCGCAAATGAGCGCGCCGACAATGATGAAGGTGAGGTTCGTCACCGTCTGCACCGAGATGTGAATGCCGAACCAAGCCGGCGCGAGGTCGAGCACGATCGGCAGCACGAGAATGAAGGCCGCGCCCAGGAACGAACCGAGGATCGAGCCAAGCCCGCCGATGATGATCATGAACAAAATCTGCGTCGAGCGGTCGATGTCGAAGGCGAGCGGCTCCCACGAGCCGAGATGAATGAACGCCCACAACGCGCCGGCAACGCCGATGATGAATGAGGAAATCGCAAACGCCGTCAGCTTCGCATAAAGCGGCCGGATGCCCATGATCTCGGCGGCGATGTCCATGTCGCGGATCGCCATCCATTGCCGTCCGAGATTGCCGCGCACGAGGTTCTTGGCGAAGAGCGCAAACACCGTCACGAAAAGAAGGCAGACGATGTAGCGATCGACCGGCCGCTCGGCGATCCAGCCGAAGAAGTCGAGTTTCGGCGCGTTGACGTTGCCGGACGACGAATAGTTCGTCACCCAGCCGATGCGGATGAATACCCAATCGAAGAAGAACTGCGCGGCGAGCGTTGCGACGGCAAGGTAAAGCCCCTTGATGCGGAGGCTAGGAATGCCGAACAGAATTCCGGCCAGCGCCGATACGCCGCCGCCGAGCAGAATGGAGAACAGGAGCGGCATGCCCGGCGCGCGTAGCGAAATATTGTAGGCCGCATAAGCGCCGATCCCCATGAAGGCGCCGGCGCCGAGCGAAATCTGCCCGCAATAGCCGGTGAGAATATTGAGCCCGATCGCGGCCAGCGAAAGGATCAGGAGCGGGATGAGAATGCCCTTGAAGATGTAATCGTGGCCGAACGGGCCGACATTCAGGAACGCCAGCAGCGGCACGCCGATGAAAGCAAACAGTACGAACAGCCAGACGAAGATGCGATCCTGCCGCAGCGGAAACACCGCCATGTCGGCGGCGTAAGAGGTCTTGAACTGCCCGGCCTCGCGGTAAAACACTTCAACCTCTCCCTAAATCCGCTCGATGATGCGCTCGCCGAACAGCCCTTGCGGCCGCACGAGAAGCACCACGAGCGCCACGACATAGGCGAACCAGTATTCGATGCCGCCGCCGATGAACGGTCCGAGATAAGCTTCGGCGAGCTTCTCGCCCGCGCCGATCAGGAGGCCGCCGATGATCGCGCCCGGCACCGAAGTGAAGCCGCCGATGATGAGAACCGGAAAGGCTTTCAGCGCGAGAAAGACGATCGAGAACTGCACGCCGAGTTTCGTGCCCCACACCGTCGCGGCGGCAAGCGCCACGAGGCCGGAGGCAAGCCAGACGACGAACCAGATCCAGTCGATCGAAATGCCGACCGATTGCGCCGCCGAATGATCGTCGGCGACGGCGCGGAGCGCCCGGCCCGTCTTGGTGCGCTGGAAGAACAGCGCAAGGCCCACGACCAGGAGGCCCGCGATCACGCCGCCCCAGACATCGAGCTTGTTGATGAGAATGCCGCCGGTGAACAGGCTCTCCAGCAAAATCCAGGCGTCCGTCGGATAGAGATTTAGCGGATAGACATCGGAGCCGAAGATGATTTGACCCGCGCCCTGCAAGATAAAAGCGAGGCCAATCGTCGCCATGAACAGCGTGAGATCGTTCTGGTTGACGAGCGGGCCGAGCACAAAGCGTTCGGCAAAATAGGCGGTGAACGCCATTACCGCGCCTGCGAATAAAAGCGCGAGCACGGCTGCCGCCCAGAACGGAAAGGCATGCGCCGTCATGAAATCGAGCGAGCGCACGAGCGCGAGGCCTGCGAGCAGTACCATCGCGCCCTGCGCGAAGTTAAACACGCCCGACGCCTTGAAGATCAGCACGAAACCGAGCGCCACCAGCGAATAGAGAACGCCCGAAAGAAGGCCGCCGATCAGGATTTCGAGGAATGGGCCGAGGGCGTCCACGCGTTGCTCCTAATGCGCAATGCCGAGATAGGCGTCGATGACCTTCTGGTCCTTCTGCACTTCCGCCGGCGTGCCGTCGGCGATCTTGCGGCCGTAGTCGAGCACGACGACGCGATCCGAAAGATCCATCACCACGCCCATGTCGTGCTCGATCAGCGCGATCGTCGTGCCGTAATACTGGTTCACATCCAGAATGAAGCGCGACATGTCCTCTTTCTCCTCGAGGTTCATGCCGGCCATCGGCTCGTCCAGCAGCAATAAATCCGGTTCCATCGCGAGCGCACGCGCCAGCTCCACCCGCTTTTGCAAGCCGTATGGCAGGCGGCCGACCGGCGTCTTGCGGATCTGCTGGATGGAAAGAAAGTCGATAATCTCCTCGACGCGCAGCCGGTGCTCGATCTCTTCCTTGCGCGACGGCCCGAAGAAGATCGACTGCCAGAAGATACCGCGCTTCATCTTGAGCGTGCGGCCGGCCATGATGTTGTCGAGTGCGGTCATGCCGCGAAACAGCGCGACGTTCTGGAACGTGCGCGCGATGCCGCCGCGGGCGGCGTCGTAAGTCCCCATCTTGCGGCGCGTCTTGCCCTTGAAGGTGATCTTGCCCGACTGCGGCTGGTAGAAGCCGTTGATGACGTTCAGCATCGACGTCTTGCCGGCGCCGTTCGGACCGATGATGGCGCGGATCTCGCCCTTCTTGATGTCGAAGGAAACGTCGTTGATGGCCTTCAGCCCGCCGAACCCCAGCACGACATTCTCGACCGAGAGCAGCGTCGTCCCTGCCGAGATTTCCTGCTTGGTATCGTCTTTCATGCGGCCTTCCCGACCGGCGCTTCGGCTGGATAGGTCTGCATATCGTGGATCGCGACATGGCCGGAAATCACGCCCTTGCGGCCGTCCTCGAAGGTGACTTCCGTGGCGATATCGATGGCTTGCGATCCGTCATAAAGCGCCTTCACGAGCGACGCGTAACGATCGCCGATGAAGCCGCGCCGCACTTTCATCGTGCGCGTAAGTTCGCCGTCGTCGGCGTCAAGCTCCTTGTGCAGGATCAGGAAGCGTTTGACCTGCGCACCCGCCATCGGCGCGTCGGCGGCGAGCGAGCGGTTCACCTCGTCGACATGCGCGGCCAGCATCTCGTAGACGCGCGGATGCGCCGCTAACTCCTGATAGGACGCATAGGTGACGTTGTTGCGCTCGGCCCATGAGCCGACCGCGACGAGATCGATGTTCAGCATCACCGTCACGAAATCGCGCTTGTCGCCGAAGGCCACCGCCTCGCGGATGTTCGGATAGAACTTCAGCTTGTTCTCGATGTATTTCGGCGCGAACAGCGTGCCATCATTCAAACGGCCGACATCCTTGGCACGATCAATGATGCGCAAATGCCCGTTCTTCGGATCGAAGAAACCGGCATCGCCCGAATGCACCCAGCCGTCCTGCGTCTTCGCCTCGGCGGTCTTCTCGGGATCTTTATAGTAACCGGCGAATACGCCGGGCGAGCGGTAAAGCACCTCGCCATTGTCGGCGAGCTTGATTTCGACCTCATAGTTCGGCTTGCCGACGCTCTCGGCGTGGATTTCGCCGTCGGGCTGCGCGGTGATGTAAACCGAGGCTTCGGTCTGCCCGTAAAGCTGCTTCAGGTTCACGCCGAGCGAGCGGTAGTAGCGGAAAATCTCCGGCCCGATCGCTTCGCCCGCCGTATAGGCGACGCGCACGCGCGAGAAGCCGTAGCGATTGCGAAGCGGCGCATAAACAAACATGTCGCCAAGCCAATAAATGAACCGCGCATGCAGCGGCACGCTCTCGCGGTTGAGAATCTTCTCGCCCCACTTGCGCGCATGACGGATGAAATAGTGGAAGATCCTGTAGCGCAGCGGACTCGCATCCTCCATGCGCACCATCGAAAGCGTCAGGAGGTTCTCGTAGATGCGCGGCGGCGCGAACGCGTAGGTCGTGCCGATCTCGCGGCGGTCCTCGTTCACGGTTTCCGGACTTTCCGGACAATTCACGCAATAGCCCGAGCAATAAGACTGCGCATAAGAAAAGATGTGATCGCCGACCCAGGCCATCGGCAGATAAGCCATCACTTCTTCTTTTTCGCCGAGATTGTCGTAGGCGTTGGCGTTGTGCGCCGTCAGGATCACATTATCGAAAGTGAGCATCACGCCCTTGGGGTGGCCCGTCGTGCCGGACGTATAAAGGATCACCGCAAGGTCGGAGCCTTTGGTCTGTGCGACCTGATTTTCCCACCACACCGCCGAAGCGCGGAGATCGCCGCTACGGCCCATTTCCTGCACTTCACCGAATGACTTCAGCCGCGTGTGATCGTAGCCCTTCAACCCGCGTTCTTCGTCGTAAATAATATGCGTGAGCGACGGCAGCCGTTCGGAGATCGACAGGAGCTTGTCGACCTGTTCCTGATTTTCGACGACCGCGATCTTCACCGCCGCATGCTCAAGCACGAAAGCCGTCTCTTCCGCGACCGAGTCCTGATAGACCGGCACCGGCACCGCGCCGAGCGATTGCGCCGCGCACATCGACCAATAGAGCCGTGGCCGGTTGTTGCCGATCACCGCGACAGTATCGCCTTTCTTGAGGCCGAGCTTGTGCAGGCCGAGCGCGAAGGCGCGCACTTCGTCGAGCACCTGCTCCCATGTCCAGGTCTGCCAGATGCCAAGGTCTTTTTCGCGAATGGCAGGGCGCCCGCCGCGCTCGGCAGCGTTCAGCAGCAATAGCTTCGGGAACGTGTCCTTGAAATTGGTAGCGCCGCTCACGCCTGCACCCCTCCCCGAAAGACGGCCCGCATGTGCAATTGCGAACCGTTGCATCCGCGGCGCCGACGCCCTTCTGACGGAGCATTCTTCGCCTTTGGATGGATAATCTTGCGGGGAAGTCAGCCGCAACACAAGCGGCTGTTTGGCCAGCGTGCTTTGAAAGCCTACTCGGCAGCCGCCGGGATCGCGGATGCCGCGCCCTGCCGCACCGAATGCCGGAAACGGGAAAGGAGTGCGGCGCCTTCAGCCCGCGCCGCCGTTACCGAGCGCATCTTGACCGGCCCGAACCCGCGAATCTTTTCCGGCACTGCAACAAGCGCGGTCGCCAGCGCCCAGTTCTCGGGTTTCAGCCCGGCGATCACTTCTTCCAGGATCGCCTCGTATTCGCCGATCAGATTGCGTTCCATCCGGCGCTCGTCGGTTCGGCCGAACGGATCGAACACCGTGCCGCGCAGGAATTTGAATTTCGCGAGAAGCGCAAAAACCGGTTTGATCCAGCCGCCGAAGCTCATCTTTTTGGGCCGTCCCGTCGCCGGATCCTTGCGCGCAAGCAAGGGCGGCGCGAGATGGTATTCGAACCGAAGATCGCCCTCGAAACTTGCGGCCACCTGCCGGTCGAACGCGCCATCGGTGAAGAGCCGCGCGACTTCATATTCGTCCTTGTAGCTCATCAGCTTGAACAGGCTTTTGGCGGCAGCTTCCGCAAGCGCGCCATTGCCGCTCGCCTTGAGGCGTTCTGCGTCGCGCACGCGAGTCATGAGATTGCGATAGCGCCGCGCATAGGCGGCATTCTGATAATCCGAGAGAAACGCCGCCCGCCGCTCGACCCGCTCATCGAGCGATTGCGAAAGCCGCCGTGCATCGGTCGGCGCGGCAGCCGGCGCTGCGAGCTTTTCGACCGAGGCAAGATCGAAGGCAGCGCGGCGGCCCCAGGCGAAGGCAACCTTGTTCATCTCGACCGACTGGCCGTTCAGCTCGATCGCCTTCAAAATCGCCGCTTGCGAAATCGGCAAGCGGCCAAGTTGCCAGGCATAGCCGACGAGAAAAATATTCTGCCCGAGCGAATTGCCAAACAGCGCGTTTGCAAGTTTCGTAGCCTCGACGAAATAGGCGCGATCCGCGTCCGCCGCTTTCGCGATCTCGCGTTTCAGCCGCTCGGTCGGCAGCGAGAAGTCGGCATTGTGCGTGAAATCGCCGGGCTGCGTCTCGTGCGTATTGACGACAACTGTCGTCTGCCCCGGCTTCATCGCCGAGAGCACTTTCTTCGAGCCGACCGTCACCATATCGCCGCCGATCACGAGCGCCGCGCCATGCGCCGGAATGCGGATGGCGTGGATGTCGTCGGCATGGTTCGCAATCCGCAGATGGCTGAAAACACCGCCGCCCTTCTGCGCGAGCCCCGCCTGGTCGATGATCCCCGCGGCATTCCCGTCAAGATATGCGGCCGTGCCGAGCACCTGCGCGATGGTCACGATGCCGGTGCCGCCGATGCCGGTGATGATGACGCCGAAGGTGCCGTCAATCGCAGGAAGCTGCGGCTCCGGCAGCATCGGCATTTCGCCCGCGCTTGCCGCCGCCCCCGTGCCGCGCTTCAGCTTCGCGCCGTGCACCGTCACGAATGACGGACAAAATCCCTTGAGACAGGAGAAATCCTTATTGCAGGCCGACTGATCGATCTCGCGCTTCCTGCCCCACTCGGTATCGACCGGCTGCACCGCGACGCAGTTCGATTGCACGCCGCAATCGCCGCAGCCTTCGCAGACGAGTTCGTTGATCAGCACGCGCTTGTCCGGGTCGGGAAACTCGCCGCGCTTTCTGCGGCGGCGCTTCTCGGCGGCGCAAGTCTGATCGTAAATCAGCACCGTGACGCCGGAGGTCGCGGCAAGATCGCGCTGCACGGCATCGAGTTCATCGCGATGATGAACCTTCAACCCGGCCGGCCAGTTGATGCTTTTCGGATATTTTTCCGGCTCGTCGGTTACAAGCTCAATCCGCCGCACGTTTTCGGCTGCGACCTGGCGCGCGATGTCATCGACATGCAGGTTGCCTTCGTGGCGCTGGCCGCCGGTCATCGCCACCGCATCGTTGAACAGAATTTTATAGGTAATGTTCACGCCCGAAGCGACGGCCGCGCGGATCGCGAGAACGCCCGAGTGATTGTAGGTGCCGTCGCCAAGATTCTGGAACACATGCGCGCGCTTCGAAAATGGCGCTTCGCCAATCCAGTTCGCGCCCTCGCCGCCCATATGCGTGAAGCCGCCGGTCGAGCGGTTCATGTAAAGCGCCATGGTGTGGCAGCCGATGCCAGCATAGGCGCGCATGCCATCCGGCACCACGGTCGAAGTGTTGTGCGGGCAGCCCGAGCAGAAATACGGCGTGCGGTTGGCGATGTCCTGCGTCTCGGAAAGCGCCGCCTGCGCCTGCCGCAAACGGTCCACGCGATCGCGGATATCGGGGTGGTCGCCGCGCTTGAGCAGCCGCTCGCCGATCGCAATCGCGACATCGTTCGGGTCGAGCGCAGCCTTGACCGGGAATAGCCAGCGGCCTTCCTCGTCTTTCTTGCCGATCACCGCCGGCTGGTTCGGCGTGCCGTAAAGCTCCTCGCGCACCTGCGTTTCGATCAGCGAGCGCTTTTCCTCGACCACCATGATGAGATCGAGGCCCTCAGCGAATTCCTTGAGGCCAGTGGGTTCGAGCGGCCACGGGCAGGCAATCTTGTAGAGACGAATACCGAGATCGTTGGCGCGCTTCTCGTCGATGCCGAGCTCGTCGAAGGCAAGCCGTACGTCGAGATAGCTTTTACCGGTCGTGATGATGCCGATCTTCGCATTGCGTCCGCCGGACGTGATGATACGGTTCAGCTTGTTGGTGCGAAGATACGCGAGCACTGCCGCGCGTTTGAAATCATGCAGCCGCGCTTCCTGCGCGAGCGCGCCGTCGAAGGCACGGATGTTGAGCCCGCCGGGGGGCATCGCGAAGTCCTGCGGGATTGCGATTTGCAATCGATCGAGCGAGCCGTCGACGACCGCCGTCGATTCGATCGTTTCCTTCACGCACTTCATCGCGACCCAAGTGCCGGCGAAGCGCGAGAGCGCGAAGCCGTGCTGGCCATAGTCGAGAAGCTCCTGCACCCCGGCGGGGTTCAGGATCGGGATCATCGCGTCGAGAAATGCGAATTCCGACTGGTGCGCTGTGGTGGACGACTCGCACGTATGATCGTCACCCATCAGCGCGACGACACCGCCGAGCCTGGAGGAACCGGCAAAATTGGCGTGGCGGAAGACATCGCCCGAGCGATCGACACCCGGCCCCTTGCCGTACCAGACGCCGAAAACGCCGTCGTATTTGCCTTCGCCGCGCAGCTCCGCCTGCTGCGTGCCCCACAGCGCCGTTGCCGCGAGATCCTCGTTCAAGCCCGCCTGAAATTTAATGTGGTTGCGTTCGCAAACGGCTTGCGCGCGCCAGAAGGTCTGGTCGAGCCCGCCGACCGGCGAACCGCGATAGCCGGTGACGTAGCCTGCCGTGTTGTGGCCGTTCAGCCGGTCGCGTTCGCGCTGCATCAGCGTCAGCCGCACGATCGCCTGCGTGCCCGTGAGAAACACGTGGCGTTTCGAAAGGTCGAAGCGATCGTCGAGCGAAACGTCGGAAAGCGACATTACAGTCTCCGCGCCCTGCTCACTCTCATATAAGTCACTTCTATATAAGGAGCGGTGAGGCGCATGGTTAGATCAGCGTTTCCAGCCGAATCTCGCACAGGCCCAAGGGCCGTGCAATTTCCGAATGCGTTACCGGAATGAAACGATATTGCCTTTGAAACAGGCAAATGGCGCGTTCCTTTCACGCCACGAACAATCGCTCCGATGCCATATAGCCGGCGAGCAGTAAAACACCGAACAGCGAAATCATCAGCGCAGCGGCGACTTCAATGCCGAGCACGGCAACGCCAAACTGACCGCCGCCGCGCGATTTCAGAAGTCGCACCGCAAGCCCTTTGCCGAACACCGCGATGAGCGCAATCGCCGTCACGGTGATTGCGGTGCCAAGCGCCATTGCAAAGGTTGCGAGCACGCCGATCGCGAAAATTCCCTGCGAGAGCGCAAAGACCAGAACGAAGATCGCGCCCGAACAGGGGCGAAGACCGACCGCGAGCACGGCCGCAAGCCCGCGCTTCAGCCAGTTCTTGCCCTTCAATTCGGAAGGCTCCGGTCCATGCGAGTGACCGCAATGCGCATCGTGATCATGATGGTGATCATGCGCATGATGATGACCATGGTCGTGACCATGATCATGACCATGATCGTGATGATCATGCTTGCCGCGCAACGCCGCGATCAGCGCGCGGCCTTTGCGAAAGGCCAGCATCAGGCCAAACGCAATGATGCCGGCATAGGCCGCCAGCTCGAGCCAGCGCACCGTCGCGCCCATCGCTTTCGCCGTCGCGCCAAGAATGAGCGCGGCAATGCCGACGATGGTGATCGCCGTGATCGCCTGCGCGAACGCGGCTGCGAAAGAAAGGAAAATGCCGCGCTTCACCGTC